>DAOTTU010000041.1:0-265050 GCA_034437655.1 Anaerolineae bacterium
TTCTGCAAGAGCGTCGTTGCCAGATCAATATTGATGCTGATGCGCTGCATAAACCCCTCCGCAGATGGGTCAGTCAGGGTATCCAACGCTAACTCGTGATTTTGAATCGCCTGTTCAAGATCACCCTGCACCGCTTTGACCATACCCAGTTCCTGGTAAGCACGCGCCGCGTCGAGGGTATCATTGTTCGCTGAAAAGGTGATAGCGGCAGCATTCAAGTTGTCCACCGCCTGATCGTAGTCTCCGCGTAGGCGCAGGTGTCGGGCGAAAGCAAGTTGTGCTTTGGCCATGTCGAGGTTTGCTGTCGGCAGATCGCTTTCTTGATAGGCAGCAATCACGCCATTATAGAGCGCTACGGCTTCGTATTCGTAACCGCCGAGTACGTCCATTGTCAGAGCCGTTTCGGTTTGCACACGGTAATAGTGTGCTGTACCTTCATCCAGCAGCAACAGAATATTGTCAAGGTATTCGAGCAATTCTTTCGCGAGGCCGCTCTGCCGCATCATCTCGGCGTAATGCAGCAGCAGTTCAGCAAGCTGTGTGCTGTCGGCCCCATTGAGCGGACGCATCTGGCGTTTCAACACACCGCGCAGATTATTGATGGCGGCAAGCTGTTCAGCAGTAAGTTGCAGGGCAGGCGTAAGGCTCATGGGGTTCCTTTCAGCATGTATTGGGTCACGATGCGGTCAATGTCATCTTGCTGTGCAACCGTGAGCGGAAAATACTGACGCAGATAAAGCTGAATAATGCTCGGTACACGATACAACACACCATCCCGCCGCAACATGTCCAGCTTCAACAGCCGACGAATTACTGGTGCTTTTGCGGCGGGTGCAATGGTTTGAATCATGTCCAGGCGCACCCCATCGCGTAGCCCCTGCAGGCGACGTAGCACGTCTAGCTCGACCATTTCAAGTGCTTCAATCTGGTTGAGCATGTGCAATTCAAAAGGATCAGCTACATCCGTGGTCAATTCTTTAATGGACGCTATCGCGGCGGCGAGTCCGTGTCGTTCCACAAGTTGAATCGCCTCACGGATAAGCCAGGGCTCATGCTTGGTGGCTGCGGCGAAAGCGTGAATCGCTTCATCCTGAGCGAGAATATCGGTCACTTCATACTGGGCGACATAGCGAGCGGTCAGGTGGCGCGCTTCATCGCCAGTCAACGGATGGACTTCGTTTTCTTCGGTGCCCGTGGTATAGGTGATGGGCTGCACTGGCCCCCACGAGGTCAACAGTACCCGTGTGCCGCCAATGTGGTCTAAACGGGCAATGAAGTCTGCTAGTTCACCGACTTCCAACGGGTTGCTCCACTCGTCCAGTTGATCGAGTATGATAAGCACACTACGTTCACGTAATAATTCGCGCAGGGTGTTCCAATTGGTAGTGGGCGGCAGTTCGAGCATAGCCAGCAATTGCCCGATAACATCTTCAGACTTGGACTGTTCGCTAATGCGTAACCACACTACGCCATCGGGATAACGCCACCCATGCTGCGCAATATATTCAGCCGCCAGCCAGCTTTTGCCCGCTTCGTGTTCGCCATAGATAGCAATTTGACGATAATCTGACGAGGCGATTTCGCGTGCAAGTTCATCAAGTGAATCTCGCCGCCCTACAAAACCGGGATGTACAGGCACATTACGTGTTGCGGGCAGCCCATCGTCAATGAGGCACCAGTTCGCGGCTTTGCCTTCTGGCGGCAATGTCACGCGGGCATCATCTACCCCCGGCTTAAATTTCAAGCGGAACGCATCGCCGTTAACACCGCTGTTTTCAATGGCAGCATATAGTGCAGAGCTGATCGGACGGCCGGCGTGCAACCTTGCATATAGATGGGATAGGGCATGGGCTAGCGTAGCGCTATCTAACTCAGGATCAACCAGCAACAGGGCACGAAGATGCGTCTCCTCTAGCAAGATGTCGGCCTCATTCTCGTCGAGTTGCCCGTGGAGGATGAGCAGTTCGGCACGGCTATCGGCAAACATGTTGACAAGATGCTGCGGATAGAGCGGCGCTTCATGTTCCCATTCGTTTTCTAGCACCAGTGCCTCGTCAGTGCTATATGCGCTGAGGCATACAACGCGATACGGTTGCTGCACATCTGCGGCTAATTGTTCGGCTGTTGGTGGCATCACCCGTGCAAACAAGAGGCTTTGCGCCCCATCTGCGGCTAATGCCGGGACGATAGCGGCGTGGTGTTGCCATGCTAATTCAGCGTTGCGGTGTTCATGCGGCTTACCCTGACCGCTCTGGTCAGCACGTGGCGCTGCAATAAGCGTCAAAACCCCCAGATAGTGCCCAAGGTCTGCTGCAACGCGGTGCCGCCGATCATCAATCGTCATCCATTCTGGCAAGCACACATCGTCCAGCGTTGATTCTTCTCGCAAGACAGCCACAAGCCCCGGCAGATTGGCTGCATAGCGCCTGTCTGTGGACATATCGAGCGGTGTCAGCAGGGTAAATGCGGCTGGCATGGGGGTGAACATGTGCAAAACCGGAATGCACTGTAATTCGTGGTCGCGGGCGAAGTCGAGGATACGTTGAACACGCTCGGCGGCGGCTGTGGCGGGTGACATCACCACCACAACGGCACTCGTGGTCTTGACAATTTCGTCCACAGCAACATCGGGGTTATCAGCAACGACCTGTAAGTCTGCGCCGCGTAAGTCGGTATGGAGGCGTTGCGCGAAAGACTCATCTTCAGGTGCGAAGCTAATCAACACACTGGACATGTAGGCCTTACCTTCAATTGAGTCGAATGCATGAAGTTGATTATACCCATTGCTGGCGTAGATAGAAAATCAAATCTTGGGCGACAGTTTCTCCGCCTACGCGGTCGATCATCGCTAGCGTCTGGGCGCGGTGGTCGGTACCATGATTGACAAGATGCAACAGGATACCCAGCAGCGGGGTTGTTTTGGGTTCACCGTTGGTACGCTGATAGATAATGTCCCCTGATAGCGTGTCGCTGTCCAGAGATTGCAAAAAGTGGCGCACACGCTGTTCAATGGCATCCCATGCGGTACGTATAGCGTGGCGCGTCGGGAAATCTGAGGGGTCAAACATCCCCGGCGGTGAGTCGCCGCGAATGCGATCAAACCACACAGACTCGGCGCTCATCGTATGGACAAGCTGTGCATGAATAGAGCCAATTGAATAGTCAAGCGGGCGCATAAGTTGTTCTTCCGATAGCTTAACGACGCAATCCCACACCCGCGCATGGGCCCAGTAATTATAATCATAGAGTTGTTGAATGGTTTTGACGTCCATTCTGAAGGCTCCTGGTAAATGTCTACAGGTTCGCTTTGATCTCGCCGCCATCGACCGGGATCATTGCACCATGTACGAAACTCGCGGCCGGCGACGCAATAAACACCGCAACGTTGCCAAAATGCTCCGGGGTGCCGACGCGCTTGAGCGGGATGTCTTGAGTGCGGGCAGCACGTTCGTCCTCAATACTGGTGCCAGCAGCTTCCGCACGAGCAGCGAGGAGTTCTTCCACACGCGCCGTCGCTGTCCAGCCTGGCAGAATTGCATTAACGCGAATGCCTTCTGGCCCCAGATCATTGGCCAGCGTCTTCACCAGCCCCGAAATCCCGGCACGATAAGTGTTCGAAATTGTCAGACCATCCACAGCTTGCTTGGCAGAAAGCGACGTAATCGTCAAAATTGACGCCCGGTCAGATTGACGCAGAAACGGAAGCGCCGCCTGCACCATTGCCACCACACTTAACAACAACGACTTATGCCCATCGGCCCACTGATCAAGCGTAAGGTCAACAAAGTGTCCATGCGGTGGCCCACCAGCATTGGTCACAAGAATATCCAGCCCGCCAAGCTGTTCAGCCGCACTTTGCACAAGTCCGGCCGCTGCATCGGGTTCACTGAGGTCACCGGGTAAAACTGCAACAGTATTGCCGCTTTCATTCTGAATGGCACTGGCTGTCTCTGAAAGCGTATCGGCATCACGGCCGTTGATCGCGACCCGGGCCCCTTCAAGGCTAAAGCGCCGCGCTACAGCAGCCCCAAGCCCGGAACGACTGGCAACGACCAGTACACGTGCGTCTTGTAATCCTAAATCCATAACAAGGACTCCTTAAGTTGCATTGAATATCATCACAGGTAAAACCAAAAAGTGTTTTCACCGACGTCAAAGGCGGTCTGTGGTGTTAACCGCAATGGAAGTTGCTGGTTGTCACCATCACGCCGAATAGGTGTATCTGGTGTGACCGTTTTCAACCACCATCCCTGTGCGTCGTCTTGATAGAAATAGAGTGCAATACCGTCCACTTCTACGCAGTCAGTCGCCGTTAACCACCATTGACGCTGCACCTGACCAGCTTGCAATTGTACCAAACGTGGGCCTGCTACCTGTATGCTGTCATGCCACAGCCAATAGGTTGCAACCGCAACAAAGATCAGCAGCACTACCGCCGCAGCCAGGCGCAGAAACAAAAGGATTACATCAACAGACATTCGTGGGAAAACACCAGAATTGCGTTAGAAATATCGGCTTTATGCTTGAATATGTTAGACTACATCTATGATTATTCTACCTGATTTTCGCATTCATCAACGTGACTACATCCTGAAGATCTCACGAGCGATCACGGCACAGCTTGATCTACAGGTCGTTTTGCGCATGGTGCTAGAGGCTTCTGTGTCCATGCTGGGCGGTGAAGTTGGGTTGATCGCATTGCGCGGCCCCAGAAAACGATTGGTCGTGAAAGCCGTGCTGGGAGTTGATGAAGACGAAGCAGCGCTGTTTGATAACCTGCTGGAACTCACAAAACTAGATGCCGCCGAGATGCTAGACAGTGATGAGGCGCGGCTTCACCTCCGCCTGATTGCTCGTAAACTCGACCGCACCCTACGACAGGTCGTTCCGCTGCCCCTGCGAATTTCAGGTGAGGCTCTTGGTGTTATTTATGTCTTCCGTGCCTACCCCGGCACCCCGACACCAGATGATCTACGCATTTTGCAAAGTTTCGCAGACCAGGCCGCCATTGCTGTTCACAACGCGGGCTTGTATCAAGCGACGATGGCAGAAAAGCGACGCCTGGACACCATTCTGGATGCCAGCGCCGACGGGATTATGATTCTGGATGGAGCAACACGGGTGATGCGGATGAACCCAATGCTAGCCCAAATGACAGGCTGGCCGTTGGAATACGTCATCAACCGCTATCATGATGATATCATCCGCTGGACTGACCCCGCGCCGGGGCTGCGGCTTGAAGATATGATGGACGAGGGCTGGCCCTTCGCAGTTGAGCAAAATGAAGAAGGCGAATGGGAATCCGCTAGCGGGGTTGTCCATGTTGAAGGCGATCTCGAACGGCTAGACGGTATGCGGCTCAGCGTTGAAATCAAATACGCGCCCGTCTTTGCCGAAGATGGTACGTTGCGCAATATTATTGCTAATGTTCGTGACATTACACGCTTTCGTGAAGCAGAAGAAATGAAAAGCACCTTTATTTCTGTGATGTCGCATGAACTCAAAACCCCGGTGGCACTGATTAAAGGCTATGCACAGACACTTAGCCGCGACGACGCCACCTGGGACACCGACACCATCCGGCGCGGACTACTCATCATTGAAGACGAAGCGGATCGGCTGACACAGCTTATCGAGAATATTCTGATGGCGTCACGTGTCCAGGTTGAGGGCATGATTAAACTCAACCCGACAGCAATACGGTTGGCTGATATTGCGCAGAGCGTACTCGAACGCTTTGCTACCCAAACCAACAAGCACGACTTACAACTACGTTTCGATGACGACCTGCCAGTGGTCTATGGTGACGCAACAAAGCTAAGGCAGGTATTCGACAATCTGGTGAGTAATGCTATCAAATACTCACCGCAGGGTGGCACAGTGCGCGTTGGGGGCACCTATTCTGACGATGAAGTGCAGGTCTATGTCCGTGATGAGGGAGCTGGCATTTCTGATGAAGACGCCCAGCGCATTTTTGACCGCTTCTACCGCACACAGTCTGCAATCAAAGGTAGTGCGCCAGGTACCGGGCTAGGATTGTATCTGGTACGTGTTATCATCGAAGCACATGGTGGTCGCATTTGGGCCCGGCCAAATGCTGATGGCCTCGGCACGACGTTTGTCTTCACGCTGCCCATTGACTCGGTCATCTACCACGACGACCAGACATAAACCCATACGAATCTACGAATTGTAAAAGGAATAGCATGGCTTCACGACAACAACCTGTGATTAACTGTGCCAATTGCGGAACACCATTTCAAGCAGACATCAAGCAGGTGCTTGACGTTGGGCAAGACCCATCTGCCAAAACGCGCCTGATTTCAGGTCAGGTAACAATGGCAGTTTGTCCAAACTGTGGTTTTGAAAATCAGGTTGCGACGCCAATTGTGTATCATGACCCTGAAAAAGAATTGCTCTTGATCAATGTGCCGATGGAACTTGGCATGTCGCAAGACGAGCAAGAGACCGTGGTCGGGCGCTTCATCCGCGACATCTCTGACAGCCTGCCACAAGAACAACGCAAAGGCTATCTGCTGAACCCACGCCGCACGTTTACGCTACAAGGGATGATTGACACGGTACTTGAGGCCGACGGCATCACGAAAGAGATGATCGCAGAACGGCAAGAAAAACTGGGGCTTGTGCAACAGTTTTTGCAAACCCCGCCCGATCAGCTCGAAGCACTTGTCCAGCAACATGACGATAAACTGGACGCTGACTTCTTTGCAATGCTAACTATGACGGCTGAGTCTGCGATGCAAGGTGGGCAACAAGATGTTGCACAACAGATTCTAAGTGTGCGCGATGCTATTTTACCACTCACGTCCTACAGTGAAGAAATGATGGCTGCCTCGCAACAACGAGAAGCAATGTTGCAGAAAGTTTCAGCAGACATCAACGCGATGGGTGACAACGTAACGCACCGTATGTTGGCTGACCTGGTGGTCAAGCATGCTGACGATGAAGCATATCTGGAGATATTTGCCAGCGCTGTTCGTCCCGCGCTGACTTATGAGTTCTTTGAGCAACTTACCGCTATTGCTGAAAATGACCGCAACAAGAAAACCCGCCGCAAAGCTGAACAAGCGCGTGATTTCCTCGTAGATGTATTAGAGGTGCTGGACCAGCAAAGCCAGGCGCGTGTACAGCAAGCGGTTGCCGCCTTGCAAAGCATCGCTGAAAGCCGGGACATTAACCAGGCAGTCCAGCAAAATCTGGGCATGATAGACGATATGTTTATGGCAGTGCTAGACGCTAACCTTCAAGACGCACAACAGAAGGAAGATATGCCGCGTCTGCAACGGCTGGAAGCGATTTATCAAGCCGTTAACGAGGTCATGATACAAAATGCGCCGCCAGAAGTGCGTTTCCTCAACGAATTGATGATGATTGAAGACACGCTGGAAATGCGGCTCAAGTTGGTAGATGAGGCCCCACAGTATGGTGAAGACCTGCTGCGTTACCTTGAAATGGTGATTGCTCAGCTTGAATCGCAGGGCGAGCAAGTCATGCTAGAGCGGTTGCGAGAAATTCACGCTGAGGCACGCAAGGTTATTGAGTCAGAATAGCGTTAAGTAGCGGACGTCCAATAGCGGCTGCGGCGTCGGGGTGTGGCGCATCTTCCAGCACAATAACCAGTGCCAGCACCCGGCTCGTTGCTGCTTCAGTCAAGAAACCATTAAACCAACTGAGCAAGCGCAACGGCTCACCAACATACGCTACGCCGCTATGGTAGTACAGGTCACCACTCAGTGTCATTGCCCCGCGCATTTGTTCAGCGACTTGTGGTGAGAAAAGTTGCGTTTCTGTGGCGGGGATGTCAAAAGGTTGCCAGCGTGTTGAATCTGCAAGCCGATAAGCATCAGCGAGTACCAACTCTGGCACATCCCCACTATTGGCCACTGCCATCACAAAACGCAGGCTTTGCAACGGCGAAAACGTAATTCCTCCCTGCCCACTGCCAATCGATACGAGACTGAAAATCGACGCAGTGTCCTCCGCAAATGGTGGGGCTGGCGGACCGGTACTCGGCTCACCACGAAACAGCGGAGGTGGCTGATAGAATCCGAACTGCCACATCAAGCGGTCGAACTGTTCGTAAGTCACTCCACCGTCCAATAGATGAATAAATGGCCCGGAACAGCCAAGTCGAAACGCAATGGACAAAGTTATCTCTACATCTGGGGTACAGCGTTGATTCAAAAGCTGCGTTTCTGGTAATAGCACCTGCGGGTGTGTTGTAACGGGTGTGTCCAGTTCATAACCAGCCATCAGCAGCATCGCCAGCAGGGGTAGGTGCATCGCTGTGCCGGGTTGGTAGCGTCCGTTTTGCACACGATTAAATAGCGGAGACTGCGCCGCCAACACATTGCCATCAGAGGGCAATTCAAACGCCTCTGTCAACAATGCATCTTCTAATTCGGTGGGGTCAAACGTCGGCAGACTCACCGACGCTAAAATTTCACCGTTCGCAGCGTCCACCACGACCCCCGCCCCCTGTTGACCTTGCAACGCGGCGAAAAGTCGTTCCTGCAATGGTAGGCTCAACGTCGTACGCAGGTCATGCCCCCGCCCGGGACGTTGTAATAGGTCATTGACCGTTTGCTCAAGTGCTGGTGTCGTGGCGATGTCACCACCAAGCACGTCATCAAAATCAGCTTCCAATCCTGCGGCCCCATAGCGGAAATCGTAGTAGCCAACAGCGCTATTGATCGCTGGCGACAGATAAACCCGCTCACGCAGTTCATCTTCGACCACAACCGAGTCTGCCAACAGACGCCCGTCCCGATCATAAATGCGTCCGCGTTGGAACTGCTGTGCTGCAAGAATACCACGCGGGTTGTCCGCGCGGGTTTGCAGGTCATCACGCTGGAGAATACTCCAGTAAAAGCTGGTCGCCGCCACCCCAAAAAAAACCAGTACGATAAGTATGCTCAAATTGCGAATTTCAGTTGTCATGAGCATCCTGTGTATGCTGCTGATTGCTGAGGATAAGCAGTAACCCGACCGCCAACGTCGTCGCCAGCAACGATGAGCCACCATAGCTAACCAGCGGCACCGTTACCCCGGTGAGTGGCCACAGGCGTAGTGTGCCACCGATAATCATCAGGCTTTGGGTAGCAATCAACAGGCTAACACCAGCCGCCAACAACGCCGAAAAGCTCAACGGTGGCGCTTGCATAGCGATTCTTAGGCCACGAAAGATCAACAGTAGCAAGGTAAACAACAGTCCCATAACGCCAATAAACCCCCATTCTTCGGCAATGGCAGCAAAAATAAAGTCAGAATGGGCCACGGGCACAAAGGTCGGGATTCCCTGCCCCACACCACTCCCCAGCAAACTTCCGGCCGCCACTGCCATCAGGCTTTGCACAATCTGGAAGGCGCGGTCATCAGCCTGGGGCCAGGGGTTTAGCCAGATGTC
This sequence comes from Anaerolineae bacterium, assembly GCA_034437655.1. GTDB lineage: Bacteria > Chloroflexota > Anaerolineae > Aggregatilineales > J027 > J027. The sequence continues at coordinate 9,428 of DAOTTU010000041.1, forward strand.
GATGCGCAGCCGTACCAAATCGTAAACGGCATAGGCAATAGCGGTGGTAACACTGATGACTGCTCCACCAGCAACCAAAACAATCCAATGTCCACTCGTAAGGTAAAGCATCAACAGATAGATCAGAAAAAAGAGGGTCGCTGTGCCGAGGTCACGTTGCAGAATCAATACTAACATGCAGATAAGCAGCACCAAAGCTGTTGGAGCCATTAAGCGCAGGTCAAACAAACGATAGCGAATGCGACTGGCATTTCGGGAGAAGTACACCGCCAGAAACAGTATCACAATCAATTTGAGCAGTTCCGACGGTTGGTAGAATAAATCACCGCCTCCTAACCACAGACGCGGCCCCACCCCCGAAGGATTCACGCCAAAAAACACTGTCGCCATCAGCGAGAGGATACCAAGCCCTAACCAGTGCCAATGCCAGTTCTGCAACCAGCGCAAATGATGCGGCAACCACCACAACCCCACCAGCGCCACCGAACTCACCGCGATCCATACGGCTTGACGGTCAGCAAACGTCGGTTGCAAACGATCAATCGCGGTTAAGCCCCACCCCATCAGGAGAAACATCGACGGTAAAAGATAAGGGTCACGCTGCGGGAGGAGACGCCGCGCCTGTAGATGCACCACGGTCGCACACAGTCCCCAAACGCCAATGTTCCAGAATTGCCAGACCGGCCGTTGGAGGCTAATCAACAGCATCGACTGGTTGAGCAGGATAAAAAGTGCCGCAAGCCCCAGCAAGTGGCGTTCGCGGCGCGAGACATCCTGTGGCAAAAGCGCTGTGGTTGAAGTCATGGTTTGATAGTACTCAAGTTCAACATCAGCGCCTAGCCGCGTTCGGCAAGCACCGGGGATTAGTTGAGTAAGTTGTCGGCAAGCGGGCCGAGCTTCTCACGTTTTTCGTCAGTAATGAGCTTACGACTGCTGGTGAGTGTACCTTTCAGGGCCGTGTGTGCCGCAGATTTTTCTGTCATCGCTGCCAGTTTAGGCACAGCGTCAACGAGCATCTGTTGCGCAGTTTGCAAATTGTTGCGCATCGTCTTCATCACCATCTCGACTGTAACATCTTGCTCATGCCAGACGTCATAGTCAGTAACCATCGCAGCGACCGCATAGCAGATTTCGGCTTCGCGTGCTAAAAATGCTTCGGGTGAAGTCGTCATACCGATGATATCCATGCCCCACTGCCGATAGAGGTTGCTTTCAGCGCGAGTGCTGAAGCGCGGCCCTTCAATGGTGATATACGTCCCGTTGCGATGAACCGTCCCCCCTACAGTATCCACAGACTCAGCAAGCACACCGCGGACTGCATCGCAGAACGGGTCGGCAACGCCGACATGCGCAACCACACCGTCTTCAAAGAAGGTTGCATCGCGTTTGCCTTTGGTGAAGTCAACCAGTTGATCTGGAATGCAAAAATGCCCGGGGGCATAATCCTCACGCAGTGACCCACACGCACTGACAGCGATGAGGTACTTAACGCCCACGCTTTTCAACGCAAAAATATTCGCCCGATAGGGAACTTCGCTGGGGCTATGGCGGTGTCCATTGCCATGACGCGGCACAAAGACGACTTCGACATCAGCAATGGTGCCACTGATAAGCGGGGCACTCGGTTTGCCGTATGGGGTATCAATATCGTGGGAATCTGTATTTTGTAGCGCCTCCATGTTATACAATCCTGAGCCGCCGATGATACCAATTTTGGGGTTCATAAAATGCGTTTCTCCGTTCATTGATCAAGGGGATCGTAGTATTTTTCAGCAGCAGCCAGTATAGCATATGCTGACCAGACCCTAATGGTAATAAGTCAAGCTCTAACATGGGTTAAGGCACGTAGAGCATTGTACCTTTTTGCATAGACGGTTTAGCATAGGAACATAAAAAGTCTCCGTAAAACCGAAAGGCAAAAAACCGATGGCGCTAACACCATACGATAAAAAACCAGGAATATGGCACTGGAAAGGGAGTTCTGTTGCAGAACAAACCATCGAAGCACTGGCCCGCACCATACGCAAATGGGCTCCACATGTGAAAATGGTCTTCGTCAAAACCAGTGATGGCAGCGATTGGATGGGCAAGTATGATAGCGGACAACTGGCCATCAACGGCCCGGAAGATGTCGCACGCTGGGTAGAAGTTTTGGCGTCGAATGGGCTGGAATTTCATGCGTGGTGTGTGCCCAAGGGGCGCGATGTCAACGCAGAAGCCGACATTATCATCGAGACGTGTGCCGTGGATGGTGTCAAATCGATGGTGCTTGACATTGAGCCGTATGCAGGTTTCTGGGAAGTTGGGCGCGAACCTATTCGCCCCTTCATACAGCGTGTCCGGCGGGGCATTGGGGGCGGTTTTCATCTGGGTATGTCGGTTGACCCACGACAACAGCATTATGCGCGCATCTTCCCTGATGCCTGGCGACCGTATGTCAATAGCATCCATCCACAATGCTACTGGGTATCCTTCGAGCGTGACTTTCAAGAAGTGCTGGACGAAGCATATCGCGTGTGGGGCAACTATGGCGTGCCAGTGATTCCGCTTTTGCAAGCCAATGCCGACCCCGATGAGCTGAGTCAGGCGCGGCAATATGTTGTCGGCTTTCACAACGCGCTGGCGCTCAACTGGTGGCGGTTTGGGCTAATTGGCCCGGCGCAGTTCCCCATCGTGAACATCCCGCTGACCCGCATTGAGTCTCCACAGGAACCAGAACCACCACAGGGTGGGCACTATGGCGCAGAAATCGTCGTGACGCCCGACGACCCCGGATATCGCATGGGTACGCACAGCAACCAACCCATTAACGACGTCACTGAACGCTTTGACAGCGCCCTCGGCTGGCCGATCCTCTACAAAACAACGCGCAGCGACGCGAGCAGTGTATGGGCTTTGTGGGACCCGAACTTGACCGAAAGTGGTTGGTATGAAGTCGCGACGTTTGTCTCTGCACGCTATGCTACTGCTACCCGGGCCCGGTATAAGCTGCACGGCGTTACCGGGGTCAACGGCGAGGTCCAGGTAGAAATTGACCAGAGCGACTATGACAACCTGTGGGTGCCGCTCGGAATTTTCCGCTTTGACGCCAACAATGCACAGGCGGGCATTGTCTTCCTCAATGACCTGACCTTTGAAGATGACCGCATCATCGGCTTTCACGCCATGCGCTATCGGCGGATTATTGATGCTAATGAGGAGCTGTTGCAAAACGGCGGCCGCACCTATCTTGCTGATGGCTACGATGCCCCGATTGGCACCCGTGAATTGCGGCAGAGCGATGACATCTGGCCGGGCGATTGGTTTGACGCCACCGGGTTTGCTGTGCGCTATTTCCGAGGGACGCCACAGGAGGCTTATCACACCGGGGCCGACCTGAACCTTAACCGCCCCTATTGGGACGCCGACGCCAATGCCCCTGTGTTTGCCGTAGCCTCTGGCGTTGTGTCCTTTGCCGGGCGCATCGCAGGCTGGGGCAATGTCATCGTGATTCGTCACGACCCACTCGTCAGTACCGGGCAAGAAATGTACAGCCGCTATGCCCATGTCACTAAAATGCGTGTCGAACTGGGCGACCGGGTGCAGCGTGGCCAGCAAATCGCTAATGTTGGCAATGCAGAGGGAGCATTCCCATATCACTTACACTTTGATCTGAGCCCAACCAATACAAATTTACAGCCGCCCAATATTCTGGAGAGCAAGCCCTACCACTGGCCACGCCTGAACCTGCAAGAGCTACAGCAGCGTTATGTTGACCCGCGTGAGTTCATTGCAGAAAATCGCCCCCCACGAGGCATACGCGGCTAGTCACCAAAGGTTGCACCGTCAATTTCATTAAACCCGTTCACAAAATCCTGAGCTGGCATGGCTTTGCGTCCGGCAAGCTGTATTTCTGTCGGGGCAAAGCTATTGCCATCTCCACAACCAATGAGCAACGCATAGTCTTTATCCACAGCAACTTTCCCGGCCGAGAGTGAACGGCCTGTGACCACCTCGCCACGGATAATTTTGAGCATTTGCCCGTTCCAGTGGGTAAAAGTGCCTGGCCACGGGAAAAACGCCCGCACCTGACGGTCAATCTGTGCAGCACTATGGTTCCAGTCCATGCGGCCGTCGTCTTTTTGAATACGCGGGGCATAAGTAGCATTGTCGTCGTTTTGCGCTTTCGGCTGGATGCTGCCATCAACAAGCCCTTGCAGCGTCGAAATCAGGAGCGGACCCCCCAGCGCGGCCAATTTATCATGCAGAGATTGGCCGGTTTCGTCTGGCTCAATCGGGATGGCTGCTTTGCCAAGCATTGGCCCGGTATCTAGCCCAGCGCCCATCTGCATGATTGTAATCCCGCTCTCGGCGTCCCCGGCCATAATCGCTGATTGTATAGGTGCTGCCCCCCGCCAACGTGGAAGCAATGATGCATGAACGTTAATGCTGCCATGCGTCGGCAAATCTAGCACAGCCTGTCGCAAAATTTGCCCATAAGCTGCCACAACGTGAAAGTCGGGTTCGTAAGTGCGTAGCTGAGCCATGACGTCCTTGCCGCGCAGCTTTTCTGGCTGAAACACAGGCAACTCGTGCTGCAATGCCAGTTGTTTAACTGGGCTTTGCCGCAATTTATTGCCACGGCCGGCGGGGCGGTCTGGTTGGGTGATGACGGCGACAACCTGCATATCTGGCGCGCCAAGCAGTGCCGCCAGTGTGGGCACAGCGAAGTCTGGGGTTCCCATGAATACAATACGCATGGTAAGAAATTGTCCTTTTGCATTTATTGCCTTGCAGCCAATCCTGTTGTAACCTATAGGTAAACACTGTAGTGGAGCGAGTAACCCTATGCCAGACCCAGTACGCAAAATTGACGAAGCAGGACGTGTTATAAATCGTGGTTTGAACGCCCCCGGCCAAGCCGCTCGTGATGCGAACAGCCGTGTTCGTAATCTGAAGGCTGCGCCACGCCGCAACATGCAACAGATTCGTAGCCGCGCCAAAGCTGTGCAACAAGCGCCGGGCCGCCGCATGAAACAGATGCGTAACAATGCAATGGCTCCAATTCGTGGCGTTAGAGGTCAGATGAATCACCTTGGTGGTGCTGCGGGTGGGCTTGGCGGTAAAGTTGGCTTGAATGGCCAGCAGTACAAGCGCCGGGCCGACCGCATGAGCAATACTGACTTCAGCGTGAGTGCTATGCTCTACCCGCTCGCCTGGATTTTGACCCCCATCGCTGGCTTTGTGGCAGACTGGGACACGGCATTCATCCGCTATCATCTGGCACATGCCCGCATTCTTGGCTTTTTGTCGTTCTTGCTGGTGCCGGCCATCATCGTGACCCTGTTCATTGACCCGGTGTTGAGCATCGCCCCTATTGTCTTGCTGATGCTGTTCTGGATGTATACCTGGTTCCTTGGTTTTCGTGCCTACGGTGGCAACATTGTGCTGCTCCCGTTTATTTCGGGGTGGTTGATCCGGCGCGGGCGTGTTGACTTCGACACCATTGAAGCGCGGTTGACAGGCGCACCCGCTGACCCGGTTCGTGTCCACTACAACCCACATCAGGGACGTGGCTTCTAGTTCGACCCTTGCTCCCCGGGAATAATTTGCTTGCAATCCCGCTGCGCTGAACAACGTGGTGGGATTTTCCGATCTTTAAGCGGACTAACGCTGTTGTCGAGGGCGAATGACGAATACTTCAACATAACTGAAGATAGCCACCGCGATCAGGCTACACAACCCGGTAATTAAAAAAGCGGCAACACTATCCAGTGATTGTGTAAACGTGATCAAAATGCCGACGGCCCCGCCAATGAGGACACCCGCATTCACGACAACACGTGACGGTTCGTATGGACGTCTGGGTTGTTCTGGCATCAGCCGAAACTGCTCCTTAAAGCACTGCTGAAAAGTTAATGTGTATGACAATGCGTCATTGTCATGGCAATAATGCGCATGGTACCATCTGATTAGGAAATATTAAACCAGAACCGTATACTTGAGGAAACGCTTACTCGTGACGAAGCAGCCAAAACGCTGGAAATTAGCGCCAGACCCCCCCGCCGACTATGTTGCGGCGCTCAATGGCATGGGGAACATCATGGCGCGTGTGTTGTACAACCGTGGACTGGAAACGCCGGCGGCTGCTCATCAATTCCTCTATAATGAATTTAAAGTTCCAAACCCATTTCTGATGCACGGAATGCACGATGCTGTAAAGCGCATTCGACGAGCGATTCGTGAGCAGGAGCGCATCGTCGTTTATGGTGACTTCGATGCTGATGGCGTGACGAGTGTTGCGGTTTTGGTGCAAACGCTTGAAGCGCTCGGGGGGAAGGTTGATCCGTATATCCCTGACCGCGCCGACGAGGGTTATGGGCTGAATGTCCCGGCATTGCAGGCCTTCGCCGAAGAAGGCGTGCGGCTGGTCATCACGGTAGATTGTGGCATTCGCTCTGTTGCTGAGGTACAAGCGGGCAACGACGCCGGACTGGATATTCTCATCACGGATCACCACTCTGTGGGTGAGGTGCTGCCACCGGCCTATGCTATCCTCAACCCCAAGCAGCCGGCCTGTACGTATCCTGAAGATATGCTGGCTGGCGTTGGCATTGCGTTTAAGCTGGCGACAGCATTGTTGCTGGCAGCCCGTGAAAGCGGCCAACCGCCCTCATTGCAACCCGGCGATTTGCTGGACCTCGTTGCGATTGGCACCGTCGCAGACCTGGCCCCACTTGATCGGCCAGAAAACCGTAAAATTGTGCAGCTTGGCCTCGCAGAACTGGCGCGTGCCAAGCGTCCCGGTGTGTATGCACTGATGGATGTTAGCCGCGTGCGCCCCGAAAAGATGAGTTCAACCAGTATCGGTTATGCCCTTGGACCACGCATTAACGCCGCTGGACGACTTGAGAAGGCGATCACAGCCTATAAACTGCTTATGACCAATGACTGGCGCGAAGCCACGTTGCTGGCAAAAGAATTGCAAGACATTAATTACCGTCGGCAGCAATTAACGACTGACGCGCATCATCTCGCTCGTGAGCTGTCGGTATCCAATGGCAGTGTGCCGTCGCTGTTGTTCGCCGCAGACGAATCCTTCAAGCCGGGGATTGTGGGACTGGTTGCCGGCCGGCTCACGGAGGAGTTTTATCGCCCCGCCGCCGTGATTGAAGTCGGCGCTGAAGAATCGCACGGGTCTTGCCGCAGCACGCCAGAGTTTCACATTACCAACGCGCTCGATCAATGCGCGGATTTATTGGTGCAGCATGGCGGACATGCTCAGGCCGCAGGCTTTACCATCCGCACTGAGAACATTTCGGCCTTGCACGAGCGGCTGGCAAAAATTACCGATCAGGAACTCGGTCAGTACGACATGTGCCCGACGCTGGTGATTGATGCGCAGGCGAACTTGATTGACTTGACGATGGAACTTGCTCAACGCTTCAAACACCTCGAGCCACTGGGCACCGACAACCCTGAGCCCGTCTTGCTGACCCGTCGCTTGCGTGTGGTCGAAGCACGGCGCGTCGGTGGTGATGGCAAACACTTGAAGCTGCGACTGGCGGATGGCCCAATTAGCATGGACGCAATTGCGTTCCGCTTTGGTGACTGGCTCAACGACCTGACCACCTATGTTGACGTTGCCTATAACCTACAGATCAACGAATGGAACCGCCGCGTGAACCTGCAAATGAATATCGTGGATATTCACCTCCTCTAACTGATGACTACATCCTTCGCCCGGTTCTTTTTCCTGCTGAGCATCGCCGCTGTGGTGCTGCTGCAATTTCCATCCGCCGGGCAGGCCCAACAGCCGCCGCCCCCTGAACAGGAACAGACATTTGGCATCGTCGGTGGGTACTGGCGACCAACCGCCGCTACCGAACTCGGCGTCCGGTGGGACCGCATCACCTTCGACTGGTCGCGCTTTCAACCCAATGGCCCCGGCGATTTCGTACGTGAAGCGGTGCGCCCCGCCTGGATAGAACGCAGCATTGCCGACGGTCGTCAGGTAGTTGGCATGATCGTCAACACCCCACCATGGGCTTCAGATGTGAGGACACCAGCGGGGGTGCCAGCCTCACTCTATCGCGCTGCGGACGATCCCGAGAACTTATGGGCGCTTTTTTTGCGGCAATTGGTGCAAGAATATGCGCCGCTTGGTGTGCATCACTGGATTATCTGGGATAACATCAACGCGCCGGCCGAGAGCCCCGATTTTCGCCTCGGTGGTGACATCGACACCTATGTACAGATGGTACGCATAGCCCACGAAGTTTTCCGTGCCGAAGACGAAACTGCGCAACTTTATCTCGGTGGGCTGGTCGGCCTCCCTGCGCCGGACGATGCGATCCCGTATCTACAAACGTTTATTGATGAAATAAACGATGACCCCCTCGCGCCGGCCAATAACTTTTACTTCGACGGTGTGACGCTCAACTTTCTGCTGGAACCTTCTACCAGTCGCACAGACATCCCAATGACAGACACGATTATTCCGGCGCTTGCCCAAACCAGAGAGATACTTGAGACAACCGGCCTCAATGACAAAACTGTCTGGGTAACGGAACTCAACGCCAGCCCCACCCTGGACCCTCTCGCCGGGCTGGCTGAAATACCATCAACAGGCATCACCGTAGAGCAACAGGCCGATTTCATTGTGCAAGGGAGCGCCCTCACGTTGACAACCGGAGCAGACCGCACAGCCGTCTATCAACTCTTCGACACTGACGCTCAGCCCAGCGAGGCACCCTTTAGTCTCATCCGTTTCGACAACAGTGTGCGCCCCGGCTTTACTGCCTATCAACATGCTATCCAACTCTTTGAAGGGGCAGAAAACACCGGCTACGATCAAAGCACAAACGGCCGGCTTGTGACCCTGACACAGCCAGAGCAGACAGTGTTTGTCATGTGGTCAGCACGCACCACGCCCGTTAGTTTCTGGATAGAGGCCCGCTTTGGTGATGAGTTACAGGTATTCGATTCACTGGGGAATGTGTTCCCCGAGCCACGGCAGGGCGTCGGCCCGGACGACACAACTGTACACGTTATTGATACGCCAGCGGCGCAGGCAACCGCGTCCGACATAGTACTGGTGAGCGGATCGCCGCGCATTGTCGTGTTAAACACCACAGAACCCCGGCGTGTCTGGGCCTCACTGGGTGATGCGATTGGCGTTCAGTTGCGCTAAGCAGACTCACAATCGTCTGAATGATGCGGATTCAAGCTGCGATACAACACCTTCCTTTTGTCCTCACGCTACTCGCGGTTGTGTCTGGTAGCGGTGCTGTGTACGCCTGGTCTGTTGGTGAGCCATTCTACAGCACCGATGGCCTCGCCATGTACTATGCAGCGTGGTCACTGGGGGTTGAAGGCCGGTTAGATGTCCCACCCATTGATATTGCACAAATCGTCCGAGGGCAGGATGAACGCTATTTTAGCAAATACGATCCCGCTCTGCCGGCCCTCGCCTCGCACATCGTCTATCACGCTGATAAAGTCGCAGAGGAAGCAATTGCGAACCGTTTCGCCGTGGCTGCAATTGCGGTTATGCTTGTCCCTGTGCTGGCGATGGCACTCGCGATGGGGGCATGGTTTGTGCTGGCGGTGCAGCATGGTGTTGACTTACGCGGTGCGGTGTTATTGACGCTGGTTGTCGCACTGGGGACAAGTGTATGGCCCTATGCCCGTTTGTTTTTTGCCGAAGCAATCACGACCCTATGTCTGGTCGCAGGAGCAACCTGGCTACGTGTACGCAATAATTTTACAGCACCGCAGTTAATCGGCGTCAGTCTGTTGTTAGGGCTCAGTGTGATGTCACGGGCCCACACGCTTATTTTCGTCGTGACGTTTCTGGGGTTTGTGCTGACACTAAAGCCGAAATCCGTGCGCTGGTGGCACCCTCCCCTTTTGTTGATAGGCCCCGTGCTGGCGGTGATGGTGCTTGGTCTGCATAACTGGTTGCGCTTTGGTGACATGCTGTCCACAGGCTACAGCGAAGAAGGATTCACCACCTTTCCGCTGGTCGGATTGGTCGGCTTTCTGGTTAGCCCGGGGAAAAGCGTATTTCTCTATGCACCGCCGCTGGTGCTTAGTGCGTTGCTATGGCCACGCTTTCGCCGCCGTTTTCCCGATTCAGCATGGCTTTTGGTCTGGCTGACGGTGCCGCCGTTGCTATTTTACAGTACATGGTGGGCATGGCATGGGGGGTGGTCGTGGGGGCCACGTTTTTTGGTGCCACTGATGCCGTTATGGTGTTTGCCACTGGTCGCGTTGCCACGTCGCCCCGTCTGGATTGCTGCTGCTGTGCTGAGCTTTGCGGTGGGCGTCGGTGTACAGGTAGTGGGCACATTTACGAATATGAACGTTGTCTATACAGATGCCATCCAGACAATACAGGTTCAGGATGACGAACGTGTTTACGCTATGGTACACTACGACGTTGTGCATTCCCCCCTCTATGTGGCTTACTTGCAAGCGCAAAGCGGAGACTGGGAACCACAAGCGATTTACGAACTACAATCAACGGATTTAACAGCCGATTGGGTGTATGGTGTGCCGCAAGCCGTGGAACGCATCGCACTCGTTAGTGGGGTGTGGTTACTCTGGTGTGTCGGGCGTAACCCTCGGTTGCCGTGGTCAAGAACAAAGAGACAGGACTAAGATATGGCGGAACAGGAACCAAAATTCAACTATGGCGGGCAAGCTGTGATAGAGGGTGTCATGATGCGCGGTTCGCAGATTGCAGCCGTAGCCGTCCGTGACCCTGAACAGAACGTCGTTATTCACGAGGAACGGCTGAACTCGGCGCTGTATCGTGGGCGTATCGGCAAAATCCCCTTTGTGCGCGGCCTGGTTGGCTTGTGGGACGCTCTGGTTTTGGGAATGCGAGCCCTCATCTGGAGCGCCAACATCGCTCTCATTGAGGAAGAAGAACCTCCAAAACAAGACACTGGCCGCAAAGGGGGTCTTTTCGGCGGGGTGCCGTTCATCGGTAAGACACTCACAGTACTCAGCTATAGCTTGCGAACCCTGCCAAGCACGCTGGGTATGGCCTTTGATGGCGGCAACCGGGCCGATCCAATCCCGCCTACAGACCCCTCCCCGACAGAGCCTGAAGCGCCCAAAAGCCGCGCCGACCACGAGAACGCCTTTTCGGATGTGGCTGTCGTTGGGCTCGTCGCAACCTCACTGACGATGAGTGTCGGTCTATTTCTGGTGCTGCCGGCTGTACTCTCTGACCTTGCAGGGACCGCGCTTGGTTCCGATAGTCGCCTGCTCAAAGACACCATCGAAGCAGTGGTGAAACTGGCACTGTTCATCGGCTATATTGCGGCGATTGGCATGATGGAAGACGTTAAGCGGCTATTTGGCTATCATGGCGCGGAACATAAGACGATTAACGCTTACGAGGCCGACGCTGAACTCATCCCCGGTGAAGTCCAGAAACATTCAATCGAGCATCCCCGCTGCGGCACAGCATTTCTGTTGATGGTCATCGTCTTCAGTGTAGTGGCCCACGCCATCACCGGCCGCCCGGATAACTTCTTCCTGCTGATCCTCTCGCGCATTGTGGCAACGCCGCTCGTCGCCGGGATGGCCTACGAGTTCATCAAATTTACGGCCAAACACAGCGAAAACCCGATCATTCAGGCGATCATCATCCCCAACCTGATGCTGCAACACCTGACCACACGCCAGCCCGATGATTCAATGGTAGAAGTAGCCATTCATGCCCTGGAACGAGTTATCGAAGCGGAAGAAGCGGTGCAGCGTGGCGAAAGCATCGCCCCACAGAACGAAATCATCATTCCCGCCACACCCGCCGCCAGTGGAGCCGACTAAAAATGCTGGGAAATCGTCTCATTCGGGGTGAAAAAGTCTATCTGGGGCCCTTGCGCGTGGACGATGCGCCGCGCTTTGCAGAATGGTTTGCTGACCTGGAATTTCTGGCGCTGTTGGGTACAAATCCGCTGCGCCAGATGACGCTACAAACTGAACAACAATGGCTTGAGGCACAGGTCAAAAACGAGAACAGCTATCAGTTTGGCATCTACACCTGTAGCGATAACGAGATCATCGGCTCCGCAGGCCTACATGCTCCCCACTGGCGTAACCGTAGTGCTGAGTTAGGTATTGCGGTCGGAAATAAAGCGTTTTGGGGCAAAGGCTACGGCACTGAAGCCTCGCGTCTGGTACTCAATTACGGGTTCTGGGAACTCAACTTGCACCGAATTAGCCTCCTTGTCTATGCCTACAATCATCGGGCGATTCGCTCGTATGAAAAGCTCGGCTTCGTGCATGAAGTTGTGCGCCGCGAGGCCGTTTACCGCGACGGGCACTATTACGATATTCTCGTCATGAGCCTACTACGCCATGAATGGGGGCTGCCCCATGCTGGGAAATAACTTACTACGCGGGGAAAAGGTCTATCTCACAACCAACACCCATGACAATGATGCGTATTTTGCGGATTGTTTTAACGATTTCGACTTTGCGACCCTGACGTCGTTTGACCTGCGCATGAATACACCTGAAACCCAACGTCAACGCACAGAAAGCGGCCACAATAGCAAAGATCAATTTCACTTCGCCGTGCATATTCTTGACACGGACCAACTCATTGGTGTGTGTTCGCTGGTGCGCATTGATTGGAAAAATCGCGGTGCCATGCTCGGAATTTCTATCACAGAGCAAAACTGCTGGGGCAAAGGCTATGGTTCAGACGCCAGCAACGTGTTATTGCGCTGGGCATTTTACGAGCTAGGTCTACACCGGGTAGATCTGGGCGTATTTGCCTACAATCCGCGGGCTATTCGTGCTTATGAAAAGCTCGGTTTTGTGCATGAAGGGCGCGAACGTGAGGCGCTCTTCCGTGATGGTACCTACCATGACATTCTGATAATGTCGATTTTGCAGCATGAGTGGCGTGCGCGTCAGGAATCCGATGCTTGACGAATACGCCAAACACTTCGACAATCGCGACAGTTTTCGCAACCAAGTGAAATTCTATTGCATAGACAATGTTTGATATTTTACGACAACACCCACGCCGGGCCCTGATGTTGCTTGGTGCGGTGGGTATAGTGGCAAGCGTTTATTTGCTGCTGGTGATCGACTTCAACCGTGCGCAAAATAACGGCAACATCGGTGCTTTGCTGGACGACACGTGGATTCATGTCCGCTTTGCCTCCCACATCGCTGCCGGGGAAGGGTTGTCCTACAATGAGGGTGTGCCGACCTCTGGCGCGACGAGTCCGCTGTGGGTAATGCTGCTGGCACTGCCTTTTGCGCTGTTTGACCCTGACATTATGCAACAGGTGGATATTGCCATTTACATGAGCGCCGTGGGGCATGTTCTCACTACACTGACCATCACGGCCTTCGGCTGGTGGGTATCGCGGCGGGCGTGGGTTGGCTTTGCCGCCGGGGTCATCACCGCGTTAACCGGGCGCTTCATCTGGATGGGCCTGACGGGCATGGAAATCACGACCTTCACGCTGCTTTGCATCATCGCCATCTGGAGCCATCTGCACGATGTGCGCATTGGGCGTTCGTTTGGCTGGCGCACCGGAATTTTGCTGGCAATGGCAACACTGGCGCGGCCAGAAGCCTATCTGCTGGCGGTGCTGGTGGGGTTAGATGCATTTTTCTTCATCCCCTTGCGTGACCAGCGCAGCATCAAAGCGGTACGCGCGGCTTTTGCGTATGGGTGGCGGGGCATCGTGTCGTATGTGCTGCTGGCCGGCAGCTACCCAATCGCTAATCTCTTGATTGACGGTTACCCTTTACCCAACACGTTCCGTGCCAAGTCTTATCTCGGTGAGGAGTTCCCCGACCTACCACGCGCTCTATTGTGGATGGCGAATCGTGACCACGGCGCATTGTTTATTGCATTGGCTGCAATCGGTATCCTCACCGTGAGTTGGCGAATGCTGCGTCCGCGTGCTGACAGTGGACTACATGTGCTGTGGGCTCCTATCTTCATGCTAGCGGTGTTATATCTGGGGGCCGAACGCTATGTTGTGAACCATTCACGCTACATTGCGCCCTCAATCCCATTCGTTGCACTCTCGGCGGTGCTGGGTGTGCAGACATTGCGTGGTGCCTTGCTACGCTGGCGGCCAAACGCACGAATGCTGGGTAGGTTCACAACCGCATTGTTGCTCGGCATTGTCGCTGCGTTGACCTTTACACATGGTATTCCACATGGGGCCCAGGTGGCGAACGATACCGGGCAACTGCGGGCCATGCATGTTCAGGCTGGTTATTGGTTCGCAGCGCGCACTGAACCCGACGATGTGATTGCCTTGAACGATGTTGGTGCAATTGTCCACATTTCAGACCGCGAAGTGCTGGACCTCGAAGGTCTGGTTTCACCTCGGGTAATTGATGCCACCAACGACGAAATTGAACGCACATGTGACCATGACCTCGAACTGGCAAGGCTCATCATGCGTGAACAGGTGCGCTTCGTCGGTGTGTTCCCCTGGTTCTATCCATGCTTAACTGCTTTGGAGGCCTTGCAACCAGAAACGCTATTCACGATCACGGGGCCGACTGTGCTGGCAGGTGGCGAGATGGTGGTCTATTTCCCGGTCTGGGAACACTGGCCGCTGCAACTGGACTTTCCCACCACCGCAACCCCGGTCACGATACCGTTCGCAGATGGCATTACCCTCGCGGCTTATGACGTCACTATAGAAAGCGATACGCTAACAGTGAGACTCTGGTGGGAAGCATCCAAACAGCCCACAACGGACTATCACGTTTTTGTCCATGTTGTAGACGCTGATGGGCAGATTGTTCAAACCAGCGACGGCCGTAACTTGCAGAATGATGCAATCCCCCAACAGTCTACCGGGTTTGCTTTTCAGACAAGCTGGTGGCGTGCTGGCGACATCATCCCGGATACACACCACATCCCCCTCACCAATGGTGATAGCGCTATACTCGATACAGCCCATCTAAGCATCGGGCTCTATGCGTTTCCCGGGCTTCAGCGTTTACCGCGACAGGATGGCGCAGGCGAGACCGTCAGGTTGCCACTAAATCCTCGCACGATGGCGCAGGATGTGTCACAATAGTCGCCAAATGAGATACTGATGATACACGCACAGGAGGCATGACGCCGATGTCTGTTAGAGAACCACTGAATGTAGAAGAAAATGCCGTTGCGGCTGTAGCTGGTCTGGGTATCCTGTTTGCTATGGTCGCAGGTATATTGATCGGTTTTGGCGACGATAGCGATGCGGTCAATACACTATTTCTGGTTGGGTTAGGGCTCGTGGTGCTGGGTGTTGCTGGCTGGCTGGCGGTGTTGCGTCCGTGGGAGCAATACGACGACCTGCAAACCCCGCTCTACAAAGGCCATCATCACGCCGCAGAAGAAGCGGCCCCCGCGCCAGAGATTCGCACCACCGTTGAAGACCCGCTCAGTGAACCAACATCCGGCACGGTGGTCGGGGCCGTGGTCGAACCAGAAACCGCACCGCCCCAACAACCCAACACAACAACTACCACGAGTGCGCCGCCGGCTGAACCTGTCGTTGAGCCTGAAGTGGTCGAGATTGAGCATGTTGTGGAACACCCTGCTGAAACGGCACCGGCTGAGGTTGAAGCCACTGGCGATGACGATTTGCAGATGATTGAAGGCATTGGCAACAAGTCCGAACAGGCTCTGAAGGAATATGGCATTACCACATTTGCACAACTTGCCGCTTATGATCCGTTCGAGCTTGAGCGGCTTGTCAAGGAAGAGCTGAGTGTGCGCCTTGTTGGAAGTACTATTGCGTGGGTGCGTCAGGCAAAATTAGCTGCCGCAGGTGACTTGACCGCGCTCGAACAACTTCAGGAGCGTGTAACAAGCGGCTATCTCTACGACGACTTGACGCAGATTGTCGGCATTGATGAGGCAGCACAAGACGCCCTCTATGAGGCAAAAATCCGTGCTTTCGATAATCTCGCCGTTGCCCCTGCCGAGACGCTTCAGGCTGCTCTGGAATCAGCAGGTATTGAGGGTGCGTCTCACGTAGAAAGCTGGCCGCAGCAGGCAAAATTTATTGTTGATGGGGATTTAAGCGGGCTGGCAGATTATCAGGCAAACCTTTAATGGCGTCGTGATACTGGATTTGCGTGATCTGTCACACTTTCATGTTTTGGGAGAAGGCACAGCTTCTCCCCTACAAGCATCGTCATATGCAGTTTTACGTAGGAGCAGAGGTGCCCCTCTGCCCGAAAAATATCGTTAATTTATCCGAACACGGTATGAATCTTTGGTTAAGCCCTCACGCCAACCTGCGCCAGACTTATTTCCCACAACTTATCCTGTGCCGCGACATCGTTGGCAATCGGGTTAACGTCCTCACGTTTTTGCGGCGGGCCATAGTATGCCCCAGTAATGCTTGCTGCTTCAGGAGCTGTGGCCAGGTACACAGCCGGGGCTGCACCTTCCTCCGGCGTACTGCGGTTCATCAGGCGACGTACCGGAGCGGCTAACTTGTACATTAAGCCGTTGTTCTGGGAAAACCCGGTCACAACAGTACCCGGATGCACGGCATTCACAACAACGTTCGTGCCTTCCAACCGACGAGCCAGCGCAAAGGCGTGCAGTACATTGGCCAACTTGCTCTGGCTATATACGGCCCACCCGCTGCGCAGACCATCGCCTGTCGTTTCCCAGTTACCCTCAAATTCGAGATTGTCCCAGTGCATTTCACCTTCCAGATGGGCAACGGATGACTGGTTCATGATACGCGCATTGCCATACGTTGCAGCCGTACGCTTCAGCAAGTCGAGCAACCCTTCAGTAAGCAAAAAGTAGTTCAGGTGGTTGAGCGCCCATGTCATCTCAATACCATCCACGCTGAGCTTACGTTCGGTGAACCAGGCCCCGGCATTGTTAATGAGTACGTCAAGTCGCTCAAGGTCCTGGTTGAGTTGTTCGGCAAGGCGATGAATGTCTTGCTGTGAAGAAAGGTCAGCAGCATAATAACGCAATTTGGCGTTGCCCGTTGCCGCTTTGACCTCATCGACGGTCGCAGCACATTTTTCTGCGTTACGGCTGACGACGATAACCTCTGCACCTTTTGCAGCGATGGCGTGGGTAATAGCTTTACCAATACCATTGGTTGCACCTGTGACCAGAACTGTTTTGTTTTGCATCGTTTCTTTTCCTCTCATGCAGTCTTTGTGATTGATTAATTGACCCGATGGTAAACTATGGGGTAAGCCCCCGGGTCAAGTATTGCAAGTTGAGAGGTTGATAAGAGATGTTAATCAGTGAATTGATGCAACGCACCCAGATTACGCGCGATACCGTGCGGCACTACAAAGACATCGGATTGTTGCACGACGCCCACTTTTGCCGCCGCACCAATGGGTACTATGACTATAACGCTGGTGCTGTGGAGCGCATTGAATTTGTCAAACGGGCACAGCGGGCGGGCTTTACGTTGGCACAGATTGCAACGGTAGCTGACGAGTGGGAGAGTGATATGATGAGTATAGACGAAAAACGTCAGATTTTGCGCAAACAGTTGCAACAGATTGACGCGCAAATTCAGGAATTGCAACAATTACGTTGTGAAGTTGAATATAAACTCACGCTCGACTACATCTAGCAAGGCCGTTTTGTCTGGCAAACGCAACGGAGGTGCCATGATTTATGACGACACCCCCGCTGTTGCAATGAACCATATACCGTCAGACGTGTTCGCTAGCCGAGTAAATCTGCTACAGCTTCGCGTTCGGTCTGAAGTTCAGCTTCAGTCGCGTTGATCTTTTCCTGAGCATAGTCGCTGATGTCGAGGTCAGGCACAATTTCCCATGAACCATCAGCCAGTGTGCGGATAGGGAACGAGAAAAACAGGTCATCGGCCACGCCATAGGGGTTCCCCGTAGACATCACCGCGACGCTGTGGAAATCACCGTCAGGTGTTGGCGTCAGCAGGCTTTTAACGGTGTCAATCGCCGCGTTGGCTGCGCTAGCCGCGGAACTCTTACCGCGTGCATCAATAATGGCTTTGCCGCGTTTCTGCACGGTTGTCAGGAACTCGTTTTCTAGCCAGCCACGATCACCAACCACTTGCTCGGCTGGTTCACCCCCGACAAGGGCATGTTCAAAGTTGGGGAACTGGGTTGCGCTATGATTGCCCCACACACCCATTCGCGTGACTTCCAGTGACAGCCGGCCGGTCCTGGAGGCAAGCTGGCTCTGGGCACGGTTCTGGTCAAGCCGGGTCATCGCGAACCAACGCTCGTCAGGAATATTGGGTGCGTTCTTGCGGGCGACAAGACAGTTGGTGTTGCAGGGATTCCCGACAACCAGAATACGTACATCATCAGCAGCATGGTCGTTCAGGGCCTTACCCTGACTGACAAAAATTTGACCATTGAGCGACAGCAGGTCTTTGCGTTCCATATCACCTGTGCGCGGGCGGCTGCCAACGAGCAGTGCCCAGTTAACGTCTTTAAAGGCTTCTTCGGGGTTATCGGTGGCGACAATGCCATGCAGCAACGGGAAGGCGCAGTCATTCAGCTCCATCACCACCCCTTCCAGCGCATTCAACGCGGCCGGGATTTCCAGAATTTGCAGGATAAGGGGCTGGTCTTCGCCAAAGGTTTCACCATTGGCCAGACGAAACAGCAGGCTGTACCCAATTTGCCCGGCACCACCTGTCACTGCGACACGTATAGGGTCTTTCACCGTAGATTACTCCTTAGTTGTGGTTGTATTGCATATACGGTTATACATTCATAGAGTTTAACCAGATTAAGCTAAAATCCAAAAGACAACCACCCTTATTTCTGCTGCTCAATCGCTATTTGATCCCTTACCACACCCATCCATAAGCATAAGGACATAACCCATGACCTACCGAATTCCCTATGGCGACACACACCTGACTTTCGACCTTCCCTGGACACACGTTGACGTTGCAACCCGGCCAGCGCAACCGTTGCGGCCCTTATCTGCTGATGAGATACAGC
Source organism: Anaerolineae bacterium (assembly GCA_034437655.1). Lineage (GTDB taxonomy): Bacteria > Chloroflexota > Anaerolineae > Aggregatilineales > J027 > J027. Next base: position 28,400 of record DAOTTU010000041.1, read on the forward strand.
AGCGCCTCTCGGTTTTTGCGCAAGACATCGCAGCGACTGCACAACAAGACGACACTGAAGTTGTTATCGTCTTTACGGATGCCACCCGTGCCGCGCCTGACGGTGTACTGGCTGCACCGCTCTTGCGTGCATTTCAAGCACATGGCGTCATGGTATCGCTATTATGTGCGGTGGGGATGCATCGCCCCTCTACCGAGCAGGAAAAGCGCGAGAAACTTGGCGATTGGATCATGGATAATTTCACAGTGCTAGACCATGACCCGGCGCAAGTTGTTGAGGTCGGCATGATAGATGGCGTACCGCTTGAAATCAATCCGGCGCTATTGAATAAAGTGGTGATTGGGTTGGGTGTGGTCGAGCCACATCAGTATGCCGGGTATAGCGGCGGTTATAAGACGTGTGTCATTGGCTGCGGTGGGGCAGAGACCATCGCCACAACGCACGGCCCGCGTTTCTTGCAACACCACGGCACACGACTCGCGAATGTTGAGAATAATCCATTTCAGGATTTCGTACGCCGCGCCGGGGATAGCTTGCCCGGAACGCATTACGCAGTGAATGTGATTGTCGATGACGACGCGCAGATATTGGCCCTCGCAACAGGCACACCACCACAGGTTCACGACAACCTGATTTCAAGGGGACGGCCCTATTTCGAAGTCCCTGTGCCACATGCACCGTATGATGTTGTGATTGCGGGGGTTGGTGCGCCCAAAGATGCCAATCTGTATCAGGCCTCGCGGGGTGCAACATACATCGGGCTGAGTGCTGCGCCTGTTGTTCGTGACGGTGGTGTGATTGTTTTGCCAGCGCGTTTAGCAGAAGGTGCCGGGGCCGGCCGGAGTGAGCTGAACATGTTCGAGGTGCTGCAACAATTTGGCCCAACGCCTGACTTGCGCCAACATCTACTGGAAAATGGCTGCCGCCCCGGGGAGCAGCGAGCCTTTATGATTGCGCAGTTGTTGCAACGCTATCGATTGATTATCGTGAGCGCGGAACGCCAGGCAGCAACCGTCGTGCAGGCAGCCGGGCTGGAATTTGCGCCCTCGATGGAAGCCACAATTGACCTGATCGCACTGGAAAATCCGCGCACGCTGATTGTGCCGCACGCGATTAAGATGATTCCGGTTGCCATAGGCTCCACATAAACGTACAGGCGATGAGCGTTCCCCATCCGCCAACCTGCACCAGCCGATAGTTGGCCAGCAGGGCCGGTTCTGCCAGAAGGAAGCCTACCAACAGCCATGTGACTGCCAGACCACCCGCCACAACCAGCATCTGGCTCCCTGCAAAGGGTCCTGGCAACCAGTACCACGCGGCTAGTGTTGCCATCCCACCGAAGGCTGCATAGAGTTGTACCGGGTGACGATCTTCGCTCCATAGGTCAATTGCCCACGGCACATCACTCGGCTGGCCAATGACATCGCCATTCGCCAGAAAGCCCAGCGGCACCAGTGTTAAGAAGACCCCGACGCCCGGTGCGAGGATGTCCAGCAACGTGCGCAACTGAATGCCCCGCCAGCGCGTGTAAATGACTGTAACCGCTATGCTGGCCAGTAGCCCCGCCTCAAGCGTCATCCCCTGCAAGTTCAATGCAAGGCTTTCGCCAGGATTATCCCGGTAGGCTTCCCAATGCAGCAGCACATAGGCAAACCGCGCACTGAGAACGCCGACGATCAAACTTAGCGTCAGGGCGTTACTCAGCGTTTCATCGCGGGCCTCGAAGTGAGAAGCCCGTCGCCGTGAGATTTCCGCTAACAGGAAGAAGCCAATCAGGTAAATGAGCGGCGCAGTTTGCAAAGCAGCCGGGCCGATGCTGATATGACGCAACATATTATGGGTTGCTCCTAGTCCAACAAGCGCAGGACATGGCTTTCGATGAAGCTAGAGGTCATCGGGCCGGCGTAGGTGTCTACCCGGATACGGCCGTCGCCATCAACAAAAAATGTGCTTGGATAGGCTTGCACTTCATACAACGCGGAAACAGCACGTCCCGGGTCCAGCAACACCGGGAAAGTAATGTCGTATTCATCCACAAAACCCTGCACTGTGGCGGGTGGTTCGTTGGCGTTGACAGCCAGAATCACCAATCCCTCGTCGGCATATTCGTCATGGATTTCTTGCAAGTCTGGCATTTCTTCGCGGCAGGGTGCGCACCACGTCGCCCAGAAATTGACAATAACCGTCTTACCTTGTAACTCGCTGAGGCTGTACGTCTCACCGTTGAGCGCAGTCAGGGTAAATTCAGGGGCCGGTGCGCCACGTCGGGGAGCAGGTTTTCCTACCAGGTCGTCAGGGTCTTCAACGCGCCCCAACCATACCAACCCACCACCCAGTAGAATAGCAACCATGAGGCCAATTAAAGATGCTCGCATCAGGTTCTGGTACTCCGTTCATTATGTTATTGAAATCTGCTGCGCAGTTTCCCACCGTGCGTTGGGTTTTGGTGTGCCATCAGGCTCAATAGCGAAGCGTTGCAGTTCACAGCCTGCCATTTCCCAGTCAGTTGGGGTGAAATGCTGTTGTAGGTGTGCAACCAACCGTGGAAACCGCCCCGCCGGGACATCGACCGACAGTGCAAGGCGTGGATGAAAAGTGGTGTTGGCTGTTGCTTCAACGGTGATAATTGACCCCAGGCTGGCGATCATGTGGCGATGGGCCGCCTGCAATTTATCCGTGGGGTGCAGTTTCCATCCGGCGCTGTAGGTGCGTTGTCCCTGTACAGCGGAATACACACTCGTCAGTTCTACCGTTAGCGGCAAATGTTTATTCGCCCAGGCACGGAGCAATTCCGTCACACCCGGTTCATCTCGCGTCTGGAAGGCAGCGTGCCACTGTAAATAGCCACGTACGACCTTTTTTTCCAGTTTGACCGCTTCCACTGCCGCTTGAATCATCTCTTGCACCGCTTCGGTGGGTTGCATGACGATTCGATAGCGGTACGTCGGCGGTGGCGGTGTGGGGGGTATCTCTGCAATAGCAGGTGTAGAGGCTTCAACGCCCTCAGTGTCCTCTACATCGTCTGTCGATACGTCAACCGTCACGACGTCAGCCTGTGGCGCTTCTTCCTCCGTCGATTGTGTCGATGCATCGTCAGTAGGTGCAGCAGCCTGATCCGGCGCAGGCACGTCATCATTGGGTGTAGATTGTGGTGTAGGTGATGCGGCGCTTCTTGCTTCCTCAGCGATGGGTGTCGTTGGTGGTATGACATCATCGGCGGCATCAGATTTTTCTTCGGGTGCAATTTCTTCGCCAAGACTCTCCAACAAAGATTGCGTCTGGTCATCAAGCGGGGTTTCGCCGTTGTTGTCGTCGGGTGCAGGCGGCGGGGTTGAGTTTGGGGTATCGCTCATTGGAGGTTAGCCTTCCGTCTGCAAATCCGCATAGGTAATTAGCTGGATGTCGTAGCGCTCGACAACTTCAAGCGTGGTTGGGTGCGTGAGTATGTCAAGTTCTTGCTGCCGCGCTTCAATTCGGGGGTGTGTGGGGTCAGGTGCCTGACCGGGGTGACATAACAATTCGGTGACGGTATCGTCTGGCAACGTCACAAGGATGTTGAGCATGTCACCAAGCGCGGTATGTTCGCGGCCAAAACCAGACTCAAAGTTGGCTGGCATGTTCGGTGGTGTGGGGGCGTTGTCAATGACCTGACGCAACATAGGTAGCAACTGCGCAAAAAAGCCACGGTCAATATCAGGCATGAACGACGCCAGATCATCAAGCATTTTGGCCTCATCACCGTAGGGGTGAAAGCGCCGCAGCGGGAGATTACCATGTTCATGCGCAAGCCGCAGCGTGGCTTCTAGCGCCAACGGGTGCAGATAGGCAACGTGATAGTGGCAATCCAGATGTGTTGGCAAGCGCCCCGCCAGCTCATGGAAGCGGTCAATTTGTGCAGCGATTTCGGCGTAGAGTTCGTCGCCGTCAAACTGCATTGCAATTTGCAGCAACTCTTCCGGCGGGAAGAAGTTACCAGCCGCGTCAACCAGACTCGGCACTTCTGCCGGGTCAAGCACAGGACGCCCCGCACACAAATTTATGTGCAACCCCAACGCCAGTTCTGGTGCCTGTTCCAACGCAGCATGAATGCCTGCCTCGGCGTGCGGCATGTTGACCATCACTGTGCTAGAGGTAACAATACCTTCGTGGTGCGCTTTCAGAATTCCGACGTTGACTCCGGGTGTAAAGCCGAGGTCGTCGCCATTGACGATTAAACGCGGCAAACGATGCTCCTAACTGAGTTTCAGCGGTTCCTGAACATTAATCTGTACATCATCACCTTCGAGCCGCACCGGGAAACGCTGCACGGGCACCGACGCCGGGAAGGTTTGCTTGCCCGTCTTTAGCTCAAAGGTTGCGCCGTGGCGATCACATTCAACGCGGGGGTTGTCGCCTTCTGCATCCAGCAATTCGCCGCCTTCTGCCAGAGATTCGCCGTCATGGGTGCATTGATCTTCAACGGCGTAGAGATTGCCCGCTACATTGAAGACCGCGACCCAGATATCATCAACTTCAACGATAATTCGTTCACCAGCCGGAAGTTCATTTTTGTTTGCTACCGTTACAAATGCCAAAGGAAAATTCTCCTGTTGTGGTTCAGATAAAAGTTAGTGATTGCCAATTAATCCCAGAAGCGGAAGGCGCGATAGCCATCGCCGGGCATCCCCTGCTCAACGCCGAACATATACGTAATTTCTTCCGCAGAGTTGAAAAGTTCAGCGGCAGGGTTGAAAAAATCATCGCTGGAAGGCAGCCAGAACATCATAATGATGAGCAACAACCCGATTGACCCAAACGAGCGCATTTGCATCGCCAGGTCTTCTGGCAAGAATGGCTCTATGATGCCAAATCCGTCCAGTGGCGGGATGGGGATCAGGTTGAGAAGGATAGCCGTGGCCTGCAAAAAGCAAAGAAACGCCAGCGACCCCCACTGTGTGCGTGAGTCAAAATAGATACCGTCCAGTGTGACGTATCCTGTCCAGAATGGCGCTGAAAACACGATCAAGCATAGGAAGCTGGCGAAAGGTCCAGCGGCTGAAACCGCGCTGCCCCAATATTTATTACGGAGACGGCTACGGTCGATATATACTGCCCCACCCGGCAACCCAATCCCACCTAGCGCGAGAAAGAATAGCGGTAGGGCAATGCTCAACAATGGGTGCGTGTATTTGAGTGGGTTCAACGTCAGATAACCCCGATCAGCAACGCCAGTATCACCACCCCAATAGGCGACAAGTGCATGGGCGAATTCGTGCAACACCAACGAAACCATCCACCCACCCGCAATGATAACGACGGCAATCGTAATCTCCGGGGCGATCACTGCGCCATAGAGTACAGCAGCCAGCACCCCGATTGCAACGATCGCCGGGGCATTGTTGCTGATGAAGTCGTTGTTGTCATTATTACCGGACTGGCGGCGGGCTATCTCTTGCTGCGCGGCACGCAGTTGAATGGGCTGAATAGAACTGGCAGGCACGCTTTCTAATGCCAGTACACGCCCGTTTTCCCAGTTGGCCGGTTTCCACTTGTCATCAAAGGACCTGGTGGGCGTGGTGGTATGCGTTTGAATGCTGTCTGCCAGCGCTTTCAGTTCAATATCTGGGAAATCACTCAGCACACCGGCTACAAACGGCGTCGGCTCACTCAACACACTAAGCGTGAGGCTACCGGCAGTCATATGCTTGCTAGCTAGCGTCTCAGAAATATCAGCCGCTCTGGCCAACGCTTGCTGTGCATCTTTCGTGAGTCCATTCATCTCATTGATGTCAAGCGGCGCATCGCGTAGCATGCTGAGTCCATTTTCTATTGACTGACGCAATGCGGTTGCATTAAGGGCGTTGGCGCTCATGGCCCGTTGCACGCTGTCTGCCTGCAAACTGCCGATCAGCAAGTGTTCGACGTCAACGAAGATGTTGTGCCGTTCGCGTGCCGCTTGCACGGCCAGGTCTAGCGCGCGGATAGCGTCTGGCCCAAGACGATCATGTTTCATTCTGATACTTCCAGATCATAGGCGGCGGCTTTCACCACCTTCAACGACAGCAATGCACATTTGACCCGGCTCATGCTGAGCGGAATGCCGACCAGTTCGAAGATATCTTCTTTGCTAAGCGCTTTGACGTCGTCTAACGTTTTACCAAGAATTTCTTCGCCCAACATTGACGCGCTGGCCTGGCTAATGGCGCAGCCCTGCCCATTCCAGCCGATCGCTTGAATACGGTCGTCTTCGTCCAGCCGCAACGTTAACTCTAGCTCATCACCACAGAGCGGGTTTTCGTCTTCGGCGTGGCGGTCATGTGGGTCAAGCAGCCCCCAGTGGCGCGGGTTCTGGGCGTGGTCGAGAATGTTTTCCTGATACATGTCCATCACGGCGGGTTTTCCTAGCTACTAAAGCGTTTTTTGGCGGCGTAAAGGCCTTCCGCCAGTGTATCAATTTCCGCTGTGGTCGTGTAGAGATAAAAGCTAGCACGTGTCGTCGCGGGGACGTCCAGGTGTTCACGGTGCAACGGCATCGCGCAATGGTGCCCCGCCCGCACCGCAACACCCTCAAAATCGAGTATCTGCGCGACGTCGTGTGGGTGAACACCATCAACGGTGAATGTCGCCACGCCACTGCGATACGGTGCAGGCGGATTGTAGAGTGTGACGCCCGGAATTTCGCTGAGCCGATCATGTGCATACTCAGCCAGTTCCATTTCATGCGCGTGAATGGCATCCAGCCCGATACTTTCCAGATAATCGACCGCCGCGCCAAGCCCAACCCCTTCAGCAATCGCAGGCGTTCCGGCTTCAAACTTGTAGGGCAACTCGTTCCAGGTAGAACCGTCCAGCGTCACCTTACGGATCATGTCACCGCCACCCATAAACGGCGGCATCGCTTCGAGGTGTTCACGCTTGCCATACAAAACGCCGATGCCCGTCGGACCGCACATTTTGTGGCTGCTGAAAGCGATAAAATCAGCGTCCAGGGCCTGCACATCAACGCGCATATGGGGGATACTTTGCGCCGCGTCAAGTGCGACCAGTGCGCCGTGCTGATGCGCTCGTTCAATAATCTCCTCAGCGGCGTTAATGGTGCCGAGAACGTTGCTAACGTGCGTCAGGCTAACCATTTTGACATTGCCTGTTGCGAGGATATTTGCGTAGGCGTCCATGTCTAGCCGGAAGTCTTCAGTCACGGGGATATACTTAATCGTGAAGCCACGTTCGGCGGCCAGAATTTGCCAGGGCACAATATTGGCGTGGTGTTCCATCACGCTGAGTACAACGACATCGCCTGCGCCCAGGTTCTGACGCCCCCAGGTTTGGGCCAAAAGATTCATGCTGCCCGTTGTATTGGCGGTAAAGATAACTTCTTCGCGTTCAGCAGCGTTGATAAGGCGTTGCACCTTGTCGCGGGCACTTTCAAAAGCGTCAGTAGCAGCCTCGCTCAGCACATAAATGCCACGATGCACGTTGGCGTGGGTATCGTTATAGTAATTGCTCATCGCCTCAATAACCTGGCGTGGTTTCTGGCTACTGGCGGCACTATCAAGGAAAACAAGGGGTTTACCGGGGTGAACTTCGCGCTTGAGAATCGGAAAGTCTTCACGGATGGTGTTTATATCAAGTGTTGGCATAGTCGTTGTCGCCTAATCAGTGTTATGTTGTTGTTTACGGGCGAAATGCTTGAGCAGCGAAATCATACCCATTAAGCCGGCGCCCTTCCCCATCGCAACGCTACGCCCAAAAAGTTCGTAGATAAAGTCTTCCGGAACACGCTCGATGCTGTCCAGGTCAGCACCTTGCAGCGCTTCTTGCAGAATAGCTGCGAGTGCTTTTGCAGAAACCCCCTGTGGGTTCTCAACAGCAAAATAGAAGTTCACATTGCCATTTTCGCCCGGCTCAGTGAAAACAAAGGCTTCAGATTCACAGGCGGGTACGCGGTGTTCTTCAGGGAAAGGACGTGTTGCGATGCGTTCTGGGACGTCTTCAAAACGGTCGCTGAAATCCAAAAGCATTTCGTGCTGGTCAGAGACCGGGGATTCTTCGAAAATTTCTAGAATTTCGTGCAATTGTTCAGGATAACGGTTGTAGTCTGGCATAATGCTCCCGGGTTGTTGTGAAATCGGGTGCCCCGGAGCTGTTTCTCCGGAGCATCAATTTTTTCAGGTCAGTGATTATTTCTCAATCGGGACACCTACAAGGTTACCCCATTCTGTCCAGCTTCCGTCATAGTTGCGTACGTTTTCATAGCCCAGCAAATAGGTCAGCACAAACCAGGTATGCGACGAACGCTCACCAATGCGGCAATAGGTGATGATATTTTGCTCTTCAGAAAAACCGTTCTCCCCTTCATAGAGCTGCCGCAGTTCTTCAAGAGATTTGAAGCTACCATCCTCGTTGGCGGCTTTGCTCCAGGGGATGTTCTTCGCGCCGGGGATATGCCCGCCACGAATGGAGCCTTCCTGCGGATAATCTGGCATGTGCAGCAATTCGCCTTTGAATTCGCCCGGGCTGCGGACGTCTACCAGCGGACCTTGATTTTCGACATGGGTCAATACCTGGTCACGGAAAGCACGCACTTTGTAGTCGGCGCGTTGTTGTGCGGTGTAGGGTACGCTATCGTAGGCGGGCACCTCGCGGGTCATTTCACGTTCTTCAAGCTCCCACTTTTTGCGGCCGCCATTCATCACCGCCGCTTTGGTGTGGCCGAAAAGCTGGAACACCCAGAAGGCATAGCACGCCCACCAGTTGTTCTTGTCACCGTAAAAGATGACCATCGTATCGTTACCGATACCATGCTTGGACATCAACGCCTCAAAGGATTCTTTGCTGAGGTAGTCGCGGCGTACATGGTCGTTCAGGTCCGTCACCCAGTCAATGTGGACTGCGCCCGGAATATGCCCGGCACTATACAGCAGCGGGTCTTCGTTAGATTCGATAATGCGTACGTTAGGATCATCAAGATGTTCTGCAACCCAGTCAGTGCTGACAAGGGCTTCAGGGTGTGCATATGTGTTGCTCATGGTTGGCCTATCTCCCTATTTAGTACTCAAGAACGGAGTGCTATTGTACCGCACCCCGCCCCAATCTTGCCTGAAATCTGACCGATAATTACCAGAGTTACTTAGACTATCACGCCGTGATGCCCCAGAATCTTGCGGTCAACATCAGCGAGTAGACGGTTTTGAACTTCTTCAAACGGAATACGTTCAAGTACATCCCAGAAATAGCCATTGATGAACAGGCGCTCGGCTTCAATGCGCGGCACCCCTCGTGTCATCAGGTAGAAGATGTATTCTTCTTCCATTTTACCAACTGTTGCCGCGTGTGTGCAGCGGACATCATCGGCTTCGATCTCTAACCCCGGGATGCTGTCGGCGCGGGCTGTATTGGTGATCAGCATATTGTTATTAGCCTGGAAGCCATCGGTTTGTTGCGCTCCCGGCATCACACGGATCATGCCACGCCATACTGAATGCGCAGTGTCTTTCAGCGCGGCCTTAAACAACAAGTCGCTGACGGTGTTGGAGACGTTGTGGATTTGCAGCGTGTCATGGTCGAGCAATTGCTTGCCATCTGCAAAGAACATGCCGCTCATCCGGCCCCATGATCCTTTGCCATCGAGCGCAATCTGCATGAATTTCTTCGTCAGGCGAGAGCCCATCGACCCCACAACCCAGTCGAGCCGGCCGTCACGGTCAACATGGCCGCGTCCGTGTCCAAAGTCGTAGACGTTGTGCCCCCATGTTTGCAGGCTGACGTATTTCACATCAGCATTCTTGCCGACGAGGATTTCCGTGCCACCAATGAAGCTAGCATCCTGATTACTCTCCGGCGAAATGTATTCCTGCAATACGGTCAGTTCGGCGTTGTCTTCAACGACAATCAGAACATGCCCCAACGACGCACCGCGATTGTTGGTATAAAAGATGCTATGCAGCGGCAGTTCAACGCGGGTATTGCGCGGTACGTAGATGAATAACCCATATGTCCAGGCAGCAGCGTTCAATGCCGCGAATTTGCCTTCTTCGGGCTTGACCGCTTTCTGAAACAGGTGTTTTTGCACCAGTTCCGGGTGTTCGTGAACAGCTTTCGCAAGATCCATAAACAGGACATTTTGCCCGGCGATAGTCTCATTCAATTCTTCGTCAGCCAGCGCACCGTCAACCCACGCCAGCAAGCCACCCTGCGTGTCACCAATGAGGGGAGCGCGATTTTCTTCGGGGATGTCACTTATATCCGGTGCGTCACTAATGTAGACTTCACCAGCACTATCCCAGTCAATGCTACGGTAGTCAGTGCGCCGCCATGACTCGTCGCGGAGCGTTGGCATCGGGGTTTCTTCGTAAATCTTCCAGGCGTTCTGGCGCATTTCAATCAACCAGTCGGGTTCATTGTTAGCTTGCGCCCGGGCTAGAATGTCTTCCCACTGAATTGGCGGGGCAACATAATCGCGTCGTCGTGAACGTGTACTCGCCACAGTTCCTCCCAAGTGTTTTATAACCATTGAAAGAGGGGCCCAAACACAAGCCCCTCTGCGTATCCATTACATGTGCGGTACTCTTGCGGGGCTCTCGCCTAACCGACAGAGCCTTCAAGCTGAATTTCAACCAGGCGGCGCAGTTCAAGCGAGAACTCAGCCGGCAATTCGCGCGCCAGCGGTTCAATGAAGCCATTGACGACCATCGCGTTGGCTTCGTGTTCATTCAAGCCGCGGCTCATCAGGTAGAAGAGTTGTTCTTCACCCACCTTAGAGACGCTTGCTTCGTGCCCAATGGTGACATCATCTTCTTCAATTTCGATGTACGGGTATGTGTCCGAGCGCGCTTCTTCGTTCAGCAACAGCGCGTCACAGACAACGTTACTGCGGACGTGTTTGGCGTCCTTGTGAACACGCAGCAGCCCACGATAACTACCCCGGCCGGTATCCTTAGAAATCGACTTGCTGATGATGCGGCTGGTGGTGTTCGGAGCAACGTGAACAATCTTACCGCCAGCATCCTGGTGTTGGCCAGCGCCAGCAAAGGCGATACTCAGAATTTCGCCATGTGCGCCTTCTTCCAGCAAGTGTACTGCCGGGTACTTCATTGTCACCTTAGAACCCAGGTTGGCGTCTACCCATTCCATCGTTCCGTTACGATACGCAACTGCACGCTTGGTCACAAGGTTGTAGACGTTGCTGGACCAGTTCTGGATGGTGGTATAGCGGCAACGGCCACCTTCTTTAACGATGATCTCAACTACCGCACTGTGCAGACTATCTTCTGTCCAGATGGGGGCAGTGCAACCTTCGACATAGTGAACGAACGCGCCTTCGTCAACAATGATCAGCGTACGCTCAAACTGACCAACACTTTCGGTGTTGATGCGGAAATATGCCTGCAATGGCAAATCGACATGAACCCCGGGCGGCACATAGACGAAGCTACCGCCAGACCAAACTGCCGTGTTGAGTGCGGCAAATTTGTTGTCGTTGTAAGGAATGATCGTACCGAAATACTCACGCACGATTTCAGGATGTTCGCGCAGGCCAGAGTCCATATCCATGAAGATCACGCCTTGACGCTCAAGGTCTTCACGAACTTTGTGGTAGACGACTTCAGACTCATACTGTGCCCCAACACCGCTCAAGAACTTCTGCTCCGCTTCAGGGATACCGAGGCGGTTGAAGGTGTTTTTGATGTCTTCGGGCACATCATCCCAGTTGTTTTCTTGCTTGTCGCTAGCGCGCATGTAGTAGCGAATCTTGTCGTAGTCAATCTTGCTGAGGTCAGCACCCCAGTCTGGTGTTTTCTTCTTCAGAAAAGCATGGTAAGCCTTAACACGGATTTCGGTCATCCATTCTGGTTCACCCTTAATCGCGCTGATCCAGCGAACGAGCTCTTCATTGAGGCCGGGCTCACTCTTAATGGCATAAAACTCATCCGGGTCATGGAAACCATATTTTTCCAGGTATTCGTCATTAATGTCTCTTAATTGACGTTCTTCGGCGCTCAGACGCTCAGACATGTGTCTTCTTCCCTTATGAACTATTCTTCAGTTTCTTCAATGCCGTGCTTCTCGAAGAATGGCTGATAACCATGTGCTTCGAGTTCTTCTGCAAGTTCTGGCCCACCGCTTTCAACGATGCGGCCATCCATCATCATGTGGACGTATTCAGGTTCCAGATACTCAAGCATTCGCTTGTAGTGCGTGATAATCAAAATACCGAGGCCCGGTCCTTTTAGCTTATTGACGCCTTCAGCAACGATGCGAAGCGCGTCGATGTCCAGCCCAGAGTCGGTTTCGTCAAGAATCCCGAACTTGGGTTCCAATGTCGCGAGCTGCAACACCTCGTTACGCTTCTTTTCACCGCCAGAAAAGCCATCATTGAGGTAACGGCCAGCAAACTTGTGGTCAATGCCCAACATATCCATCTTTGACTTCAACAGGCGGCGAAATTCCGGAATCGAAATGCCTTTAGAATCCGGGTCTTCTGCCTTCAAGCGGGCATTGATGCCACTGCGCAAGAAGTTTGCAACCGTAACACCAGGGACCGACACAGGATACTGGAATGCCAAAAACAAGCCCAGTCGGCTGCGCTCGTCTGCCTCAAGTTCAAGCACATCAATACCATCGAAGATGATCTGTCCAGCATCAACGTCATACGCCGGGTGCCCCATCAGTGCATATGCTAACGTGCTTTTGCCTGACCCATTTGGACCCATCAGGGCGTGTGATTCACCTTGATTGATGGTCAGGTCAACCCCTTTCAAAATAGGGTTACCATCAATGCTGACGTGCAAATTACGGACTTCAAGGGTTGCGCCCATGTTTTCTCCTCACGTTCGTTTGAACTAATCTTATAGAGTGTTCAATAATAGTGGATTTCAGACTGGCGTGTGTAACATTCATACAATCCTAAAGTACAAGCAGTATACCATGCAGGCTTTAGTCTGGTCAATAAAACAAACATTGATTTAAATAATTCTCATTTCTCTAGTATTCATGCGGGTTTATCACGCAGTGTAGTGCTGAATTGTCGTGTTTTTTGATGAATAAAACGCAAATTGATTCAATTAATTGACATGCCTGCAAACACGATGGTATATTTCACTTACACTTTAACGAAGCCCCTTGCAGGAGAATGCACGCATGAGTGACCAACCACAGAGCCCGGAACAACTAAAACACCTCGAAGATGAAGTGCGTGAAGCGTTGCGCCAGGTTATTGACCCCGAAATTGGGATGGATGTTGTAACCCTGGGGCTTATCCGTGATATTCAGATTGAAGATAGTGGTGTCCATACCATCATGATCCTCACGACCCCCTTCTGCCCGTATGGCCCACAGATCATGGAACAGGTACGCCGTACTGCTGGTGAAGCCGCTGACCGCACGTCTACGATAGAAATGGGCCTCGAAATCTGGGACCCCTCTATGATGGAAGAAGGCGCAGGCGACGACTGGGGATTGTTCTAGGTTCCATACCAGCTTTTCTCATTTAAGCCCGGCTCAATTGTTGGGTCGTAACAACACAAATAAGTTGTAATAAGAGGGTGCGCAGGGCTGCTGTGCATCTTTTTATTTATCGGCTTTTGGGCTACGCTTGGTCTACAGGCCGACGTTTCGTCGCGCATCCTGTTGTACCATTACGTGACTTTTCAAGTGGCATCGGTTGCACTTTGTTATGGATATTCTCTGCGTCAGTGACCAACGTCTTTCCCGGCTGCATAATGCAGACTTTCTGCGGCGACAGTATGATCATGTAAATGCGGTCGTCAGTTGTGGTGATCTTGACGTTGATTACCTTGACTTTATCGTGAGCGTGCTTAATGTGCAGCTTTACTATGTGCGTGGCAACCATGACCACCACGAACACCACGAGCATTTGGGGGGGATTAACCTGCACCGCCGTGTTGTGAACGAACGGGGAATTTCGATGGCAGGGCTAGAAGGCTCAATCAATTACAATAACTCGGGCGTGCAATATTCAGAAATTGCCATGGCCGGGTCGGTACTTTCAATGATGCCGTTGTTGCTTTTTCAGCGGATGACACGGCGTTATTGTGTTGATTTGTTCGTTGCCCACAGTCCGCCGCGCCATGTCAACGACGCCGAAGACCGTGCGCACCGTGGTTTCCGCTCGTTTCGCTGGTTGATCCGTTGGGGGCGGCCGCGGTACTTCGTACACGGTCATGTGGACATCTACGACCAACGTATTGAACGCAAAGTAACCTTTCACCAGACCTGCGTCATTAATATTAATCCACACCAGTTGCTGCAATTGCACCATCAGCCCACCGGGAGGGAGGGATGAGCATGGATCATGAACGGGCCAACATTAAGGTCGATGCCAGCCGCGACTACTCACGCGCTCGTATGAAGGCATTCTGGACCGAAGTCTGGAACAAATTAACAGGGCGTTCTGATGATCTTCTACGTTTTGAGGACGTCGAGCGTCGGTTGCGGCTCCGTGGGCAACGGAATCTAGGTTTGCAGAATATTCCGCTGGAGAAGATCGTCGGCACTGTCGGACGCTACAACGACTTCACACGCTCGTTCTTACCACGCAAGACGGTCAACCAGGAACGCTGGAAGCGCATTAGCGCCCTTGCACGGGGCAGCCTCGGTTTTCCACCGATTGAAGTCTATAAAGTTGGGGATGCGTACTTTGTCATTGACGGTAATCATCGTGTGTCTGTCGCACGTCAACTTGGGCAACCCACGATTGAAGCCTACGTAACGGAGCTACCAACACCCATTCCATTTGATGAAAACACGACCGCTGATGAACTTGCCATCAAAGAAGAATATGCTGATTTTCTGCATCAGACGCGCCTGACCGCTTTTCGCCCTGACGCGAGCGTACTCTTAACTGAGTCGGGGTTGTATCCGCAGATCATCCAACACATTGAGGTGCATCGTTACTTCATGGGGCTAGATCAGCAGCGGGATGTCAGTTGGCGTGACGCCGTGACAAGTTGGTATGACAACGTGTATATGCCAATGGTCGAATCCATCCGCGAACACAACATTTTAGCAGAGTTCCCGAACCGAACTGAAGCTGACCTCTATGTATGGTTAGCGCACCATCAGTCAGCGTTGCATGACCAATATGGGGGCAATTTCTTGTCGGCACAAGACACCGCGCGCGACTTCAAAGAACGGCTTGAGTAGGAACGTTACGGCGAGTTTGCGGAATGCTGAAATTTCGTAGTGACAAGCCGCATACTCTATGCTACTATCTTAGCGTAAGCGCAATATGGCGATCATAGCTCAGTTGGTTAGAGCGCCTGTCTGTGGAACAGGAGGTCCTCGGTTCGAGCCCGAGTGGTCGCCCAAAAATAGCTCTCACTTATATAGTGAGAGTTTTTTGTTTTCTGCTGAAACTTCAGGCTATTCTTGCGGTTTATCTTTGTCCTGTTGGGGGCGGCGCACGGGCATCTGACGTTGCTTCTGGATACGGCGCAGGCCGATCTTGGGTTTACGATAGATGCGTACCACACTTTTCATCGTGTCGGTTGAAGATTCTGGGAGCGGCGGTTCGTCTTCAGCCAGCCATTCGTCCAGATTCTTTGGCTTTTGCGCGGAAGGTTGTTCGTCGGGCGTCGATTCTGTTGATGGCGCAGGGTCATCAGCTACGGAAGGTGAGGCAGTCGCAGCGTCGGATTCGACAACAACAGCCTCATGTTCGGCTGTCTCGGTTTTGGTACTCAGTGGCACATCGGCGTCAGCGGTAATGCTCTCTTTGGGCTGGGTAGGATCATTATCCATCGTCGTTGGGCCGGCTGGCGGCTCTGGCACGGGGCCGATGAGCTTCGGTTGCGTATCATCTTCAGAAGGAAGCTGCGCAAGTTCAGGGACATCACTGCGTTCTAGCGTTTCGTCGACGTTGGTTTTCTTGCCTTTGGGGGCGGCGTCTGACCCCGGCAGTTCTGCAACCTCTGGGGACGCTGACGGTTGTGGTTGTTCTTCATCCCCTGACGAATCGTCAACAGACGCACTGTCTCCAGATAAGCTATCAGCCACCGTCGTTGACATGCCGGGGTTGGTCTCGTCGCCTGTTGCAGCATTTTCGGCCAGACCACTCAAACTCAATTCCTCTGTGGGGGAACGCATCCCGAATACTTCCCAGATCGACACCTCCCCCGTGTCACGTATTGACGTCGGCGGTGGCACATACTCAGACTTTTTTGCCGCCGCAGCATCGCCCGCAGCTTCGACACCTGACGACAATGTAGCATCTGAAGCGGATACAGCATCTGTTTCTTTCTTGAACTCGGTTGCATCAGATACGGTGGGCCCTGTTTCTGGCGTCTTCTCACTTGAGTCAGGTGGGTCAGGTGTGAGTGCTGAACGTGGGCGCGTGTCAGAGAGTGTGGCGGGTGGCTCGCCGGCCCCCGGCGCTACGCGCACTGGTGACATCCTATCTGCATCGGTGAGTGCGCGCTTGCCCGGAGTTTCGTCAGGCTCCGTTACGGGTGTTGCGCCCGGCCGTGTATCGTGTGGTGTCGGTTCAGGTTCAGGAATGGCGGTTTCTGCCGTTTGGACCGCTTCTGACAAAAACGAGGGTGGCATGACTTTGGGAACACTAGGGGTATCCTCAAGGCGAACCGGTGGTTCGGGAACCTGAAAGCGCCCGGTGTCACCCGTTTTTTGAGCGTCCACGCGCGCCTGTTGTTGTGCAACAAGTTTGGCACCATATTCTGCACGTAAATTAGCGTCGGGTGCCTGTTGGATGCGGGTACGATTGCGGTAGTCCTGATCGACTCGCACACCAGTGCTTTCGATGTACTGGCGGAGCTTACGCAAACTGTTGGCGGTATAGGTTTCCAGCGCTTTCTTACGCCGCCGCCCCCGCAAGATACGCTTCAAGATACCACCCAGGTCATAGGAAATCGTCCACTGGACAATGGTACCATCGGCAGTGCCTTGCAAGCGCAACCGAGAGACGTATGCGCGGTAGTCTCCACCCTGCACAAGCTGATATTCGTAACCAACGCCTTCATACCAGATACGAATCTCTTCAATGACGTCGTGCCGCCCCTGTTTTGTCGTGACACGACGACGGGTGCCGGGGCGGTCGCGCTCGGTCGTCAACAGTGATACACTCTGCACATCCAGCCGCCATCGAGGAAGCTGCATATGGTCAGCCAAGACTTGCCAAACGGCCGGCATAGGCGCGGGAATCAAAATGCGCTGATCAATCAGCGTCACAACAACCTGTCCTTCGCTCTGACTGTATTACAAAAACGTCCGCATTTGCTCACGCCCCCAACTATATTGCAACTGTGGTCAAATGCCTAGTGTTAGAATCGGAGTCTGTGCTACACTAAACAGCCGTAGCAAGCGCAGCAGGTTGGGTAAAAGAATGTTTGGGCCGTCGTTTGTACTTGGGTTCGTACTCGCCACCTTATATGGGTCTACCTTTCATTTTATTAGCGGTGGCGATGCGCGACGTCTTGCATTGTTTTTTCTCGCAAGCTGGATGGGCTTTGGACTTGGGCATATTACCGGCGACTTGCTCGGCGTTGAACTCTTCGACCTTGGCCCACTGAATGCCCTGAACGCTAGTATTGGTGCGTTGATAGCCTTGATTGTGGCACGAATTTTGACTCGTCCGCCATCCAAAGAAAGAGGATAATCTTTATGGCTGAGGCCCCCCACCGCACGACCTCAGAGGAGACATCGACTTCTGGCAGCGCAGCGGCCGCTGAGGAGCCAACAAGTTCTGCCACCGAAACAACCAGTGAGCAAGACGAGCAGAACGAACGCGGATTTCAGTTCTGGATTATTGCCAGCATCGGCGGCTCTATTGCAGCTTGTCTGGTGCTGTTCCTGGTCGCGATGGCGGCCGGGACAATTTCGGGGCGCTGGGAAAATGTCGCAGCGTTAGTGTCGGTTATTCGTGATTTGATGCTGATATTCCTGATTTTGCAGGCCATTCTCATTGGCGTCGCGTTGATTGCAATGGTGATCCAAATTACAGCGCTCATTAACCTTTTACAGAACGAAATTCAGCCTATCCTCGAAAACACACAGCAAGCCAGCAAGACCGTCAGTGGCACAGCACAATTCATCAGCAAGCGGGTTACTGCACCTGTAGTACGAACGTTCGCCGTGCTGGCCGGCGCACGCGCATTCCTTAGTGAAGTCGGCGGCATTCGTAGAGCGATTCAGCCCAAACCCGGCAAAAATGGTGCCAGTGCATCGCCAGGCCCCGAACTGAAGTCCGGTGAAGTCAATTCTGTGGAGGGCAGCGATGCGTCAGGAAAATAAAACCCCGGAAGAAGGCAAATCCTTTCGGCGCGGCGCGTTGATCGGCGCCATCATCGGCGGCATTATGGCACTGTGGAATGCCCCCCAAAGCGGCCACAAGACGCGCCAGCAAATCGGCAATATTTTTCGGCGTGTGCGCGGGGAAAGCGTTGAAGAATCACTTGATTATGGCAAGCTGATCGCGCAACAAAACCGCGCTGAACGGGCGGGCGACGATCAGCGCTAAGCTATAACACCATCGCGCAGTTGTATAAAAACGTTGTCGATCCAGTTCAACACTTCTGTCGCTGTTGTGCTACGTGTTTGGAGGGTGCCCGCAAGCCGCCCGGCTTGTCCATGCAACCACACTGCCGCTACGGCTGCATCCTCCGTCGAGCGTCCCTGTGCCAGTAAACCGACGATCATTCCGGCTAGCACGTCGCCAGTGCCCGCCACGGCCAACGCATCCGTCGAGATTGGGCTAATCCAGGCGTGACCGTCTGGCGCAGCGATCACGGTATGCGCCCCCTTCAACACGACAATACAATTCCACTTTGCGGCATTGTCTTTCGCCACCTGCACACGGTTGCTTTGTACGTCGTTCGTCGAAAGCCCAGAAAGGCGGCCAAATTCGCCCGGATGCGGTGTGATAATCGTGTTTGGCGGCAGGTATTCATGCCAATTTTCGACCGTAGCCAGCATGTTCAGCGCGTCGGCGTCAAGAACAAGCGGTGGCAGTGCAGTTTCACTGTGAGATTCAAGCACACCCAGCAAAAAAGCCTTTTTCTGTTCATGCTGTCCCCAGCCGGGCCCCATCAATAGCGCGTTATAGTTCTGCTGCAAGCCTTCTTTTAAGGCACTAACCTGCGTGATTTCTGGTGAAATGTACAGCCATGTTGCTTCTGGGGTTTGCGCCGCCAGCGGATGAATAATCTCCGGTGAGGTAGCAACCGTAACAAGCCCTGCACCGCTGCGATACGCTCCCATCGCACAGAGATAGGCTGCACCGATGTAGTTTGGGCTGCCCGCCACGATCATCGCTTTGCCATAGGTGCCTTTGTGGCTGTTTGGTAGCCGCGCGGGTAGGCGTCCAATGGCGGTGGCAATTTCGGTGGTGATGTCGTGAATAGATGAGCTTTCCGGCAAGCCGATGTCCCCAATGGCAAGTTCACCGACATAAGCCGCGCCGGGAAAGTTAAAGTGCCCGTACTTGGCAGCAGCAAAGGTGATCGTGTAGTTCGCTTTGAGGGCGTCGTCGTCAATGTCGCCTGTATTGCAGTCGAGTCCACTGGGGCAGTCAAGGGCGACGATCAGCGGCCGTTCATGGGTACGCTCAGGCATGGTCAACAAGTCGAATGTGTGCGCCTTTTGACGCTGCGCCCTGATAGTAGCTGCCACCGTCTGCAAAAGCACTTTGACATTGTCGCGCAGTGGCAATCGCAGGCCTGTACCAAATAATGCGTCTACCAGAATATCACAATGAGTGATTTCGTTGCGCAACTCTGTGAAGGCTTCATCATCTGCGGACTGGATAAGGTAGACGCCTGCTTCGACCGCTGCTTGCGCCACCTCATCCTGACGCGGCTTGAACAAATACGCGCTGACAGAGGCATCCGCATGAGTCTCTATCAAACGTGTTGCCATAACCAGCCCATCACCGCCATTGTTACCAGGACCAACAAGTACGCAGATGTTGAGTTCAAGGTCACGCCATTCAGCTATCGCAAGCACGAAATCGGCAGCGGCTGTGCCCGCATGTTGCATCATGGCGGCGTAGCTGTGGCCGTTGGCGTCGGCTTCTTTTTCGATGGCGACCATTTCCTCGACGGTGACGATTTTGTGCTGCATAGCGTTTCCTGTCCTGCTCATCGTCGGTGCTGGTTAAGCACGCGCCAAACACGACGCCGAATATCAGTGGTGTTGATTGGCTTGACGATATATTCAATCACTTCAGCGATTAAGCTAGCCAGCGCGCGGTCGGTTTCTGTGTCAAGTTCAGTGATGATCATCACCGGGATATGCGCGAGGTCGGGGTCATTACGAACGGCCGCAACGACTTCATAGCCATGTACATCTGGCAAGGAGAGGTCCAGCACAACGAGTTCAGGGTCAGCGTCCTGAATCCAGGTGAGTCCATGTTTGCCATCAGACGCTGAAACAAGATCAACACCTAGTTCAGCACAGACCTGTGCAAACGCCTCGTGCGTATCTGGGTCGTCGTCAATGCAGACGATGGTTTTGACGGTCGTTTCTGGCAACAACCGCCGAATCAAGCCCCGCGCAAAGTCAGATTGTATCGTTGTATCGTCTGGCGCATGGATTGGCATAGCTTCAGCCTGGAACTGCACAACGTCAATACGCATCGTTGCTTGCAGGCTTTGCATGAACGGTAGCAACAAGGTCTGTGCGTTTTCAGCGTTGCTCAATCGCAAAAAGGGTTCTTCATACGCCCCAAGCACCACAATCTGACCAAAGCGCTCAACCGCAACATAACGATCAGAGAGTCCGGCAGTGCCAAGATAATTTTGAATGTCTGCTAATGCATCCAGCGACAAGTCTGTGACAACGCTGTAGACCGTCATCGTGCCGAACGTGTCGTCACCCTGACTAAAATTGATCAGGTCTTCGCCCAGCCAGACAAAGAAATTGTCGTATTGCGAGATAATCCCCTGCGCCTTAAGCAGATCAAGCTCAAGGTCGGTAATCTCGAAACTGGTGTCCATGCTGCTGAAACGCCGCGCCTGGCCACTGATCAAATCCTGAACACGGTCCACACCACGCTGAACAACCCAGGCACCATCTTCGAGCGTGAACACATTGCTGCGGGGAACGGTGATTGACCTCACCCCCTAGCTCCCTGTGGCTACATACTTGTACTCGCCGGTTAGGTCAACGAAGTAGGCATCAGCAGCGCGGTCGAGTAGCTCTTTGGTGAGCTGCGGCGGCCGGTTCAAATAGCGGGCAATGTCCAGCAATTGGTCGAGAATATCACGCGGATGCACAGACCGGAGCGGTCGATTACGCTTCAAGTACCACTCTTGCAGCAGATAGGCCAGCCCTTTTTCGTCATACGGGATGCGCTTGGCCTGGCACGTATTTTTGAAAATCTCGCGGTACTGGTCAAAAGTCGGGTCACCGACCTCAATTTTGTATGGAATACGACGCAGGAACGCTTCGTCTACGAGGTCTGCCGGTGGCAAGTTGGTGCTGAAAATAATCAACACATTAAAGGGGACTTCGATCTTGCGCCCAGTGTTCAGCGTCAGGAAGTCGATACGGCTTTCAAGCGGCACAATCCAGCGATTGAGCAAGTCCTGCGGGCGCATGGTCTGGCGGCCGAAGTCGTCAATAAAGAACATTCCACCGTTGGCTTTCATTTGGAATGGTGCTTCATAGAACTTATTGATGGGATCATAAACAAGGTCCAGCCCGGCCATGGTCAATTCACCACCGACCATAATCACTGGTCGTTTGATTTTGATCCAGCGTGGGTCACGGCGTACCCCTGTCCCGGCGGACTGTTCAAGCTCCTCGACGGTGCCGATGACTTCATGGTTAACGTTGTCAAATATGCGGATCACTTGTCCGTCAACATCGACTGCATACGGTAACCATAGGTCTTCACCAAGAATATGTCGCGCGGCACGGGTGGCGAAGGTCGTTTTACCGTTCCCCGGCGGGCCATGCATGAAAATCGCCTTACCAGAGTTCATCGCGGGGCCAATTTTGCCGAGAATATCTTCGTCTACAACCAACCCATCAAAAGCCTGTAACAGGCCCTCACGCTGCACAATGGGCCGTTTGTACTGCGCTTTCATCGCATAGACATATTGCGGCAGTGTTACCGGGCAGGGACCAGCGTACATGCTGCGTTGCAAGACTTCCTGCGCTTTCGATGATCCCTTCCCAGAGATGATATATTCATACGCCGCTTCATTGATCGTGGACGACGTACGCACCTCGATCCATTTTTCTTTGCGCATAAATTCCAGAATTTTATTGACCACACCTGTGTAGGGCAGGCACATTGCTTCTGCCAGCTTTGCGCCGCTCATGACCCCTGCAAAGTAAATAGTTTTGATGGCAAGGTCACTTAAAGACCCGAAATTCAGCCCGGTGTCTTCGACAGAGCGCATCGCTGGCGGTGCCCATTGCTTACGGCTGCTCATGATAATTGCGACTCCAGTTATAAAAGATTGAGGAAGTATTGTATATCGTTCTGTACATTATAGCAGTGAACTGAAATTCGCACGTGAGGGTTCCCGGGTGCATCGAGATGCTTCGTGGCAACAACGTTATTTTGTTTCAGCATTTTCATAAAAGCGTCAGTTTTGTCGTGCGTGTCGTCGTAGGCAAAGGTGATGATTGGCCCATGATGCGTCGGGGCAGCAGGGGTAACAACGTTAAATCCGCGTTCCGTCAGCCCTTCGATAGCCAGTGTCGCCAGATGCGTGGTGTGGGCATCAATCGCTGCACGTCCGAGTTCCTCAAACAGTTGCAAACTACTGATAACACTAAACATCCCCGGCACATTGGGAGTGCCCATCATGAAGCGCATCGCACCTTCGCGCGGCGTTACGTCGAATTTTAGCCAGTGTTCCCAACCTTCTGTAGCATTGGGGCCAATGCTACGCGGGCGCATTTGCTCAGCAAGGTCGCGCCGCACATACAAAAATCCACTACCGGTTAGTGCCATCATTGACTTCTGCGCCCCACAGGACAAAACCCCAATATTCATCACCTGAACATCAATCGGCATATGACCTATCGCCTGAATAGCATCTACCGAAAAAATCAAGTCGTGCTGGCGGCAAAATTCACCAATAGCCATCAGGTCGGCACGCCCACCAGAAAAGAATTGAAGCGCGCTCACGGCAACAAGGCGGGTTCGGGGGGTTAATGCCTGTTCAAGTTGGGCAACACTCAAGGTGCCATTTTCAGCCGGAACAAGCACACATTTCACCCCGTCACGTTCAAGCGACATCCACGGATAGGCATTCGAGGGAAATTCTGTCTCACAGAAGATGATTTCATCACCCGGTTGCCAGTCCAGTGATTGTGCAACAAGGTTTAACCCGGTTGAGGTGCTTTGGATGGGAGCGATTTCTTCAGCATGTTCTGCATTAATATAAGCCGCAATCGACTGCATGAATGTTTCAAAGAGTGGCAGCCCTTTTTCAAAAAAGAACTGGCTAGCGTTCATGCTCATACCATCCACTGCATCCTGAATTGCGCGGCGTGTCCGTTGCGGCATCGGAGAAATGCTGGCATGGTTCAAATAAACCACATCGTTGGCAACGGGAAATTCGTGCTGGCGGAGGTTTTCAACATCATAAGTCAAGCGTTCAAGGGTCATGGTGCAACTACCTTTCCTGTTTATCCTGATTTTAACAGGAAACGCTAGAATTTTTCATTCTTGAAAAATGACTTGGCAAACTGCCATCAGTACCACAGTCCTATGTAAGCATTTGGTTAAAAATAGCCTACGCTCACCTTGCAACCGGGCCTGAATCGCTTGACAAAGCCCTGCGGTTGCCGCACAATCTTGCCTACTCTTAACCGTACACCGCGCCCTGATGGGCTATCACGCAGTTAACCACAAGGACTTTTCCATGATTGATCAAATTCACTGGCTCGGGCATGCAAGTTTCCGAATCGATAAGGCACCACGGATATACATAGATCCGTTTCGGATTCTCGGTGACAGTCCACCGGCCGATGTGATTTTGATCACCCACGAACACTACGACCACTGCTCACCAAGCGACATCGAAAAATTGGTGCAGCCCGGCACACGTATCATCAGCAATCAAGCTGTGGCTGAGCAATTACGTGGTGAGTTTAAGGTTGAAGTGTTGCGCCCGTGGCAAAGTGTTAACATTGGGCGTGCCCACATTAAAGCCGTGCCAGCCTATACATTTGACGACTATCATCCGGCGCGTCGTGGCGATCTTGGCTTTGTGGTGTCAGTGAATTTCTATGACATTTACTACGCAGGCGACACCGACTTCATCCCCGAAATGAAATCCATCGGCTGTGATATTGCGATTCTGCCAGCCAGCGCCAAAGAGGGCTTAATGACCGTTGACAATGCCCGCCACGCCGTAAAAGCCTTGCGCCCGTCGTATATCATCCCCAGCCATTTTGACAGCCCAGAAGGCGGCAGCCGGCTTGATGCACGGGCACTGGGGACCGCTGTTGGTGATATGGCAACAGTTGTTCATCCGGGTGAAACCGCGTTCTCAAATTCGGCTTAGTGGGATAAGTTCGCCTTCGTTGGTTTCAGGATCATAAATACCAATTGAACTTCCTTCTGTTCCCGGCGCGGTGAAATCCAGCAACGTACCGGGATTCATCGCCAGTGTTGGCCCATGCTGCTTGACACTTGCTGTGTGATTGTGCCCATAAAAAACCGCGTCATAGTCACCACATTTAATGAGCGCATCAACGATTTTGCTCGCCGTGCCGTGATAAATCGCTACCTCGCGCTCGAATAGCGTGGGGGTCAGCAACATATCATCAATGTGCAGGTCGAGTCCTAATTTGGTGGCAGTCCGGCCATGACGGAACAAATCGCCATCATTATTGCCGAAAACCGCATAAATGGGCACATTCAACGCCTGGAAATGCGGGAGCGTAAACGGCGACACCCAGTCCCCGCAATGGATTAACGCTTCAATGCCGCGCTGTTGAAAATAGGCAACGACTTTCGGCAGGTAATGTACCTGATCATGTGTATCTGAAATTACGCCTACGATGGGCATAACCAATTCCTCCTGGCCATTGTATTGTGCAATTAAAAGTTAGAGCGCACCCAATGGTACGCCCCAGTCTTGAAATACAGAATTCACTATCATTGACCAACTCAAACGCTTACCGCACGCTGAAATACGTGCCCAGCACCTCGCCCAGTTGGTCTTCAGAAGGGCGCAACTGCTCTTCACCGAGGAAGGCCAGCGGCGTGTCCGTCAGTTTTTCCGTGACAGTTAAGGGCTCGCGCTCGGTGTCGATATAGATGATACCCGTGACAATTTGCTGTTCACGCTGCGCTGCTTCCAGCACACGAAAAGCACTAAAGCGGTCGGTGGGGTTGTGTTCTGCGCCGAGCTTCTTGAGCATAATCCAGCTTCCGTCGTGCAGTTCAACGGGCTGCATTTCGCCTTCTTCGTAGTCCACCGCGATTTCTTCCTGGTCTTGAACAAAGCCGATTTCGTTCAACACCTGTTTGTGATTCTTACCCCAGAAATAACTCTTGGTAGAATCTTCTTTGTCGTTGAACGTTACACAGGGGCTGATAATGTCCAGCACTGCCGTGCCGTTATGCGCCAGGGCCGCACGGAGCAAGTCTTGCACCTGTTTGGCATCACCAGAGAAGCCACGCGCCACAAATGTTGCATTCGCAGCCAGTGCTTGCATACAAAGATCAACCGCCGGGAATTCATTGCGGCCAGCATATTTCGTGGCCTGATCTTTGTCGGCTGTGGCGGAGAATTGGCCCTTTGTGAGTCCGTAAACGCCATTGTTTTCAATGATGTAGACCATTGGCAGATTACGGCGTACGACATGAATAAACTGCCCAATACCAATATTGCCCGAGTCACCGTCGCCAGAAACACTGATGGCTTTGAGATGATGGTTGGCCATCACAGCCCCGGTTGTGACAGACGGCATACGCCCATGCACAGTGTTGAATGCATGTGACCGCCCCAGGAAATAGGCCGGTGACTTCGATGAACAGCCAATGCCGCTCATTTTGATGACGTTGTGCTGTGGCCAGCTATCTTCAAACGTCACCGAGATAATCTGATTCGAGATTGAGTTGTGTCCACAGCCCGGACAAAGCGTGCTGGGCTTAAATTGATAGTCTGCTTTGGCAAGCCCAATTTCATTGACTTTGACGCGCCCCATTGTTATTTGCCCTCCAGTTGCAAAATTGTTTCAGTGATCCAGTCAGCGTCAAGTGGCAGTCCGTTGAGGCGTGCCACGCTGCGAATATTGTTGGCGTAGTCAGGAATCTCCATACGCATAATCTGGGCCAGTTGGCCATCGCTGTTATTTTCGACGACATACACATAGTCATAGCGATGAATGAATTCACTCACGGCTGCGCCCATCGGCAGGGCACGAAGCCGCATATAGTCAACTTTGACGTCTTCAGCGGTCAGCATGTCGCGTGCTTCTTCCACGGCCAGGTCATTACCGCCGTAGGAAACAATCGCGGTGGTTGCACCCTCAACCGTATCAATAATGGGTTGTGGCAATGCTTCACGAGCGGTGGTGAACTTACGCTGAATGCGGCGCATGTTCCGCTCGAACACTTCGTCATTTTCAGAGTAATTTGAATACTCGTCGTGCCCCGTGCCACGTGTGAAGTAGGCTGCGTTGGGGTGGTCTGTGCCGGGTACGGTACGGTACGGAATGCCATCACCATCTACATCCCAGTAACGCCCCCATTTACCCTTTTCTTCGATCATCTTCGTCAAGCCTTCTTCATCCAGCAGCTTGCCGCGATCCATCGGGGTGTCGGGGTAGGTGAACGGTTCGCAAACGTGCATATTCATGCCGATGTCAAGGTCGCTCAACACAAACGTCGGTGTCTGGAAACGTTCAGCAATGTCGAACGCGCGCCAGCCATGTTCGAAGCATTCGGTAGGGTCTTTCGGCAACAACACGATATGATGTGAGTCACCGTGCCCCAGGAAGTAGGTGAACAACAAGTCCCCTTGCGAGGTACGTGTCGGCATCCCGGTGCTGGGCCCAACACGCTGCACATTCCACACGACAACTGGAATTTCGGCGTAGTACGCCAGCCCGATAAATTCAGCCATGAGCGAAATACCGGGACCGCTTGTCCCTGTCATTGAGCGCACACCGGCCCAGCCAGCACCAATAGCCATACCAATCGCAGCGAGTTCATCTTCAGCTTGAATCACGGAGAATGTCTTGCGTCCATCGTCCGTCATACGCAACTTATTAAGATAGATTTCAGTGCTTTCAGCGAGGCTACTGCTGGGTGTAATCGGATACCACGACAGGAATTGCACCCCACCAAACACCGCACCCAGCCCACCAGCAGTATTACCATCAACGAGAATCAGATCGTCAGCAAGGACACCCTGCATTGACTCGCACCAGTAGGGATCGGTTTTTTCAATGTTTTCAGCCGCCCAGTCGAAGGCCATCTGCACGAGGTTAAAGTTCATGTTGACCAGTTTTTCGCGCCCGCCAAAATGGAATGACAGCGCCTCGCGAATACCATCCATGTCGAGGTTGAACAATTGCGCCGTCATCCCCAGATACACCATATTCGCAAGGTATTCACGGATGTCTTTCTTGGGGCGGTTGTCGAGTTGGTTCATCAAATAGTCAATCGGCATCCGATACACATAGATGTCGTCGCGTTTGACGGTCACAACATCCCACTTTTTCTTGCGACTGTCGGGGTCGTCAATAGGGTAGAGCAGCACCCCACCCGGCGGCAACTTGGCAACATCTTCAGCAAACGTATCAAAGTTATACGCGATAAGCACTTCCGCCCGGTCACGGTGGCCACGGTAACCATCTTTATTAAGGCGGATATAGTACCATGTCGGCAGCCCCTTAATGTTAGAGGGGAAAAGGTTCTTGCCATTTACAGGAATCCCCATCCGGAAGAGTGTCCGAATCAGGGTGTTGTTGGAGGTTTGGCTCCCGGTACCGTTGGCTGTCGCCACAACGAAAGAAAAATCATTGACGATTTTGTCGGCGTGTGGGCCAGCCTGGGCTGGGGCTTGCTGAAAGTCGAGAACGGTCATGTTGAGAACTTCGCTCCTTCAAAGGTTATGTTATGAGATGCACCGTATCGAACAGATAGAGACAATAAAAGGGCTCATTGGCCCCTTTGGTGTGTTCATTTGGATTCTGAAAAGTTCTTCAATAACTTAATGTGATCAATAAATGCCTGCAAGCTACCGTCTACATCGTCGTCCACAATCATCTGGGCGATGCGTTCATGATACTGCCAGACTTCTTGCAGGTAATCATAGTCGGCGTAGGTATGCAGTTCAACGGCTTCGTAGGCTTCCCAATAGGCTTCTAGCAGCCCACGCACAAAGATGTTGTCGAGCCGCTGAAAAATTGTCAGGTGAAATTCACGGTGTTCGCGGTGTGGGATACGAATTGGATTGCCACGCAACTTTGACCATGCCTGCTGAATAAGCGCTTGCAGGTGTTGTTTGTCGTCATCTGTAAGCGCAGCAACAGCCTCACGCCAGAACGAAATCTCAATCCGTTGTCGAAGCTGGCTGTAGGCGTCAAAAAGGACCACATTACTGGCCAACGCATAAAAGAGCCCCAAGCGCACCGCTGGCATGAAGCTATATTCCTGGCGGTGGATGCCTGTCCGGGGGCGTACACTAACAAGCCCCAAATGCCGCGCAACTTCAAGCTGTTCGCGCAACTTACTGACACTAACGTGCAGTTCGTCACTCAATTCATTGAGCGCCGGGACACGATTATCGTCTTGGGCATGGTGTTCGACAAGATAGTCGAGCAATTCTGAGCCGAGACTGATATTGGTAAAGCGAATGTGGCGATGATTCGTCAAAGCGCTGTCATTCATCTGATAATTCCGATTAATCGCATGAAAATGCTTGATTTCGATACTAACACAACAGTTATTCGCTGTCCACTAGCAGTTAGGATATGCAAGGGAATTTATAAATTTGACAGAAAATATGAAAGTTTGGGTACGCCCAGTGGTCATGCCTCAGGGCTGTGTTATTGGGTTGCCGCCCCACCTGCTGATGCGCCTTCTGTTGTTGCGGCCGGTGCATTGCTGGCGGCTGTGATGACGAATGTTGCCCGCGCACCGACTTCACCATCTGCCAAAAACTCGACAGTATAGGTACCGGGATTAAAAATCATCGTTGCACGGTCAATGTTATACCATACACATGTCTCATCATAGTCAGTATCGGCTATCCAGAAATTCGGGTCCGAGCCAACTGTGCGGGAACTGCTGCCTTCATCCTGAATATTGACACGCAACGAAAACGCGATGCCGGGTGTTATGTCGCGGACCTCACTCGTAAAAAAGATAGATTCAGCGTTCTGGCTGAACGTATTTTGAATGCCCTGCGCACAACCGTCCTCGGTGCGGCCGGTGCTGGTAACCGACCGGGTGAAGCGTGCGCCAGACGTCGTGATCCCGGTGACTGTTGTGCTGCCAGCAGAACTACCTGCACCGGGGTTTGAGCCGCTCGCAGGCATAGGGGTTGCTGTCGAGAACACCGTTCCCCCAGGTGCGCCACTTTGCGAGACTGATGACGTTGGCACCGCACCGGCTGGTTGCCCACCCCCAACCGCTGTCGGGTTGCTGCCAAATGTGTTGTTCCCCGGTTGGCGTGCGCCTGCTGCGATGAGGGCGCTGTTGGTGGCGCGCAGGTTCTGGTTCTCGTTGCTGGTATTGGCAAGCTGTGTCGACATCACGACGGCCGCATTTGCCGTCTGTTCCATCGCTTCGATCGACGGTTTTTGCGTTTGGAAATCATAGACCATCGTCCACAGCGCAGTATTCTGAGCGTTTTCTGTAGCACGCTGACTGGGGTCTTCAAACGCAGCACAGGCCGCTAATACTGTGATCAGAAGTATTGAACAAAAGAGCCAGAACAGAATTGCTGTCTTGCGCATAGAACACCTTACACTGAATGAGTTTGGCCGAAAGGGTCGAGGTAATGGTTGGTCAACGATATGCACATCAGGTTATGTCGAACATTGCAACGTGCTACAGTAGACAACACACTTGCAGACGATCATAATAGCAGGCACCACAACTGCAAGACACGGTTGCCCTACTTTAGCGTCACAAGACCTTCGCCACGACGAAATTGGTCAATTTGACGCAACTCGCGTGCGAATTGGTGCGATTGTGATATATTTTACACATTATTTAGGCTGAATTGGAGAATAACATTATGCGCAACTATCAAGTTTTAGATGTCGCAACAAGCCAACCAGACCATGTGTTGCAGCTCACCAACTCCGAAGACAACCCCGAACAACCCTCACTGGCCATGTCTCGTGAAGGAGCATTCATCAGCCTTTCGGTCAGCTTTGGGCCGCTGGAAATTGCGCTACGGCTGCGTTTTGACGACTTGCGTCGCCGCCTCGAACGTTTGCTGCCCGTGCATGGGCTAGCCACGACGCGCCAGGTGGGCACCGCCAATTCATTTGTCGCACTGGGCATTACGGACGATGAGCGCTTGGTCATGCGCCCCACAATTGTCTCTGACGCTTCTGGAAAAATCACCTTTAATCTGGTTACTTCGCAGGCGGTTTACAAACAAGTGTTGGAATGGCTTGACGATAGCGGCAAAAACTAATAAAAATACTAGGGTGTTGTCTGAACACCAAATATTGTTAAACAAAATCAAAGGAAAACCTAGAATATGGCCGATTGGCAAGTCCCAGCGGACTTAAAATACGCAAAAAGCGATGAATGGTTCCGTGTCGAAGGTGACATTGTTACCGTTGGGGTCACAGACTATGCCCAGGATCAACTGTCAGACGTGGTCTATGTTGAATTACCAGATGTCGGGCAAAAGCTCGACGCAGGCGACGCGATTGGTGTTGTCGAAAGTGTCAAAGCAGCCTCTGACGTCTTCACAGTTGTCGGTGGGGAAGTAACGGAGGTTAACGACACACTAGAAGATGAGCCTGAATTAGTAAATTCCTCTCCCTTTGAGGGGGGGTGGTTTGTTAAACTAAAGGTCGCGGACCCTGGACCATTGGATGACCTGATGGACGCCGCCGCCTACACCGCCTACTGTGAAGACCGAGACTAGGGTACCCATCCATTTAGACCGGGACAAACAGGGATAAATAACATAAACCATGAGCTACATTCCGCATACCGAAACCGACGTTCAAGACATGCTCAAGGCGATTGGTGTTGACTCGATTGATGCGCTGTTTGCGGCTATTCCAGAGGAATATCGTTTTCCTACACTGGATTTACCCAAACCGCTCAGTGAGATGGAAATTGCCTCTGACATGGAAACGCTCAGCTCTTTCAATGTCACCACCAGCGACTATGCCACATTTTTAGGTGCAGGCGCATACAATCATTATTCCCCCGCAATTGTGAATCAAATTCTACTGCGTGGTGAGTTCTACAGCGCCTACACGCCCTATCAGCCTGAAATGAGCCAGGGCACGTTGCAGGCGACCTTTGAGTTTCAAAGCATGATCGCGCACCTGACCGGGATGGAAGCGGCCAACGCCAGCCACTATGACGCTGGGACAGCACTGGCCGAAGCGGTGACGATGGCCAATGCCATTCAGCGCGGCAAACGCACCAAAGTTGTGTTATCGCCAACGATCCACCCCCAATATCGCGAGGTCGTGCGCACTTATCACCAGAACCGTGACCTGAAGTTCTCTGGCGACCGTAGCGGCACGGCAACCGTGCTTGATCTGGTGGATATGATCGACAGCGAGACCATGCTGGTTGCGGTGCAATATCCAAATTTCTTCGGGCAAATTGAAGACTACAGCGAACTCATCAAAACGGCGCAGTCGCATGGGGCTCTGGTGGTGATTGTGACAGACCCCGTCGCCTGCACGGTGTTGAAATCGCCGGGCGCGCTAGGTGCAGACATCGTTGTCGGTGAAGGGCAAGGGCTGGGCATTCCATTGAGCTTTGGGGGGCCCTACCTTGGCTTCTTCGCAACGCGCCAGCAACATGTACGCCGTATTGCGGGCCGCATCATCGGTGAAACCACTGACAACGACGGACAACGTGCCTATGTTATGACGTTGCGCCCCCGTGAGCAGGACCTTCGCCGCGAAAAAGCCAGCTCGAATATCTGCACCAATCAGGGTTTAATGGCAATGGCAGCCTGCATCCACATGGCCGCACTTGGCAAACATGGAATGCGCCGGGTCGGGGAATTGTGTTGGCACAAGTCGCACTATGCTGCCAACGAAATTGACAAGCTCGACGGCTTCTCTGTGGACCGTAGCGAACCGTTTTTCAAAGAATTCATCGTCAATTGCCCCAGGCCTGTTGCCGACATCAATGAAAGCCTTCTGTACGAACGCGGCATTATTGGTGGATATGATGTTGGTCAACACTATACGCATCGCCAAAATCAGATGCTTATTTGTGTAACCGAACAAAACAGCAAAGCAGAGATCGACCTGCTGGTGTCTGCACTCAAGCACATCGCAGCACAATAACCCATCGACGTTTCCCGATTAGCAAAAGTATTGGTAGGACACAACATGGAACCCACAATTTACGAAATCAGCAAACCCGGTCGGCAGGGTGTGCGGATGCCAGAGCCAGACGTCCCAATAACTGCGATCCCCGACCACCTCAAACGCGACGAGCTGGACTTGCCCGAAGTCAGTGAACTGGATGTTGTGCGGCATTTTACGCGCATGAGCCAGCTTAACCATGCCATTGATGTCGGCTTCTATCCTCTTGGCTCCTGTACGATGAAGTACAACCCCAAGATCAACGAAGCCATGGCGCGTCTCCCCGGATTCGCGAATGTGCATCCCCTGCAAAGCACCAATAGCACACAGGGGGCGCTGGCGTTGATGTATCGCTTGCAAGAATGGCTGTGTGAAATCAGTGGTTTTGCCGCGGTGAGTATGCAACCTGCGGCCGGGGCACAGGGTGAGTTTGCTGGCATTCTGATGATCCGCAAATATCATCTGGATAATGGTGACGACAAGCGGACCCGCATCCTTGTGCCAGACAGCGCGCACGGCACCAACCCCGCCACTACCACCATGGCCGGGTTAGAAGTCATCGAAATCAACTCTGATGAGCGTGGCGATGTTGACCTCGACGCACTACGCGCCGCCTGTGAGAAATATGGTGACACCATCGCCGGCATGATGATGACGATTCCAAGCACGCTTGGTGTTTTCGAGGAACACATCACCGACGTAATCGAGATTGTTCACGGCGTCGGTGGGCTCATGTACATGGATGGTGCCAACATGAATGCGCTGTTGGGCATTGCCAAGCCCGGCGAACTTGGCATCGATGTCATGCACTACAACCTGCACAAAACGTTCTCAACGCCTCATGGTGGAGGCGGACCGGGTTCAGGCCCTGTTTGTTGCAACGACAAGCTAGCACCCTATCGCCCCGGGCCGGTCGTTGGCATTAAAGAAACCCCCAACGATGAGCATGAAGCCCCGCTCTATGGTTGGGAAATGCCAGAAAAAAGCATTGGGCGCTTGAAGGCGTTCTGGGGCAATTTTGGAATGCATGTGCGTGCCTATGCATATATTGCAGCATATGGTAACCAGCTTTCAGAAGTAACGCGCCATGCCGTACTCAATGCCAACTATATTCGCGCCAATTTGCGCGACACCTATAACGGAACCTATGACCGCGAATGTGGGCACGAGTTTGTTCTTGAAGGGCGTTGGAAGGACGTGCCAGACATCCATGCGCTGGACATTTCCAAGCGGCTGATTGACTATGGCATTCACCCACCGACGAATTATTTCCCACTGATTGTGCCAGACGCGCTGCTCATCGAACCGACCGAGACCGAGAGCAAAGAAACGCTGGACACGTTCATCGCCGCAATGAAAATCATCGCCAAAGAAGCCCGCGAGAACCCCGAGCTGTTGCATGATGCACCGCATAACACGCCTGTGCGCCGTGTAGACGAGGTGAAGGCTGCCAAACAACTCGTGTTGTGCTGCCAACCGTTACCCGACGACGGGCATGAAGCGCAAGACGCCGCCACCCCAACCCCCGAAACCGCTGCGACCGCGTAGTATCGCTCACAGTTTACGCCACAAGCGGCAGTTGCATATAAAAGCGGCTGCCGCTGTCGAGTTCGCTTTCCACCCAAATACGTCCGCCGTGCAATTCAACGATTTCTTTGGAAATTGTCAGGCCAAGCCCGGTGCCATGCACGCGGCCTTCTGTCGCACGGAAAAACGGCTCGAAAATGTGCTTGATTTGCTCTGGTGCAATGCCATAGCCTTCGTCTGCAACGCAAATTGTTGCCTGTGTTGCGGTTGTGCTAACCATGACCTGAATGATTGTATCTGGACGTGTATAGTTGATGGCATTGACCAACAGGTTGATGATAACCTGATGGAAGCGGTTTTCGTCAATGTTTACCCAGACGGGGGTGTCTGGGAACAACATTTGCACCTGAATCCCCTTAAACTCAGCAGATGCAAGTTGCAGATCAACAATAGTCTCTATCACCGGGCGTAAATCGCGGCGTGCTGGGCTTATGGTGATTACGTGGTTGTTATAGCGTGTGATGTCAAGCAAATCTTCAGCCAGTGTCGTCAGGCGGTCAATCGTGCGTTCCATCACGGTCAGGTGCGTTTTGAGCTTATCAGGTTGGTTTTTGAGCAAATACATGCGCGTAACAAGGTTCGTCAATGGGGTACGCAGTTCGTGCGAGGCATTCGCTACAAAGCGTTCGCGCTGTGCCTGTAGTGCCTTTTCCATACTGACATCACGCAACACGCCCACAGCCCAAACCAACTGTTTTTCTGGCACGCTGACGGCCAATACTGTCATTGCACACTCAATCACACCATGATCCTCGGTTTGAATGCGTATTTCGCCTCGCCACTCTCGTCGCTTTGCAGAGGATGTTGTTTCACCGGGTTTCAACAAGAATTCAAGCTCTTGGACGACATCTTCATTACGGATACGCTCGACGACAGGTTCCAAATCTTTGCCGACCAGTTCAGTAACGGGCACCCCCAGCAGCGCAGCGAATGACGCATTGACATACTCTATCGTTGAGCTTTCATCACCCTCATGAAAATTCGCATAAATCACACCTTCATCCATTGAAGACAAAATAGTCTGTAATTGCAGACGTTCGTGGTCAAGTTCAGCAGTACGTTCTGCAACACGTTGCTCAAGTAGAGCAGCGTAGTTCTGGACTTGCTCAAACAGGCTCACATTTTCAAGCGCAATACTCAACTGCTTTGCCAGTGTTTCAAGCGTAGGAATATGATGCGGTTGATAAAACCCGCGGTGGGTGCTATCTAAGGCTAACTTGCCATAAAACTCACCGCGCACAATGATCGGACTACACGCCCACGACCGTATCCACCCAAAGTCACCTGTCGTCCATTCAAGTTCGGTAGCGTCTGAGACAATGATCACCTGCTTGGTTTCCACAACACGACGCATCAACTCATCATTTTCCGGGTCATGAACCATGTTTTCAACAATTTTCTGTACCCCGAAACGGTCGTGCCCGCGCCCAGCAACAAAATATGAACGCCCATTCTCATCAACCATCCAGATACCCGCAGCATCATAGGGAACCAGCCGCGCTACCTGTTCAAGGAAACGTGCCAGCAACTCGTCACACCGTGTAGAACGGGTCAATGTATTTGCTACATCGCGCAGTGTGTCTGAAATTTCACGCTGCCGTTGTTCAGATTCAATCAGCCGTACTTTTTCAATGGCTACCCCAATCTGGTTGGCAAAAGCCATTAAATTCTGCGCATCCGCATCACTAAAGTGATTAAGTTCAGCGCTATCAAGGTTCAGGAATCCAATCACACGCTCATCGCGGACAATCGGCGCACACGCATATGAACGAATCCATGTCGGTTCCCCGCCTACTGTCCAGCGTGGATCAGTAACAACATTCTTGATTTGCAATGGTGCTTGCGTTGCAAAGACAAGGCGCAAGTTCTCAAATTGAGAGATGTCAAACGCATAGTCTACGTCAAAATCACCAGCACGCCCTTTTTCGTCATAACCACGATGCCGTACAACATGTGCGACACGCTGCTTATCATCCAGCAGCATAATGTTGGCAGCATCATTTGCTATCGATTGACTAACATGATACAGGATTTGATCAAAGAGTTCGTCCAGTGTCATCGCGCTATTCATTGAGAATGATAGCTTATAGAGTGCCTCGCTGAAGCGGCGTTGTCGTTGTTCTTCGTTAAAGCGTTGGACGCGCTCTAGCAAAACAGCCGTCTGCCGCGCCAGCATATCAGCGAGGATTTCGTCATTATGGGAAAACACCTCTCCAGCTTGCAAAGTCGTCAATAACCACTGGATGGTGCGTGTCAAGGATACGCTGTACCAGACCACTTCGGCGTGGCATTATCGTGGCGACTTGTTCCTCAAAGATACCTGTCCCAGCACGAAGCCGGACCTGTTGTTGTTCGTCCTCAAACAACGCTACAAAGCCGTGTCTTGTCCCCAGCAGCGGCGTGGCTGACTGCAAAATCTGGGTCAAAATTCGCGCATAGTCCTGGTAGTGCATCAGTGCCAGCGCCGTTTCATGCAGTGCCAAAAAGTAAGCAGCACGTTGGATCAATAGCTGGCGTTGTTCCCACCGTTGTGAGATATCACGCACCGCCGCAATGATGTATGCGCCTTCAGCACGATAAGTTGCCTCCAGATGAATCATGGTACCATTAGCACGGTGAGCTTCTGTCTCAAATAATGGCATCCAACCCGGCGAAACTACAGGTGGGAAAGTGTCTGTAAAGACCTGCTGCCCGGTCAACTGGGCGGTATCTTGATAGCCAAGCAATGTTGCAAACGCGGGTGAGCTTTCGACGGTTGTAAACGTTTTATCCAATATCACAACACCATCAAAGGCCGTGAGCAACAATTGATCCTGGCTCTGGATGCGTTTTTCAAGCTCTGCCTGGCGCAAGGCCTCAACCCGGTCCATAAAGTGGGTCAACGCGAGGAAGACAATGATCACAATGCTCAGATAGGTCAACACATTTAATAAATCGTCATGAAACGTATCATCATAGGTGACCAACATAATGCCAACCCCAAACAGCAGGGTTATCGAATAGAGCATTACACCCCGGTATGAGAATAATAACCGGGCCACAATGATGCCAATGATATGGTAGTAAAGGTAGTTGTCTACATATCGAGGTGTCTCTTCTGCGAGGGCAGTTACGAAGACGGCTGCCGACAACAGCACCAGCAATGCCGGCCCCACAATCCGTACATAGCCCTGCACATTCAACCACAACAACGCACCCAACACGAATGGCGCAATGGCCAGCATCAGGTTGTATACATCGTCCAGGCGATGTTCACCATCCAGCAACGATAGCAAAAGATAGATAACATTTACGCCAAGAAGGCCAAGCAAAATATAGGTCAACAGACGCTGGCGATATTGTTGCCGGGTGAGTTGAAATTCGCTTGTGCGTGCCAGAGTTGAACGTAGTAATGAAAAGGGCATTATTTGACCCGCGGTACCCTCGCCAGAATAGTACTAACAACCTCATAGTTTGAGGTACCAAGTCGTTCAGCAGCATCTTCCGCTGTGATAATTTCGTCGCCTTGCTGCCCGATCAAAACAACCTCGTCCCCAATTTTGACATCGTCAATCTCAGTCACGTTGATCATCGTCATGTCCATACTAACGCGCCCCACAATCGGCGCACGCTGACCTTTAACCAACACATACCCCCAATGACGCGGGGCACGGCGGAACCCATCTGCGTAACCGACCGGAATCACAGCGATGTTTTCAGCGTTGCGTGTGCGGTATGTGTTGCCATAACCGACGTAAGAGCCAGCAGGCAAGCGCTTTACCTGCGCCACAGTAGTTTTCCACGACAACGCCGGGCGGAACCCTTCAGGCAAGAGGGTTTTGGGGTCTGGTTGCAGGCCGTGCAGGGCAATTCCGGCACGCACCATGCTGTAGTGTGCAGACTGGTGATTGAATAGCCCCGGGGCATTCGCCGCATGGGTATATTTAAACTGATAGCCGCCAGCCGCCAGCGTTTCAAGCGCATGGTTAAAGGCATTGATCTGATATTCCGTGTAGTTTGCGTCAGTGTCGGCTACTGAAAAGTGCGTGAAGACCCCTTCAACGTCAATATTTTCCAATTTGGCAATCGCGCGGAAGAACGTGGTTACGGTCTCTGGCAAAATCCCAAGTCGCCCCATACCCGTATCTATTTTCACATGCGCGGTAATGCGCTGGTCCATTTCACGGGCAGTGCGGTCAAAGTGCCGCGCCAGATCAATGTCGTACAGGTTGACCGTAACCCCATACCGCACCACCAGCTCCGCTGCCCACGCGGGTGTATATCCCAGAATCAAGATTGGAGCCGAAATCCCCGCCTCACGTAGTTCCATCGCTTCGTTAATACTCGCCACACCCAGATAATTCGCCCCATTGAGCAAGGCCGTTGTACTAACCGCTACGGCACCGTGTCCGTAAGCGTTTGCTTTGACAACCGCCAGCAGCGCGACATCATCAGCAAGCATGGATTTAATCTTCTGGACGTTATTCGCAACCGCGTCCATGTCAATGTTCAACCATGTTGGGCGCGCAGGACGATCCATCCAGACAGTATCAAAGGCAGAGACATTACGCGGCAGTTTGGCCACATCAGCTTCATCAGCGAGTAGATGGCGCACAACCCGTTCCATGCGTGCAGGTTCTGAGCCTTTCACCAGTACAACATCATGTTCTGTAAGCTGATTTTTGATCGACTGCACCGCATCTCGAGCCGAATACGTCATATGAATGTCGATAGCCTGCATACCGTTTTCTTCTGCCACGCGCCCAATTTCACCAGCGGCATCACCTTTTGTAATCAACCCATCAGCAATTCTGGCAATCCGCGCGCCGATTTCGCGGTAGGCGCGTGTGCTGTAGGATCCCAAACCAGCGAGGTCGCCCATGACAACATAGACACGACCATGACGGTCATCGTCTTCGGCATCGGGGGCGGTAGACTCAAGCGTTTCACCGGGGACAGGTGTCGGATGAACAACCGCATCGAGCCATTCGAGTGCCGCAAGGGTACTTTCTGGCGTGGCGGAATAGCTATCGTCTACAATGTCGCAGCCACCGACCCCCTTAAAGATACGCATCCGCCCGGGCATTGGCTCAAGTTCGGTCAGGCGGCGCAGGCTTTCTTGAATGGGAACATCAAAACAGAGCCCAACCGCCACGGCCATCAGCCCAGCATAGAGATTGTGTGCCCCGAGCAAAGGCAACCACCGACCCACATGTCGCTCAGTGCCAAACCGCAGATCGAAGCCAGTCTTATAGCGGCTAAGTAATACGTTGTAGGCCGTCAAATCCGCACCAAACACATCGCCAGTAACGTCCACGCTCACGGTCATCGCGGCGCCATGCAAGGCGGTTTTCATACCACGTACCAATGGATCGTCGTAGTTTAGAATAGCGATACCATCTTCCGGCAAGCCTTCAATGAGGGCACGATATTCATTGGCAACGTTCAGCACGCTGCCAAGACGGTCTACATGCGAATGCCCAACATTGGTTACCAGCCCCATCACAGGTTGCGTCGCGGCGGTCATTTCTGCCATTTCACCGAACTGATCGGTGGCAAATTCCAGCACAGCGAGTTGGTGTTCACTACCCAGTTGACCCAAGGCCAGCGGCAAACCAAACCGACCGTTATAGCTGCCCGGGCTTTTGTAGACGTTATACTTTCCCCCAAGCACCGTAGCGATAGCTTCTTTCGTCGTCGTTTTGCCGGCACTACCGGCCACAGCGATGACGCTGGTCCCAAACTTTTGAAGCACCCGTTCAGTCCAGCGGATCAGCGCAAGCTCAACATCCCGCATAACAATCACAGTCAACCCATCGGTGTCAAAACTGGGTGGTGTAGAACACATAATGCCCGTAACACCACGCTGCACGGCATCTTGCATATACTCATGTCCGTCGCCGTGTTTAGTTTTTACTGCCACAAAAAGCTGTCCGGGTTCCGCACGACGCGAGTCAAAACAAAAGTCCGTAAAAATCTGGCTGGCGGCTTCACCAAAAAGCTGTCCATTAGCGGCTTCAAGAATATCATACAAATCAATCATAAACCGTTCCTGTAGTTGGTTTTCCCGGGCATATCACTTTACGATAAACACTGGTGCTGCTGGCGCGATTGCTATTGATTAAAACACCTCGTTTTGGCTGGTGCAAGACACCCTTAATTTCATTGTACGCCGAAACGCACCGATACACACGTCCCTAACACTATAGGGCTTCTAAAAATTGGATAGGAGACTTGCAGAGCATCGCAGGCTTGGCTAAGCTCTACATATCCTCAATGCAGTACACATGATTATAAGGAGCAAACCCGAATGACCAATATTCCGACCAATATATTTCGTAAATACGATATTCGTGGCACGGTTGAAGGCAATGACGCGCAACTGACGCCATATGTTGCTGAACACGTCGGCAAAGCCTATGGTACCTATGTGCAGCGTGAGTTTGACCTTGAAGCGATCTATGTCGGCGGCGACAACCGCCCCAGCACAACCAGCCTGAAGAAAGCCGTCATCACCGGGTTGGCTTCAACTGGTGCGCATGTCATCGACATTGGCGAAGTGATGACCCCTACCGTGTACTTTGCGGCCGCCTCTAATGAAAACGCTGGTGGCATCATGATTACGGGTAGCCACCTGGGTTCCAGATACAACGGCATCAAGATGGCTTATGGTAAGCTAGCACTTGCGGGCCCCCAGATTCAAGACTTGTTGACCATGATTCAGCAAGACGACTTCGATACCGGTGACGGGCGCGTTACTAAAGACCCGAAGATGATTCATAAGCACATGGCCGCCATCAAAGATAAAGTTGACATGGGTGATCGCAAGTTGAAGGTTGTCGTGGACGCTGGCAACGGTCTCAGTGGGACTTATGTTCCGTCTGTGATGTCTGAGCTTGGCGTCGAAGTGATCTGCCTATTCTGTGAGTCAGACGGCACTTTCCCCAACCACCTGCCCAACCCCGAAGACCCCGAACTCACCAAAGACCTGGAAGCAAAAGTTATCGAAACCGGGGCTGAT
Organism: Anaerolineae bacterium; assembly: GCA_034437655.1. Taxonomy (GTDB): domain Bacteria; phylum Chloroflexota; class Anaerolineae; order Aggregatilineales; family J027; genus J027. The sequence continues at coordinate 69,453 of DAOTTU010000041.1, forward strand.
CTAGGAATTGGCTTCGACGGTGACGCCGACCGCTGCGGCTTGATTGACAATCACGGGCATCATGTTTCTGCTGACCGTCTGATCGCAATTCTGGCACGTGACCTGCTGCAACGGCACCCCGGCTCGACCATCGTCTATGACGTGAAAGCCAGCCAATTGCTGCCAGACATCATCCGCGAATCTGGCGGTGAACCATTGATGTGGAAAAGCGGCCATAGCTTGATGAAAGCCAAAATGAACGAAGTCGGGTCACCGCTCGGGGGTGAAGTCAGTGGCCATATCTTCATTGGTGAGGACTACTATGGGTTTGACGACGCGCCGCTGGTAGCCCTTAAGGCCCTCGAAATCCTCTCCAAGTCTCAACAACCAATCAGCGAGATTCTGGCTTCGATGCCGTCGATGCTGGCTACACCTGAGATTATCCTGAGCGCTCCTGACGATGTAAAATTCGAAATTATCTCCAAAATCCGCGACGAACTGCGCGAAAAGCATGAAGTCATTGATGTTGATGGTGCGCGGGTTCAGTTTGAAGATGGCTGGGGACTGGTACGCGCCAGTAACACACAGCCGGCCGTTACGCTGCGCTTCGAGGCGCATAAAAAGCACCAGCTTGTGGACTATATGCGCCAGTTCAACGAAAAGTTGAAGGCTTTTGAACAAATCGACCGTTCTAAACTGGAACAGCAAATGGCGCGTTTTGAGAGCTAACCCTCCCCGCCTGATTATTTGGAGGTTTGCTCATCCATAATAGCAATCCAACAACAATTTCATAACATCTTGCAACCTTCTCCGTGCCAATTGCATGCCAATTGTCATGAAACACGAGAAGGTTTGTTTTTTGATTTACGAAATTTCGAAAATTCTGCTACAGTGGTAGAGCGATTGCAAACGCTGTAGCGCTAATCATAACCAGTTTAGTGTTGGATAGAAGCAGGAACAACGCGATGGAGCGAAATACCACGCTACAAAACCTCAAAAGTACTGACGCCCGTGAACGGTTACGGGCAATGTTTATGGTCGGCATTAACGGCACGAAATCTGCCTTGCCGACGCTACAAGATATGATGCAGACTGACCCCATTCCCGAGCTACGACAAGCTGCCGGGGCCACGGTACTCCACATTGAACGCAGCGCCAAGCTGGACAATGTGAAGGATGCCAAAGCTGACCTGGCTTGGACGCGCGAATTTTTACAGTTTCTAAGCATGGGTGCCAATTTTTCCCCCGCAGATGTTCAAGACCTGGCCATGGACACCTCTGAAGATGCCATGAAACTCGTTGAGGCTGCCCAAAAACGTGCTGAACAAGACGCAGAGCGTGAACGGTCGCAACTGGTCACCGGGGCGACGTATGAAATGTTATGGACCTGTGATGTCTGCGGCACGGAAGGCTTGCTGGGGGTATCCAATCGCTTTTGCCCTAACTGTGGTGCGGCGCAAGACCCCAGGCTGCGCTACTTTCCAGAACCCGGTGAATACCACCGCCTTGTCAACCACAAGTACGAAGGCGTTGATGTCATTTGCCCTGCCTGTGAAACCCCTAACAGCGCTGCCACGAATTTCTGCGTGAGCTGTGGTGCCGACGTCAAAACCGGCGAAAAAGCCGACGTACGTATAGCAGGCACCCCTGAGTCCACCGAAGCTCGTGACCTGGATGCCGAACACTGGTCAGATATGCAACAGCGCATGGGTGTTGAACCAACCTCTAGCACCGCCAGTAGCTTGACCGACACCCGCAAAAAGCGCCGCCGCCAGCTTCAGATTGGGGGTGTTTTCGCTGTGATTCTGGCCCTACTCGGCGGGACGTATGGCGCATTCTTCCACCGCATCAGTGAAGAAGCAACCATTACCGGGCACCAATGGGAACGCAAGTACAATATTGAAGAATACCAGGCGGTACGCAGCGAACGCGAATGCCCGGCCCCTTCGGGTGCATATAACATTAGCCGCTCAACCCGGACACGACAGGTTTCTTACCAGGAGGAAGTCTGTTCACAGCAGAACGTAGACCAGGGTGACGGCTCCTTCCGTGTAGAGGAGGTGTGCCGCAGCGAAACGCGCTACCGTGATGAGCAATACGAATCATGCTCCTACACATTCGACCAATGGGTTGATCTCAACGAGGAACGCGAAGCACCGTGGGCAGTGGCGTCAGGCACCAATTTAAACCCTGTCTGGCCCAATATTGATCGACGCAATGTTGAGCAATGCAGCCGAGCCCGCGACCGTCTGGGTACCTTGTGCTGGGATGGACGTTCTGAAAACTTTAAGCTCACACTACGCCGCGACAATGGCAGCACTGCGGAATGTGAGATTGACCAGCTAGACACCTGGCGCTCGTGGCAAAATGGCGAACGGGTGCGCGTGAATTTCACCTTTTTCAGCCGGGCACGGGGTCGGGCGTTGTGTAACGAAATGGAAAGGATTCCCTGAAGGGCGACATTCATATGAAGCAAATCCAGATTTACCTGACATACGCTGAACCTGATACAGCATTCGCAACCGCACTGGCCGAGCGCCTACGGTCGCAACATGCCAAAATCTGGATCGACCAGCAAGATGCTCCCCAGGATGACGAAGCTGCCTGGCGCGATGCCTTGCTAGAAGCGATGGACCACGCCGACATGTTGTTAATGATCTTGAGTGCAGCGGCGATGGACTACGGATTCTTACACGACGATTGGCAGTTCTTTGCACAACAGGGCCGGCCCATTGTCATTGTTGTGCGGGAACGGCTAGACCTACCCCGTGAAATCAAACAACGCGAGCCTGTGCTTGTGCGGTCGATGCAGGATGAAACCGGATTCAACCGCCTGCAACTGTTGTTGCTGGAACATGCCAGCCGCCTGTCAACAGACAAATGGCGTATTCGCCCTACAGATGAATAGTTGATGATCCTGCGTTGACGCACCCGAAGCGTGTAGTATACTGGTGCCGCTCCAATTAACGATCATTTACCGTTTACAGATAAGTAGATAACCAGATTACGATGCAAAACACGTACACCACGACATCACAGGATCAAGCGCAAGAAAACAAAAGTTACAAGTTCTACGACTTCGTTATGGCGACGTTCGTCACCGTGCTGTTGCTGAGTAACCTGCTCAGTAGTGCGAAGATTATCGACACCGGGGCCGTGCTGGACTTCGGTGCATTGGGGGCGCTGGCATTGCTCTTTGATGCCGGGACGCTCGTTTTCCCAATTGCATACATCTTCGGCGATGTATTGACCGAGGTGTATGGTTACAAACGGGCACGGCGCGTTATCTGGACGGGCTTTGCAGCCTCAGCCTTGATGGCCTTCATGATCTGGATCGTTGGTATGCTGCCGGCTGAAAGCGAATGGAACGACTACGCCGGGCAGGACGCCTATGAATCTATTCTTGGCGGCATTAGCGGGCTCGTCGTCGCCAGTCTGACGGCTTACCTCGTCGGTGAATTCCTCAATAGCTACGTGATGGCACGGCTTAAAGTGCAGATGGAAGGCAGCCTGCTGTGGGTGCGCACCATTAGCAGCACGTTGGTTGGTCAGGCCGCCGACACAACCTTGTTCTTTATCATCGCGACATTGCTTGGGGTTTTCCCACCGGAAATTTTGCTCTCGCTGATCGTGACGAACTACATTTTCAAAGTCTCCATTGAAGTCGCTTTCACCCCTATCACCTACGCCATCGTCAATGGTCTGAAGCGTGTCGAAAACGAAGACTACTACGACCATGACACGAACTTCAATCCCTTCCGGCTTGGGGTTTAGGTTAGGGTTATGCCAGCGGATAACCACCCGCAGAGTGAACCCAATCCGGCTGAGGACGCACCACCTAACGACAACGAGCAAGACATTGTTGAAGCCTTCCTCGCGGAACACGAAATCAGCACAAGCCCGACTGCGTTTGAAGATGTCCCAGCAGGGCACCGCAGCGGGTTTGTGGCTGTTGTCGGGCGGCCGAACGTCGGCAAAAGCACGCTGATCAACGCCATTCTCGGCACCAAGATCGCTATCGTCAGCGCCAAGCCACAGACCACGCGCGTTAACCAGCTCGGTATCCTGACCCGCGACGATATGCAGGTCGTATTCATCGACACGCCCGGCATTCACCAGCCGCGCACCGGATTGGGTGAGTTCATGGTAGATGTTGCGCTGCAAGCTCTACGTGACGCCGATGTGATCCTGTTTGTGGGTGACGTGAGCGAACGCCCCACAGCAGCCGACCGCAACGTTGCCAGCATCATTCAAGCTGCCGGAAACGAAACGGTACTCCGTGTGCTGAACAAAGTCGATGCTGCCCCAGACCCGGATCACTATATGGAGCAAGTGCATCGTCATTTAGAACTATCCTCACACACCGCCTGGTACACAACTATCGCTACCGAGCGCACAGGTATTGATGAGTTGCTAGCAGCAATTCAAACGCATCTGCCAGAAGGCCCGCGCTTCTACCCCCCTGACCAGATTTCTGACCTGTGGGAGCGCGAAATCGCTAACGAGATGATCCGCGAGGCGGTGTTGCGGCATACCGAAGAGGAAATTCCACACGCCGCCGCAGTCTATGTCGAAGAATACAAGGAACGTGAGAACGGTGTGGTGTTCATTCGCGCAGTGATTTATGTCGAGCGTGAAAGCCAGAAACCAATTGTGATTGGCAAGGGTGGCAGCATGATTAAGCAGATTTCGCAGGAAGCGCGTCACGCCATTGAGGACTTTCTGAAGACGCGGATTTACCTTGACTTGCGGGTGAAGGTACTCAAAAACTGGCGGACCGACGAAAACGCCCTGCGACGCCTTGGCTATCGCATCGACCGCTAAGCGATCAGGAATTCGCGCCATGCAACAGCACCCCATGCGCACACCACGCAACTATAGCCCCGGCTCAACAATGCTACCCAGTCCCAAACGCACCAATTGCTTTAAACCGCTCGTTGGCTGTGTGCTGGGGCCATTGTTGACGCTGGGCACATTGTTGCTGTGTGTGGTGTTGTGTCTGGCGCTGTTTTCTGCACGCGGGCCAGAACCGCCATTGGGCGACTTTGAGCCAGATCCTACCGCTGCTGCGCAGTACGAACGGCAGGTACTCAATGACCTGTCTGCTGCGGCCGCAAGCCGTGACGGCTTGTTCACCGTGCAAATTGAGCAGAAAGCACTTTCGTCATGGCTCAATACCGAATACGACACATTATTCGAAGAATATGACATCACGCGCCCGGTCATCTGGGATTACTCAACGCCAGAATTTCAGGTACAGTTTGCCGATGGGCAGATATACTTTTTTGTTGGTAACAATATCCCTGTCGTAAACACCAACTTTCTGATTACGGCGCGCGCTTTTCCCCCGACCACGGCTTTTACCACGGCGCTGATCGAAGTCGAGGTGATCAGCATCGAGACGGGTGGATTCCAGTTGGAAGAAGATAGCGCTACCATTGGGGCCCGCCTTTCGGAACTGATCACCGATCAGATTATCGCATATAAGCAACAAGCCAATATCGAGAGCATCACCGTGACAACTGTTACCGCTGCCAACGGCGTGCTGACGATTTCAGGGACGATTAATTAGCACACAGCCTGATTAGTAATCCGCCGGATCAAGTTCGTCGTCGGCCAGCATGGTCGCGATCATATCGAGTTCGGCTTGCAAGTCTTCCGGCACGACATCTTCAAAGGCATGGAATGGTGCCAGCCCCACTAACCCGAAGTAATTACCATCTTCCAGTGTACCGCGTACATGCTGCAATGCCATGTCTGCCATCGCGGCGTCGAGCAATTTCTGTGCGCTGGAAACCAGGCATGGGTGCGCTTCGGGAACGGTCAACCACTGGTCCGTATCCACACCAATGCAATATGGTGGATTTTCGCCCACAGTTGCGACTTCAATCAACGAGCCATTCCCGGTCGCGCCACCTGCGGCAAAAACGACATCCGCGTTTTGGTCAAGTGCTTGCCGGGCTGTGGTTGCACCCCACTGTGGGTCACTGAACGCGACATCAACACCGCCCGGGTGGAAAGTACTGATCACGGAAATATCCTCGTCTACATACCGCACACCTGCTTCGTAGCCTTCTTTAAACGCGACGACAGGGGGCACTGTATCACTACCATAAACCCCGGCCACAATGCCAGAGTCGGTCAAATTCGCCGCCAACACCCCGGCCAGAAAACCCGCGTCTTGTTCATAGAAAACCATCCCCGTGACACCTTCAGTGACTTCAGCCTGGAACTGGTCAACACCGATAAAGCGAATATCGGGGAAAGCCTCCGCAGCGGCGTTGGTATCCTGTGCCAGCGCAAAACCAACCGTCACGATCATATCGAAGTCATTTTCGGCAAATTCTGCAATATTGGTGGCGTAGTCTGAGGGTGATTGCGATTCAACGAAGTCAATTTCCGCGCCACAGAACGCAGCCGCTTGCATCCCATTCCAGACACTTTCATTGAAGCTACCGTCATCAATGCGCTGGTCAATATCCATCACCATACCAATACTAAGCTCGCTCATGTCGTAGCCATAGCAGGTCAGGATCGAATTGGTTTCTAAATCGGTTTGGACACGTTGCAGAAAATCCTGCGTGTCTTCGTCGATCATATCGGCGAAATCGTAGAAAGGTGCCAGCCCCACTTCACCGACGAAATTACCACCAGCAATTTCACCGTCTACATACTGGGTCAGCAGTTCAAAGACCCCATCTTCAACACGTTTGACTGCGCTCGATACAAGGCATGGATGTGCTTGCGGCAGCGTTTGCCACTGGTCAGAGTCCACACCGATGCAAAAGGCACGTTCGCCATCTTCGGCAACAAAGGCAACTTCTTCCAGCACACCAATCCCTGTGCCGCCAGCCGCCGTAAAGATGACATCAGCCCCCAGCGCAAGTTGTTGCGCCGCCATTGAGGCACCCCACTGTGGGTCAGAAAACGAGTCCAAGACCGTACCGGGGTGATATTCGGCGATGACTTCGATCTCGCGATCAAGTTCCTGTTCCGTCCAGCGAATACCAGACTCGTACCCCTCGCGGAAGGCAACCACCGGCGGCACATCATCCGTGCCGAACAGCCCACCGACGGTATTCGTCTCGGTCAGGCTAGCCGCCAACACCCCGGCCAAAAACCCGGCTTCATCTTCGGGAAAGATCAACCCGGTTACGTTTTCAACGGTTTCGGGCTGAAAAATATCAACGCCGATAAAATGGACATCTGGAAATTGGGGCGCAACCACCATCGTCGGTTCTTCAAGAGCAATCCCAACTGCAACAATCACATCATAGCCACCACTGGCGATTTCAGTCATGTCAGCGATAGCATCTTCGGGGTCAATGGGCTGGAAGTTTTCAATTTCTGCATCCAGTTCTTCTTCAGCCCGCAGCAAAGCGTCCCACGAACTCTCATTAAAGCCGCCATCCATCAATTGTGAGCCCGTGCCAATGACGAGCGCTACTCGCAGCGAATCGCCCTCCCCATCCTGGGCCTGAACTCCTTGGGTTGGTACGGCCGCTGATGGTAACAGCCCAACGAAAATAAATGACAGAACAAATGTCAAGACCAGCGTACGGACAATGATTTTTTGCATAGCACTTCCTCAATGTATTTTCAACAAAGTTTGCTTTGAATCGCTTACAGTTCATTCACTGCTATTATAACGCGGCGTTTGTACTATCTCATTTTTACTAAACTTTAGTTTTCATATAATGTCGCCAGCACCCGTCGCCCGGTCTGCACATCTTGACTGATTTGCGCAACTAAAGCATCAATACCGGGAAATTTCACTTCACCGCGCAGGCGTTCAATGAAAGCGACCTGCAAATGTTGATCGTAGATATCACGGTCGAAGTCAAGCAGATGTGTTTCAACCGTAACCCCACTGCCATCAAAGGTCGGGCGTTGGCCAATGTTCGTCACGGCATCGAAGGTTTCTTCGCCAAGCTGCACCCGGCACGCATAAACGCCATTGGCGGGCAAAAGTTGCTGCTCCCAGACAGCGATATTGGCTGTAGGAAATCCAATTGTCCGACCGCGCTTATCCCCGGGTATCACCTTCCCTTCGACAAGATAGGGCCGTCCGAGCAGTTCCGTCACCGTTTTGACATCGCCAGTAGCCAATGCCGCCCGGATTCGCGCACTGCGCACCGCCTGCCCTTGCTCACGGTCAGTCAGAAGTTCAATTGTCGTCACAGTGAAGCCTTTTTCTGCACCCTGTTCGCGCAGAAATGCAACATTACCTTCACGCTGATAGCCAAGCGCAAAATCCGGCGTAGCCCACAGCGATGCCATGTTCAAATGCCGCAGTAGATCATCTACAAATTGTGTGGCCCGTATTTGGCGTGTTTCCGCGTTGAAGGGGTGCGTGATGACAACATCAATCCCCAACTCGCCCAGTAGTGCAGCGCGACGCTCAACGGTGGTCAGGTAATATCGTTCTTCAATGCCACGTAGAACGACATCAGGGTGCGGGAAAAACGTCATTACAACAGCAAGCTGGTTGTGGGTGTGTGCGTGTTCAGCCAGGCGACGTAGCAAGGACTGATGCCCGAGGTGGACACCATCAAAAACACCAACAGTGACTGTGCTTGGTTGTGAAAGTGATACGTCATGGAGATGATAGAAATGCTGCATAGGCTCGTTCTACTCAGTCGTGGTATTTCGCGAATGAATTTACATCATAGGACGTTACTATAGAAAGACCTTTAACGGCTTCCAGACGCCATCTCTAGCGCGATAAGGTTCTAATAACGCAATCAGGCTTCCACCCGGGTCATACGCCTGCACAAGTGTCTCGTCAGCAGCCACCCCAAGTTGCACAAAACCACCGTTGCCAATTGTTGCGGCTTCATCAGCGCTGACAGTGACCTGCACAATGTGTCCTAACCCGTCGGCTGGTGAAACGAGGTGCTGCTGCCAGTTCTCGTCTGCAAAGCTACCTTTGAGTGTATCCAGCGTAACCGCCGATTCTATCTGAAAATAGTCACCAACGGCGGTGCGGCGCAAAGCTGAAAGATGTGCCCCAACGCCAAGCGCAGCACCAACATCATGCGCTAAACTGCGGATATATGTCCCTGATGAGCATGTCACGTCAAGATGAGCATGGGGAAAATCGAAGGTGAGAAGTTCTAAGGCATAAATTGTGACCGGCCGTGCTTCACGCTCAACCGTTTCGCCAGCCCGCGCCAGTTCATAGAGTTTTTTGCCGCCTTTTTTGATGGCGCTGTACATGGGAGGCACTTGCTGAATAGACCCTCGAAACTGTCTCAACACCGCGCAGAGATCATGCTTGGATACTGTTGCATCGTTGCGGCTAAGGACGTCGCCTTCCGCATCATAGGTATCTGTCTCAACACCGAGGGTTACAGTCGCAGTGTAGGATTTTGTGCCGGCCATAACATAGTCGCTGAGGCGCGTGGCTTTGCCCCAGCAAATCACCAGAACCCCCGTTGCCATTGGGTCGAGCGTGCCAGCATGGCCAACTTTTTTCGTTTTCGTGCCACGTCGTACCACATTCACTACGTCATGGCTGGTCATACCGGCCGGTTTATCGACGTTTAGAAAGCCAAGAGAAGCCATACCGCCTACTCGTAGACCTGACTTCCGTTTTTGACCGCTTCTTTCAGCTTTGGAATGAGGTCTGTAACGACCTGTTCCATTGTCTTTTTTGTGGTTGAAAAACCGGCCGCCGCAATGTGCCCACCACCACCAAAGGACAACGCCACATCCGCCACATTATAACCGGGCACAGCACGCATACTGACTTTAATTTCACCGTCAGGGTTTTGTTTAATGGCAGCCGAGACATAGGCCTCTTCGGACTGGACGAGATACCCGGAAAGCCCATTGTATTCTTCGGGTTGCAGCCCAACCGACGCATAATCTTCGGCTGAAATTGTCACCCAAATAACGCCCTCTTCAAGCTGCAAACGGCTCAAGACTTGCCCCTGTAGACGCATGACCGCTGTGGGCACTGTTGCCAGTGTGCGTTGCACAATGCCAACAAGGTCAGCACCAAGCGCCATCAACCGTTGGGCTTTGCCTAAGACTTCGGGCGTAGTGTTACTGGTTCGAAAACAGATGGTGTCGGTCACGATCCCTGTCAACAGACAGGTTGCAATGTCACGCGTCACCGTCCAGCCGAAGTGATTGAGCATGTCGAGTACGCCTTCCGCCGCCGCCGCCGTACGGGCATCCACCAGATTCGCGTCACCAAACATCAGGTTGGTTTGATGATGGTCAAGTTGCACCAGCGACAACTGGCGCTCGGTGCGGAGCGCATTGCCCACCTTGCCGAGTCGTTCGAGGTCGCTAGCGTCTGTACTGACGATCAAATCTGGCTCAATGTCAGCCGCATCATCGCGAATTAGTTCGCTACCGGGCAGGAATGCGAACCGTTCTGGCAGCCCCCCATCAACAAGCGGGGTGACATGCTTGCCAAGGGCCTGCAATGCATGCGTCATCCCCAGCATTGACCCGATAGCATCGCCGTCTGGCGACAAATGCGTCAAAACAGCGATGTGCCGCGCGTCATTGATGAGGGTGCGTGCCTGATCCCAGTCGAGTTGTACGAGCGGCGCGTTACTCGTCGTCATGCTCATCCGTTCCGATTTCACCTCGGGCTTTCAAATCGTCCAGAAGTTCTTCGATGTACATGGCTTCGGCAATGCCATAGTCCCAACTAAAGTGGAGCTGTGGCATCCGTCGAAGGCGCAAGCGGCGTGCCAGTTCAGAACGTAGAAAACCGTTAGCGCGTTCCAGCCCTTCGATGACTTCGTCACTGCGTTCTTCTTCACCAAGCGCGTTGACCATGATCCAGGCATGTTCGATTTCACGGTCCAGTTCAACATTGGTCACCGAAACCCCCTCCAGGCGTGGGTCGCGGGTTTCAGTCAACAGAATCTGCGTCAAATGCTCATAGATTAGTTCGGCAACGCGCTCTGATTTGATGGTCATGCTGTTGTCCTTCTCGGGTTGTCGAGTGCTAGTTTATGCGCTCCATTTCGAGTACTTCAACCTGGTCGCCTTCTTCAAAGTCGTTAAATTTGTCCAGTCCGATCCCGCATTCGAAACCAGAGCGCACTTCACGCACGTCTTCTTGTTCGCGCTTGAGGCTACTGACTTTGAGCCCTTCCGCGATAATGCGGCCTTTGCGCACCACACGGGCTATCGCGTTACGGCGGATGATACCGTCGGTAACATAGGAGCCCGCGATATTGCCGACCTTAGAAATCCTGAATACAGCCCGCACTTGCGCCGTGCCAATCTTACGGGCTTCGTATACCGGGTCAAGCATACCCTTCAGCGCGAGTTCAACATCTTCAATCATCTTGTAGATAATATTATAGAGTCGAATATCTACACTGGTATTGGTTGCTGCGCGCGAGGCAGCGTTGTCTACTTCAGTGTTGAAGCCGATGATCACTGCACCCGATGCGCTGGCGAGGTTCACGTCACTTTCACTGATGTTGCCGACACCTGCACGCAAAATGTCAATCGTCACCTCGTCGTTCGACAGATCTTCAAGTGAGTTCACGACAGGTTCCAGCGAACCATTCACGTCAACCTTCACGATCAAGATCAATTCTTTGCTGTCGCTGCCCTGAACACGGCTAAAGAAGTCCTCAAGCGTCATCGCTGCGGCGGTTTCGGTGCCAGAGTCGCGCTCAAGCATCCGTTCTTCAACAATGCTGCGGGCCACTTTAATGTCTTTGACCACTTCAAAGCGATCCCCTGCTTCCGGCGGGTTATCGAGTCCCATCACTGAAACCGGGTAGGACGGGGGTGCTTCTTTGATCTGCTTACCGTGATCGTCGAACATGCCTTTAATGCGCCCATGAGTGATACCCGCAACAACAACATCACCCCGTTGTAGGGTCCCGTTCTGCACCAGCAAGGTAGCCATTGCGCCACGACCTTCTTCGGTCTTGCCTTCAACAACAACACCAGCGCCCTTGCTCCTGGGGTTGGCAATAATCTTCGAATCTTCAGCAACCAGCAGGATCGCGTCAAGCAGATCAGGAATCCCTTCGCCTGTTTTTGCCGAGACGGGTATAACCAGCGTGTCACCACCCCATTCATCGGGTGTTAGCTCAACTTCAGCAAGCTGTTGTTTGACGTATTCAGGGTTGGCGTTTGGCTTGTCTACCTTATTCAAGGCAACCACAATCGGAACACCAGCCGCTTTTGCATGGTCAAGGGCCTCCTGTGTCGTCGGCATCACCCCGTCGTCAGCAGCGACGACCAGAATGGCAACGTCAGCACCCTGCGCCCCACGCGCACGCATCGCTGTGAACGCTTCATGACCGGGTGTGTCCAGGAAGGTGATGCGCTGTTCGTTGTGGAGTACCTGGTAGGCCCCGATATGCTGCGTGATACCGCCAGCCTCCCCATCAGCGACATGTGCAGCGCGGATACGGTCCAAAAGGGAGGTCTTACCGTGGTCAACATGCCCCAGAATCGTTATCACTGGTGGGCGACGTTCGAGCTTGCTTTCGTCTTCGTCTTCATACAACTCTTTACGCCATTTGGGACGCTGCGCTTCAATTTCGGCCTGGCGTTGTTCTTCTTCAACTTCACTCAACGGACGTGCAATGAAGCCCATCTCTTCAATGATGATGGCGGCTGTATCGTAGTCAATCTGCTGATTGATAGACGCCATAATACCGTTGGCAATAAGCTGTTTCATGACCTCAATCGGGCTGATGTCCATCAACTCAGAAAGGTCACGGACGGACATAAAATCAGGTACTTCCAGGACTTCACGCTTCTCTTTTTCTGCCATGCAGTGTTCTCCTAACTGTTGTGTCACAAAAAGCACACACGCCTCTAGCGGTAGATATTGGCAGCGAGACGTGTGTACAACCGTACGATATAGGATCGTGCTGTGCAGGGTGGTGGTGGTGCGTTACTCAGTGTTGCATGAGTTGTTCCTGCACTTGTTCCCAGTTCTGTTCAGAGATAGTGGTGCGCAGCGCCCGGTTGAGCGCTTCACGCCGCAATATCCCATCACAAGCTGTCCGGTCACGACATACGTAGGCCCCGCGACCGTTGCGTTTTCCACCAGGATCGAGTTGTACACCTTCGGTTTCAGTCCGTACAATGCGCAGTAGCTCGCGCTTGTCATGAACTTCACCACACACAATGCAAGTGCGCAATGGTGTTTTCCGGCGTCGGGTAGCTTGCTGTTTTTTCGCCATGACGACGACTATTCGAACTCGTCAAGCTCAAATTCGTCAAATTCGTTGCGCTTACGGCTACCCTTGCGCCGCCGCCGGGCAACGACTTCGCCGAGGTCTTCATCATAGATGAGCTGGCGTTTCTTGGACTTACGCTTGCGCTTCTGGCGGCTGGTTGACTCATCGTCAAGTTCGTCCAGCTCGTCGTCTTCCCATTCTTCAGTGTACTCAACCACGCGGCGGCCCTTCCTGGCTTTAGACTTCTTGCGCGGTTCGTCATCGTCATCGTCGTCGGCATCTTCATCTACCTCGACTTCAGGGAAGGCAAGGGGTACTTCTTCATCTACGTCCGGCGTCGTTTCAACAGATTCAGCCGCAATTTCTGTTTCTTCAAGCGCTTCTGGCTCGGTTTCAGCTTCCTCAACAACTTCGGCTTCCACCGTCTCGGCTATAGCTTCGACATCATCTGCGACTGCTTCCACATCAACGCTTGGCGCTGCATCAGTTGGTGTTTCAGCAAGTTCCGCTTCGAGTTCTTCAGCGGGCGCTTCGGCTTCTTCAAACTCCATACGCATAATTTCAGGCATCACAAGGTCGTCCAACGCATATTTGATCGCCTCAAGGGCATCATCACCAGCGTTGTTGGCCTGTAGTATTGCGTCCAGATAAGCCTCGTCAGAAAGCACACGGATCATCAATTCACCAACGTTGTCGATGCGTCCGAGGGCGCGCACAATGTCGTCGGCCAATTCAAGTGCGTCAAGTGACATGTCAAAAGCAGCGTCGGGTACGAGTGGGCGTACTGCTTCCAGCATTTCGAGGCGTTGCGCACGGTCCTCTTCACGGAAGCGGGCTTTGGCGTTTTCGGCAACGTTTACAAACTCAACCAGCGATGCGTATTCTTCGGGCATCACCGGGCGGCCTTCTTCTTTCTTTTCAATGACGCGCAAGGCTTCGGAAACCAGGGCCGGTTCTTCGTCCAGCAATGCAGAAAGCGGTTCTTCCATCAGAAGTGTCGCGTCTTCCTGCGCAGTTTCCGTCACGCTCTTGATGTCAATGCGCCAGCCCGTGAGCTTAGCTGCAAGGCGTGCATTTTGCCCTTCACGGCCAATCGCCAGCGAGAGATGATCTTCGGGCACTACAACCGTCGCTGTCCGCATCTGATCAACGCCCTCATCAAGGAACACACCACTCACACGTGCTGGGGAAAGTGCTTTGGAGATAAATTTGCGCGGGTCCGAATCCCATTCAATAACATCAATTTTCTCGTCGTTGAGTTCACGTATGATGTTCTGAATCCGCATCCCACGCATCCCCACACACGCCCCAACCGGGTCAATGCCTTCCTGTGTGGCGACAACAGCGACCTTGCTACGATAGCCAGCCTCACGTGCAATATTCCGAATTTCAACCTGTCCGTTGTAGACCTCGGGGACTTCGTATTCGAGCAAACGCCGCAACATATCTTTATGCGTCCGTGAGACAACAATTTGCGGGCCGCGACTGCTCTTATTGACTTCCATGATATACACACGGGTTTTGTCATGGTTGCGCAGGCGCTCACCCGGCATCATATGCGAGCGTGGCATAATTGCTTCTGCACGCCCCATCAGGTTCAGCGTGACACCTGTGTTATTGTTGCTGCTCTGCACTGTGGCCGTCATCAAATCGCCTTCACGCTCAATAAATTCTTCGTAGAGCGTTTCACGTTCGGCTTCACGGATGCGTTGCAGAATGACCTGCTTGGCCGTTTGAGCGGCAATACGACCAAAACGGCGGCCAGATGTGTTGACAGGCATCATAATCATTTCACCAATTTTGGCGTCAGGATCATGCTTGAGGGCGTCTTCAATCAGAACCTCGGTATTGTCATCAACCAGGCGCGTGACAATTTCTTTTTGCACACGGATGCGCGGTTGCCCGTTTTCGTCAATTTCTGCGACAATTTCCTGCTGATTGGAACTGATGTTGGCGTCACGACGATACGCGGACACAAGGGCCTGTTCAATCGCCTCAATGACGACTTCTTTTGGCAAGGCCCGTGCTTCGAGAATTTCGTTAAACGCAAGCACGAAATCGCTTTTCATGGAAAACCCCGTTGTTACAATTGTTCGGTCTAGGATTAAAAAAAGTGGGGGATGCCCACTTCGGTCTGCACTATTTGAGACTTACTACAGTGAAGTATAGCACGCGCTATAGCACAAATCAAGACTATTGCGACCGCGCCAGCACAGTGTTCTAGCGTGTCTGAAGCGCTTCGGCCACCGCCAAACCAGACAGGGCCGCCCCTTCTACTCTCGACGCCCCGAAAGCATCCCCGGTGAACGCAACAAACGGCGGCAAATCGGCGGAAACAAAGCGCTCTGGGTGAGGGTCAAGCGGTTGACTGTAACGCCAGCGCTGCACCTGATAATGCCGCACCGGGCTACCGAGCCAATCCTGCGCCGCAGCGATCAGCTTCTGCGCAACAATGTCCGGGTCCGTATCAAAATACTGGCGAGTGAATGATGCTCCGGCATGGATTGTCACAGCGCAAACGCCCTCAGAAACACCCTTTTGCAAATTGTCGGCAATCCAGCGAATCGGTTCACCATCAATATGAACTGCGCCCGGTGCCGGGATGTTGCTGGGGCCGTCTAGCACAACCATCACAGCAAAACACGGGTCGTATTCAATCGTCTCGAGGTCGCGCAGGGTTTGAGGGGGCAGCTGGACCGCACCAGCAGCCAGCAACATCAACGCTTGAGGCACAGGCATTGACAACAGCAAATGTGGTGCGCTGAACTGCGTACCATCTTCGGCTGTTACCCGCCAGTGTTGGCTTTCCACTGCGACTACTTGCACACGGGTACTGAGCCGAACATCCAAATTAAGTACCAGATGCTTCGCCACGGCAGTCATACCCGGTACGCCTCGATAGCGCGGATGTCCGTTCTGGTAGTCAAGGTTGTCTGGTGTGGGAAAACCTGTTGACCATTGGGTGACCACCCCGGCTGATTGCCACTGTTTCACAAATTCCGCAAAGCGCGGGTCACGGACGGTAAAAAACTGCGCACCGTGGTCGAAACGCGCGTCGTCAATGCGGCGAGTCGCCATGCGCCCCCCCACACCACGCGACTTGTCAAGGACAGTGACCTTCCACCCAGCGCTTTGTAGTGCATGTGCAGCCATTAAGCCAGACATCCCAGCGCCAACGACCAAGCATTCCCTGTCAGTCATATCAGCCGCCCTATGTGTAGGAACGGACTGTGCCGAGGCCACCGTCTACGCCAAAGACCTGCCCCGTCACCCAATCGTTTTCGGGCTGCAACAGCCATTCGATCATTGAGGCAATGTCACGCGGCTCACCGAGGCGGCCTGTCGCATGCAGAGACAACGATACATTGCGGCTTTTTTCGTTGGAGGTGACACGCTCAGAAAGTTGTGTCTGTACAAGGCCCGGAGCAACTGCGTTTATACGGATGCCTTTGCTGGCATACGTCGCCGCAGATGCCATCGCTAGCCCAATGACGCCAGCTTTTACAGCAGCCACCGCATCGTGATTCGAAAGTCCAAGCCGCCCGGCTGCGGATGAGATTAAGACGACTGTGCCGCCGCTTTTGCGCATGACCTTGCCGGCCGCACGCATCGCTGCAAACGCAGAATCAAGATTGGCCGATACCATGTGCCGCCATTCGTCTTCACTCGTCAGATGGGCAGGCTTGAGCATGAACGCGCCTACACAATTGACTACCGCATCGACATGCCCAAACGTATCAGCAGCGTGTTTCAGACAGGCTTCAACATGGTCAAATTGGGTTGCGTCCAACACATACCCTTCAGCGTTGACCTCGCTGGCAAGTGCGTTGACCTTTTGCTGGTCACGCGAGGCCACGAGGACGTTGGCCCCTGCCTTTGCCAGACGCCGCGTGAGTTCGCTCCCAATGCCACCTGTCGCACCGAGAATAACAATGTTTTGCGTTGCCATTATGCTCAATCCTTTTGCTTTGTTCCTGCTCTATCATCAGGCTTTACACTCTAGCGGCAGGATATAAGCTCGTGACAAAAACACCGTTAGCATCCCCTGAGCATCACCCGGTTATCGAAGTGTAACTGTACATTGCCCCGCCCCGACTGCACAGGTCGCGAGTGTTTCGTCGTCTTGCTGCACAATGAAATTTCCTTGTGCCCAGAACAACGATGCTGTTGGAACGGTAATCACAGAGCGGCGCACCCGACATTCACGCGGCGCAGACAGCGTAACCGCCTCATCCCATGACCACACTTGCACACACCCTTGCGCCGGGAAAAACGAGACAGGCACGGTCGCAAATTGATTATCCCAGCTTGTAAGCGGAATCTGTGCGGAGCCATCTACGCTAGCAAGAACCACCGTGGAGAGGTCAAGCGCACGGTTCGTATCATTCTTGACTGTCAGCGAACGATCACTGTAATAGATCACCAGCGTATCGGCATCGTCAACCACAGCCGTAGGAATGGCCGTGACTTCAACAGCGGGGGTTGGTGTGGGGGTGGTTGTGGGCGCTGCCAGAACTGTCGTGCCACCGCTGACTGTCAATGTCAGGGCGCCTTGCCTTGCAGCAGCAACTGTTTCCGGCAACCAGAGAATGTCTTGCACCGGGTCCACCACTGTCACAACATCAGTAGTCCCATCAAAATAAGCAACGACAAACTGCGCAAACGTCTGCCCGGGGAGGGGTATGCGGGCAGCCCAGTTTTGCCACGATTGGTCATCCACAGCGTCGGTCACACCCGGTAACAATTGGAAGCGGTCTGCATCTTGTAACCAACCACTCCGCGCAGCCCGGCTGTAGGTTTCATTGCTCAAATATAATTCGCCCGTCTGTGGCTGCACAAAAGCCGGCAACACTTCCGGCCGCGCCCCCATCACGACAATCCACAAATGCCCATATGGGTGCGGAACGGCCCCAATACCAATTTCGCGGTAGTTGTCATTGGTGACCGTGCTGCGGTGAATGCTTGAGCCCTGCCAGAAGTTGATCGCCGCGTTGATGCTGGCCCCGACATAGGCGATTTCTGAAATGGAGAGGCGGGTACGGGTGGTATACGACGGCCAGCTATAGGGGATGCTGGCGGCTCGCTCCCAGACGGTTTCACCGTTCGGCCCGAGGTGAATGTCACCACCCGGTGGGATAGAAGATAGACTGTTGATGTATTCGGCCTGTTCGAGCGCCATTGCACTCAAGGTATCGTTGAGTTTCAGCGGCCACAGCCCCTCCTCCAAACGCCATTCGTTGAGGGCAGCAAGCATATCCATCGTGGTTGCGGCGGCTGGCAGTTCAATCGTCACTTCTGAAACAGGCAAAGGGGTTACCGTTGGAATCGTAGTCGGTGTTGCAGTTGCCGTTGACGTCGGCCGTGGCGTGACTGTTGAGGTCAACGTCGGCAATGTTGTGACGGTCGGTGAAGGCGAAACCGGGGTGAATGTTGCCGTAGTGTCAGGTGTTTCTGTTGCTGCTGGTGTAGGTGACACCGTGTCGGTCGGGCTTGCAGTCACAGTGAGGGTCAGCGTGGGTGCAACAGTGCTGCTCGGGGTCGCCGAAGGTTCTGCGGTGTGTGTTACGGTCGGGGTCGGGGTCGCAGGCACAGTCGTCGCCGTTGGGCTACTCGCCACAGCAACCGCCGTTATCGTAGCAGCAACACGTGTTTCGACCTGTGCCTCGAGGGTTGCTGCGCTATCGGTTGCAGATAGACCACCGTTGTCGCTGGCATCATTGTTACCATCGCCACCACCGCACCCGACCAAAAATATGCTAGATACCACGCCAAACACGAACAGTCTTTGAAAATAGACACGCAACCACATGGGCACACTTCCAGAGCAATAGTTATATTAGTCACAAGAATATTCACTATTATATGTGAAAACAGCCCGGGTGCGAAACACATCACACCTGGACTGTAGTTGTGCCATATGAGGGGTTGTTGGCAGCAAGTGGTCGGGGCGCCCGGATTTGAACCGGGGACCTCTTGCACCCCATGCAAGCGCGCTGCCGAGCTGCGCCACGCCCCGTTAATGCTCGAAGTATAGCAAGCAGCATATAGAGGCGTCAAGCCCCAGCACCCTATTGAAAATCGCGCGGATATACGGTGACAATGATTTCACCTGCTGTGCCCTGTTGCAGCAAGATATCATAAGCAGCAGCACCATCAAAGTCATACGTTTCATTGAAAATGAACTCACGTGCAACCGGGTCTGCAATAGCAAGCTCATATTCTTGCGCTGGCACCTGAATCCATCGACTCCCCGACCGATAGAGCAGTTGCACAGATTCTTCGATGGTCTCCTGGGCTTCCGGGGTCACATCATCGTCAAGCACCGGGGCAACCACTTCTTCGAGCGATACCGATAAACGGTCAAAGTCAGGATGGAGATGAATAACCCGCACCTGGGTGACATTGGGGGCCACCGTTGCAATCGAGTTCGGTAAAGTCGTTAGCACAACACCTGCCTCTGCACGGGAGATATAGAGTGTGTAAGTGTTTTCTTCTTCGTTATTGAAGGTGAATAGCTGCTCGAACAATAACTGCCCCTGTGGGTTAAGTAACTCGACCAGCAGTTCTGTCGGCTGAATTTGGACGGGTTCACTAATGTTCCCCGGTTCCAGGCCTAGCGCTACTCGTGTTTCACCAACATTCACTTGCACAATTTGATCCCATCCGTTCAGCACTTGAATCGACGGTTGCTGCACAGTAGCACCAACAGATGTGTCCTGACTGGTTTGGCGGGTTATTTCTACAAATGGAATTGAGTTGAAGATTGTGGTTCCCATTGAACGGCCAACAATCACGTAACTGTAAGCTACGCCTTCAGCAAACTGAAGCGAGGTGTCTGGTTCTTCGGTTGGCCCCTGTTCACTGAGTTCAGCTTCGACACCAAAGAAAATGCGGGTTTCAGCAGGCGGCAAATTTACCGTAGACGAGCGGTTATAGGCGAGGTCAACAAAGGGGTCGTCGCGTGTGGCGTAATACATCGACAGCGGTGGCTGGTCGAAAGCAACATTGATGAAGGTCACGCGGCTTGTATTGGTCGGAACGGGTGTTGTATCCAGTGGAAAAGCGGTTACATTCAGGTTCGTGTCTGGTCCATAAATCACCACTTCAGCCGATTCAAACTCGGGCAACACAAACTCAGTTGACTGGGCCGGCACCGTGTCATCGTCTACCGTAACAGCCGCCCCACCACGATAAACGTCAACACTGAATCGCTGCGCTGGGAGTACTTCGAATGCGGTCGTTTCACCAAAGGCGATGGACTCTAACTTGAGTTCACCCTCTAGCCAAACCTGTAATGGCGGTGTGTCTGGGGCAGCATGCGTGAAGCGAACCCGCGCTTGTGGCGGCGTCGAATTTTCGATAGCACGCAGTTGTGGGTCGCCGTTGTCCCCACGCACAATAATAACGGTGTTGAGCATCCCGGTCTCTAGTTGCAGGGACGCCGAAGTCACCAGTGCATCTCCATCAAGCACATCAAAGCGATAGGCACCGGGCTCTAGCAGAAGATTTGAACTGGCTACCTGCGTCCTAAGTTCATCAGCGAGGACATCACCTTCAAATTCAACGCGCAGGGGAGCGTCTCGATTAAGCAAATTCACAAAACGGACACGGGTTTCATCCGGCAACATCGGGCTCAAATCTTCGTCAAAAATCAGTAGTTCATTGTCTTCAGCAGTACCAACCAGCATCAGAATCAAGCGATCTTCTTCTGTAATGTCAATTTCACCAGAAAAATAGATCGTCTCGTCGCCAGTGCGCACCTGCCCGGGCACTACCGAAATCACCTCAATGTCGTAGGTACCGGGCGCACGCAAAATTGGAAGCGTAGCGACTGTAGAAGCCACATTACGGAATACAATCTGCCCATTGATAGCGACGCTAAGCCGCTGTACGTCTTCTATACCATGGAAAAAACGTACCGAACTGGTCGCGCCGTCGTTGTCGAGGTCTTCGCCAGTGACCAATTCAACCGACGGCGGCAATGTTGCACGTGGCCCGCCTTCTGTCACCACAACTTGATCGGGAGCAGGGTCTACAACAGTCGGCTGCGGATCGTCACCACCGGACTCGTCATCATCGCCATCACCACCACCACAGGCGACCAGTGTGCTGAATAAGAGCAGAACAAGTAGAGCAAGGGCAAGCCTTCTTTTTTGCATGGGAGATTTTCCTTCGCATTGGAATCTTGATCGACCTGACGTCTCTCAATTGTATATTGCTTGACAACAACTAGAAATCTATATACGCTTTACGTTCCTAAAATATGATTGAAATGAATGCTCAAACAATGCCAGAGCGAATAAATCGTAAGCAAGCTATTGTTGACATTGCCACCGAACTTTTTTTGAAACAAGGCTACAAAGGTACTTCTATCCGGCAAATTGCCGACGCGGTTGGCGTAACCGAAGCAGCGATATATTATCACTTTAAAGACGGTAAACGCGAATTGCTTCGTGAAATCTTCAACGCCGAGTTGCCCTCACTGGATTTGGTGATGAGTTCTTGCCAGCCTTCTACATCATTGAACGATGTGCTGCACTGCCTCGGTACACAACTCAAGCGTACGGGCTATGAGCGTTTTCGGCGGTTTCGCTGGTTGATGATGGAAATGCCCACCCTTGCAGATGCAGAACGCCAGGTCGCCATTCAACAGCATCTCACCTTTCATAACCAGATGGTTGCACTCATCACCCCATTTGTGCCAGCCAACCGTAGAGACAATATCGCCTGGATTATCCTGATTACGCTCTATGGCTATGGTCATGTCTTCTGGAACATGGGCCTGCAAGAATATGCTGAGTTAAGCGTTGAGGATTTCATTGCAGAACTCTCGCAACTGATTCTCCCGGGGTTGGACGATCACACAGTCTGAATCACCCATGTGCAACACACCTACAGTTCAAAACGAGGCGTCGCGGCCGTGCGCACCGGTTCGGGTGTATCTTGCCATTGCATAAGCGGCTCAATCTGCATTTGACCACCCTGCCGTATCCATTGGCCGATTGACATTAGGCGTGGAGCAATACCCGGCTGTGGTGTCGCCATAGCGGCAACAAAGGGGAGACGCTCTAGCAACACACGCTCAATGTCAGCCTGTTCCACCGTCGGACTGCTGCGGCGCAGCGCCATCGTCAACGCGCTGTACATCCGTGTAGCCACCGCCCGCCCCCGAAACGTCATGACCACAGGCACCGCGGTGGTGTGCAACAACGGCCATAGCCCACGCTGCTCATCCCCATGTATCTCATCTAGCAGCACCATTGCTGGTGTCGCCTGTACGACCTCACCCAACATTTGCTCAAAAACGGTGGTGGTCGGTGCTTCACGCGGCACAGCAACCCGGTTCTCTATACCATCGGGGACCATCTCGGGGTGAATTTCACCAGCGCGCTGCAACACGACTGCATTCGGCGGCCCAAATTGCAGCAAATTCGCCAGCAGCGTTGTTTTGCCTTGTCCACCTTCACCGACAATAAGCAGCCCATGCCCCTTCTCAACGATTGACTGTAACATTTCTTGCATCGCTAGCGGTATACTTGCGGCGAGGTCCGCAAACTGTAGTGGTTTCGAGGGATGTAGCCGGATTATACCCGTATATGCACGTTGCAAGGGTGGCCCCGATAGCGAAAGCCGCAATTGCCGCCCCGCCACAGGCACCCCTACATCCAGAAACGGGTCTTCTTCACTGATGGTAACACCAAGCGGTGCAAGCACGTACGGCAACAACTGCTCAAGGTGGTCGTATGTTTCAAAGACATTGGCATATGGCTCTAACTTGCCAAAGCCCCGCCGCACTGAAATTTCATACCAGCTTGCGATGCTAATCTCAGTGATTGCTTCGTCTTTCAGCGCAGCATCAAGCGGCCCGAGGTGAAAAATCTCGCGTTGCACCGTATCCAGCAAACGGCGTTTTTCGTTGGTCGTCAGCACCACATATTCAGTCGCAACAATGTAGTCCATTGCATCGCGAAGGGCCTGCCGCTGTTTTTTCGATGTGTCAAGCGCACTGAGCAGGTCGTCACGGTCCGCCATTTCTTCAAAGAACTGCGCAATAATGCGGTCTTGCAAGGCTTCAAGCGTATAGAAGCGATTGCCATAAGCGTTTTCAATCAAGCGTCGTTCTGCCTGTTCTTTGTCTGCGCCGTTAGCATCGGTCTTGTGTTCGTTGTCGTCCGACATTGACCACCCTTCATCAAAATTCTTGCTTATGTTTATCTACGTTTATAATTTTACCCACAAGCCGCCCGATTAAACAACAGCCCTGCTACTTGTTGCCGCGCTTTGTTGAGACGACTATACTTGCTGCATTGGTGACCCCAACACTATGGAGGTGATTTTGAACATACTGGTAACAGGTGCAACTGGTTTTGTTGGCAACCATTTAGTAAATTTACTGCACGACACCACCACGCTTTACGGTACAGCGCAAGAACCTGTCGCGCCAGACCCACGCTTTGCTGCAATGCATGTTCTGGACGTGCGCGACGCCAATGCCGTTCAAGCAACAATGGATGCTGTCGAGCCTGATGCCGTGATTCATCTGGCGGCACAGTCACACGTCGGCACATCCTTTCGCAAACCGTGGTCAACGTTAGAAACCAACATAAAAGGCACATTAACTATTTTGTATGCCCTGCGTAACCGTCGCGATACGCGGCTGCTGCTGGTGAGTTCATCTGAAGTTTATGGCCTCATTGCGCCAGAAGACCTACCCATCACTGAAAGTCATCCCATTCAACCGACTAACCCTTATGGTGTCAGCAAGCGTACGCAGGAATTATTGGCAGAACAATACGCGCTCAGTGACGGACAAAATATGGTGATTGTGCGGCCCTTTAACCACATCGGCCCCGGTCAAAGTACACGCTTTGCTCTGCCCAATTTTGCGGAACAGATCGCCTATATGGAAAAAGGCAAGCGTCCACCTGTATTAAAGGTTGGTAATCTGGCGGCGGAACGGGATTTCACTGATGTTCGAGACGTTTGCCGAGCATATGAATCATTGCTTACACACGCAACGCAAGATTATATTTTTAATATTGGGTCAGGTCGCGCGGTCAGCATCCGGCATCTGGTCGATATGTTAGCGGCATTGGCTGAGGTAGACATCAGCGTTGAGGTGGAACCAGAACGTATGCGTCCGATTGACGTGCCGCGTATTGTGGCTGATGCATCACGCTTGCATAATGCGTTGGGCTGGCAGCCACAGTTTTCATTAGAACAAAGCGTGCAAGACATCCTTGAACATGCACGCGCCAGCGTCAGTTAGCCGCCCACCAATCGTCGTACGAACCAGCGCAATCAGGCTTGCATTCAAAAGGAGCGCTGTTAAGATGAGGAACATTTGACAGAAGAGGAAAAGTGTTTTGGACACGAAACGTGCATTAATTACTGGCATCACCGGACAAGATGGCTCGTACCTGGCTGAATTTTTGCTGGAAAAAGGCTATGAGGTCTTCGGATTAGTCCGCCGCACCAGCACCATTAATTTCGGGCGCATCAACCATATACAGGACGATATTCGACTGCTCCCGGGGGATATGCTTGACCAAACATCGTTGCAATCAGCGCTGGACATCGCACAACCTGACGAGGTCTATAACCTGGCTGCACAGAGTTTCGTCGGCACATCGTGGGCACAACCGACCCTGACTGGCAACGTCACGGCGATTGGCGTCACCCGTATTCTGGACGCGATCCGGCATGTCACACCCGATGCAAAATTCTATCAGGCATCCAGTTCAGAGATGTTCGGTAAAGTGCGTGAGACACCACAAACCGAAGAAACGCCCTTCTACCCACGCAGTCCATACGGTGTTGCCAAGGTCTATGGGCACTGGATGACCGTGAACTATCGCGAAAGTTATGATATGTTTGCGGTGAGCGGCATTCTATTTAACCACGAGTCGCCACGCCGTGGTCTGGAATTCGTAACACGCAAAATCACCTGGAATGCTGCACGCATCAAGCTCGGTATGGCCGAAAAGCTGCATCTTGGCAACCCCGACGCTCGCCGCGATTGGGGCTATGCCTATGATTATGTACGGGCCATGTGGCTGATGTTACAGCAGGAGACGCCTAACGACTATGTGATCGCCACAGGTGAAACGCACAGCGTCCGTGAATTTGTAGAAGCTGCGTTTGAGCATGTTGGGCTCCCGGTAGAAAAGCATGTGGTCTTTAACGATCCGCGCTTTACACGCCCGGCTGAAGTTGACCTGCTGGTTGGTGATCCTGCTAAAGCTGGACGCATAATGGGGTGGGAACCGAACGTCACCTTCAAAGAATTGGTGCAAATCATGGTTGAAGCAGACCTCAAGCTGCTGACCGACGGGCTCCCCACCTACTAGCACGCAGGAGGCAAACGAAATTATTTTGGCACACTTGATTGACACCCATTGCCACGTCGATTTTGAGCGCTACAACGACGACCGCGACGCCGTTATTGCACGTGCCCATGAACATAACGTTACACGAATCATCAACCCCGGAACTGACCTCCATACCTCGCGCGCAGCGATTCGTTTGGCCGAGACTTATGACGGTGTATATGCCGGGGTTGCATTGCATCCAAATTCGACTGCAAACTGGACCATTGATGATATAGCCACGCTCCGCAAACTGGCTGCACATGACAAAGTTGTCTCAATTGGTGAAATCGGGCTTGATTACTACTGGGACAAGTCGCCCAAAGATGTCCAGCACGCTGCTTTTGAAGCGCAACTTGAACTTGCGGCTGAGCTTGAACTTCCTATCATCATCCATAATCGGGAGGCCAGCGACGACGTGATTGCCGTACTCAAGCAATGGGTGCCGACCTTGCCGAAAAGCCTCAAAGACCGCCCGGGTGTAATGCACTCCTTCTCTGCACCCCAAAACGTGGCCGAGGCTGCACTTGCAATGGGCTTTTACCTCGGCTTTACGGGTCCAGTGACATTTAAGAAAGCCGATGACCTGCGTGATGTGGCACGGTCAGTCCCGTTAGACCGCATTTTGATAGAAACCGACGGACCTTTCCTGACACCGCATCCCTATCGGGGTAAACGTAACGAGCCGGGTTATGTGCGCTTCGTAGCAGAACGACTGGCCGCGCTACATCAACTCAGCGACGAGGAATTCGCCGCGCAATCAACCGCTAACGCCGAACGTTTATTCAGGTTGCCGTAACAATGAGACATGTATTGCACCTTGCCCATTCCAGACGACGTATTGTCGCTCTAGTGTTGATTGGCGTCCTCCTGTCTGCATTGGTTATTGTAGAACGGCGTTCGGCTGAACCTGCACCGCTTCTGCAACCACAACCAGCCGCCGCACAGGACGATGGGCGCAGCACCCCGGCCCCGGTGCAATTACCAACCGACACCCCGACCGTTACGCCCCCACCCCCAACCCCCACCCGCACGGCAACGTCAGAGGGTCCAGCCTCGGTAGAATCGCGGGCAGTAGACAATAACGTGCGCTCTGGGCCCGGCACAGAATTTGACCGTCTCGGCACAATCAGCCCGGGCACACGCTACACGGTAATTGGTCGCCTTGGCGAGTGGTTGCAAATCAATTATCCAGACAGCCCTACGCGCACCGCCTGGGTCTTTTCGGGTGTCGTTCAGATTCTGGGTGATGAAGAGCGCATCCCTGACCTGTCGCAACAGGATGTGCCGACCATTGACCCAAACATCGCCGCCGCCGCTGAAACACAACTGGCCATCACCCGGACCCCGGGCGGGTTGTTGACCCTGACAGCAGAGGTCGGTAGCTCACCTGAAGGGCTGTTTACCGCAACGCCTCAACCTAGCCTGACCTTAGTCCCGGGCGAGCGCCTGCCAACGTTCACGGTGCCGCCGTTCACGTTCACGCCGATTCCAATCGAGCAACTACAACAGCCTGTTTCTGGCGGAAGCAACGCCGACGAACCCTTTGCACCGGCCATTCCAGTGCTGGGGCTCATCGGGTTAGGGATGCTTGGGTTATTTGTGGGGATTCTGCGGCGGGTTTAATGTTACCGGCAGTTGGTAGCTAGCTAGCTGCTGACCATCGGCGCTTCACGGAGATATTCGCCGCTTTCTGCCACGCTGAGAATAAACGTTGCCAGGTCATCGTAGGGAATGCTGATTGACATGTTATCACCACCAACACGCCCCACGTTATAGGTGCCTTTGGGTTCAGCTTCGACCAAACGCGGGGCACGCACGATTGTCCAGTCTACGTCGGACTGTTTGACACGGTCCACGTAATTCACGCTATCCTCTGCGACACGTCGCGCGAAGATGAACAGCATCCCACGCACAAAGTTATCCATGAATTTAGGCGTATCACCGGGCATCTGCACGCCGGCCCCGGTCAACGTTACAAGGCGTGATGTGTCATGCGTTTCCATTGCTTTGATGATATTGTCCGCACTGCGGGTCATCAAATCGTCCGGGGTGTTCTTGCCGTGACCAATGACGTTGATAACGACTTCTGCATGTTGCACGACGTTTTCGACATCGGCGGGGTTCATGGCGTCGCCTTCAATACAGGTCAGGTTGTCGTGCTGAATATCCATTTTTGATGGGGTACGTACCAACGCATAGACCTCGTGCCCATTGTCGAGCGCTTTACGAGTCAGTGGTTTGCCAGTGCGGCCGGTGGCTCCAACGATAGCGATTTTCATTGTGATGCAAGTTCCTTTACCTGTTGCATAGCCTGTAACAATACCCGTGGGGGTTGAGCGCCCGAAAGCGCATACATGTTATCGAAGACAAACATCGGGACGCCGGAAATACCTGCTTGCCGTGCAAAACCGACATCCTGCAACACAGTGTCACGCGCCTCGCCATTGTTCAAGCGTTGCTGAATGGTAGCACGTTCAAGGCCATGTGACTCGGCAATGTTCAGCAACACGTCAATATCACCAATATTTTGCGCGTGTTCGAAGTAGGCCGCATAAATGGCATCAATCATGGCTTCGCGCGCAGTTTCAGGCGTCAGAGCGATTAATTCATGGGAAAGGGTGCTATTGGGTGCGTCAACGATGGCTTCAAAATTGAACGTTAAGCCGACACGCTCCCCGGCATCGCGTGGCCCGGCGAAAAACTGTTCCAATGGAATGCGGCCGCCTCCCTTAGCGTGCATATACTCGCGGAAATTTGCACCTTCGGCAGGAATATCAGGGTTTAAGAAAAAACTCCGATAGTAAATGTCAACATCGCCGGGCCACTGTTCCAGCGCCAGCGACAGGTGTCGTTTGCCGATGCGACACCACGGGCACACGGTGTCGTGAAATACATCAATACGCATTGTTTCAACCTCGCAGATTGTTTCCAGAAGTGCTACTATACTAGAAGTTTGCGCGCGTTTCTGTCGATACGCACAGTTTTTATACATAGGTACAATTTTGTAACTATTGGATAAGTAAAGCATGGAACACAAACAACAGATAAAAGATGGCTTACAGAAATGCCCGGTCGAAACGACACTCTCCGTTATCGGGGGTAAGTGGAAGCCGCTGATTATCTATAACTTGTTGGGAGGTACCAAGCGTTTCGGGGAACTGGGGCGCTGCATCCCAGACGCAACCCGGCGTATGCTCACCAAACACCTGCGCGAGCTGGAAGCAGACGGCATCGTTCACCGTGAAGTGTATGCCGAGGTGCCGCCCCGTGTGGAATATTCACTCACGGAGGTTGGGCGCAGTTTGCACCCCATCCTCAATGCAATGTTAAGCTGGGGTATCGAGCAGCAACAACGTTCCCACGAGGGAAATGGTTAATCTAGAGCATCCGCCAGAAACTAAACCCGATGCTTAATATCAGCACACCCAACGCGACCCAGAAACGCTGCTGGGCGACCAGTTCGGAGAGTGAGGCTGTCTGATTTTTGACGCTTCTGGGCCGGCGTCGTTTCGACAAACGGTCGTTGGCTGTGTCGCCAGTGTCAAGCCCAAGTCCATACCGCACACGGGTGATCTGGATGGTGATCAACAAGGCGAATGTGGCGAGAACGAGTCCCCCTAGCCATTCGGTCGTGAAAAAAGAATCAGCGGGCCCAATCCCTTCGTCGGTGATAATGCCTGCTTGTCGCAGAATGTTGTCGTAGAAGCGGAAATTGAAGTAGGCAAAGCTCCCTTGCAATAAGACACCCGGCCAGGGACTTTGGGCAACCAATGACAAATACGCGCCGACTATCCCCGCCAGTGCGTAGCCGACAAAGCCAATTGCCCCAACACCGCCAACCTGAACCAGCAGCATCCCAACAACGCCAAACACAACACCAATCAACACACTGCCCACCACACGCTGAACACCTTGCAGCGCAAATTGCAACGCACCCCACACCAATCCACCGAGTACCAACGGAAGTAATACAACGTCCGTAAGGATCAATACTTCCCAGTAGGCTTCCCAGTTACCGAGAACATAAATTTCTGGCGGTGTGCTGGCTTCTGCGACGACATCATTCTGTAGCCATAACATCAACCACCATGCAATAAACCACACCGCACCAGCCGCCGGAATGCTCAGTGCAAGTGCAACCGAGTCGGGTTGCTTACCGAAAAATGCTTGTAGCGGCCACCCACTCCACAATACATAGCCGCCCAGTGGAATCAACACAATTATGGCAATCAGTAGCGAACGCAAGCCAATCAGATCAGGTTGCTCATCCAGCAGCGGGATTCCCCCGGCAAGGCCAAAGATGACCGCTGCAATAAACCAGAGCAACACGGGGAGTTGTCGCTGTCGCTGCACTATAGCATCTGACATCGTGATTTGTTCTGTAGATTATGTTGAAGTCAAGAAAACAAAAATGACCCCAACCGGGGCCATTCTTTAACCTGCGCGATCATGGCTAGCTATAGCTACTACAACTGCCACCGCCCTGGTCCTGGGCACCTTCGCCGTTCTTGGGCTTGAAGGAGGTACCACAACCGCAACTTGAAGCAGCGTTCGGGTTGTCAATACGGAAGCCACCACCGACGAGCGCGTCTACAAAATCAATGTGCGCGCCATGTACGTACATCAGGCTAGTGGGGTCTACAACCAGCTTCACACCATCGGTTTCGATAGTGGTGTCGTGGTCGGTTGGGTTTGCCTCAAATGCCATACCATACTGCATTCCCGAGCAACCACCGCCTGCAACAAAGACACGCAGTGCGTGGTCCGTCAGACCACGTTGTGCGAAAAGTTCTTTGATCTTGGTCGCGGCCAGCGGTGTTACGGTCAATACTGGCGGGGTTTCATCAATGTTGACGCCATCGGTGTTAATTTTTACTTCAGCCATTGCTGTCTCCTAACAAAAAATGCAATCCTGCTCAACAACAGTGTAGCGGTTTAACGGACTGTGGTCAACTTAATAAAACAAATATCCATACAAATTATTGCGCAATGTTTTCAAATGCGCTGGCCGAGATATAATAGTCGCAGCTTGCGTTGCCATCTGCAACCGTCCCCATGCGACGCGGAACCACGCCACCGAGCAAACGTGACATTAGGCGCATATCCAGATGACAAACGTCATCATGGCTGCCTGTCAATTTTTCGAATGGACAATTCTGCGTGCTAAGAATCCAGCCGTCGCCTTCATCATCCTCGATCGGACGCCATGTTGCCTGATAGCCCTGCTTGTTCAAGAACGCAACAATGTGGTCAAGGCGTTCCGGCATTGGTAAATCAGGAATCAACGCCTCAGACGCCATTTCATCCGCTGCCCCTTCAATAATGACATTGACCTGCTCATTGGGTAGGTGGTTGTGCAATTGGTTCAAAATAACGTGAGCCAGGCCAGCATAATTTGTTGGGAAGAGATCCAGCGCTTTTTCAGTCAGATGATACACATACTGGGGGCGGCCCGGGGCATCGCGGCGACGGACAGACGGCGCTTCGACCAGGCCATTCATGCGCAACACGTCAAGGTGATGGCGAATGGTGGCAGCAGTAACCCGTTTTTCAGTGCGGGTGTGCAGCGCTTCAACGATCTCATCGACTGTGGAGTCACCATTAGCTTTGAGGATTTCAAGGATATGTTGCCGCGTTTCTTGAATCATGCGTTGTCTCAAGATTCTCAAATTTTCGTATGGATAATTAGTTTAATCCTAACACGCACATTTTCAAAATGTCAAATGTATTAGAATCTATATGCAACGCATCACCTCGGCATTTTCACACCGTCAGTGCAGCCATTTGTATTCACTAAACAGCAACACTGTACCGATTGCCACAGCTAACGGATAGCTTCCCAGGCGAGGTGTTGTAGTTCCGGCATTATGAGCTTCTGCATCGCCAGATTAACAGCGTTCCTGCTCCCCGGCATTGAGACAATCACCTTGCCACGATATACGCCTGCAATCGCACGTGATAGCATCGCCGCCGCACCAACCTCCTCGTAGCTCAACATACGAAACAATTCACCAAAACCGGGTAACGTTTTTTCAAGTTTGCGGGCCACAACATCATACGTCCGGTCACGCGGTGCTATCCCTGTGCCGCCATTGATGAGGATAACGCGAGCTTTGCTTTCTGGCTGCACGAGTTCTTCTAACAAGGCTTCAATAGCAGCAGCCTCGTCTTTGATGATGTTATAAGCAACAACTTCGTGCCCGGCTTCAGCCAGATATTGGCGGATGGTCTGCCCGCTGGTGTCATTTTCGGCGGTGCGGGTGTCACTGCATGTGATGATAGCGCACGGCACACTCTTAAAGGCTTCGGCCGCCTGTTCGCGATGGTCTTCACTACCCATAGAAATCCTCCCTGAAACAATAGACAGGAGCAAGCTAGCCCCTGTCTACAAATTACGGCTGTCACTCGTGCAGCAAGCCTAGCCTGCGGCATCTTCAATCGTTGTTCCGGCTTCTTTGGCCGCCTTCTTCGCCTGCGAGAGGGCTTTGCGGTGTTCGGATGGCGGCTTGTAGGTCTTATCCTTGATCATTTGCTGTAACTTCACCGCTGCCGCCGCGCGGGTCGGCAAATCCAGCCCTTCGTTAGCAGCCATATTCGCCAACTCAGTCGGGTCGTCGGTGTCCACACTGGCCCCACCTGTCGCGGCGGGGGTTGGTTGCGGTTCAGCAGGGACTTCCGCTGCGGTGGCAGGTGTCGGCGGAACAGCGTCCTGTGCTGGTGCTGGGGCGTTGCTCACGGAGACAGGCTCGTTGCTGAAGCCAGCAGCAATGTCGTCAATCGTCTTGTCTTGTGCTTTAGCCGCTTTCTTTGCCGCGGAAAGGGCTTTACGCTGTTCAGAGCCAGGCTTGAACTCTTTACCCTTAATCCCTGCTTCCAATTTCACCGCTGCCGCCGCACGGGCTTCAAGCGGCAAGCTCTCATCAGCCGACCATTTCGCAAGCTGATCCCAGTCGGCATTGTCAACATCAATGCTGATGCTCTGCTGTGCGGTGGTCTGTGCAGCGCGGTTGGGTGAGGCCGGCGGTTGCTGGGCGGATGTCGGTTGTGGTGCGGCCGCTTGCTGTTGTATTACCTGCCCGGGTTGGAAGTTTGCGGCAATGTCATCAATGGTTGTGTCTTGAGCCTTTGCCGCCTTTTTGGCCGCAGATACTGCTTTACGGTGCGAGGGCGCTGGCTTAAATTCCTTACCCTTGATGCCTGCTTCCAGCTTCACGGCCGCCGCAGCACGGGCTTCGAGTGGCAAGCTATCATCAGAAGACCACTTCGCAAGCTGGTCCCAGTCGGCACCTTCAACGTCAATCGAGATGGTGGTCGTCTGCGGCTGAGCCGGGGCAACGTTGGCAGCCGGGGCACCAGTTGGAGCGGCCTGTGGCGCAGCAGCAGCGGCAGCCTGTGCTTGCCGTGCAGCAGCCAGGTCAGGATTATTCACAGATTGGTCGCGCAAATCCCAGACTGGATCAGTGAGATCAACACCCTGTTTCTTGGCAACCTTCTTCATGTCCTTATGTTCCCACTGGCCGCGAGCTTCAGCTTCTTCAAGCGCACGGGTAGGAGCAATGGTCTGCCAGTAACGAACTTCCTTCGAAAGACGCTTCTTGTCGTAAATGTGCGTCGTGGTGCGGTCAAAAGAGGACAACTCATAGTCATGGTCCATCTTAATCGCGTCAAAGGGGCAGTATTCAGCGCAGTAGCCGCAATTCATGCAGATGTCGATGTCAATGTAGAATGCTTCGGGCTCAGGCTTGGGGCGGCCGGTGTCCGGGTCTTTACCACGCACAATCCAGATACACTGCGGCGGGCACACTTTCGCGCAGATACCGCATGACGTACACCAATCATAGCTGGGCGCATAGGGATCGTCGTGGTTGTTCACGACCAGAAACGGAATGAAGCGGAAACGTTCGGGCACGGCCATCTTCTCGTCGGGATACTCAACGGTGTTGATACCCTTGGCCTGTGTGCCCTGGCGTTTTTCGAATGTTTCTTGTTCCGTACGGGTGCCAGCCCATTCGAGGTCGCTGATATAGGTGTCAATAAAGCGCCGTAGCGTGACGCCCAGTCCTTTCAAAATACCAGTTCCGTACATTTTTCCTCCTCAGGCTCGACGTCGAGTCGAGGTTATTTTTAATGAGGGATCATACACGACCCCTCTACTGCAATAGCTAAATTTAGTTACGACAACGGTCGCACCACTAACGGTCAACTTCACCAAGTACGATGTCTATCGAACCAAGAATAACGACAAGGTCCGCAACCTTATGCCCCTTGGACATTTCCTCAAGGGCCGTCAGGTTGATAAAACTTGGGGCGCGGACATGATAGCGCCACGGGTTCTGGTCAAAGTCTTTGCCATCACGCGCAACGACATAATACCCCAGTTCACCTTTGGGATTTTCAACGCGGCCATAGGCTTCACCTGCCCCACCCATACGCGGTGAGTAGGCATCCAGCCCAAAGACGTTCATACCTGCTGTCTCTTCAAGACGTGGGTAAACCTGCTTCAAGATGCGGATGCTCTGGCGCATTTCTTCCAGGCGAACGAGGTAACGGTCATACACATCACCGTTACGCCCTACCGGGATGTCAAATTCCAGTTCGGGGTAGATGCTGTAGGGTTGGGCACGACGAACGTCATAAGGCACGCCACTTGCACGCAAAACCGGGCCAGCAGTGCTATATGCAACGGCTAGTTCTGGCGGCAAGATACCCACACCTTTCGACCGGGCACGGATGATTTCGTTCTGGGTCAGCAGGCGGTCATATTCCTCAGTGAAGCGTGGCAGACGCTCAAAGATCATTTCTTTAAGGAACTTCATCGTGTCAATATCGCGCACGACGTCGTTTTCAAGAATGGCTTCGGCCCGCATCCGTGCTGGCAGTTCATAAGCCACACCACCAAAGCGCATATAGTTGCACATCATACGTGCGCCGGCCACCGCTTCGAAGAAGTCCAGAACCAATTCACGTTCGTAGATTCCATATAGCGCCGGGGTGAAGAATGCGCCCATGTCGTTGAGCAAAAAGCCAATTGCCCAGGCATGGTTCACGTAGCGTGTCAGCTCGACCATCAACACACGAATCAGCTCAGCACGTTCAGTCGGCTGTGAAAATCCTTTGACGCCGTTACGTTCCATTAATTCTTCAACTGCCAGCGCATAACCATGATTATTGCCCATACTGCTGATGTAGTCGAGGCGGTCTGTGAACGGCATGTTCATAATCCAGGCGTTGCGCTCACCGATTTTTTCATGGTTGCGGTGCAAGTAACCCATCACAGGTTCAAGCGTTTCAACGGTTTCACCATTGAGGGTCGCTACCATACGGAACACGCCGTGGGTGCTGGGGTGGTGGGGGCCAAGGTTTACAATGAGACGGTCAGTATTAATGCCACCTTCAATCTGTACGCCGAGGTTTAGCCCCTCGTAGTGGTCATCTTCCGAAATATCGTAGACCTGATCCATCGTGAAGCCTTCAGGATACTTCACGTTTTTACCGAAGGGATTGTGTTCTTCAGAGCGCCACACATCACCACCCGGCCACCGAGAGCCAAAGGGCTTGTGTTCATCTTCGTAGTAGGCTTCTTTCCAATCCTTGCGCAGCGGATGGCCTTCGAAGCCCTCCCACATCAAAATGCGCTTGAGGTTCGGGTGGCCTTCAAAGTAAATGCCCATCAGGTCATAGGCTTCACGCTCTTGAAAATCAGCGCCGGGCCAGACATTCACGACGCTGGGCAGTGTCGCCACATCGCGCGGGGTACGGGCTTTCAATACCAGTGGGTCGCCGCCGGTGGTGCGGTAACAGTGATAGACCATCTCAAAATAGTCGCCCCACTCATGATAGTCAACGGCGGTGGCACTGGCGAGGTAGTCATAGCCAAGTTCATCACGCACCTGTTGGGCCACCTCATTGAGTGACTCACCTTCAACAATGAGCCCACTGAAGTTTTCGCGGTCGTCAAGCTGGACCTTATCTTCAAAACGCTCAGAAAGCGCGGTGAGGGCCTCCTGATTAGGGTCAGCAACGACCTCTCGAGACGGTTGTACCTGGTCAGTCATGGATGTTTTGCTCCTTTAGTCGCCAGCTTCCGCGACAGTTGTTTCTTGATTCGCGGCGGCCGCTGCTTCGTCACGCAGGGTAGAGGTCTGGCGCGGGTCAATAATATCAGGTCCAAGCACAGGAATTGGCACTTCGTCAATCGGGCCACGGCTGTACCAGGGCGTGCTGTTGGGCTGGAAGATTTGCTGCCCCTCCATCTTCTTGTGCAGGGTCAGGAAGCCATGAATCAGGGCTTGCGGGGTAGGCGGGCACCCGGGCACGTACACATCAACGGGGATATATTTGTCAATGCCGCTGACAACGTTATAGCCCTCTTTAAACGGCCCACCACCAGACGCACACGCCCCCATCGCCAGCACATACTTGGGCTCAGGCATCTGGTTATAGATACGCACAATTGGCACCACCATTTTCTTGGTGACAGTACCAGAAACGATCAACAGGTCAGCCTGGCGTGGGCTAGCCCGCATAACTTCCATGCCAAAGCGGGACATGTCATAGCGGCCCGATGCAGTGGCGATCATTTCAATGGCGCAGCAGGCCAACCCGAACAATACCGGCCAGGTGGACCGTGCGCGTGACCAATTGTAGATACGGCTGAGTGATGTAGCAGCGACAGTGCCCCGCAACTCGTCCGGCACCGGGACGTCGGGATCGTGAAGTTCATGTAGATTAATCGGCTCATGTTGCCTACTCATGGAAGGTAGCCTCCTCATACCAGAATCGTAATATTTCTACCAGTAAATCCTCGTTCGCAAGAATTGCTTCGTCTGCAAAATCAGGCAATGCCACAATTAAGTCAAGAAGCTGCGACGTACT
The DNA here is from genome assembly GCA_034437655.1 of Anaerolineae bacterium. Taxonomy (GTDB): domain Bacteria; phylum Chloroflexota; class Anaerolineae; order Aggregatilineales; family J027; genus J027. Next base: position 105,862 of record DAOTTU010000041.1, read on the forward strand.
GACGGTTTCGGGGTCCAACGCCGGGTGCTGTTTCATCAACGCCAGCACTATTGCATATGTTGAATCCCAGTAAAGCGGATTACCCATTCCTAATTTTTCGCTAGTATTTTAACAGGTGTTTGGATGCACGCCAGACCGTGGTTAACACGATCTTTTACAACCCATTCTACCAATAATTCCAATTTTCACAAAGTTTATTTCATTTATTGGGCAGGGCAACATCACCCTGCCCTTATTCAGGTAGCGGCTAGCGATTGTCTATCTGCGCACGTTGCAGACGCCCGCTGTAGTCGACATAAACCGATTTCCATTCCGTAAACGCATCTAATCCTGCCTGGCCAGCTTCGCGCATCCCGTTCCCGGTGCCACGTGTGCCGCCAAAGGGAAACTGAATTTCGGCGCCCGTGGTGCCATGATTGATATACACGATGCCCGTCGCGAGGTCACGCATAGCACGGAAGGCCTCGTTCACGTTTTCGGTGAAAATGCTGCTGGATAGTCCATAGACCACGCCATTGTTGACTTCGACTGCTTCTGCCAGACTTTCGACCTCAATCACTGACAGCACCGGCCCGAAGATTTCTTCCTGCTCAACGCGCATACCAGCTTTTACACCATCGAACAACGTCGGTTCGAAGAAGAAGCCTTTACCCATGTCGGCGCGTTTGCCACCGACAATGATGCTGACACCGTCTTCGTCAGACGCCACGTTCATGTAGCTGGCAACTTTGTCGAGTGCGCCCTGGTTCACAAGCGGGCCCATGTCTACGGCCGAATCAAGTCCATTGCCGAGGCGGATACTCCTGGCTTTTTCGACAAGACGCTCAATCAGCCCGGGTTTAATGCCTTTTTGCACAATCAAGCGGCTGGTGGCCGTACATCGCTGGCCGGTGGTACCATATGCACTCCAGGTGATAGCTTCCACGGCGAGGTCGAGGTTAGCGTCGTCAAGGACAATAATGGCATTCTTGCCGCCCATTTCCAGCGAAACTTTCTTGCCCAGACGGGCCCCTTCAGTGTAGACCTTGATGCCCGTAGCGTTGGACCCTGTAAACGAAATCACGCGCACATCGGGGTGCTTGACCAGTGCTTCGCCCGTGCTGCCGGGCCCCTGGATGAGGTTCAATACGCCTTCGGGAACACCCGCGTCAATAAAACACTGGACAAAGGCCGCTGCGGTGGCGGGGGTATCTTCGCCGGGCTTCCAGACAAGGGTATTGCCTGCAACCAGCGCCGGGAGTATCTTCCAGCTTGGCACCGCGATGGGGAAATTCCACGGGGTAATCAATCCAATGACGCCGATACTATCGCGCAATGCCATGCCGAACTTGTTAGGCATTTCGACCGGGGCTGTGTAGCCGAATAGACGCCGCCCTTCGCCGCCCATATAGTAGGCCATGTCGATGGCTTCCTGCACGTCGCCACGGGTTTCATCGAGGATCTTGCCCATTTCTTGCGTCGCCAGCCGGGAAAGTTCCTCTTTGCGCTCGTTCAAAATAGCGCCAAGGCTGAACAGAATTTCGCCGCGTCGAGGAGCAGGGACGAGTCGCCAGTCTTTGTAAGCGTCTTTAGCAGCTTGTACAGCGGCATCAACATCTTCAGCGGTCGCCGGGGAGACATCCGCAACTTTTTCTTCTGTAGCCGGGTTGATAGAGGGGAAAGGATCACCTTTACCTTCAATCCATTTGCCAGCAACGTAATTTTTGATTAGATCGCTCATGGGGATCTGGTGCGCTGCGGTTTACAACGCACGCTTGCTCCTTTCAAACTACTTCGTGAACAAAATTTGAAACAAAGCCCACCTGCATGGGGACGAGTGGGTTCCGCTTGTGAAAAACATGTTGATTATTCTTCTGTGGTGTCGGGTACTGGCGTATATTCAAGCGTTTCGAACATAGCACCCAGCGTAGCGTCGAGTTGTGGATAGCTCTCCACGTCTGAGAGCAACAAGACCACAAGATAATTACCATCTGTCAAGTCAAAGACCAGCACATGGGCTTGCTGTGATTCATCACCTTCTGGCCGGATTTCGGTTTCCACGCCTTCAAAGCCAGCCCGTGTGATAGCACTATAGTCCGTCAACCGGGTGATACCGGGTGCTTCGACAATGGCAGCGGTTACAACTTGCAGCGGGTCTTCCTCTTCGCCTGTCAAGCCGAAAGCCTCTGCGGGCACAACATCGAAACGATAAAAGTTCGAGGTTGGGTCGTTGGGTGTTTCAACAAGCGTGATGCGTTCTGGTAATTGTGGGTTAGACTGGTCTGTCCAATTTTCCGGTACAGCAATTGCAAACCCAATATTCTCACGTGTGACCATTTCGCCAAGGGGCAACGGTTCAACGGCAGTTTCAGCATCATCTTCTGCTGGTGCTGTGGCATCATCCGCTTCTGTACTTTCGGGTGTTTCAGTGTCACTGGCTGTGGCGTCAGGTTCAGCAGTGTCAGCAGCAGTCGGTTCGCGGTCGCGGATGTCGTTCACACGATCAGTGGCATCATCCGTTTCAGTTGCGGTCGGTGCTTCGTTTTCACCCCCGTCAGCACTGCCCTCGTCAGCAGGTGTGTCCGCTGTGTCATCGGCGGGCGCTTGTTCATCGTCAGTCGCAGCGGTTTCGTCATCACCATCACGAATGTCGTCGACTTGATCAGAAACATCACCTGTTGCTGTGTCAGCATCATCCGTTGTGGCTTCGGTGTCCATTGCATCGGCTGTATCGGTTTCAGCAGAAGTGTCCACCTCATCATCTTCACTGGTTGCGTCGGTTTCGTCTACGGTTTGATCCTGTTCGGCGTCCGCAGGTTCAGTCGGTTCGCGGTTACGGATTTCATCAACGCGGTCAGAGACATCACGTGTTGCGGCATCTTCCGTGACATCGGCTGTATCTGCTTCGGTTTCGGTCGCTGTATCGTCAGCCGGGGCTTCTGTCTCGGTATCCTCTGCGTCAGGAGCATCTGGCGGAGTGACATCTTCAGCAGGGGCTTCGGTATCTGTCTCTGTCGCCTCGTCGGTGTCCTCTGCATCGGCTGGTACTTCTTCCTCGGCGGATGGTTCAGACGGGGTACGGTCGCGGACACCATTCAGGCGTTCGATGGGGCTAATGAGGCCATCGTATTCAAAGCGTTGCAACATAGCGTCCAAAATCGCGGCGAGTTGCTCGAAACGATCAAGCGTGGAAGACATAATCGCGAGGAGATAGTTCCCATTAGAGAGGTCAACCACGACCACGCGCAGCCGTTGATTCTCGCTACCCGCAAGCTCAACATCGACCGCAATTGCCTCATAACGCTGGAACACGTCCGTGTTGAAGTCTGAGACGAGATTAACGTCAGGGGCTTCGACAATCCCTGAAATAATGGTTTGCAGCACGTCAACTTCTTCACCCGTCACCCCAAAGGCCTGACCGGGCAGCACCTGAAGCTGAATAGATCCGGTCGTGGGTGAGTCTGGATTTTCGACGACTGTGATTGCATCTGGGGCCTGCAAGTTCCGCTGATCCGTCCAGATTTGCGGGTACGGAATCGCAAAGTTAACATTCTCGCGGACCGCCAGATTGGTCAGCGACAGCAAATAGTCCACCGTGGGCAGCATCAGCTCAAAATCACGTTCGTGTTCACTGAGATTGCCCGCCGTGGTGGTCAGCGTCCCTACAAAAACATCATCGGCTTCGTTCTCAAAAACGGCGTAGCGGACATCAACCGTTTCGCCGCTGAGCTGCTCGGTCATTGTGAAGGTCTGCCCGGTGATGCCTTCAAGTTCAAGTGGTTCAGCAGTAACGTCACGCCCGGCAATCAGTTCCGCAAGCGCAACTTCTATGCTGGTAAACCGATGGGCAAGATTGATGATGGCGACGTCCGTGTCAGTGGCACGCGGGCGAATGGTGAGTGCATCACCGTCGGCTGCTGCTTCCCACGCTTCAGGGTAGCGCACAGCCAGCCCAGTTTCAGCATTTTCAGTTCGCAATGTTAAGCGGGCCTCGTCCGCCGTGACGCCAGTCGTTTCAATATCCTGATTGGTTACGTACAACCCTACCAGCACCATAGCGACAGCCAGCACTACAAAGGCAACCGCCGCTGGTGAAATGTTCAGGTTAAATTCGTCCTGTTGTTCCATCTGATCCATATGTGCCGGAATCTCCCGGGTAATTAAGGTTGAGTACAGTTAAAGTCTGTGATGTTTTCAATGCTAAATGTAGCTATTTGCACCATAAATCTGAGTTAGTGTAGCTTATCTGCTCAGGTGAGGCAACATTCCCAGAGCATAGTGCCAAATAGACAGGAGATTTTTGTTCTGTTAGAATCAGGTTAACTTTCGTAACGACACGTATGAATATTCATATTTTGCGAGGAGTTGTATCAATGCTGCACCATGCAGACACGGATATCTTATTTCCACCACGTGTTATTCCGCAATTACGTGATTTACGTGGACCGCTCTGGCGTGACCTGATTGACCGTGTCAGCCAGCATCAAAGTGAACGACATCTGGATGTACTGGCGTTTACCCTGTTGATGATCCGTCACTGCGGTTGTCTGAGTTGCCACCCACACAACTACCGCGCGATGCGGGGGTGTCGTACCTGTGCCATGCATGTCGTCGCACGCATTAAAGTGAATGATCTACAATTGGTGCGTGAATTCGATGCAATTTGCGAGGAGTTGCGCGAAACTTTGCCACAGACAGTCGGCATTTCATCAGTGCAAAACCTTTAGCCTGGGGTTGCGCTGCTGACTATGATAAAATAAATTGAATATAAATTTGGAAAAATAGTGAACCAACAAGGAAGCACATCCATGAGTGATGCACTCCACGACAAGGTTATGGCGGCACTGAGTACCGTCATTGAGCCCGAATTACATCAAGACATTGTGTCGCTAAACATGGTCAAAGACCTACGCATTGAAGACGGCACCGCACATTTCACCATTGTTCTGACAACCCCGGCCTGCCCGCTGAAAGATGTCTTTCAGGAACGGTGCGACGCGGCATTGCTCCCACTGGAAGAAATAAACAACGTCGCCATTAGCTGGGATGCCAACGTGCCACGCGGGATTCATGGCAATGTCGATACCCCCATCCAGAACGTCATCGCTGTAGGTAGCGGCAAAGGTGGGGTCGGTAAGAGTACCGTCGCGACCAACCTCGCTGCTTCCCTATCAGAACTGGGGGCCAAAGTTGGCTTGATGGATGCGGACGTGTTGGGGCCGAACATTCCGACGATGGTTGGCCTTGGTTTTGCCAAGCCGCGTGTGACTGAAAAAGATGGGAAGAAGCTCATGATACCGTTCGAAGCCTATGGCCTCAAGGTGATGAGCATGGGCTTTCTTGCTGACCCCGACACCCCGATGATCTGGCGCGGTCCAATGCTACATGGTGCCGTGCGGCAATTCTTTACAGATGTAGACTGGGGCACGCTGGACTATATGATTGTTGACTTGCCGCCGGGCACAGGGGACGTTGTGTTGAGCCTTGCGCAATCGGTTCCGTTGACGGGTGCGGTCATCGTCACACAGCCACAAGCGGTGGCCGTTGAAGACGCGCGCCGGGCTGCGTCGATGTTCAATAAGCTGAAAGTGCCGGTGCTGGGTGTCATTGAAAACATGGCTGGTGCAATTTATGGTGAAGGCGGCGGTGAAAAACTTGCTGCTGACAACGACCTACCCTTCCTCGGGCGCATTCCGATGGAAGCCAGCGTGCGTGAAGGTAGCGACTACGGCAAGCCTGCTGCAATCACGAACCCCGACAGCGCCTCTGGCAAGGCTTTCCGTGATGTTGCTGGGGCTGTTGCTGCACGAGTGAGCGTTGTTGCGATGTCTAACAAGGACGTGATTCCGCTCAATATCATTTAGCTGCTCAAGCTACCCCCGGTTGGATGTCCCTGCAACACGCTGCTTGTGGGGGCATCTTCCAAACGCAGAAATGCTGCGCCCTACCCCTCCATGCCAATGACTTCGATCGTATCACTGGACCCCGGCGGATACAGTTGACCAATCGTCAGCCAGAACAGCAAATTTGCACTGACTGCGGCAAGCAAGGCCCAGGCGTTTTCACTATCGTAGTCGTAGAACAGCGCGGTTCGCCATACGAGGAACCCAATAAACGACATTGTAAAGAACACCACGCGCCGCCCGGCTTTTTCAGCACGCTGGGTTAGCAACAAGAAACCCCCATAGAGCCCAAAAAGTAGCAAAAAAGCGTCCGTATCGCCAATGCTGCCGGCGGTGTCAATGAAAGCAAAAATGCTGATCCCTACGCCAATAACGACCATCAACACTCGCTGCCCGACACGGCGCAGATAATTACGCTGCTGCTTGGACGTCAGGCTTTCGAAGCTGGTAGCGTCCCAATCGTCAAAGTCATCGGTTTCACCAGCAGCAATAAGTGCTTTTTCGGCTTTGAGGTCTTTTTTTGTCTTCAGTTGTGGCTCCCACAACAACCCTAGCAGCAACAGAAATGTGCCAAAGGGAAATGAAAGCAGTAAGTCCATGTTGGGCGGTCTCTCTGAAGATTGTGCGGCATGAGTACCGATTGTTTGGATTATGAGAACGCTATGCTATACTTGCTGAAATCAGTATCCTGGCTGCACCAGTAATTCGGTGACTGCGCCAGCACGTGTTGGGGTACAAAAAATTGAGTACAATATGCGATTAAAGTTCGCCTGTTATTGTAGTTTATCCTGACTTGATTAAGCCTGAATGAAAGGAGTCAACAGCCTCGGTATTTCAGACAACCGTGTGCTGTGCTAACGATGAGCGACATTACCATTACCCACAAAGAATTAAAACGGATCGCCCTGCTCGAAGTCCAAGGTCGGGTAGATAGTACAACGGCCAGTGAACTCGGTGCAGCGCTGAACAAGACCATCGAAGACGGCAAAAACCGCATCGTGCTTGATCTCAGAGAAGTTGAGTATATGAGTAGTGCTGGTTTGCGTGAGATGGTTAGTGCTTTAAAGCGCGTCCAGAACATCGCTGGTACCGGTGACCTACGACTGGCAAGCCCATCCGACCGGGTACGGGAAGTGCTAGAACTTGCCGGGCTAGACGAGATTTTCAAGATTTTCGATACGCAAGTCGATGCCGTCGGCAGCTTCTAGCACGTAACCGAAACCGCTCCAGAACTTAACGGAGGCAGCGCACCATGCTGCAAGACGAACGCCACCTTTCTTTCAAAGCCCGACTTGACAATGTGCCAGCGGCAACCGAATTTATTGTGCAGGGTGCTGAAGCTGCCGGGTTGGATGCACGTGGGGTCTACCATTGCCAGCTTGCTGTTGATGAGGCCTGCACCAATATCATTGAACACGGCCGCATTGACGAACGCACGGGGCAGGTCACGCTCAAAACTGGTATTGAACACGGCCGCACCTTTGTGATCACCATTATGGATAACGGTGCCGCCTTTAACCCCCTCACCTATCAAGACCCGGACCCGTTGCGCCCGCTGGAAGAACGTGAGGGCGGCGGCTGGGGTATATATTTCATCAAAAAGCTGATGGATGTCATCGACTATCGTTATGCCGAAGGCAAAAACCAGCTTTCACTGTACAAATCAATTGACGGTACTACTGAAGAAACACCCCAAACCGACGAGCAACCCATCAACATTAACCGCCGTAACCTGGAACAAGGATACATCTTGCTCTCGGTGACGGGGCAAATCGACAGCCATACCAGCGCCCAGCTTGAAGATGCCTTGAACGCTGAGCTTCACGCCGAACACTATCGTCTAATTGTTGCCTTCGACAACGTTACTTACATTTCAAGTAGTGGGTTGAAAGTCCTGGTAACAGCCTGGCGCAAAGCTCATGACGAAGACGGTGACGTACTCATAACAGGGTTACAACCACGCATTTCTGAGGTCTTTGAAATGATCGGCTTCGACATGATGTTCAATATTTATGAGACAGTCGCGAAAGCCATTGCCGAAAATCCAATAGATGCCTGAGCAAGCCCCACCAACGAGGGCCTGCACCCTGACTGACAATAACTTCAAGGAACCGCAGCGTTGAGCGAACTCAGCATTATTTTTCCGATGCTCATTGGGGCAAGCCTACTGGTGGTTGGCCTGGCAGTCGGCTATTGGCGGGGCACCCGGCGTTCACAACGCGAACGTGGGCTCGATGCATTAGCCGACGTTGGGCAAGCGATTCTTCGGGCCCAATTGAATATTGATGCCCTGTGCGAGATTGTCTATCAACAAGCCACCCGCGTTATCGATACGCGCAATTTTCAACTGGGGTTGGTGCGTGGCCAAAATTATGTCATCAAAGTATGGTTGCGAGACGCGGAGCGCCTGCCCACCCAACTCTTCGAAAATGCCGTGCATGAAGGGCTCATCGGTTGGGTGATCCAGAACCGGACGGGGATGCTTGTTTTTGACTACCAGCGCGAATGGGATGACCTTCCCGCCCAACCCCGCGACTACGACCGCCATGACCCTGTGCGTTCTGCAATTTTCGCCCCCTTGATCGCCGCCGGGGATGTCATCGGTGTTATGACGGCGCAAAGCCGCACCCCACGCGCATTTAGTCAGGAAGACTTACGACGACTCACCGTGTTGGCAAATCAGGCTGCCGGCGCGATATACAATGCGATGCTGTACGAAAGTGCCCAGAAACAAGCCGAACGTCTGGCCCTGATTGGTCGTGTATCCAAGCAAATCACGGCAGTGCAACCACTCCGTGATCTTTTTCAACAGATCGTGAAGCTGGTGCAAGAAACGTTCGGCTATTATGCCGTCAATATCTTCACCATCGACTCCAAAACCAACCGCTTGCAGTTACGAGCCAGTAGTTCAACCAGCTTCAGCAATGTTGTTCTGGAATGGGGACAGGGGCTTGTTGGGTGGGCGGCCAAACACCGCGAGACTGTCCATGTGCGCGATGTTACGCAGGATGAGCGTTACTTCAAATCGGCTGCGCTGGCGGCTACACTGAGTGAAGTTGCTATACCACTGATTGTCGAGAAACAGGTGCTTGGCGTGCTAGACATTCAGAGCAACCTGTTTGACGCCTATGGCCCGGACGACCTGAAAACCATCAGTGCGCTGGCCGACCAGCTTGCCATCGCAATTCAAGAATCAATCAACTATGACGAGGAACGCAAACAAAGCGAACGCCTGAATGCACTGGTAGAGGCGGCACGTGCAGTAGTCTCTATTCTGGACACCCCACAACTGCTCGAAGAAGTTGTTGATTTGATTGACGACTATTTTGGTTTCGACCGCGTTCACCTGTTTTTGCACGATAACGATCAAATTGTCTTTCGCGCTGGGAGCGGGCTGCACGTCAAGCAATGGCAACACGCTCAGCTACGCTATCATCTAACTGATAAGGGCTTTATTCCGTGGGTCGTGCGGCATGGGCGCCCCCTTGTGAGTGGCGATGTAAACACCGACGAACGGTATCACACGGGTCACGGTTTGGAAGATACCGTCAGTGAGATGACAGTGCCAATTCAGATGGGACGACATAACCTGGGTGTACTTGACATCCAGAGCCCAGAAGCCGATGCCTTTTCGCAGGAAGACGTTATCCTTGTGCAAGCGCTGGCCGATACCGTCGCCATTGCATTACGCAACGCCCGTCTGTTCGCCAATGAAACCCGCCGCCGTATATTGTCAGAGACGTTGCGCGAAGTTAGTACGGTGCTGGCGTCGTCACTGGATCTCGAAAGTGTACTGAAAGAAATTTTACTGGGGCTGGCCCGCGTTGTGAACTACACCGCAGCCGCAATTTTGTTGCTGGACGACGAACAAAAGCATTATCAATTGAGTGCGCAGCATGGTGTCACGGTTGATGACGATCTCTGGGGGCTTTCGATTGCAGCCGACGATAGTTTTGACCAGAAGCTAGAAGGGCTGCTCAACCGCATTGCCAGCCACGATGAGCATGATCCCGACACTATCAATGACACCATTTCTGAACCGCTCAAGATTAACCAACAGGCCATCGGACATATCGCGTTAAAACGCTTTGGCCCGCAACCCTTCGCCGCTGAAGAACACGAAATCGTGAGTACCTTTGCCAACCAGGCCGGCGTCGCGATTATGAACGCACAATTGTACATGGCCCAGAAAGAGGAAGCCTGGATTTCGACCGCGTTATTACAGGTTGCCGAAGCCACGGGTCAGGCCGTCAGCCCGGATGACGTCTTGCAAACAGTTGCCAAAATCACCCCCCTGCTGGCCGGTGTTGAATGGTGTGCGGTTTTCCTGCGCGAAGATGCACGTTTCCATATGGTTGAAGTCGCCGGAATTGACGATGCAAGCACTGAACGGCTGGATGGCTTCAGTATCAAGATTGATGACTGGCCACCATTGCAAGAATTGGTGACAGGTGGAACACCAATTATCATGGGAGAGTCCGATATTCCCGTCGATCAGCTAACCATTGACGTTGACTTTTTGCAAGCGGTCTTGCTGCCGCTGTTTGCCAAAGGGGAAGTTTTTGGCATGTTGATGATCGGTCAGCGCACGGGTGACCAGCCCCTAACAGCCCGCAAAATTGAATTAGCGTCTGGCATCGCCAATCAGGTAGCCATCGCGATTGATCGCGCACAACTTTACACTGCGCAACAAGAAGAACAATGGATCACCACGGTGATCTTGCAAGTTGCCGAAGCGGTCAACAGCCAGTTTGATCTCGACAACACACTTGAGGCTATTGTGCGCTATACGACGCTTCTGGTCGGCGTGACGCGGTGCTGCATTTTGCAATGGTACCCTGAGAAGGGCTATTTCTCGGGTTCAAAGTCGTTTGGATTACCGCCCGACGCCGAACAAGCGCTGTTAGAGATGACACTGCCGGCCAAAGAATCGGCATTCCTTAGCTATTTAACGACAGACACGGCGGTCCTTACCGCAGGCGAAAACAGCGACTATGCCATCAGTGACCCATTGCGCACCTTGTTTCCAGACACAAAAACGATCCTCGGTGTCCCATTAGCAGCACAGGGGCAACACGTTGGCGCGATGTTGGTAGACTACGTTAGCCTCGCCGGCCCGGGTGAACAACGCCGCTTGAATATCCTTGCCGGGATCGCAGACCAATGCGCGCTGGCTATTCAAACAGCCCGCTTGCAAGAGGAAGCCGTGGCGGCTCGTAGCTTTGAACGCGAGATGGAACTCGCCCGCACCATTCAGCTCAGCCTGCTACCCAAAGAACCGCCGACAATCCCCTGCTGGGAAATTGCAGCATATTATCGCCCTGCCCGGCTGGTTGGGGGGGACTTCTACGACTTCATCGAACTGGGTGACGGTAAATACGGGCTGGTGATTGCAGATGTCACCGATAAAGGCGTCCCGGCCGCGATGTTTATGACGATTTGCCGCACCATCATACGCTCCGTCGCCTCTAGCCAGATTGGCCCACAGCAAACCCTGCAACTGGTGAACAAAATTCTCGTTGACGACAATCGCAGTGAATTATTCGTCACCGTTTGGTATGGGATTCTGGACACCAACACCGACACAATTGCTTTTTCAAGCGGTGGGCACAATCCACCGTTATTGGTACGCCAGAACGGGCATTTCTACGACCTGAAGCTAAAAGGCATTGCGCTTGGCATCATTGAGGACATTCGCCTGCGTGAAAATACCGTTGAACTGGCACGGGATGACCTGCTTATTGCCTATACCGATGGCTTGAGCGAGGCGCGGCATGACAACCAGACCGAATTTGGCGAAACCGAGTTCTACATTAACGCTGTCAAGCACCGTGACCTCTCAGCCGAAGGGTTGGTGCAATACATTGTACAGGCCGTCGATGTGTTCACCGGGGATGCTCCGGCATTTGACGACCTGACGATGTTCATACTCAAGCGCGTTCCCGCCGATAACGCAGACGCTTAACGGCTACACCTCAGCATAAAGTCGTGCAAATTCACGTTCGAGTTCTTCAATTAAGTCTTCCATCGTACGAATATCGGGGTTAACCACGTTGCGGAGTGTTGCAGCGTCAATTTCGGCATTCGAGAATGCTTGAAAATCACTGATAACATTCTGCATTGTGGTGACAATCCCCAGATGAATACTGTCCAGGCATTCGGGGGTCGGGTAGCTATTCACCAATTCACGCTGGCGGATAAAGCCCTCCCATGCAATCGCAATCTCATCACGACGTTCTTCGCTGGCACGCCGCGAAAATGCATCGGCTGTATCGGCGAATTCCACAACCGACAGATAAACATTATCAACCCAGGCGTCAAGTTGCACCTCGCTACAGCCAGCTTGTATATTGCGGTCACTGAGCGGCGGCAACGTCACCGCCAGGCTTTGGCCAGAGCCACCGCCGTTGTCATCCTCGCCACCGCCACACGCCGCCAACATGACGACGCCCAACATCACGATAAACACTTGTAGAAGTGGTAGCCGCATTGACTATTCCCTTTTTTATAGTTGACTACAATTGGTTCCACCTATCATCTTAACTGTTCTGACAGAAACCAGAAAACAAACATATGTGCTATTGTGCTATACTGTCAGAGATTATGACAGCAGGGGAAGTATACCGTGGAACCATCTACCGATTTCGTCAGTCTATTTGCCACTGAAGCTGGTGAATTGTTTTACTTTGTTGCGATATTCATTATCTATCAAGCAGCGCTATTGATGGGCTTTGACCAACAACGGCGCTCTGACGCAGAAATTGCCGCGTCGCGCTATGTGAACGCGCTGGCCATTGCCCTTGTGGCATGGATGGCGCTGATGGGCGGTGCGATTTTGAGCGTCGTCAGTGATGAACTCGGCAGCAACATTATGCCCCCCCTCGAAAGCACCGTCAATGTAATGATCGTGATTGCGTTGAGCCTCGGGTTGCTGCTGGACGACCGTGCTGGGACCGTTCGCACCGAGCTTTTGATCAGCATGTTTCTGGTAGGGTTGCTATGTGTTGGTTTTGTCGCGACACTGGGAATATGGGACCCAGACCGCGCTTTTTACGATCAGGTCATCAGCCTATCATGGACATTTGTCGCCATCCTCATCATCGCATCGGCTGCGGCGTTGCTGCTTAGTTATTACAATCAAGTAGCGGACGTGCCCTTAAAGTTGTTGTTCTATGTGCTGTTAGCGGCTGGCCATGTTTATACACTGGTTGAGCTGCTCTCTGACAATCTTGATGGCGATGTTTCGGGCGCAGTCCGCTGGTCGTTTTTGCTTTCGGGCTTGCTGTTGCTGGTCATCATCTATCGCATGGTGATTGATCAAATGACGAGCGCCGTTGAAGAAGTCGTGACCTATGCCGAAACGATCTCCAAACCACTCAAAGCCATCTCTGTCAGTGCAGGTCCGGGCGAAGCTGTTGTGGCTGATGTCTCGCCAGAGCTTGGTCAAAATATTACGGCCGGCACCGCAGGTACCAGTGGTATTGGAGGGCGCAACGAAGCGCTTGAACTGCTGAAGGCACTCGGCATTATGCTCGACAAAGACGATACCAACACCCTACCCTACCAAACAGTGCAGGCAGTCGCGGAAATGCTGAAGGCGGATATTGTCGCGCTGATTTCTTACGACAAGTCGGACTGGGCCGACCTCGTTGTGGCCTATGATTTCGGGCGCAAACAACCGCTGGCCGGCATGTCGATCAATCTGGAAGAACAACCGACCCTGCTCGAGGCACTACAGACAAAGAAACAAATTCTGCTCACGCAAGAAGATGACACCCATGCACACGAACTGGTTGATCTCTACACCCGCTTTGACATGAACATTCAGGGGTTGACGTATATTCAGCCGATGTCACGCCTCGGGCAGGTGATTGGGGCGCTCATTGTTGGCTTTCCCTATCAGCGGCGCGTGTTGCGTTCCAATGAAACCCGGTTACTGGAGTCGATCGGCCCGATTGCGGCCCGATTAATGGTCATTAGCCGCACCGCCCGGATAGAGCGTGTACAGGCCGAAGAACGCGCTATCTTCCAACTGGTTGAAGGCTACGAGGGCAACGGCGAAGACGAAGAACTGGCGGGGACAACCTTGCTGGCGATGCGCAAAGAAATGCAAGCCAGCCTCGATATGGCAGAGCGCGAAATCAACGAGTTAAACACGCACATTCAGAATCTAGAAGCTGAACTTTCCAAAGAGCGTGAACGCCTGCATGATGTTATCGGTGAAGACGAGGATGATGATCTTTACTCCATCACACAGCGCATTGAAATCATTTCCACAGAGCGCAAACAATTGCAAGAAGAACGCCGCAACCTTGCCAACGCGCTTCGTGAAGCACAATCAACGCTGATAGGGGTCACCAGCCACGACGATTTGCAGACTTATGAGGCGATGGTCAATCAGATGCAAGAAGAAATTCGTGAGCTACGCGAGCAGCGTAACCGCCTCGAAACACAATTACACGATTTGCGCCTTCAGCAACCGTCGTCATCAGCAGCGCAAAATTTATTGCAACAAATGACTGAGGATCACTCCTATTTGAGCGCTGAACGCCAGCAATTGCAAACCCAGCTTGACGACACACAGAGCCAGCTAGCCGCGATTCAACCCGTACCAGAGCCAGACTTTGCCCAACGGCTTGCCCGCCTGACCGAAGAACGCGAGAAGTACAAGGGTATTGCGCAGAAGGCTGTTCAACAGCGCAACATGCTTCTTAAAGAACGCAAAAATCTTGAAAACGCGATCAAGCAAGAGAAAGAACGCTCTGAGCGGATTGCAGCGCTAGAAAGTGAAGTCGTCCACCTAACTGAAGACCGCGAAGCAATCGCCCATCAGCGCGACGAGGTTGAAAATCGGCTGATGCAACTGGATAAGGAAACTGAGTACGCGCGCACACAGCACAATGTCTTGCAGGCCGAGCGTGATCAAGCACTTGAAATTTTGGCCCGCGCCAACCAATCGCGGGAGGTACTCGCTGTTGAACGCAACGAGGCCATCGCTGAGCGTGATTTGTTGTTCGCAGAACTCGAGAAGTACAAACACGAGTTTGAGACGATCAAAGCCCGTGTCGAAGGTGACCGTGATCGCTTGAAAACACTCGGTGATGCAGGCAATCAACCGCTGCAACGCATGATTGATGAGATGACACAGGAGCGCGTCAACCTTGAGAACAAACTAGCCACCGTCACCCATGAGTTAGCGACTTTGCAGCAAGAACTCGCGCTGTATCGTGGAGCGCAACCAACCGCACGGCCATCACTACCCATCGACGTTGATGTGATTGTCTCACTGGCGCAAGAATTGCGTAGCCCACTCTCTGTGATTATGGGCTACACCGATACCGTCTTGAGTGAGTCTGTCGGAATACTCGGCGCGCTGCAACGCAAACTCCTGACGCGCGTCAAAGCCAACGTTGACCGCCTCGCCTATCTGGTCGAAGAACTGGTGCAGATTTCAGTATTGGACGCTGGTGAACTTGAACTAAACCCCAAGCGTGTCAACCTGTTGGACATCACTGACGATGCAATTTCTGCCAGTCGCTATAAGTTCAGTGAGAAGGGTATTGTCATCGATATGGAGGTGCAAAACGACGCCGTTTGGCTAGAAGCCGACGAAGAAGCGTTGCGCCAGATTGTAAACCATCTTATCCAGAATGCTTATCTGGTATCCCCAACAGATGGCACCGTGACCGTCAGTATCACCGAAGACACCGACATTACTGTACCGGGTACAATCCCTGAACAGTTTGAAAACGCGGTGCTGGTAGCAGTCCGTGACAGGGGTGGTGGCATTAAGCCCGAAGACGAAGGCCGGGTGTTTACACGCCTTTATCGTGCCGAAAACCCGCTTATTGAAGGACTTGGCGATACAGGCGTTGGTATGTCGATTACCAAAGCACTCATTGAGGCACACGGGGGGCGTGTCTGGCTAGAAAGCAATGTCGGTGAGGGAAATACGTTCAAGTTTGTGATCCCAACCAAGCAGCCTGTTTTGCAAGCCACAGGTGAAGACGTCGGTGCCAACACGACTGCCTGACACACTAGAAATCTGACTACGCCTTCGCTACCCTCATGCTGTATGCTTGTAGACGAGTGGTAGACGAGTGATTGTGAGTTCACAATACATCGTCCTCGCTGAACGCAAATACATGCAGCACCTGTACGTAGGAGATAACACACCATGGGCTATGCAACACTGGACGATATTCGCGGCCGCCAGCGCACACGCGGCTTTCCGCTGATTATCGCTGTTTCGGGTGTCATGTTGCTGCTTGGCTTTGTCATTGGGGCCACCGAATTGGTCGCCTATAGCGACGAATACAACGCCGTGACCGAAACCTTTGGCGATGATGTCACCATTGGCGGCGTGCAGGTCGGTGGCTTAACTGAAGCAGACCGCCTTGCCACCCTGGAGCAAGTCTACGTCGAGCAACCGATTACACTCTATTATGGGGACAATCCGATTTACATGACGCCACAGCAAGTCGGCTTTCGGCTCAATACAGAAGCGATGACCGCCGCCGCCAATGCCCAGCTTGGTGCAGATTTCTGGGGCGGGTTCTGGGACTTTTTGTGGCGTGAAAACGCTAACGCTATCGATATCCCTATCTATGCAGAGTATGACAAAGCCGACATCCGGCGCTATCTTGAACAAATCGCGCTCCGCTATGATGTTAACAGCAGCACAACCGGTTTCGACCTCGCCAGTTTCACTTTCGTTGCAGCAGGGGGCGGCACACAGCTTGACATCGACGCCACAATTCCACTTATTGAACAGGCGATGTTCGCGCTGGAGCCGCAGAACCGCGTTGTCAATCTACCTACCACGCGCACTGATGGCCGTGACATTGGCATTGACGACCTTGAAGCAGCGATTTTGCAATATCTCGACGCTGAAACGCGCTTTAACTGGAACGGCCCCGACGGGGCGATGTCAGTTTTCATCATGGATATGCAAACGGGTGAAGAAGTCGGCATCAACGAATATTTGCTGCACGATGGCACCAGTACGATTAAAGTTGGTGTCTTGGTCAACTTCTTCCGCCACCGCATTCAAGCACCGAACGCTCAGCAAAAATACGATCTGCTGTATGCGGTAGCCTGTTCGGACAACGGCTCAGCCAATACACTGGTGGACGCGACCAGTAGCGACCCAACATCGTGGGCAGACGGTTTCCGCAAGTTGCGGCGCACCTATTGCGAAGGCGGTGCAGTCCATACCCAACTCACCACGCACCTGTTCATCGGCCCGGCCGGGGAGGGCCTGGTGGCAGGCGATTATTATACGCAGATTGGGCTTGGCACCTGTGAAAATGCCAGCGTTATTCCGCTGGACGGTAACGTGCAAACCAATGCAGACTTCCAGAACCAGACAACAGCCGCCGATATGGGAACGCTGCTGATGAACCTCTATGATTGCGCCTACAATGACAGTGGATTACTAACCATTATGGAAGGCGAAATCACGCAGACCGAATGCCAGCAGACGATTGAAGTGCTACGTGGCACCAACTTCAAGCACATGACCGAACTCGGTGTGCCCGAAGGAACTGATATTGCACACAAGGTCGGTTATTTTGGCGATACCAGCGCTGATGTTGGTATTGTGCAAACCCCTGGCGGCGATTATGTTTTTGCGCTGTATCTCTGGGAGCAGCGTACAACGGACGCACGGCTATGGGACGTGTTCGGTAATATTAACCGTATTGCGTATAACTATTTCAACCCCAACGACCCCATGCTGCAAACGCGCACCCCACCCGCTGGCAATGCAGGCGTTGAGTGCGTCATGCCGCAACGTGTTGAAGGCGTTGAAGTCAACATCAACAACATCACCGAAAATCGCTTTACAGAAGAAGGTATTCCCGACCCTGCAACGGCATGTTATGCACCGAATCGCGGCTGCATTCCCTTCGAAGGGTGGGAAGGTAGCGGCCCCGGCCAATAAACACCGCAACAAATGCCCAGGAGCGCGGTATGGTGGGCTGTAGGGCATGTGCTACCTTGCAGCCCCACCTTCCAGACTGCTATAATGCAGCTACTCATTTCCTTTCAGCAAAGTAATTAAATTAAGCGGAGAACTTATGTCTGGTCATAGTAAATGGTCTACCATTAAACGTAAAAAAGGGGCAGAGGACGCCAAACGCGGTAAGATTTTTACACGACTGGCCCGAGAAATCGTCTCAGCAGTGCGTGAAGGTGGCGGCAACCCTGACCCGGACACGAATGCAAGCCTGCGCCTGGCCATAGACAAGGCCAAAGCAGCCAATATGCCCAAAGACAACATTCAACGTGCAATCAATCGTGGGGCTGGCATTGGCGATGACGGCGCATCATACGAAGAAATCACCTACGAGGGCTATGGCCCCGGCGGTGTCGCGATTATCGTTGAAACCCTGACCGACAACACCAACCGCACCCTCGCCGAAGTCAAGCACGCTTTCAACCGCTCCAACGGCAATATGGGCACCAGCGGTGCAGTCCTCTGGCAGTTTGACCAGAAGGGCTATATTGAAGTCAATAACGCAGACGTGGATTTTGATGACCTGTTCATGATGGCGGCTGAAGCTGGCGCTGAGGATGTTGTTGAAGAAGACGGGTTTATCGTCGTCTATACCCCACGCAATGACCTGCACACGGTTGTCACGACGCTGGACGGGAACGGCTACAAGATCGAGAAAAGTGAATTAACGTGGATTCCGCAGAATGAAGTTGATGTTGAAACCACCGACGCCCTACAGGTGATTAAGCTGATTGAAAAACTGGAAGACCTTGACGACGTGCAGAATGTATCCAGTAACCTCAATCTCAGCGAAGAAACACTCGCCGCGCTTGAGCAAGAATCGTAACCACCATGCTTATCCTTGGTCTGGACCCCGGCACGGCGCGCACAGGTTATGGTGTCGTGCGTGAACACCCGGACGGCACCCTTGAGGCGATTGATTTTGGGGTCTTCACCACCAAAGCCAAAACGCCCATGCCAACTCGCTTGCAACGCTTGCATGAGCAACTCAGCGCTTGTATCGCCAAACATCAGCCCGACGCCGCCGCCGTTGAAGAACTGTTTTTCGGCAAAAACGTCACCACAGGGATTAAAGTGGCGCAAGCACGCGGGGTCTTGCTGCTGGCATTGGCGCAAGCAGATTTGCCCATCGCTGAATACAAGCCCAACAATATTAAAATGGCGCTGACGGGTTATGGTGGGGCCGACAAATGGCAAATGCAAGAAATGACGCGCCAATTGCTTAACCTGCCCGAAGTCCCCAGGCCAGACGACGCCGCCGATGGGTTAGCCGTTGCGCTCACGTATCTACAATCGACACGCTATGATCGGTTAAGCCAGCAATGATCGACATCATCTCGGGTAAAGTCGTCATGGAGCAAAAAGACGCCCTCGTCGTCATGGTTGGCGGGGTTGGCCTGCGGCTTCACATCACCCGGGCGGCACGCCAACAGGTCGATGCAGACAACAACGTTACGCTCTACACACATCTGGCCGTGCGTGAAGACGACATGACGCTCTATGGCTTTGCTGATGAAGATGAGCGTGAGTTGTTTACAATGGTCACCAGTGTCAGCGGAATTGGTCCGCGCCTGGGGCTTCAGATGCTCAGCACCCTGAACCGCGACCAGTTACGCCGGGCAATTGCAGAGGAGCATTCCGAATTACTGACACAGGTTCCCGGCATCGGCAAAAAAACGGCCAAAAAGATCGTTTTTGAACTGAAAGATAAGATCAAAGCAACAGTGCTTGAAACGCTGACCAGCCCGGTCAGTGACGTTGACGCTGACGTGATCGCCTCTTTGACGGCGCTAGGGTATAGCATCGTTGAAGCCCAGAGCGCCCTTCAGTCGATCCCCCCCGACACGCCCGACGACATTCAGGAACGTCTACGACTGGCCCTGCAATATTTCGCCTAGTTCAATGACTGAGCAGCATCCAGCCGCATCTGGCCCGCAAGCACTTTTCCCCCAACCGCGCTTCCGCTTTCGTCTGATTCGCGCATGGACAGCCCTATTGTACATACTGGCAGGCGTGTTCTTACTATGGTTGCCCCCACAAGACAATCTTGCCAAAGCCTTCATCGCCCTGGGATTCATCGGCTATGGTGGGCTGCGCTGGAGCAATCATATCTTGCCGTGGGGAATCACCAGCGGTGTATGGTTGTATGAGGGCGGCTTTGGGTTGCGCCGGCCGCCGTTTGGGTGGCACCGCTCTACACATGGCTACTGCGGATTCTTGCGGGCGTTTGCGCTCCCTTCGCAAGGGCTCCTGCTGCTGGTATTTGACCGTCAATTGTACCGTGGCAATCCATCTTCCAGCCTGGCAAGACAGTTGAATCCGTCCGGCGAGCCATCAACACCGCATAAGCATTTCGCCATTCTCGAAATGCCCATGCCCCGGCAACCGCAGCGCTTTGTAGAGACGTTGCTGGCTGCCGTTAAACATGACCGCACTTATCAGGAAACAAAGCCGCAACTGACAGACATTGACCCGCAAGCAGCCCTGACCGCTTATGTAGAACAACGCAAACGGCAAAGCCTTATCGCCCGCTTACAACAACGGCTCCGCACCGCCTGGACGATTCTGCGCTGGATGGTCGGTTACAACCATTTTCCTGAACAATCGCCGACGTCCTCTGTCAATTATTTTCGCTTTCCAGACGAAGACACACGCGGCGCATGGGGATTGTTTATCGGCCTCAGCCTCGTTGCTGTTGGAACCGGTGTCATGGGGAGCATCCAGTCTAATGGTGCAGCGACGGTCTGGCTATCCATCAGCCTGCTTGCGGTCGTGACGCTAGCGGGGCCATTAGCGTGGTTATTGCTCAACGCATTTCGGCAACAAAGCGGCGTGGTTATCACCAGAACAGCGTGCATCTTAAGGCAACCATTACGCTTCTTTGACCGCGACGTTCCGCTGCGCGATATTGGCGGTGTCGCCATCGTAAACATTGACCAAATCGCTATCATATGGTTGAAACAACGGCGAACCGCCCCCGGTGAAGCTGAACGTCCACCCCGCCCACGCTTGCTGTTGAGCAACTCCATTGAGAATGTTGACGAATGTCTTACGCAGATACATCATCCAGGGTCAAAGGATCAACTTACATGGTCAGCAGGAGACATCCGGCAGCGTAAGCAGCGGCGGGCTCTCTGGCGCAGGCTTTTACTTTTTTTGGCTTTACCACCGTTTGCCTTTATACTAATGCTGGTAACGTATCGCATCGCTTTCGCGGTGCTAGCATTTTAATTCTGGAGTTCGTACGTTATGTCACAACGTCGTTCAAATACTGTTCTGGTTGTTGATGATGACCAGTTAACCCGTATGATGGCTGCACGGGTCATGATCAAGCGTGGGTACAACGTGGTCGAAGCCAGCAATGGATTAGAAGCCTTGCAGGTCTTTGAAGACTACTACCCGGACGTGATTTTGATGGATGCAATGATGCCCAAGCTAGACGGTATTTCCGCCTGTGAACGGCTGCAAAAGCTGCCCGGTGGTAGCGAAACCCCGATTGTGATGATTACCGCGCTTGATGATGCAGAAACCGTCAACCGGGCGTTTAATGCGGGCGCAACCGACTACATCACCAAGCCGATTAACTGGGCCGTATTGATGCGGCGTGTTGAACGTATTTTGCGCACCATGGAAGCCGAAGAAGCACTCCAATCGCGGTTAGCCCAACTTGATATTTTGCGACGCATTGACCGCGAACTCGGTTACACGCTTGACCTTGGTTTCGTACTCGACATGGCCACTGATTCGGCATTGCGGTGGAGCGGTGCCATGGCCTGTGCAGTGACATGGCTTGAACGTGAAACACAAAAGCTCATCATATTAAAAGACCTCGGTCAGCCGCAGTACATCGAAGACACAATGACATCCGATCAGTTAGCCAAAGACACCAGCCTTGTAGGACGTGTCTTTGCTGAACAGGCGACGGTTCATCAGGTTCATGAGAGTACCCAGACAGCAGACATCATTTTTCCGTTGCGCGTACGCGGTCAGGTCAATGGCTTCATCTTGCTCGAAAATTTTGCCAGTGATTTGCTAGAAGACGATAGCACCCTTCCGTTTCTTGAACAACTCGCTGACCGCACCGCCGCTGCCATTGATAAAGCCACCACCTACGACCAAACTCAGGAACATGCAACACAGGTAGACATCCTGTACAATATTGTTGCTGCCATGTCGGGCACACTTGAATACGAGACGGTCATTGATCTGTTGTCAGACGGTCTACGGCGTTTGTTACGAGCCACAAGTAGCTTCTATTGCACGTTTGAAGCCCGGCAACGCCAACTCAAGGTCGTCGGTCGGTACATCGCGCCAACTGAAGATGGCAGCCTGCCAGACAGCCCGCCGCCCATCAACACCATGTTTCCGCTAGACGACGCCACATTGCTTAACAGCGCCCCGGTTCAGAGCATTATTGCACAGTCAAGTATTCCTGACGCATGGCAAGCCTTGATGACCGCAGACAGCACTGCACAAAGCTCGCTGATAGTGCCCATCACCTATGAAAACAACCAGTTCGGCGTCCTCGTCGTCAACAACAGTCGCACTGCACGGGTTTATCCTTCCGCCGACATTAACCTGATTCGCAGCCTTGCAACGCAGGGCGCCACAACGCTGCAACAGGTCGCGTATTTAGAGAACATCAAAGAACTTGAACAAATCAAAACGGAGATGATCCGAATGGCGTCGCACGACTTGCGTAACCCATTGGGACAAGTCACTGCCTATTTTGAAATGCTCATTGACGACATCTCGATGCAGCTCAACACCCGCCACCAGCGTTATGTCTCACGGATTGTGAAAGCAACGGCGACGATTGAATCCTTGCTTGGCGACATTCTGAATCTCGAAAATATTGAAAGCCAGACGACGGCCAACTTCGAAGCAACGGACATCGTTCATATCACCCACGATGTCATTCGCAGTATGAAAGACCAGGCAGGACAAAAATTACAAACGTATAACCATCAAATTGACGTTGAAAGTGCGGTCGTTCGCGGCAGTAGCAGCCAGCTAAAACAAGCTGTTACAAATTTAGTTGGCAACGCGATCAAATACACGCCTGCAAGCGGTCAAATCACCATCAACGCTCACCTCTCGCAAGGTGAATTTCACTTTTCGGTCACAGATACAGGCTATGGTATCCCCAAAGACCAGCAAGACCGGCTTTTCCAGCACTTTTACCGCGCCAGGTCAGCAACTACCGAGCATATTGACGGCACCGGGCTGGGCCTTAGCCTTGTGAAGTCGGTGATAGAACGACACGATGGTAATGTTTGGTTTGAAAGCGTCGAAGGTGAAGGCAGCACCTTTGGCTTCTGGCTGCCTCTGATGTCCACAAGCGACGCGCCAACCGCCGCCAGCAGCACTACCGCTGACAACGATCCTGACAACAATGCGCTTGCAGAGGCTACGGACTCGTCGTAAAGCGTGCTTCACCTGTCAGGAGTGTACAGCCAAGAGATACCCCGTTTGAAAGTACCTCTACCTCCCAGAATAACTGTCCATCAGCAGCACGGTTCGTTGTTACGCGCTCTGGAACCGTAAAGCTGGTGCCTGTTGTCGTAGACTGGAAGATTTGCCCCGAAGCCGAGTTCAACACACGCACGACATAGGACGGTCGCTGTATGTCAAGCGGGGGTGTCCAGGCAAGTTCAAAGCTCGCTTCACGCGCAATATTACTGATTTCACCGCGCACCGACTCGTCATAACCAAAACCGTCACAGCTCCCGACAGGAACAGGTTCTGTTGGGGTCGGGCTTTGGGCAGGGGTACTGGTTTCAGTTGGGCGCGCGGTTGGCGGTACAATCGTCTCAGTGGGGTCTGCAACCGCTGGTGGCAACGTTGATTCACGGTCAGTGGCCGGGGTAGATGTGCGTGGACGTGGAGAAGCCGCTACATCGTCAATCGCGCGGTCTGGGTCAACCGTGATTTCGGGTGGTAGATCAACGGAAGTGTCAACTGTCGGTTCTGGCGAAAGCGGCGCGTCTGGGTCAAGCGTTGCCGTCGCTGGTGAAGCATCCTCCTCCTCTGCATCATCGCCGCCACACGCCGCCAGTATCAATAACAGTAACAACAGCACCATTGAAAACCGTCGCATTTATCTACTCCCATTGACAGTCATGACAGATAGCTAAGTTGACCTAACCAATGCCCGACCGCACTCATTGTCAATCCGCCTACGATACTTAACGAAAGATACATACCAGCAGTGATCGTATCACCCTGATCCAGGAAACGCCAGACTTCATAGCTGAAGGTGCTAAATGTTGTTAATGCGCCGAAAAAGCCAGTGGTGAGCAATAACCGGGTTGGTTCAGAGACACGCAATTCCGACTCCAAAACACCAATCAGCAGGGCAAGCCCAAAGCATCCTACCATGTTGGCTGCAAACGTGGCCCACGGAAAGAGGCTACCCGGCAGCATGACGTTCAACAAAAATCGCAGATTCGCGCCGACAAAGCCACCAATACCTACTGCCAGCATTTTGAGCAGCATCAGCTACAGCACCAGTGCAAACAGGAATCCGTATAGACAGCCAAACAGCAGCAAAAAGCCTGCAATCATACCGAGAATAAGCATCCAACTGGCGCTACGGTTAGCTTGCCAGGGGTTCTCGTCGTCCCAGTCAAAGCCGACCAATGCGCTCCAGCCCATTCCATAGACGAGCAGCCAGACTACAGCAATCGCTATTGTCGGCGCGTAGAGGACCTCCCCACCACTGGTGTCTGCCGCATTTCCAGCGGTTAGCAACACAATCGGCAAGCCAACTAGCGCCATCACCGCTAGCGAGATCATCATATTAACCACAATGCGTGTCGAGCGTGAGAGGCCATTTACCCAATTAGCAAGACTGTCTAGCAGCCCTTTGTCTTGCGCTGGTTTCGACATCAGCTATTCTTGCTCCCCGGGCTGATACGGCGTCGCAAACATGCCGCCCACATCAGACCGACGGTTAATAAGGAATGTAGCCCCACCTTCGAAATAATCACGCATAATCTGTGCTACTTCTGGCGGAAGTTGGGCTTCTTCAAGCGCTTCAAGCATGAGCTGCACCCAGCGGTCACGGGCGGCTTCGTCAATAGGGAATCGCATATGGCGTGCCCTGAGCCGGGGGTGGCCGCGCTTCACTGAATAGGTAGTGGGTCCACCGAAATACTGTTCTAGAAATTGGCGTAACCGACGCGCTGCTGGCTCCAGGCTGCCTTTAGGGTACATCGGGCGCAGAATATCGTCTTCTGCAACGCGATGATAGAAATTATCAACCAATTTTTCGAAGCCATCGTGCCCTATGATGTTGAAGACTTCTCTCGGCGCGAGGGGAGATTCTGGCATCGTGTCGTTTTCCTTCAATCGAACTTTCCAACGTGGATGAGTAGTCTTAATTTCTGAACACGTCGGAGCCTATTGTAGCATGGAAAAAGCATTGCTGCTTTCTCTTTATGCAAGAAAAACACAACAATGCTTTAGATTGTTCTACAGGTGGGCAGCGTCGTCTAATTACCGGGGACCAACGTCCAGCGGCGCGTGGCATCTGCTTCAACTGCCTCGCGTGAGAACCAGTCCGGGTGATACTCACCAGACGCCCACATGTTCACCTGATCGCTATAGTGCGGGCTGCGCGGGTCGCCACTTTGCCCGACGGTATTGATCCGCAGTGAGCGATCCCAGTCTCCGGGGATAAGGATTTGACGCATACTCGGCACAGCAACCACTTCGAAATTGGTGTTGAAGCTGTTGGCATTTACAATGCTGGTACCGCCACTGGTCTGCACCTGCACGTTGAACTCTGCCTGTAAAGCGGGATCAAAACGCGGATCAGCCTGTCCGAGTGGTTGCGCGCGGAAATGAGCAATGTGCGCCGCACCCCACGACCATGCTTCACGGTCTGGCCCCTGTAAGTCTGTAACACGCTCAATCGCTCGTAGGAAAGCGGTCGTCATAATGTCGGTTGGCGTCTCCTGGACATCTGGCGTTGTGCTGTCATTCCATAAGGTCGCAAAGACAGGATTATCCGGTACTTCGAGCATGTCTTCAACAACCACCCAATAGCGGCCGCCAATGCCGGGGATATTACCGAAGTCGTCAGCAAAAATGCCCCGCATCAATTCAATCCAAAACGCCTCAAACAGGAGCGCTTCACCACTATTGGTGTCGTTCTGGCGGTCCCATGCTGCCAGCCACCCGACCAGAGACGCTGCATTCTCATCTTCGAAGGTTAGTTCTTCTAACGCAGGGACTAAAAAGTCTGCCTTCATGTTGTAGTTGTCCATCTGTATGCGTTGCATGTCTTCGACCGTGAACACACCGTCGGCGTCGTTCTGCAGCATGGCTTCGATGCGTGCAGCCCGGAACTTATACGCCCAGTCTGATGTAATATGGTAGGGATAGTCTGGGCCAATGACGGGATTGTTCGCAGTGACAATGTAGCCTTCTTCAGGGTTAAACATCGTCGGGAGTTCTTCAAAAGGAATGTATCCCTGCCAGTCATTTTCAGAGGTAGTACCGTCTGCCGGCAGATTGGGGTCATGCCCTTCAGCACGCAGGGGGATCAAGCCCGGCATCTGATACCCAATATTGCCTTCTATATCAGCATAAACGAGATTCTGTGAAGGTACGTCAAACAATGCCGCTGCTGCACGGAAATCGTCCCAGCTTTCGATAAGCGAAAATTCAAACAGGGCTTCAATGGTACGGTTGCCTTCAAAAGCTGTCCAGCGCAACGCAAGCACTGCGTCGCCGGGCGCGCCTGTGATTTCTGACACAACGGGCCCCCAGACCGAGTAGCGCAACGTCATGGGGATGTCATCGCTCCCATTAACGGCAATGGTTTCCTCCACCAGCTCAAAATCCACCCATTCGCCATCGAGCATATACTGGTTCGGGTTATCGGGGTTGATTTCAAGACGGTAGAGGTCTTGCACATCTGCACCAACATTGGTAAAGCCCCATGCAGCAAAATGGTTATGCCCGATGACAATGCTCGGTGTCCCTGCGAACGATACCCCGACCACACTAATGGGACAATCCGCATTACGTTCATTGCAATGCAAGCCGACCTCGTACCAGATTGACGGCATCTGAATGCCGAGGTGAGGGTCATTGGCAAGATATGGCAAGCCAGAATCAGTCAGATCACCACTCACGACCCAGGAATTTGAACCAAGCCCGGGACCAGTCCCAAACGGGTTTAAATAAGGGTGATCAAGATCGACGTCACCGACAAGTTGCGTCGTGAGTCCCGTTGGCGTACGCGGCACAACTGCACTCGCGCTGCTATATTCGACCGCGCCGGGCTCAACAATGACCGGGTCGTTTTCAAAATCATATGGCGGGAACAGAAACAGCGGCAAAAACGCATTCACGTCATTCAAAAATGCGCGTTCCAGTTCATTTTGAAAATTGCCAGACAGGTTTAGCGCCATTAACTTGAACCAGCGCACCGAATCCAACCGATCCCACGGTTCTACATCAATAGTAATCCCCGCTTCGGCCAGCGCATCATATTCAAGCGCTAGTTCCGATGGGGTTTTACCTTCAAGGTAAGTGTTGATCCCGGCGACATAAGCATCCAGATTAGTCAGGGTTTCATCGCTAAGAACTTCAAGGTCAGCAGCAGCAGCCCGCTCAAAGTTCATCGTACGCAAGAACATATCAGTACCCACAGCAGATTCACCAACGATTTCTGCAAGGCGGCCTGCGCTCTGGTGACGCCACCATTCCATCTGCCACCAACGGTCGCTGGCTTCAACATACCCCTGTGCCATGAACAAATCACGCGGTGTGTCAGCGTAAATGTGCGGGATTCCCATGCTGTCATAAATGACCGTCACGTCACCGTCGAGGCCCGTGAGGGTAAATGTCTCGCCAGATTGAGCGTCCGCGGTTGGGGTAGCCGGAGCAGGTGGCAGTAGCACCACAGCCAATATAAAAACCAAAATCAGTAAATAACTCTTTTTTAACATTGGAAGACCTCACTTATTTGAGCTTTTGCAAAAACACAGATAATTATAAGGTGTTTTCGAAAATTTACATACAATTTCATGACAATCTAAACCGGGCTTTTAAATAAATTCTGCATTTGAGCGGAGCCTTAACTTTTGATGATTTACCGCAAACAGGCTAGTATGAGGATGCAGTTTATCAATCCAGCATGATTAATAATGGAGAACGTATTCATGAAATACATCGTCCGCGTCGCGCTAGTGATAGCGCTGGTGCTAATTGGTATCTCGCTCTCAGGTGAAATTGCAGCCGAACACCCTACGCCTGCTGCACCTGAAACCGCCCGTGTAGATGTAGATTCACAAATATTGGTGTGGAACGCCCCCGGTGTTGAGCCCGGACGCCAGGCCGCTGACAACGTTGGTGAACTCGCTTATATCAACGGTGAAGGCAATCTAACCACGCTGGCCGATGTGCTGGCACAGTCCTCACGAGTAGAAGCCTGTGGCCCGAATGCCCTTTCCCCAGATGGCCAACACCTCGCACTCTATCAGGGTGTCGTTGGCGGTATCGTCTCGTCGTTATATCTGGTTACTGATGGTAACGCCCCGCAGCTTGTGAATGATGCGTTTCAGCCACTGGGTTGCGTTGGTGGCAATGGGATTATCAACTTTGCCCCTGATAGCAGCTACATGAGCTTCATTGAGTATGAGCGGAACTATGATGTCGGTTTTGCTGACGGTGTGCTGCGCGTTGTTAGCACAAGCGATTTGACAGAACGTTTCAGCGCACGTGAAGTTGTTGCTTTTGAACAAGCCCCCGATGGTGTTGCGTTTGTCCGTTTCTTCACCAATGACCGCAACCAGGCCGACGAAGTTGCAATCGTGTTCTGGGATGGGAACATTGACCGTGAACTGACCTCGTTCTTTGCAGAAGAAGGCTGCCGCTATCTAAACGCTTCTATTACCACCGCGCCGGACGGCCAACTCTGGTTGGGGCTGGTGAACCGTTGCACCAGCGAAGGCGTCACGAAACTGAGTGTCTATCGCATTAATCCACAGGAGCGCTCGTTCGAGTTCATCTTTGAAGGAGAGTCTGGTGGTGCTTATGGCCCAACCGTGCAATCCAACAATATCTGGTTCACGCAAGACGGGAACTATGTTCTCTACACTTTGCCAGACGGTGTTACCCAATCGACGGTGAGCCTGAATGCCTATGACCTGAATACTGCTGAAAGTTTCACGCTGGTTGAACGCGGCATGGTTGTTGGCGGTGTTGGCGGGCAGGCAGCGAATAACGACTTCTCGCGACTATCCCCAGATGGGCGTTTTCTGATTACTGTTGTCACGAGCATTGACGGGCGTGACAACGAAATGCGCCTCTTTAATCTGGAAAACCCATCTTTCGCAGGTGGCAACGAACCCGCGCCGCTGGTCATCCCGGCGGGTGGACAGGGTGACTTCTTCCCATATATCGACTTCACCCGCGATGGTAACCGCATGGTTTACGTTGCTGGTGGGCGCGATAACTCGTTGTTTATCCTTGAACTCAACGCCGATACCATTAACCCCATCCGTGTGCGGCGCGGTGCATTCAACCGTTATGCAACACTTTCACCAGATGGCACCGAAATCGCAATTCTAGAAAACGCATATCCTGATGACGAACGCGAAGACCGTGACCGCTTCACCGTACTCCAGGTCATTAACCTCGACACTACCGAAGTTATCGAACTTTTCCGGGGTGCAGAAGTTGTCGATGGTGACGTTGAAAACCGTGAATTTGCAGCCCCCATCTTCTGGTTGAAATAGCAAATTCATAAACCGTAGAAATCACAAAACACCCGGCCGTTGCATAATGGTATGCGGGTGTTTTTGTTTCGCGCAGAAACAGGTGGCGTATTAGTCGGCTGGTACCAGATTCAATACGCGCACAGTCATGTTGGCAACTGCGTCAGGGCTAAAGGCAGCGGTTCGATAGTTTTCTGACGCCCAGAGTTCGAGCTGGTCAGCATAGTGCGGGCTGTCAGGGTGGCCACTTTGTCCGGGCGGCAAAACGCGCTGCGTCGCATCCAGATTGCTCATGTCAATAATCTGGCGGCTGGTGACGATGCTATTGACCGTATAGGGTGCATTCACGGACCACGCATTCGCGTTCACAATCGCATCACCACCGCCAACACCTGTTGTCAATGACATATCAGGGTGGTCAGAAGCATCAATGCCGGGGGCGCGGAAAATGTCAGGTCTAAAAGTGACCGTATGCAGGTCTGCCCAGCGCCATGCAGATGAATCCTCGCCGAGTCGCATCACCAGAGCGTCGTAAGCAACAGCCAGGGCTTGCCGCATAATATCATCGCGTGTTTCGGTGAGTTCCAACGTCGTGACATCATCCCAGATGGGGAAGGTGGGATTGCCGATGAATTGTTGCATCAACCGCCATTCGAGGTCGCCACCCCCCGTCGGAGAACTGCCAAATTCATCGTTGATTGTGGCATTGAGCAGTTCGACCCAGAACGCAGCCATCATCACTGCACCAGCACTGTCAGCATCGCTGAAACGATCCCATTCCAGCAACAGTTTCACGGCCTCGCGTGCAGCCGGGTCTTCGACAGACAGTTCATTCAACACAGGGACGATAAAATCCGCTTTCAGGCTGTAGTTGTCAGTCTGCCATGCTTGCATCTCGTCCATCGTGTAGACCCCATCAGGGTCGCGTTGCAACAACTGCTCAATGCGCAGCGCACGCCACCCGTAGGAATACACATCAATCAGTGGATAGGGATATTCTTGATCGACGACGCGATTATTCGCGTTGACAATATAACCAGCGTCGGGATTGTAAAGGCGGGGCATTTCTTCGGAAGCAATATAACCTTGCCAGTCGAAAGCATTCGTACTGCCATCAATCGGCGTTCTGCCATCGTGGCCTTCAGCACGGATGGGTATGCGGCCAGCCATCACAAAGCCAATGTTGCCCGCCACGTCAGCATAGGTAATGTTAAACACAGGGCTGGCGATTTTCTGGGCAGCGGCCGTAAATTCATCCCAGTTACGCGCCTGTAGGATTTCAAGCTGTGCGTCCAATGAGGCCGCGCCCTCTAGCCCCACCCAGCGGAGCGCAATCACAGTCCCGTCTTCGTTGCCGAACAAGACTGGCCCCCACACCGACTCGCGCACCTGCAACGTTTCAACCGCACCGTCAGCCGATATAATGACCTCCTCGCGCACATCGAAGTCACGCCAGGCGTCGTTGTAGCGATATTGCAGCGGGTCATCCGGGTTCAGCGTCAATACATACAGGTCTTGCACATCTGCGCCATTGTTGGTGATGCCCCAGGCAACGTGTTCATTGTGCCCCAGATAAATACCGGGCAGACCAACTGAGGCAAACCCACTGGTGCGAAAACTACAGTCAGGCGTGATTGTCAAACAGTGCAAGCCTATTTCATACCAGACAGATGGTTGTGCAACCGAAATGTGCGGGTCGTTGGCAAGAATAGCCCCGCCCGTTGCCGTCAGGTCGCCGCTGATAACCCATGAGTTAGAGCCTTGATTGAGTTGGGGCAGCGTGTTGAGCGCGGCGAAAGGCGTTTGCATAGACTGCCATGTTGTTTCGTCAATTGCGGCGGCATTATCAGCAACATCATCCGTACTCAATCCATCATCACTGAGATTCAGTTGACCGGGTTCTGTGGTAATCGGATGCGTATCATAGGGGTACGGTGGCAACAAAATCTCTGTCAGTACCGGCCCAAGTGTTTCGATCAATTCAGCACGCGCAAGTTCAACGCCGAAATTTTCCGAAAAATTCAACGACGAGATGCTTGCAACAGCAGCGCTGTCGAGTGGTTGCCAGGGCTCAATTTCTACCGTTATACCTGCCGTTGCCAGCATTTCATACTCAACCGCAACGTCTGCCGGGGCTTTGTCAGCCAGAAATGCGTTGATGCCAGCTGAAAAGGCTTCCAGTGACGCGCGTGTCTCATCCGAACTGGCTTCCAAATCACGTTGCGCCGCTGCAACAATGCCTATGGTGCGTAACTGGCGGTCGCTATTTAGCCCTACTGCACCGAGAACTTCTGCCGAGCGCCCCATCGCTGTGTGGCGTGCAAGGTCCATTTGCCAGAATCGTTCTGACGCCATAAGATAGCCTTGCGTAAAGAGCAGATCATGCTGGGTGGTGGCGTAGACGTGCGGTACACCGTAGCCATTAAACGCGACTTCAACCGGGGCGTCGAGCCCTATGAGTTGGATCGTTTCCGTAGGGACTTGAGCTTGTGAGCGTGACTGGGGGCTAATGATTGCGCTGAAGATAAGTGTGGCAGAGAGCATGGCAATACCAATGCGATACAAACGATTTTCCTCCCGTAAATAAACATCCACTCCGAGTCTATCATGTCATGCCGCGACAAAAAGAGTTTTTTTCACAGGTTAACCAGACTGTTAGACAAGGTAAACGACAGCCAACACGAAACCCACTACAATAGGATTCATGAAACTATCTACTGACCAACCCACTGTTCAGACCGTCTTATGGCGCGTACTCGTCCTTAATGCGGGGGTTGCTGCTGCCAAGATTATTGTTGGTGTGCTGACCGGGACGATTGCCATCGTTGCGGATGGTATTCATAGTGCGGTTGACGGTGCGTCAAATGTTGTTGGTCTAATCGCCGGACGCATCGCCAGCCAACCACCCGACGAGGATCACCCCTATGGGCATGAACGCTTTGAAACCATCGGCGCACTGGCGATTGGCGGCTTGTTGTTGCTCACTGCCTGGGAGGTGTTGCAGGTTGCCGTTGAACGGTTAATTTCAGGAGCCAGCCCCGACGTAGGGCCGTTGCAATTCGCCGTTTTGTTTACAACATTGGCGGTAAATATCGTCGTTGCCGCCTACGAACGCCGCGAGGCCCGTCGTTT
Organism: Anaerolineae bacterium; assembly: GCA_034437655.1. Lineage (GTDB taxonomy): Bacteria > Chloroflexota > Anaerolineae > Aggregatilineales > J027 > J027. The sequence goes on from DAOTTU010000041.1 coordinate 138,630, forward strand.
GAAATCAGAATTGCTTTCTGCCGATGCTGACCACACCGCTTCTGACATCTGGGTGACGATTTCAGTTATTGTTAGCCTGATTGCAGTTGAATTTGGTCTGCTGTGGATGGATGCGTTCACTGCCTTGTTGATCGTTATCTTTATCGGTTTTATCGCCTACCGCATCCTTAGGCGGACCACGCGCGTTCTGGTAGACCGCGCCCCTATTGACGCGACTCGTCTGGAAGCTGTCGTCCGTGAAACGCCAGGTGTGAAAAAGGTCGTTCGCGCACGCAGCCGAGGCGCGCAGGACGCCGTTCACGTCGATATTGACGTCGCGCTGGCCCCGGTGGTGAATGCCAACGCCGCGCAAGACATAGCCGACGCTTTGCGAGATCGCCTTAGGGCCGCGTTCCCGGCGATTAACGAGGTACGGGTGCAAATTGAGTCAGAAACGCTCGAAGACGTGAGTGCGCTGGTGCGGGTCCGCGCGATTGCGGACACGTTGGGCTTGAGCGTGCATGAAGTCATCACTGTCAGCACAGAACACGGCCGCCACCTCGAAATGCACGTCGAAGTTCGCCCGGACTTGAACCTGCGTGACGCTCATGCCCAAATTGATCAGCTTGAACATCGGCTCAAGGAAAATGATGGCATTACCGACGTTGTTACTCACATTGAACCCGCCGCGACAGGTACCACGCTCCCGGCGTCGTCCCCGGCTGCGTTGACACTTACACAAAACATCATGCAGCAACTCTCAGAACACTTTCCACAAGGCAATTGGCACGCCGAAAAGTTGCACCACGAGGGCAATGGGTACACATTTTCGGTGCATTGTCACCTGCCCGGGGACCTCAGCATTGAAACCGCACATCGCTTTGCCGAAGGCGCAGAACTCCATTTGCGCAGCACTTTCAGCCAACTCCACCGCGTTACCATCCACACCGAGCCCTTTACTGCATCATAAGCACGTTACACTTTTTTTACATTTAGACTGCAACGATTCCGGCGCGCTCACGTAGAACTGGTAAAAGACGCATTAGTTTTCGTGAGAGTTATGCTATGGGCATCGGAGACAACATTCTACTTGTAAGCTGTCTGGCTGGTTTAATGCTGGCCCTACCGTCGTTACTCATTTTCTTGAACCTTGCCCTCATCGGGACCAGTAACCGCGCTACGGCACGGCTTAGCACGGGCGGCTGTGTGCCATTTGGTATCGGCGTTGTTATCTCTGTGGTCGTGGGCGTCCCGGCGGCGATACTGCTATCGATCGGGAGCGTACCGCAGGCTATTGGTGCCATCCTATCGCTGTTGCTGCTGTTCTTTGGTTTTGTCGGGCTGGCAGTTGTCGCACGCCTCGTTGGGCAGCGGCTGGTGTCGATGGATGAGCGTGACGAAAGTCCGCTGGTGCAAACCGTCACCGGGTCGCTAATTCTGTCGTTCAGCATCGCTTTTCCGCTGCTGGGCTGGTTTATCATTTTGCCGTTCTCACTGCTGACCGGGCTTGGTGCTGTGGTGATTGCGATGGTGGCCGGGTTTGGCTCCAACTTCCGCCGGCCGAAGCAGCAACCTGTGCCAGCCCCCGGCCCGATGCCCGCACCACCTGCACCTGTCGCCTACAATTACGACTATGAATACGATCAGGCGCAATAGGAGCAACCCACCATGCAACGCAAACTAACACGGCGGGCGTTTTTCGGCGCAATGCTCGGCGTCACAGCGGCGGCGGGGTGTAGCCCCATTATCGACCGTCTGACGCATGAAGGGCTTCCCGACGGCCTGAATCCTCCCGGCGGCAACACACGCCACCCCATCGCACACCTGCTCAACCGTGCCACCTATGGACCTCGCCCGGGGCAAATAGAGGAAGTCGAGCGTATGGGGCACGAGAAATGGCTGGATGAACAGTTAAACTATCGACGCATTGATGATAATCGGCTGGACTGGCGGCTGCGGCGCTACGACTCGTTGAAGCTCAGCCCCGTTGACTTGCTATCCTTTGAAGGCGACGCAGACTACATCGCAGGCGAGGTTGCGCAGGCAACGCTCGTACGGGCGGTGTTCTCGAAGCGGGAGCTATACGAGGTCATGGTCGGCTTCTGGAGCGATCATTTCAGCATTTACCACTTTAAGGACAAGTGCGAGTTCCTCAAAACGGTAGATGACCGCGAAGTAATTCGCCCGCACGCGCTCGGCACCTTCTACGACCTGCTGCGGGCCTCGGCACATAGCCCGGCGATGCTGTTCTATCTGGACAACACCGTCAACGAGAAAAGTGCCCCTAACGAGAACTACGCCCGTGAGATTATGGAATTGCACACGCTCGGGGTTGAAGGTGGCTACACCGAGCAGGACATCAAAGAAGTGGCCCGCTGCTTCACAGGTTGGGGTATGAACGACGCTGGCGAGTTCCGTTTTCGCGGGGACTGGCACGACAACGACCCCAAAACCGTCCTCGGACAGCGCATCCATAATCCCCACGATGGCAAACAAGATGGCGAAGACGTCATCCGGCTGCTGGCTAATCATCCCAGCACACAGCGCTACGTCTGTACGAAGCTGGCGCGCCGTTTCGTTGCGGATGATCCGCCGCAAGCAATTGTCAATGCAGCGGTGCAAGCCTGGCAGCAAACGGACGGTGACATCAAAGCCATTGTCCGCGCCATCTTCACGCACCCTGACTTTGACAACGCCCCGCCCAAGCTCAAGCGCCCCTTCGAGCTACTGGCCTCCATTCTGCGGGCGACGAATGCCAACTACGACGGTGACTATGGGCTGATTCAACGCCTTGAAACGATGGGCCATCGCCCCTTCAACTGGGTCACACCCGATGGTTATCCGGATATAGCGGCCGCATGGCAAAACAACCTCTATCACTACTGGAAGCTGGAGCAAGACGCCCCACAGGATCGCTTGCCCGGCACAGACATCAACCTGTGGGGCATTGCTGACCACGTTGACGTTGACGATGATGATGAGGACATGCTCGGCTTCTTCGGGCGTTTGCTGCTCAAACGTGATCTGGACGCGACCGAGCGTGAGGCCTTGCGGGCATTTTTGCGCGAAAACGGCCGCCTTGACCTCAAAGACGATGACGACCGTAACCACATGCAATACACGCTTGGCCTGCTGATGAGTAGCCCGGCGTTTCAGTACCGCTAAACGATAGCGATTTCCTGGGAGAGAATATTATGAACAAGCGTATTTCACGCCGTAATCTGTTGAAAGCATCCGCGACGATTGGCGCACTCAGCGCAATGCAGCACCTCTGGCCAAGCTGGCTGCCCCGGCTGGCGTTTGCTAGCGATGGCGTGCAGGGGGACGCGATTGTCTGTGTGTTCTTGCGTGGGGGTGCCGATGCGTTGAATATGGTGGTGCCGTTTGGTGACGAGAATTATTATCGCGCCCGCCCGTTGCTGGCTTTCGGGCAACCCGATAGCAGTGACAGCGCACGGGCACTTGAACTGGACGACTTTTTTGGGCTCAACCCCGACATGCGTCCGCTACATGAACTGATGATGCAGGGGCATATGCTATCTGTGCATGCAGTAGGGCCGCCGAACGTCTCGCGCAGCCACTTCGAAGCAATGGACCTGATGGAACGTGGTACTGACGGCGAAGGTGGGGCTGATTCGGGCTGGCTGGGCCGGCATTTGATGGCCACGACTGGTGAGCAAGATTCCCCGCTGCGGGCGATTGGTTGGGGCGACAACCTGCAAAAGAGCCTGCACGGCTACATTGCCGCCAATTCGCTGCAATCCATCGCCGACTATCACCTCAACGGCGACCGTGACATGGCCGATGACATGACCACCGCGCTGAATGCTATGTATCAGGGGCAAAGCGGGCTCGATTCGGCGGCCGGTGCTACACTGGACGCGCTACAAATCGTGCAAAGCATCGACGTGGACAACTACCGCCCCGCTAATGGTGCGAGCTACGAAGACAACGCGCTGGGCCGTGGCTTAAAGCAGACGGCCGCCCTCCTCAAAGCCGAAGCCGGGTTAGAGGTCGCCTGTGTAGACCACGGCAACTTTGACACCCACGTCGCACAGGGCCGCAGGGATGGTTTGCTGTCGGGGTTGGTGTCGTCGCTGGCCAACAACCTGCGGGCTTTCCACGACGACATGCTTGAACACCTCGACCGCGTAACCGTGATTGTCATGTCCGAGTTTGGGCGGCGGGTGCAGGAAAACGGCGGTGGCGGTACGGATCATGGGCATGGCGGCGCAATGTACATCATCAGTCCGCACGTGATTCAACAGCCTGTATTGGCACAGTGGCCGGGCTTGAACGACAATTTCCTCGAAAACGGCGACCTGCAAATCACAATGGATTATCGCGACGTGTTGGGCGAAATCCTTTTAAAGCGGACAGCCCGCACCGACCTAAATACGGTCTTCCCGGGGCACAGCTTCACACCGGCCGGGGTACTCAAATAGCGGCAATCTTCAGCACAGGCTTAACCATGTGTGGCAAATGCGCTAGAATGTAGCCTGCATGTACTCGTCGAACCGCTGGAGCCACACATGGAATATCGGAAACTGGGCCGCACCGGGCTCAAAGTCAGTGAACTTTGCCTCGGCACAATGACCTTTCGCTGGACAAGCACTGACGAAGAGTCGCTCGCCGTGATGGATCGTGCCTTTGACGCCGGGATCAACTTCATTGACACAGCCGACATCTATAGCCGCTGGGCTGAAGGCAACGATGGTGGCGTCGCTGAGGAAATTATCGGCAAATGGTTGCAAAGCAAACCGCGTGACCAGCTTGTCATTGCCACGAAAGTGCGGGGGCGCATGTGGGACGGCCCCAACGGCGAAGGCCTCAGCCGCCAACACATCATGCTTGGGGTTGAACATAGCCTGCGTCGTCTACAAATCGACACCATTGACCTCTATCAGGTTCACGCGCCAGACTGGGACACGCCGCTAGACGAAACCCTCCACGCCCTCGACGACCTCGTGCAGCAAGGCAAAGTGCGCTACATCGGGGCCAGCAACTATAAAGCCTGGTTACTGATGAAGGCGCTCTGGGTTAGTGATAAGCACGGTTATGCGCGCTTTGACAGTATCCAGCCGCATTTCCACTTGTTGAACCGGCGTGAAGTAGAGCCAGAACTGGCTGCTGTAGCGCTGGATCAGGGCGTCGGTGTGATTCCTTACAGCCCACTGGCCGGCGGCTTTCTGACCGGGAAATATAGCCGCGACCATATCCCGGACAACTCTCGTGCTGCCGCTGGCCGGCTCGGACGTTATCTTAACGACGAGGGCTTTGCGCTGATTGATGCCCTACGCGAGATGGGTGAAAAGCGTGAAAAATCCGTGTTGCAGATGGCGCTCGGCTGGATGCAAACACTACCTTTCATCACGTCCCCGATTATCGGTGCGAACCGGGTCGAGCAGCTCGAAGAATCACTGGGTGCGGTCGGGTTGCGGCTAGAAGAAGACGAAATGCAACGCTTGGATGAATTGACAGGTGTTCAGCGCAATTATTTTGCGTAGACGCCTTGACCAGAACAACCAAAATTTTCAATGCTTAAAGGAGAAACCATGAGCCTTAGTGATTTGATGCAAAACTCACGCGATGAGCGTAAAAACGCGACGGAACTCTACAAAGAGCTACTCGATGAAATCATCGAAATGGCAAAAGATGATGAAGCAGAAGTCCGTGCCGCAGCCGCAGAGGCACTCGGCAAACTCGGTGACCGTGACGCAATTCCGCACCTGCGTGAGCTGCTGAAGGACAAAGAGGCTGACGTCCGCAAGAGTGCGGTTGAAGGCCTTGGTAAACTGGCGGCCGAAATTTCCCGTTCGGGTAAGCTCGACACCCCAAATCGGCTGGTTTAATATTCCGTTGTGGGAGGGCAAACGTCCTCCCAATACGATCACTATAACCGCGTCCGCTTGAAGATAAATTCCGGCACATTGCGAATAATCATCATAATGTAGCGCCAGAACCACGGTGTGTAGAGTACGTCTTTTTCGGCTTTCATCGCCTCATAAATCGCTTCACCAACCTTGCTGGGGCTGGCAAAGAGCGGGTTTTTCTTCACATGAGCCGTCATAGGCGTGTCTACAAAGCCGGGCTTCACGGTTAGCACAGACACGTTGCTTTTCTGCATGCGTGCCCGCAAGCCCTGCAAGAACGTACTGACCCCCGCTTTTGCCGTACCATAGATATAATTGCTCATGCGCCCACGATCCCCCGCCACCGATGAAATCACGGTGATGTTGCCGCGCCGCTGTTGTTCAAAATAGTTAGCAACGGGTGTCAGGATAGAAACCACACTCAAGAAATTGATATTGAGTTCTTGCAGGGTTTCGTCGGTGCTGCGTTGGGCGGTTTCTTGGTCGGTGAGGGTGCCGTGTGCAATCAAAACAGCATCCAGCCCACCAAGCGCTTCAAGAGCAGCATCAATCATCGCCTGATGCTGGTCCAGGTTCGACAGGTCCAGCACATAGCACGCGGCACTGGTCGCACCACGCACGGTGAGGTCGTCTTTCACTGCGTTGAGCCTGGCTTCATTGCGCCCCACAAGGAAAAGTTCGGCTTTGTCTTCCGCAAAGAGTCGGGCTGTTTCGTGGGCAATGGCGGACGTTGCCCCAACCACCAGAATTTTTAACATGCGTCTTTCCCTGCCATGATACGTCGCCAGAACGTTGACGAGAATTTCGGATCAATGTATTGTGCAAACGTCTCCCACTGCGGGAAGCCGACTTCAAAGGTGTCAAAGCTCATGCGGGCGTCTTTGGCGGGGTATATTGCGCCACCAGCATCGCGCACCACACGGTCAAGATCGTTCAAAAGCAGCATCGTCCGGTCGCCACGGTTCGCAAAGTCCAGCGCAAGGGTAATACCCGGACGGGGGAATGAGAGCATTCCCGGCGACTCGACATCACCAAACGTTTTCAGCACAACCAACGGTGACCCCTGACCCGACGCTGAAATACGCTTCAGGATTTCTTCGGCCGGTTCACGTTCAGCGACCACACATTGCCATTGCATAAAGCCCTTACGACCGTAGAAGCGATTCCAGTCGTTCACGGCGTCTAGCGGGTAGAAGAACCCATCATAGGGCACCACCCCGCTGATGGTTCTGGTCAACTGTGAGCGATAGTAGACCTCGTTGAAAGCCTTCACCGTGAATGTATTCACCGCCATGCTGGGCAGGTCAAGCGGCATATCAAAAAGTGGTTTCGGGGATTCAACGTCATCCGCACCAAGCGGTGGGTCATAGTGGTCACCACGTGTATAGAGCCCACGCCCTAGCTTGTCCCCCGACGCGAGGCAATCAATCCACCCAACGGTGTATTCGAAGCGCTTAGAGTCGGTATTAATCTCAAAAAATTCGTCAAGATTGGGATGCCGGATGCGTTCCATAAAAATATTCGGACTCTGAATCGGCTTGAGTTTGAACTCGACCCACGTGATAACACCAGTCAGCCCGAGCCCACCAATCGTAGCGCGGAAAAGCGCGTTATTTTCTTCAGGTGAACATAGCAGCCGTTCGCCCGTAGAGCGTAGTAATTCAAAGCGTAGGACATGACAGCCAAATGTCCCGTCCACATGATGGCCTTTGCCGTGGACGTCGTTGGCAATCGACCCACCTACCGAGACAAATTTTGTGCCGGGTGTCCCGGGGATAAACCAGCCACGTGGCACGATAAAGTCAAGCAATTCTGCAAACGACACCCCGGCCTCACAACAGATAATGCCGCGTTCAGCATCAAAGGAAATCATACGGTTTAACCCGGTCGTGTCGAGCAGAACATTATCGTTGTTCAGGCAGCTATCACCATAGCTACGCCCATAGCCGAACGGCAAAACGGTATGTTCAAAGCGATCCAACTCTGGCAAATCATGTCGCCAGCGCAAATGCTCGACGTCAACATGGGCAGCGTCCGGGTAGCGCCCCCACGACTGGTAATTTTTAGAAACGTCAGCAGATTTCAAACTTTATTCCTTCAAATTCACGTTTATCTTCAACAGTATGCGGTATAGTTCACGTTTTTAACACCTCTGCGCCCATTACAACAGGCGTTAAATCACCATATCGCCGTGTATTGTGTATCAAAAGCTCACTGCATTAAGACCCAACACGCTGCAACGCCGACCGGGCCAGGACAAAATTGGGGTTCAAGTCCAGCGCGAGGGTGTAATGCTCCTCGGCGCGCGGGTAGTCCCCACGAATTTCGTACACACGCCCGATATAGTAGAACGTTTCTTCAACATAACGGGTGGTGTCGAGTGTTTCGCCGGCCAGACGCAGCACTTCATTCAAACGACCGGTTTGTAATAAGGCCTCGTAGGGCCCAAACTGATACCACATCATACGATAGGGCAGGTTAAACTCGAAGGCGCGGGTGTATGCAGCAACGGCCTCCTCGTAGCGCCCCATCGACACCAACGACGTACCAAGGTTGAACCATGCATAGCCATTGTTGGAGTCAGCAGAGGCTTCTTGTTGAGCGATGGTAACGGCTTTGCGACGGTTGTTGCCCAACAGCCAATCGTCCTCAAGGAAAGCCCGCAACTCGGCCTCGCGAGTCGGCGGATATATGACGATGTAATTGCGATTGAAGGCCTGCCAGTCACTGTCGAACTGCGCATAGCTCCTTGTCACAGACGGATTCCGCTCTGTACCCAGATAAGAGTCATAGACGGTAATCATGCCTTCAGCATCATCATAAGAGACGATTGTCTCATAGTGGCCATACCATCCTTCACCGTTGTCCGGGTCCCACCCAGATTCGACAATTACAACAAATTCGTTGGCGACCAACCAGCGGATGATGTCCATGTCACCGGCCATGCGCCAGATTGCGTTGAGGTTCGTAAAGCGCGTGACGTACTCGACCATTTGTTCCGGTGTGACGTTTCGATCCTCACGGTCAGGCTTTAGGAAAGCAGCGGTGTCTTCCTGTGAAATATCCAGATTGAAATATGACAATCCCATTGCCAAATTGGCCGGTCCACAGTTGTTCCAGCCCTGTTTATGAAACGTAATCCCCGTCAGTGAATATGAGCGTGGAGGGGGTATAGAGGTCGCAGTTGGCACGGGCGTACTGGTAGCTGCGTCCGTTGGACGGAGCGTAATACGGACTTGCGGGGTGTTCGTTGGGCCAGTCATTGGCGTTAGGGTCGCAGCAGGGGTAAATGTGGCGGGTACAGTCGCCGTGGGTGGTTGGGTAGCGGTTGGTGGGTCCGTTGGAAAGGGGGTTGTCGTCACAAAGTGCGGGCCAGCGGCCTGCGCGACAGGGTTATCTCCCCCCGTACGTTGAATCTGGAAATCATCAATCACAATCGGCAATACACCAAACGCAACGATGACTGTCACCACCACCCCGACGTTAAACCCAACCAGCAACCACACCATAATGCTGGTGAGACTGCTTGATGATGATGTGCGCCACCCGCTCTGGTCTACCGTTTGCAATTTCGAGATTCTTTGTTGCCGCATTAGCTATTCAGTCGCTTCCAGGTACAGAGGTCGGTGTCCCATTGGAAATCAATTCGTTGTGGCCCAACATCACGCGCATAAATAACCATCAGTGTCGCAATCGGGCGTCCATCCAGCCCAATGGACAGATTCATACTCTGGATAAGTGGTTCGGGTTGTGAAGGCAAAAACCGTTGTCGCACCGACTGAGCGGCTGCAAGCCCGTCACGAGTGGACACATATAGTGCATCATGCCGCAGTTGGGTTTGCAGCGGATCGTTGATGCCAAAATCATCGCGCAGTAACGCCGCTTCGAAAAGCAAACGGTACTCAAAATAATCGCGCCAGTAAATGGTGTTTAAAATCTCTACCGGAAGGGCATTGATCGCCGTGCCAGAAGCCGCCGTAAAAACGGGGCCCAACGTCATATTGGTTGACAACATACGCAGCATCAACGGGGCAGCCTGGTCCCCATACAGCGGCGTTATACTATCGAGAAACGTCAGTTGTGTTGCGCTATCAATTTCAGTCCGTGGCATGTTGTTTTCTAACCAGCGTCGGAACTCGCTTGCAAGCCATTGACCATCCAAAAAAGATTCGGTCTGCACTTCGGCTAGCATAGCGTCGAGGTTTGCGCCGGCCGGGCTATAATGCTCGACAATACGTGCAGCCAACAATGCGATGATGGACTCTTGTAAGTCGGGACTGAGGAGATTCGTCTGCGAAGCACGCTGATCATTGAACGGAGAGCTTATGCGCAACGTCCAGCGGTCTTCAGCACTCCAACTGGGGCCCGCAGACCAACGCGGATCAACCTCAACCACCAATTGGGGCAATGTGTCCGCACAATTTACCAATTCGCAGCCTGTTTGCCACCACTGAGGAACGTCACGCGCCAGTTGGTCGCCTAAAGCGGCGTCAAGCTCAAAGTAAATGACGCGAACACGTCCTATATTCTCAACGTGCTGCTCACCCCAAAACTCGACATCAGGGGGGACTCGTCGCCACCCATCGCGGTCGTCATCGCTGTAATACCAATAAAACCAGACAACGGCATGTGGCTCACCGTTCAAGATTTCTTCAACCGTGACCCGTGCCCGAGACTGCTCAATGTCCATTTCAACATCCAGCACGCGACCGGTTATTTCGAGGCTACCGTCAGCTTTTAATCGCTGATAGTCTGCGAATGTTTCCTGTTGATAGCCAATCCATGCCGGGCTTCCACTGCGCCGAATGGCCATATAATTTGCTTCATTACCGACCTTGAGCGCCCGTATTTCAGCATCGACGGTATCGAGCAAATCTTGCCGCAGGCGGTCTTCAACGGCGTTCAATCGCCACAAAACAGCCCCAACGACACCGCCCAGCACAACAACAACACCCACGATCAACATCAGCAAATTACGCCGCCGAACGCGCCGCTGCCGCCGAACTGCAGGGTCTTCACCAGCGCGGCGTTCTTGACGTTCAGATTCAATCTGCCAGTCGAGTTGAATGCCCATGAATACACCATTTACTATCAATTGCAGGGTTTTATACAGTGCTTCTTAGGCTACGGAAGGCAGCGTTCAATGTCAATAGCAGCTCACCACTGCTCAGCCTACGCCACAATATCACCAACAGTAATGCGCAGTAGTTGTCCGCTTTCGAGCCGCACCCACAGCGCCCCGGCAGGGTCAACGTCCTCAGCTACGCCAACCACTTGCCCGAATGATGTTTTGAGATGGACCGTAGTACCCAATGTACTCAACAAATTGCGGTAGCGATGGACAAGTGTCGTTGCCATGAGGTTGTCCAACCAGTGATCAATACGCTGCAAAATATCTCGAATCAATTCAGCCCGCCAGATAGTTTGGTCGGTATGTGTTTCGAGACTGGTAGCAATGTTTTTAAGGATAGGGTTGCTTGAAAAATCAACACGAACGTTGACGCCAATACCGACAATCACTGCATTAAGATGGTTGCCCTGCCATAATAATTCAAGCAGGATACCGCACACCTTTTTGCCATGTAGCAGAATGTCGTTGGGCCATTTTAGCCGGATGGGGCGAGTGGTGCGTTGCATCAACGTCTCTGCGACAGCGAGTGAGTGCCCCATCGTGAGGCGTTCAATTTCGGGGTAACTGAAGGGGCGACGTAAAATTAAGCTCATGGCGATTGCCTGGCCGGGTGGGGTTTGCCAGGTTCTTGCCAGCCGCCCGCGGCCTTGAACCTGTTCGTCAGCAACAACAACACTACCATGAACCGCACCAGCGTTGACCCAGTTCTGAGCAGCCGTATTCGTGCTATGTATGCTTGGAAAAAACTGAAATGGGCGATTTTGAAGCTGTGCTGCAAGCGCTTGATGACTGAGATCGTCGGGGAGGGTGGTCATTGTGATTTCGTAACAATAGTGTGGTTAGCGCTATATGCAGATAATAAGGAGGATGTCTATAACTATAAATTGAAAAGTCCCCACACCGGGGTGCGGGGACTATCACTTATCCTAATATCACTGGTCTTTAGAGACCTTCAATGATAGTGGAGAAGATGTTACCGACTGCCGGACCAAGCACAGCCAGAATGATAATCACGACAACTGCAACCAGAACGAGGATGAGTGCGTATTCGACGAGGCCTTGGCCCTTTTCACGAGGAAGGTACATCATGGTATGATATCTCCTGATAATTTGGAAAAGTGCGAAAAATGATTATGTTTAAAGCATAAACGAAGTTGAGAGACTTTTCAATGCTACAGCGTCCGTATTCACACGTTTTTCACAAAAATTAACAATCCCCCAATGTTTACACAATTCATTCTTCATGCAAAAAATTGCGACTTGTATTACAACTTGAAACTTTTTGACGCTCACCCTACGTTGAAATAACAGCCTGTGAGCATAATCATGAAAAAACTGTAATGCTGCGGTAGACTTCGTTATATGAATGATAAACGTCACCCTTCACAACGATCATCGCTACCACAGTGGGTACGAGGCATTTTGTTGGCCACACGCTACCTGTCATTTATAGGAAGTGTCGTTTTGCTGGGGGTTCTTACGTTGATGGCAGTACGTATGGTGCTGAACACAGAACAGGATCAGGATAATACAACGGTTATCGTTAATCAACCTGTTCTGGACCTTTATACCAGTGTCGAACACCTTCCTACTGTGACATCTTCCCCTACACCGTTGGTCACAGCAACCGCAATACCATCGCCAACAGTTGTTCCTACTTTTACAGCAGCGGCAACAACGCGCACATCGTCGCCAACAACAAACCCACCAACAGTTCTTGCGCAAGCGCCAACAGCCACACCTGACGTCACCCGCACCCCAGGTTGCACCCCACCCGCCAACTGGGAAGCCTATACAGTGCAAGATGGCGATACCCTTTTTGCCTTCCAATTAGGAGCCGGGCGTGCGGGTACGCCAACCAATGTGGATGAAATCGTTGCTGCGAACTGCCTGGGCAATCGGTGGCTTTTTGTTGGGCAGGTACTCTATCTGCCAGCTGGCGCCGCCGAAAACGCGCCTGCTTCCGAACCAGTTGCCCCGGCATTACCGGCCGGCGTCTCGCGAGATGCAGACTGTCCCTGCACCCTGACAATTCGCCCCGGGTGGCGGCTGGAACAAATTGCAGATCAGATCAACCGTACCCCTGTTGCCTTTTCAGGTGCAGATTTCATGGCGGCTGCTGGGCCCGGGGCCGCCCTACCGCCGCGTGGTTTTCTGGCGAGTGTACCACCCGGCAACGGACTTGAGGGGTTTATGTTACCCGGCACCTATACGCTGGACAATAGCACCACCGCCGTTGCCTTTCGGGATATGGTGCTAAATGCGTTTGAGGCCAGCGCAGCCGGGGTCATGACTAGCGCTACTGCTCAGGGCATTTCACCATACGAGGCACTCATTCTGGCATCGATTGTGCAACGCGAGTCCCGCAACGCCTCCGAACAGCGATTGGTAGCGAGTGTCTTCTACAATCGGTTAGCGACGGGACGCGCTTTTGGCGCAACCGTGACGATTCAGTATGCGCTCGGCCGGCCGGGGAACTGGTGGCCACGGTTGCAACGTGGCCAGACAAGTATTGACTCCCCCTACAACACCTACCGTTTTCAGGGCTTTACTCCTACCCCGATCAGCAACGCTGATATAACAGCGATTCAGGCCGTCGCAGCACCAGCTCAAACCGACTATTTGTATTTCACGGGGAATTGCCGAGGGCCGGGTAATGCTTATGCCAGAACCTACGAAGAACATCTAGCGAATGTCAATTGCGAGTGATGGTTACTTGCTGAATACAGCTTTATGCGAAAAAGCACCCTGTAACGATCATCAGTCAGCAGGGTGCCGGGGTGGGCTTGAATTCAGCAGTTGCTACGTTGCTTTGAACGAGAACTGGCGCTTTTGGCAAATAACAGATACTATGCGCCGTTACGATAACCGTTACGGCTTGCGGCGACAAGTTCAGGTGCAACCGGGACGACTCCGTTGGTCTTAATTGGAGAAAGCACCATGCTGGTATGCACTTTGTCCACCCCGGGAATCATCGCAAGTTTGTTAACGAGGAAGTCTTCAACTGCTTGAATATCCTGTACAGCGATTTTCAGCAGGTAGTCGGTGCCGCCCGTCAGGTGATAGGCTTCCAGAACTTCAGACAACTCAGCAATACGCTCGGCAAACTGTTCAAGCGGTTCACGCTGGTGATGTACGAGGGTGACACCAATGAAACTAATGACAGGATTACCAACCTTGTCTGGGTCAACAACGGCCTGGTAGCCTTTAATAATGCCCTGCTCTTCCAGCTTGCGCACCCGAGCGAGTACGGCTGGTGCAGACAGGTCAACGATTTCAGCAAGGCGTGTATGTGCAATACGCCCATCACTTTGTAATACTTCGAGAATTTGACGATCTTTTTGATCCATGACAGCCCCTGACTGGATAAGATTTATGCTTGATGTTGACTTCATTATAGTCGAAGGCTATGTGAAATAGATCGCAAATGATTGTCGGTTTGTAACAAAAACAATCAAAACGATTGTGCATTTTTACAAATTTAAATCGTTCAGTGTTTTCAGATAATATTCATTAACTTGCTTAGCGTTTAGGTTTCAAAGAGAGCCCGATGCGGAAAAACCATCTCTCGCGGGACAATCCGTGCTTCACGCAGCACCGTTGCATTGGCGCGTTCAAAGTCATCATGCATATCACGGATCATTTCTAGCTGTGAAATTGCTGGTTCAAGCGAGAACACCACCGCTGAAACCGTCAGGCGTCCGGGAACCAGCACCACATAACGGTCATCGCGCAAGCGGCGCTTGGCGACGCGGGGTGTGTGCCCGGCATCGTCAGCAACGATATTCTGCAAACGGCGCAGCACGGGTAGCACCTGTCGTTGCGGCAGTTGGAGTGCCCCGGTGCGAATGATCGGCCGTTCCAGATGAATGTGGTAGATGCTGTATGACTCAACCTGTGACTCAAAGTGTTTCCGCAAGAACCCGGTTAACCCGGGCTGGACAACATTTTGCCATGCACCACTCTGCGGATCACGATTAATCATCCGTTCCGTGATTTCACGCTGTTCCTGATACCGTTGATAGATGGCGTGGAATTGGGCACGGTTGATCTTACCTTCGGCGTATTCTTCAGCAACCATCGTCATTTTTTGCCGGAGCCGTTCCAGCGCCATTTTGGCTTGTTCTTCCGGAGAACGATTCATGTCAATTTCTTCGGTGGGGGTTGGCTTCTTCCCAAGCGGTACATCTGGCCGCGATGGACGCGGAACCGAGGGCATGATTGGTTCGCGAGCTGCAGGCGGCGTTTGCGGCCGCACTGGCGACATGTTGTAACCCGGCACTGGCGAGAGCCGCTGCGCATCACCTTCGCCATTATCTACTGGCTGGTCAGAGGCTGGCGTGGACGAGTGCTGATCGTCTGAATTTGTCTCGTCTTCAGGGTGGTGCGCCGCGTGGTTCTGAAAATCATTCACAATGGTTGTGTCCTTACGGTACTGACATGCACAGTTTACCTATTTCATTTATATCAAAAAATTATAAACCACAAAAATAAAGTTTGAAGATGCTTACATTTTGCAAAGGCTGTGGTTTTGCAGAATACCCTGTCGGGGCTATACTTAACAGCAATGCTCTCGACATAAAGAAATAGGTACAATTCTATTGAAGCCCTGGATTCTATTATTTCTCCTTACACTTGCCATCGTCGGTTGTGCTTCGTCAGAAGACGATGACAATAGCGCCACTGATAGTGCCAACGCCACTACCGTAGCAGACACTGTGATTGAGCGCGATCAGACAACTAGCACCACGGCTGCACCTGAAGACATTGCTGCGCGTGTTAATGGCCGCCCAATCACAATACAAACCCTCGAAACAGCCGTGATGTCACGCGCGGTGGTAGCGCCCGCAGGCACGACCGAGGAACAACTGCGTAGTGAGGTACTTGAAGACTTAATTGACCAGCACTTGATCGAACAGTTTGCTGCGGTCAATGGCATTCAGGTTGACCCCACCGCCGTCCAAGATGAGATCGCCCTGTTACAGACGCAAGTTGAAGCGAATGGTGGTACACTTACCGCACTACTTGGCCTACCCACCGATACCGACCGCGAAGTCATTGAACAAGAAATCTACAATGTGCTACTAAACGCTGCTGTGGAAGAATATATTTTTGCTAACGCCACTCTCGACACACAGCAGGTCAACGCACGGCACATTGTCGTAAATACCGAAGCTGAGGCTCGTGATTTGCTTGGACGCCTGCAGGCAGGTGAAGACTTTGCAGCGCTGGCGGCCCAATACTCGCTGGACCGTTCTACGGCTGACGCTGGCGGTGATCTGGGCTTTGTGGCGCGTGGCGACTTGCTACAGCCCGCTGTCGAAGACGTGGTTTTTGCATTGCCACCCAACTCGCGGCACCCGGCCCCGGTTCAAAGTGAACTGGGCTGGCACATTATTGAAGTAAGCGACCGTGACGACACTACTGCCCTTACACAGACACAGGTGTTGCGGCAACGTCAACAAATTTTCCAGGATTGGCTGGCGGATCAACGGATGAACGCCACCATTGAACGTTTCATCAGTTAGGAGAACGGCAGAACAGGATGAGGAACGAAACCTACGACCTGGTCAGTATCTTTTTCGTCGCGCTGAGTGCATTTGTGTGCATCATTTCGTTGATGATTATGGGCGGCATTGTGCAAGCTGGGCCCTTCCAGCCTGAAACGCCAACCGAAACCCCTACAGAGGTGGCTTTGGGGACCTTTACCCCAACCCCTACACAGCCAACAGCAACGCTACCCGCACCCACGCCGCTACCCAGTCCAACACCCAGCTTTACGCCCTTCCCAACCGAAACGCCCAGCGACACCCCGGTGCCAACTGTCACACTGACGCCATCGCGGACACTTTCACCGACGCCACCGGGCAACGCAATCGGGACCCCCTTACCCACCATTACACCGTCGCCCTCACCAACAGAAACAGCAACGGATGTTCCACCCGAATTTCCGCTGGTAGTTCAAGCCGGGACACCGCTTTTCCGCAATGCATTCTTATATGAAGGGTGCGAATGGCAGGGAATCGCCGGGCAAGTCACGCTTGAAGATGGGGTGCCTGCCACAGGACTGGTGGTGCGCGTCACCGGCCCCGGTGATCCCGGTTCAGGGGAATCTGTAACGGGGTCTGCACCGAGTTATGCCACAGCCGGGTATGAGGTTCAGGTGGCGCAGGGGGCCTTGCCGCTGGATTATCAGGTTCAGGTGTTTGACGAAACCGGCACCACACCGCTCTCGGCCGTCATCACGGTGACGTTTAGTGGTGACTGCGAAGCGAACCTCGCCCTGGTCAATTTCGTCCAGGTTGCGCCGTTCTAGCTGCTTATGAGTAATCAGGCTCCCAAGAATCAGCAGCTTACCTCGAACGGTTCACCGCAACAGACCATCAAAAAGCAGCCCTTATCACGTCGTCGGCGTGGTAATGGGCTTTTTTTCGACTTGCTGACTGCGGTATTCATCACAGCGTCAGTGGTAATTTTGATTGGGACACTTCTCGTTGTCAGTAATCCTGACATCGGCATTAACCCCTTCCCGTCAACGCCGCTGCCAACCCTGTTCCAAACCCAAACCCCGACGATTACCCTGACACCTTCCGCGACACCAACATCGACTGCAACCACCATCCCACCCACACCCACACCAAGCAACACCCCGACCCCGCTCCCATCCATTACGCCTTCGCCAACGATTTCACCGACCCCGGTTATCCCCGGTCTGGAACAAACCGTCGGACCGACCGCCACCAGCGAACGTGATAACCCTGCTGTGGACGCCGGCCCGAACTTATTCGACCCTGATGCACCGTTCCCGTTTACGGTGCTGACCGTTCGCTACGAGCAAAACACACGCCCCAGCGGGTGCAATTGGCTGAGTATCGCCGGGACAGTCACGGGGGTTGGGGGTGAAGCAGTGACCGACCTGGCCGTTGAAGTGACTGGCGACGACTTTGAATTTATTACCTTTACCGGGAGTGAACCACTGTTTGGGGATTCCGGGTTTGAGGTGCAGGTTGGGTCACGTGCCTTTGTGGATACCTATGATGTGCGCCTGTTGGGGCCAGACGGGGTATCACTGTCAGACGTGGTGAGTGTAGACACCGGGCAGGGCTGTAGCACAAACGTCGCCGTGATTGAATTTGTCCAGGTCGGAGACTATTAAAGCTCTAACGTTGAGGCTTTCGGATTTCTAACACAGCCGTGCTAAAGTTATTTTACCACTAAGGTCAGAAAGCGTTGGCAGCAGTGTCTGCCGGGGAGAAAACTACGCACTTATGATGCGATTTGACCGCTTTACCGAACGTGCCCAGGACGCCGCCGCACGCGCCTATGAAGTGTTGCAGCGCTATGGGCATAACCAGGTTGACACCGAACATATCATGATGGCGCTTTTAGAGCAGCCAGATGGTGTCATTCCGCAACTGCTAGAAAAGCTAAATATCCCGGTTGAGCCTTTGCGCCAGAAGCTGGATGAAATCTTGAAAGCCACCCCCCGCTCGGCGGTGTATGGCGGTGGCACAGGGCAGGTCTTTATTACGCCGCGTGTCAAACGGGTGATTGACCTTTCTAACGAAGAAGCATCACGTCTGAAAGATGAGTACATCTCCACCGAACATATCTTTCTGGCAATGCTGACCGAAACCCGCACCCCGGCCTTCAAAGTCCTGAAAGAAGCAGGCATCACCAAAGAAAACGTGATGGAGGCCATTAAAGACTTGCGCGGCGGGCAAAAGGTCACCGACCCGCAAGCCGAAAGCCGCTACGGTACGCTGGAAAAATTCAGCCGTGACCTGACACAAATGGCTCGCGAAGAAAAGCTCGACCCGGTGATTGGGCGTGACGACGAAATTCTGCGCGTCATTCAGATTTTAAGCCGCCGCACCAAGAACAACCCCGTGCTAATTGGCGAGGCCGGTGTTGGGAAAACAGCCATTGTTGAAGGGCTGGCACAAAAAATCGCTACCAATGACGTGCCCGATATTCTACTCAATAAACGGGTGATTTCGCTCGATCTCGGCGCGATGGTGGCCGGTAGCCGTTTCCGGGGTGAATTTGAAGAACGTCTCAAGGCCGCGATGGATGAAGTCAAGCGTAGTGCCGGCGAAGTGATCCTGTTCATTGACGAGATTCATCAGGTCGTCGGGGCCGGAGCAGCATCGGGTTCACTGGACGCTGGCAACATGATGAAGCCGGCCCTCTCTCGCGGAGAATTGAACTGTATCGGTGCAACCACCCTTGACGAGTACCGTCAGCACATTGAGAAAGACTCTGCGCTGGACCGTCGTTTTGCGCCCGTTTTCGTGGAAGAACCCAACGTTGAAGACACCATTCAAATGCTGTACGGGCTGCGTGAACGCTACGAAAGCCACCACCGTATCACTTTTACAGACGATGCACTGGTCGCAGCCGCCAAACTCAGCCACCGTTACCTGAGTGACCGTCGCTTGCCGGACAAAGCAATTGACCTCATTGACGAGTCGGCCTCGCGGGTACGGGTAGCGTTGTACTCAATGCCTTCGCAACTGAAAGAAATGAAGTCTGAGCTGGACGGCCTCAACGGGCAGATGGAACAAGCCGCCCTTGCACAGGACTTCGAAGAAGCCGCCAATCTCAAGATGCAACTGGTGCGCTTGCAAGAAGAATACGAAGACGCGCTCGAACGCTGGCAACAGGAAAACACACTGGACGAGGTGGTTGACAGTGAAGATGTCGCCGCCGTGCTATCGCAGTGGACTGGCATTCCCATCAGCCAGATGATGGAAACTGAAGCCGAAAAGCTGCTGCGCATGGAAGACGAACTCGCTGAACGGATCATCGGGCAGAAAGAAGCGATAATCGCCGTATCAGACGCCATTCGCCGCGCTCGTTCCGGCTTAAAAGACCCCAAGCGCCCCATCGGTTCTTTCATCTTCCTCGGGAGTAGCGGGGTGGGTAAGACGGAACTGACGAAGGCCCTCGCAGAATTCATGTTCGACGATGAAGACGCCCTCGTCCGCATCGACATGAGCGAATACCGTGAACAACACACCGTCAGTCGCCTGTTCGGTGCGCCGCCCGGATACGTGGGTTATGAAGAAGGCGGTCAGCTTACCGAAGCCGTGCGCCGTCGCCCCTATCGTGTGGTGCTTTTCGACGAAATTGAGAAAGCGCATCCCGACGTCTGGAATGCGCTGTTGCAAATTCTAGAAGATGGCCGCTTGACGGACGGTCAGGGGCGCGTGGTGGACTTTCGTAACACCGTGATTATCATGACCAGCAATCTCGGCACGGAGTTCGCGAAGCGCGGCGGGGCACTTGGCTTTGTTTCACCAGATGATGAAGAAGCCATCGCCGACCACAAGAAGATCGAAAAAGCGATGCGCGACACCTTCCGCCCTGAGTTCTTGAACCGCGTAGACGAGATCATCATCTTCAAGCCACTGACCCGTGATGAAGTCAAGGCGATGATTGACCTCCAGATGCGCGGTATCATTGAGCACCTTGTTGAACAGGGGCTGGCTGTCTCACTGTCAGATGCAGCGCGTGGATGGTTGGCACGGCAGGGGTATGACCCGCAATATGGGGCGCGACCATTGCGGCGTGCATTGCAGCACTACGTCGAAAGCCCGCTGAGCGTGCGCTTGCTACGCGGTGAATATTCCAATGGCGACCTGATTGACATTGACGCCGACGAAGATGGGCTGATCTTCACACGGCAGGCGGCCGAGGGCTACCTGTTACCAGAAGACGCCGAATCCGAAGCTGATACAGACTACGACATCATCGACTAACTTCGACCATCACCACCTATCTATACCGGGTTCTTTGCATGGCACTGTGGCTATGAACATGCGCCCGGTATTTTATTTCCCCAATTTCCAGCATTTGGTAGCCCCTTGTGTAAGATTACACAAAAGCCCTTCGTCTATATGATGTAAATCGAGTGAAAGCACGGTAAAGAGCTATGGCTGAAGACAAGCGCCAAGAGAATCGCCTGAAAGCACTGATTCAGTGTTTGCAGAATACCCAGGAAGACGAGGCCGACTGTGCAGAGTTCGACCGCGAGATGGATTGCCTGGCCGAGTGGGTTGCCTCAGGTGCAGACCCCGAAACGGTCATTAAACCTGCAATCGAGTCACACTTACAAAACAGCAGCGATTGCCGCGAAGAATTTGAAACGCTGGTTTCGATCTTACAAGCCGAGCGCGACGGCAAGCTCGACCACCAGGAATAGCCGCGCTTTATTCAAGTACACATCTACACTTTGCATCTATAATGGTAGGTTTACCGTTAATCAATGGAGGGATTCTATCCATGCAGCACGAAAAAGTTGTCATTATCGGTTCAGGGCCCGCAGGGCTGACAGCAGCGCTCTACACCGCCCGTGCCCAACTGAACCCGGTGGTTATCGTTGGTAATCAACTTGGTGGGCAGGTTGCCATTACTCATGACGTTGAAAATTACCCGGGTTTCCCAGAGGGTGTCGGCGGCCCTGAACTTGTCGAAAACATGAAAGTGCAAGCCGAACGCTTTGGCGCACGGATGATCTATGGTTCTGTGACCGAGGCCGACTTTGTGAATGGCCGCCCGTTCATAATCAAGACCGACGCTGGCGACGAATTCAGCGCTGAATCTGTGATTGTCACGTCTGGTGCATCGGCCCGCCGATTGGGGATACCGGGTGAGGAAGAACACATCGGGCGCGGCGTTAGCTATTGCGGTACCTGTGACGGCTTTTTCTTCCGTGGCAAGGACATTATCGTCGTTGGCGGTGGCGACAGCGCCATCGAAGAAGGCTTGTTCCTGACCCGTTTCGCTGATTCCGTCACCGTCATCCATCGCCGTGACCAGTTGCGGGCCGGGGCAACGCTACAAAAGCGGGCTTTCGAAAACGAGAAGATGTCCTTCGTCTGGGACACCGTTGTCGAAGAAATCACAGGTGACGGCCCGGTGAGTAAGGTGCGTCTGCGCAATCGTAATACAGACGAAACCTACGACCACGAGACGGAAGGTGTCTTCATCTTCATCGGGCACGATCCGAATAACGGCCCCTACGCCAACCAGATTGATATGGACGACGAAGGCTATATCATCACCGATAAGCTGATGCGGACCAACATCGAAGGCGTCTTTGCCGCTGGTGAAATTCAAGACCCGATCTATCGTCAGGTCGCGACGTCAGTCGGTCAGGGCACGGCGGCTGCCATGTCGCTGGAACGCTGGATGTCGGAACTTGAAGGCGAAGAAGAAGAACACGAAGAAACTACCAAACCTGCCTGAATCAGGTCGCCAAACAGACATGAAAAACCCCCGCCTGCGGATTCATTTTGTGCAAAGGTGGGGGTTTTGCGTTTACAAAGGGGAATAGGTAATACTGACTACAATACTGACTACGCCGAATCCTGGTGTACTGAAGGTGAACTCGGTGCAGATGAAGGTGAACGCCTGCCGGTGCGTTCGAGGTCTTCTTCACGGAATTCGTTATAGATGAACTGCAAGCCAGTGCGCACTCGCTGTTGAATTTCATTGAGGTCACGTTCAAGTGGAGCGGGATAGATCGTCATCAGGCGATGAATGAGCCATGCCATTTCAGAGAGCGGCCGGCGGGTTTCATATAATTCTTTGACCTTTTCGCGGGCGAGGCCAAGATACGTGCGCAGCAACTCAATATCCCCTAGTGGTGCAATCGTCCCACGTCCTGAGACAATCGTAGACGCTGCCCATTTTTGTTCAAGCGCATCCAGCCCCTCCAGCCAGGCCCCCGAATATGGGCTGCCCAGATATGGCGGCGCAGACTCGACCAGCGCATCCCCTACAAAAATCGCCTCTTTCTCTTCCAGCACGACCCATAACGAGCCGCTAGAGGGGCCGGGACGGTGTTCTAATACAATGGTCGTGTCTCCAAAATGGAGGCGCATCCGATCTGTGAATGTGATGGCAGGGAGAATAATCCGGCCTTTCAGCAGGCGTCCATGTTCAACCGTGTTAGTGGCCAGCATATTCGCCAGTGTGGAAATATACGACTGCGACAGATTGGCAAGGGTTTCGCGGGTCATGGTGTGTGCAACCAGGATGGCTTCGTCAAACCATGATGCCCCCAACAGACGGTCACGATGTGAGTCTAGCATGATGATCGTACGGATCGGAAGGTCGGCGTATTCTCGCAGTGTTTTGCGCCATTGTTGGGCATCACGTTGAAAAGACGGCGCGTCAATCAACACATAGCCCTCGCTGGTGCGGACTGCCCCCAGCGTGACGCCACGCAGACTTTCTTCGATAATGACACCATCAGCAACTTCCTGCATATTGTTGTCCTCATTTCTATCTTACAGTAGCGCGTTCCGCGTAGCACCCAGTGCTTGCCGTACAGCAGCTTTGGTGGCCGCAACGCCGCCCCCCTGCGCCATGTTCGGACGCCCCCCGCCGCGTTGTGTGCCAAGCATCTCAAGCGCCGACTTTAACTGTTCGGACATATCAAGGGTTAGATCATCCGAACGCGCCATGACAAGCTGTGCTTGTTCGCCATAGATACCCAACAAAGCGACCGTTTGCGCATGGATAATCAATTCGCGAGCCAGGATTTGCAAGTCTCCCGGCGTGGCATCGTCTTCAGAAAATGCAGCAGTGATGATGGTGTACTGCGCTGTGGTGTGGGCTGCGCTTTCGCGGAGTTCAGTGGCGCGGAACTTCATCAGCTCAGCGCGGGTCGATTTCAGTTGTTTTTGCAGCGTTTTGTTCTCATCGCGCAACTTGTCCAAAACGCTCGGTAGATCTGTATAAGCCATCGTATAACGGGCGGCGAGTTCGTTCAAGAAGCCATTTTTATGGCGATAGTCTTCAAGCGCACGCTGACCACAGGCAAAGGTGACACGGGTCTGTTTGCGGACGCGCTCAGTCCCGATAATCTTGATCATGCCAATTTCACCTGTGCGTGCAACATGGGTGCCGCCACACGCGCAAATGTCAAAGTCACCAATCTTGATAACGCGCACCTGTCCCTTAATTTTCTCGGAAATTTTGCGTAAGGGCAAGCGTTCCAGCTCATTTTCCTCTGGAAAAAGGATTTCGACGGCTTCATCTTCGAATATCTTCATGTTGGCCCAGTCTTCGACCTGTTGCAACGTCGCGTCATCAATGTCGGCTATGTTCAGGTCAATGGTCGCGTTGTTTTCGGTTAAGTGAAAGCCAACTGTTTCAGCCTTATTGACCAATTCGAAGACACGCGAGAGAATATGCTGCCCGGTGTGGTGTTGCATGAAGTCGAAGCGACGCATCCAATCAATTAGACCAGAAACCTGCCCATACGTATCATAGATAGGAACTGGCGCACTCAAGACATGCACAATACGGTCGCTGGTATCATAAAACACATCAATGACGTCTACATCCACATCGGGACCATCATCGCCTACGACGGTTAAATCACCAAGATCATGCGGTTGGCCGCCGCTGGTCGGGTAAAAAACCGTTTTGTCCAGAATGATTGCTGGCTTGCCATTAACCTCAAGATGTTCGACAATCTGCGCCTCAAATTCCGTGGCATAGGCATCAGTATAATAGATGCGAGATTCAATCGACATCACTCACACTCCTCGGTGCTGCGCGATGATCTCGGCCATGATGCTGATGGCGATTTCTTCCGGCGTTTCTGCACCGATTTCAATGCCAATAGGGGAATGCACCCGGTCAACCGTTTCAGCGTCAATACCGTGGTTCTCAATCAAGGCTTTGCGCGTCAAGGTCCAGCGGCGTTTGGAACCAATCAGCCCCACATAAGGGGCATCCGATGCTAATAACTTCGGAAAAAGTTCCTCATCAACGGGCAAACCACGGGTTACGGCTGCAATATACGTTAATGGGGTAATGCTCAGGTGGTCGAGCAATTCGGCGGCTGGCACCGGGAGATACTCGTCCGCGTCGGGGACGTGTTCGGCATTGCAATAGTCGGCCCGGTCATCGCTGACAATCACGCGGAAGCCACTCCATTTTGCCAGTGCAGCCAACGCCTTGCCCACATGCCCACAGCCAATGACAACCAGCGTCGGCATGACACCAATCGGCTCCACGAAGATTTCGGCCGTGCCACCACAAATACCGGGGTCACCCGCGCCAAGATCGGTCAGTGAGTAGGTAAATGTAGCGGCTTCACCCGTTTGCATAATCTGTTTGGCTTCGTCCACCACACGGGACTCCATCGCCCCACCGCCAACCGTGCCGACAATCTGACCATCAGCATAGACCAGCATTTTAGCCCCGGCATGGCGTGGCACAGAGCCCTGCGTGCGGATGACAGTCGCCAGTGCGGCTAGCTTGCCTGTTTTGTGAACTTCTGCCAGTGCTTTGTAGACCTGTCCTGCTTCACTCATTTTTCTTGCAACGCTCGCCAGATTTTTTCGGGCAAAATGGGGCCATCTGTTATCCAGACACCACACGCATCATAGACGGCATTCGCCACCGCCGGGCCAACACCGTCCATCGGGATTTCCGCCACTGCCTTCGCGCCGAAGGGGCCGCTTTCTTCATAGGTTTCAATGAAAATGACGCCCATCTCTGGCATTTCGTCGGCGCGGTAGATTTTATAGTCGTCAAACTGCCGATTGAGCATCGAGCCACGCTCATCGAAAGCCATTTCTTCGCAGTGGGCATACCCGAGCGCCTGCACCATCCCGCCTTCAATCTGACCGCTCGCTGTCACCGGGTTGATGATAACGCCGCTATCAACGGCCATAATCAGCTCATCGACGGTAAACTGTCCCGTTTCAATATCGAGCGTGATCGTGGCGTACTGTGCGCCAAAGGGGGGCGGGCTTTCCGGGCTGACATAGCTACCAATGCCCATAATCTGATGCTGGTCTTCGTGGTGCAAGCTGTTTAGCGCAATATCGCGGAAACTGATGCTGCGACCGTCGGGGGCATGGGCAGCTTTGTCCCGCAATAAAACATCATCCGCAACGACTTCGTTATGACCATCGCGCAGGTCTTCACCGTTAAACATCTTCACCGCCACAGCCCGAACCTGTTCCGCGACCTGTTGGGCAGCAATCTGCGCTGCACGTCCGCTGATGTAGGTTGTGGAGGATGCATACGCGCCTTTGTCGAAGGGTGTAAAGTCCGTGTCTGACGAGTAGGTGATGAAGTCAGTGGTGTCGCAGCCCAGCACTTCGGCCGCAATCTGGGTCAGCACTGTATCCGAGCCTGTGCCGAGGTCTGTTGCGCCAACAAGCAGGTTAAAGGAGCCATCGTCGTTAATTTTGATGCTGGCCGCGCCCATATCCAGCCGAGGGATGGCCGTACCCTGCATCACCGCCGCTACACCGATACCGCGTCGCAGATGAGGTTTGCCGGGGACAGTGTGCCAGTCCGGGTTATTGTAGCGTTCGTGCCAGAGGATGGCCTTTGCACCTTCTTCGACGCATTCTTGCAAACCACAGGTGCGGATGTATTCGGGTTGTGCTTCACGGCCTTCGTTCCATGCTTTAGAGACAGGGTGCAAATCGCCAGCTTTTACTGCATTATTCAGCCGAAATTCTAGCGGGTCAAAGCCCATTTCGCGGCAAATATATTCCATATGTTGTTCCACCGCCCAGAAGCCCTGTGGCACGCCATAGCCACGATAGGCTCCACTTGGCGGGGTATTGGTGTAGACAATGTCGGCGTGGAATTTGATATTTGGCGCGTTGTAGATGGCCATAGCTTTATGTCCAGTGTTGCCAGCGACGGTCATGCCATGCGTACCGCTTGCGCCTGTATCCGAAAGGCAATACATCTCGTTGGCGACAATTTTGCCGTCGTTAGTGACACCAGTGCGCATGGTCATATACATGGGATGGCGGCTACGGCTGGCGTAAAATTCTTCCTCGCGGGTGTACTCAAAGCGGACCGGCCGCCCGGTGACAATCGAAAGATGGGCAGGCACGTCTTCCATCAGCACTTCTTGCTTTACGCCGAAGCCACCACCAATACGCGGTTTAATGACACGGATTTGCTTTTCTTCCAACCCAAGCACGGGGGCCAGAATACGCCGTACATGGAAGGGTACCTGAGTGCTGGTGCGAATGACCAGACGATCATTTTCATCGAAATAAGTCACAGCGATGTGCGGCTCAATCGGGGTTTGCTGTACTTTGGGGCTGTAATAGGTGCGCTCAAAGATTTGGTCGGCCTGTTCAAAGCCCTCAGCGACACTCCCGACTTCCCAGTCAACAACAGCAGCGAGGTTACGGTTGCGGTCTTCAATGTGCCAGCTTTCCGGCTCATCATGGAGGATAGGCGCACCGTCGTTCATGCTCTCACGCGGATCAAACACCGCCGGGAGTTCTTCGTACTCAACCACAATCAGGCTCAGGGCTTTGATGGCAATCGCTTCTGTTTCGGCGGCTACCATCGCAACCCGATCACCCACATAGCGCACTTTGTAGTCCAGGCTGAAGTTATCGTGCGGGCCGGGTTCGGGGTGCGATTGGCCGGCGGTGGTGTAGACCACACGCGGCAGGTCTTCATGGGTCAGCACCGCATGAACGCCTTCAAGCTCGCGGGCCTTGCTCACATCTATAGATTTAATAATGGCGTGGGGGTGCGGGCTCCATAGCACTTTGGCCGTCAGCATCCCGCGCATTTCAATATCGTCGGCAAAGGCCGGGTTGCCCTGTACCAGCTTCCTGGCGTCAACTTTGGCTTTAGGTTTGCCGACCTGGGCCAGCCCCGCAACTTCTGGTGCAACCGTCATCACGGGCATCGGCGCGGTACGCACCTGTGTCTGCACACGGCTGCCACTGTTCCCATCATGCATCGGCGGGGCGTCGGCAACGTCATTGCCACCTGTGACTTCGGCGGGAGGTGGAAACAGGTCTGGTGGGGCAGGGATAGCACCTTCAGTGCCAATCGGCGGGACTTCTTCGCCCCGGAGGATAGCTGCGGCCCGTAACACTGCCTGCACGGGCTTCACATAGCCTGTATCACGGCTGAGGACACCGGCCAGTGCATCGCGCACATCGCCTTCACTTGGGGAGGGGGTGTCACGCAGCAAAACCAGCGCCGAAAGGATAAACGCCGGCGTCTCGTAGCCACATTGGATCGCGCCGGTTTCGACAAAGGCTTGCTGCAAGGCGTGCAGCGGTTGAGAGCCACGCCAGCCCCGGTCTTGCAAGCCACCAACGCCTTCAATCGTCGTGACCTCGCGCCCGGCCACCTGATGCGCCAACATCATCCCGCTGAGTACCGGCCGCCCATCAAGCAGCACCGTATCTGCGCCCGCGATACCGAACTCATCGCTAAATTTTGTGCCCATATAACCATTGTTGCGCAAGGCACGCAACAGCGTGTCGTTGGGGTGGACGGAAAATTCTACGTCTTTGTCGTTTAGTTTAAATGCAATATTCATGGTTCAACCTCTATCTCTCCCAAAAAATGGCGGTCTTGTTCGCCGTTGGGTGTGTTCACCGTGTAGCGGCGGCCAGTGCCCGGCTCATACATACCGATTGCCAGCGAGTAGGTGCCTGTTTGCAAGCCATCAAGCGATAAGTGATAAGTGTCATCTATCACCACACCGGGTAGCCAGTTCACAGGTGGTAAATACCCGCGTACGTAGGTATCAAGCTGGCGTACTGGCGGCGCGTCAACATCATCATACATATGCACAAACACCTTGGCAGTACTCAGCTGGGGGTCAAAAGACCACCATTGTGCCATGATAGTGACAGTGTTTGAATCTGTATCATAACTTGAATTGAGGAAAAAATCGAAGGCTAGTCGCCCTGATATGGTGTTCGTGAATTGCACGGCATCAGTCGGTGGGTTGTGGGTGTTTGCGCCATTGTCTATGCGATACACCCACGCATAGGCAATTTCAACGGCTTGCAGCAAGCAAAAACGTGCCACACCATCATTTACACCATCCAATTGCAGCGGTATATCGACCCATTGTCCGGGTAAATCTGGTACCTGGGCGCGGTCTTGCGGGGTCACACATTTATCTTCAACGTAGACCGGATTTGCAGCGTGAACACGCAAAATCATCACGATGTCACTATCTGCAAAATCACCTTCAAGCGCTCGGAGTTCCTGATAGGCGTTCGTATTGCGTACCCCGTCTACCCACTGGCAGTCGTCGCTCTCACAGCCAGCCACGGGCAAATTCCGCACGATGGAGGCAAAACCATCTGGTGGTGGCAACTCAACATCCCACCACGACCACTGACGACGATAACCAATCGCTGCTTCATCGTCTAAATCAGCGAAATCAACGGTCGCAATGCGTTTCGCGTCGTCGGGCAGCATCCAGCCGAGCGTGTGCATCGGATCGGTGTCATCTGGCCACGTTGTTCGCGAGACAATTTGCGTGCTGGTGGCAGAAGCGACCGTGTTGTCTGGCAAGGGCACCGTGAAGCGCGCCATTTCTGCGCCGAAAACGCCTGCCTGTTCCAGCAAAGGTAGAGATTGAATGTCATGGTACACCGCGAAATAGTCGGGGCGATGGGGGTGGGTGGACATGGTGTCATAAATTGTGCCAGACCCTTGCCGCCACGCCGCCGCGACGCCTTCCGTCGTTAGCCCGACCATATCATAAGTCGCCCGTTGCCCCACATAGCGCATCACCCCGACGTCATGCACACCGACTCGTGCATCGGCGGGCAAATTATCATCAACCCAGCGTGCCATCGCGATTTGCTGTTGTGTAACGACATGCACGTTATCTCGGTAACGACGGGCATATTCTGGCAACGTGACTGCACACATCACCACAATAGTCGTGATAAGTCCTATACGAAGCACCCCACCCCACCTACCATTCAGCCGTAATAACAGCCACCCCGCCAACGGAAAAAAGAGTGCCATCAGCGGCAATTGGTAGCGTTTAAAGTGCCAGAAAGCCGTTTCGAGCGTAGCGATCCCGGCACTGATTCCTACCAACCATCCCAGCGCCACCACCGCCGGGTGAATTTGCTTCGTCTGCCAGCTTTGCCACAAGCCAAGCCCCACGCCAACCATCGCCAGCAAAAATAGCAGCGTCGGCAGATACGCACCGTCGGTCGGATTGGTGCCAAGCAGCCATTCACGCCAGATACGGGCCCAGAAATCGAGCGCAGTGGTTAGCCGTTCGGTTAAGGGGATCGTGCTGTTATAGAGGTGCGATTTTGCTTCGTTGCCGCTGGCAGAAAAACTACCCGTCGCAAGGAAATTAACAAGAGGTTGCACCAAAATTGCGAGAATGGGTACTGCAAAGCGCCAGTACAACCGCCGTGCATTCACCACCAACACAACAGCCACCGTCAACGCGACGACAGCGCCCTCTGGCCGGGTCAACGCTGCAACACTCGCCGCACCAAGCGCCAGTCCTTCACGCGCGGTTGACAACCCATACAACGTCGTCAGCAGCGCCAGCGTCATCAGCAACGTTTCCATACCACTGAAGGCCGCCCACGCCACCGCCCCACTCAACAGAAACGCCAGTGCAAGCCCTAACGCCACCGGATAGCGTGCAGAAACACCGCGCGCATCTGCTAACGGCGCTTCCATCACCATGCGATAGATCATCCATGCACTGAGCAGATAAAACAGGCCACCAAGCCCTACTGCCCAGAACCCAAGCGCCATGTCATTAAACCCAAGCGCGTAGCCGAGCGCTAGCACTGGTGAATATAAAAAACTGGTTGCGCCAGAGGTTGGCTCGTCGCCGGGGTTGTAGACGTATGGGGCGCCGCTGGCCATTTGCCGGGCATATTGAAAGTGGATGTAGGTATCGTCAAGCGGCATGACAATCGGTTCATCAGCGCTCGCGCGAAGTCCTAGCGAGAGATACACCAGCATAATCAAACCGGCCACTATGCATAGCACAGCCCATGCCAGCAGATGATGAGAACGGTTATGTGCTTTGTGAGATTGCATGTGCATAAGTGAAGATCATGAGCGTGTACGTTTCAAATGAGACATTGCGCTTGACTGCAAATGCTGTATATCAACGTCCAATTCGTGCAAGACCCATATAGCCCGCGTGTCGGACTGTTTGAGCAACGCCAACAGCAAATGCAACGGGTTAACCACCGCATAATGGCAAGCCACGCACGCCACGTCAATAGCCTGTCGTACAAGTGCTTGTAGTTCGTCATGCAAGCGCCGTGTCGAAAGTTGATAGCGCAACCCATGTACATTGCCAACTTCTAGCAAGGCACGCACCCGCCGCCGTTCAACACCGTTTTGTGCAAGGAGTGTCGCTGTCAGCCCGGATTCATCCATCAGCAACCCCATTAAAAGATGCCCGGTATCTAAAACATAATGTTCTAAACGGTATGCTTCTTCAAGCGCGACTTCAAAATTTTGCTGTGCTTCAAAGGTCAACGTGAATAACACAGGGCTGTTGATCTCGTCAACGCTAGCAACACCGTCCAGCACCGCAATTTGGGGCTGTATGTACTGCTCAAGCGTGGCAAACACATCACGTGGGCGAATTTCGCAGCGGCGTAGCACACGTAATGCAACGTCATCTTCATCCAATAGCGCCACGTGATAGAGTAAGTGCCCTGTGCTAATACGTGGATGTTTACGGAGATAACGTTCGTTAGCAGCACGGTCTAGCAAGCGCTTGTAGGTATACGAGAGGCCAACGACTTCGACAGTGCGGTCTTGCGGGGGGCACATTTGCAACAGACGGCCGCGTAAGCGCTCGGTATCGGCGCCGAGGTTGCGCAATACCCGTGCGGCTAACCCATCGCGGTCACGTGTCAGACCTATCAACAGGTGGCCGGTGTCCACTTCGTCGTGGCTATGTTCGCGGGCCTCATCTTGCGCAAATGACACTGCCAGCTTGGCACTGGCTGTATACCGCGACCGTTGTCGCCGCACAGGTACGTCTTTAGCGAGAAACAACGCTGTCCGTATGTCCTGCAACCGCACTGACCATTCCGTAACACCCACAACATTGAGTACAGTCCGCCCTTTTGCCGACCGCATCACACCGAGCAAAATATGTTCTGGCTCAAGGGTGCGTTGGTCTGCCCAGTAGCGTTCGTGATCGGCAAGACGAAGCGCATATTGTGCTTCAGCAGACCATTGCGGATCACCTTTAACGCGATGGTCAAAGCCCACATTTTGCCGCTGGATGATGCTTTCGAGCTTTCTGGCAGACAAGCCGGGGAGCATATTCACAATAGAACCCGACGGTTTACCACGCCATAGACGATTAAGGAGTCCTTTCGAGTTTTGATCCAGAGCAATAACACCTAGCAAGAGATGCTCAACCCCAACGTGACTGTTACCGAGGCGACGCGCTTCTGCAACCGCAGTATCAAGCACGGTCGTCGCAGTATGGCTCTGTGGCGGTAGTATATCCATTAGCACAGGGTCTATGGGATGCGATTACAGGTAACCATCAGCGAACGTGTCGATCATCAACTTCACATCTTCACCCAGCGGGTATAGCACAGGGCATGTGCAGCCAGTTTCAACGTACTGACGCACCTTAGCCCGCACTTCGTCGGGTGTGCCGCTGGCCGTCACCTGTTGCACAACCTCGTCGGGGACAAGTGTCATCGCATTTTCGATTTCTTCTTCAGTCGCTGGCCATGTCAGCACCCGTTGAATCTCGTCCAGTAAGCTCTGGTCAACGCCGCTGGCTTTCATCAGGTGTGGTTGCTGGCCGAGGTATTGTGTCACTAATTTGCGGGCCGCATCCAACGCTCGTGAGCGGTTGTGGTCCACAGAACAGATGACCAGTTGCGGCCGGTCGATATCGTCCAGCGTACGGCCGGCAAGTTCTGCGCCTTTGGTGAGCTGTTCCATCGCGTTGACATTGTAGTCTGGCGAGACCATGTAATTGAGCAGCACACCGTCGGCAATTTCGCCCGTCAGCGCCAGCATTTTCGGGCCTGTTGCTCCAATGTAGATTGGCACATTGCGTGGCTCTTTGCGACCGTGTACCACATCAAGTTCAATCTCGTTCACGTTGACGAACTCGCCCTGAAACGTGACACGCTTCATCGCCAGCAAATCGCGCACCACCGTGACATATTCACGCATCGCCAGCAGGGGTTTGCGCCGTTCAATGCCGACATTCGCCGCAAGCGGGTCCCACCACGCCCCAATACCACACAGAATGCGGTCCTGAGCAAGGTCATCTAGCGTGAGGAAGGTTGAGGCTGTCAACGAGACGTTGCGCGTCCAGTTATTGATAACGCCAGAGCCGACTTTTATGCGGGTGGTGTGGGCGGCAAAAGCTGCCATTGGAACGATTGCATCACGCACCAGACGACTTTCGGCCTGCCACACCGCCTCAAAGCCGCGTGATTCTGCGTATTGTACGTACTCAACACCCCGGTCAATCGGATGCGCGTCCTGCAAATACAGTGCTACACGGTCTGACATGGTTCTGTCCTTTTTCGGGTTAGTCCAGCACTTCGCTGGTATGATAATCAATCATGGGCACATCATAGCGCAGCGCAAGACGTCGATACAACTCAAGGTCTTCCGGCGTGTCAACATCCAATGCAAGCCGCGTTGATTCATAAACGACCACCTGCAAGCCGTGTAGTTCTGCCTGAGACTTATGCCGACCAAAGCTGTCTTCGCCATAGGTGTACACCATTGCCCCGGGCGGATTCACAAGCATTGCATTGGTACCGTCTTTGTTGCGGTCCGGGGTCAGCACAACCGTCGCCGGGTACTGCCCACGCTGGATAATCGCCTGCACATCTTCTTCGCACAGCAACGGAATGTCCGTTGGTAAGATCATCACCGCGTCGGCACCCATCGTTCGCAAAAACTCAGTGGCACGCATCAAGGCAGGGTTGAGTTCGGGTTGTCCACTTTCCTGAACAGTCGTTGCATTGTAATCACGCGCAATCGCCAGCGCTTTGGTATCCCGTGTAATCACCAGTGTACCAGCCACCTCGTCGATGTCGCGCAGGAGACTTAAGTTGTGAACAAACATTCCAAGCGCGAGCTTTTCACGCTCAGCAGGAGAAAGCACCGAAGCCAAACGGCTTTTTGCGCGTAGCAACGGCTTAACTGGCATGATAACCCATGTTTTCATCACTCATTTGCCTTTTCAATGAATTTCAAGATGCGTTGTGCAAGTGCGCGGCGGTCGTCGTCGGTTGTCATTAATGTTGGCGTTGCCATGACACGCTGCGCTGGAAATGCTTGCTGTAACGTTGCGCGCTCATGCTCATCTTGCGTATCAATGACGAGAATGTCAAACAACGCTTTGTAATACCGGGCAACACCATGTACAGACGGTTCTAATCCCATTTCGCGCATCAGTTTGTCGGTCGGGCCTTTCACGGCCTGGCCCCCGATCAACGGGCTGACCAATACTGACGGAATAGCACGTTGTTGAATACGTTCGCGCAATTCTGGCACCGCCAGAATCGGTGCAATCGACAGGATCGGGTTCGACGGACAGAATATGATCAACTCAGCCGTCTCAAGCACAGCCCGTGCCTCTGGTGTCAGGCTAGAAATGTCTGCGCCTTCATAATGTACAGCCTTTACCGTCGGTTGCCAGCGATGCTTCACGAAATAGACCTGAAACGGCAGAATCCCATGCTCATGTGTATCAACCATCGTGCGTAAGCGATCATCTGTCACTGGCAACACCTGCTGCTCGAGCGCTAACTGCTGGCTGAGGCGTTGCATCACCGTTGTCAGACGTTGACCGCCACGTAACCAATAAGTGCGCAAAATATGAGTCGCAAGGTCATTATCGCCCAGGCTAAACCACGTCTTTTCGCCATAGGTCTGCATCATAGCAAGGTTCTGCCAGCTTTCGTTCACCAGTCCCCAGCCTGTTTTTGGATTCGCACGCCCCGCCAGCGTATACATCACAGTGTCGAGGTCGGGTGAAATATGCAGGCCATAGTGTTCGAAGTCATCGCCAACATTGCCAATGACGGTTAGATTTCCCGGTGGCAAAATCTGCGCAAGGCCATGTGCCAACTTCGCCCCACCGACACCCCCCGCCAACGCCACCACACGCGGTGCATTAACCATTTAACGCCACACCAGTCTGCTTACCAATGGTTCACGATTGCGTTCACGTTCCTGTGCCGGATACCCAATCGTAATCAAGCCCTGTGGCTCCCAATTGGCGGGCAGGTCCAGCGTTGCCTGCACGACATCTGGGCAAAACAATGGCGCGCACATCCAGCACGCTCCTAACCCCGCTGCATGAGCGGCCAACAAGAAGTTTTGACCAGCCATCGCTGTGCTTTGAATGGCCATCACACGCTCGTTATGGCTACGGGTTGCGTCTGGATAGCTGTCCATGTCCCCCATCGTCATACATAAGCACAACAACGCTGCTGCGCCAGTAATGCGAGAATACGAGCGGTCAACATCCTGCGCAATCACGTCTTCCGGCACATCGTCTGCGTCCAGATCAGCGCGGAGCCTCGCTCCCATCGCCCGGGCCAGCCTATCTTGCGTTGTGTCGCCGTCAATCATCACAAAACGCCACGGCTGGCGGTTGTGTGCCGAGGGGGCCCAGCTTGCAACCGTCAGTAGATCCTCCAACAATTCCCGGGGAACGGGGGCGTCGCTGTAGCGGCGCAATGAACGGCGTGACGTAGCCAGCGCTTTGAATGCAGACAGTTGCGCTTCGGTTGATACCATTAATTATACCTCAATTTTTCAGATACAGGTCATTTTCGGTCGGTCGTGACAAGTCTTCGCTGTTACCCGCCGCGTAACCTTCCCACTGTAGCCCCCGCACAATGACCGCTGGCTGCCCCGCGCTCGACTCACCAGTGATCAACCCGGCAGCGGCGGCAATCTGGTCAGCAAAGGCCGTGATAGTGTTGTGTAGCGTACGGCCATAGCGGTCAGGGTGTCCGCGCTCGTCCAACACAGCCGGAATGCCGCTGATTCCAATCGCGACGTTGAGATTACCCATCCTAAACGGGCGGCCGTGCGTGTCAGTAATAACAACGGCTAGCTGTTGCCCTGTTTCCGCATGAACCGCATCAGCAATCGCACCAGCAGAAGCATCAGGGTTTTCTGGCAACAGCAGCGCGTAATCAGCGTAGCTTTCACCCAGATTGGATTGGTCAATACCTGCGTTGGCACACACAAAACCCAGCTTATGCCGCACAACCAACACGTAGGGCGCAGCGCGTGACACCAATGTTGATTCCCGCAAGACCAGTTCCACCATTTTTGGTGACTTGTGCGTGACAGCGGCGAGTTCGTGTGCGCGTGCAGATGGCACTATATCAGTCAGCAAAACGAAGCGATTTTCTGCCTTCGACACAATCTTCGATGATACGCACAGCACATCCCCCGACGTTGGTTGCCACGCCATCTGCTTCAGCGATTGCGAGATAAGGGCAGGGAGGTCGGCACCGGGCTGGATGTCTGGTAAGCCGGGGAGCGCCTCTAGCACCAAACGCGTTGCAGGCATCAGTCGTTTGCATTCAACCCGGTAATACGAATCCCAGAACCTTTGATCCCGTAGCGCTTGTTGATCGAAAGCAAAACAGGGGTCAACGACTCAGCAGCGACCGCATTCGCCAACGGCCCGGCGTCAATACCACGCATTCCAGCCGCCGCAACCAGGCGCAGCACGTCCTCTTTGGCGGTTTCGTCATCACCACATACCAATACATCGCAATCAACAACATGGTCAAGTTGTTTCAGGTGAATCGCACTCACATTCTGAAACGCTGAGATAACCTTGACACCTTCTCCCAATAATGCTTGCGCTTCAAGCGCGGCTGCCCCGCCCGACGGAACATTAACCGTGCGCACGGCCGGCGGTTTTAGGGGGACAGTGACATCGACCACGGTCTTGTCTTGCAACTGCTCTTGAATGCTTTCGAGCGTCGGACGGTGGGCGCTGTAAGGAACGCTCAACACGATGAGATCAGCACTGCTCGCAGCTTCTGCATTGGACATACCCGTGATGTAATTGTCACCCAGCATTTCGTTCAATTCAGTCGCCACACGTTGGGCTTTTTCGGCGTCCCGTGATCCAATAAATACCCGATAGCCACTATTAGCCCAACGCAGCGCCAGTCCGCTACCTTCTTTGCCTGTACCACCGATGACTGCCACAGTCAGCAGCATAATTTCAGATGTCGCAGGTGTCCTGTCCGTCTGCGACGCGGCGTCACTTGTGTTTTGTTCACTCATTAGTGCAACCCTATTCCTTTTCAAAGCGTTTGTTCAGCAAATTTTTGATACTGTTCCCAAACACGCGGGGCAATCTGGCGGGCAGCAGCGGCGGCTTGTTGCTCGTCAACCGTTAGCAGTTCGCGGTCACGCATCAAAAAGCGTCCAGCGACCATCGTGCTGCGTACCATCGCACTTTCAAAACCGAATACAACATGCCAGGGCAAATTTCCCACCGTGAATGGCGTAAATGGATAATAGTCTATGATAATCAAGTCAGCAACAGCGCCGACCTCAAGCTGACCAACCTGTGATCCGGGGAAAAATTGTTGCGCCAGACGTGCGTTGTTAACAAGTGCCATCTGTGCAATGCGGTCGCCGGGCGCACGACGCGGGTCACGGTGCGCAGCTTTGTGATAAAAATAGGCAGTCTTCCATTCGGCCCACATGTTATTCGAGAGCCCATCATTCCCCAAACACAAACTAACACCACCATCTAGCATGGTGTCAACCGCAGCCGCCCCCACCGCGTTATTCATGTTGCTCCGGGGCTGGTGGCTGACCCACGTGCGGGTATCGCGCAGCATTTCGAGTTCCCATGCGTCGCAATGAACGGCATGTGCAACAATACTTTGACTTCCCAACATGTGATGCTGATGCAAGCGCGGCACAATCCGCATTCCGTGCTGTTGTAGGCTGTCGTATTGATCGGCCTCATGTTCTGCAACGTGAACATGAAAGCCCGTTTCAACCTCTCGTGCCGCATCCACACACGCCCGCAGTGTCTGGTCAGAAAGTGTCATGCTGGCATGCAAGCCGAACGTCGCCGCAATGTTTTCGCGTCCCTCGGACTCGCGCAGAAAGCGTACATTTTCCGCGATACCGGCCTGCGCCTTCTCATCCCCGTCACGGTCACTGACCTCATAGCACAACACACCGCGCAACCCAACCTCGTCCAGTACATCAGCGATAATGCTGAGGCTCCCGTCAATGTGGTTTGGGCTAGCATGGTGGTCAATCAACAATGTTGTGCCATGTTTGACTGCGTCAATTGCACACATCAATGCGCTGAAGCGAATCGCCTCAGCATCAAGGGCTTTGTCCAATGACCACCATAAGCGCCGTAGGATTGTTGGGAAGTCTGGCATGGGTGGGCCGGGGATCGGCATTCCGCGTGAAAATGCGCCATAAAAGTGCGTATGGGCACAGATGCTGCCGGGCATCACAACAGCGTTTTGTACATCAATCTGCTCTGCGTCTGGGTATTGGGCCAGCATGGTCTGTGAATCACCGAGGTCAACAATGCGGTCGTCTTCAATGGCAAGCGCACTATTTTCATCAATAGATGAGAGTTGCCCGTGAACAAGCGTGGCATTGTAAATCAATATTGTCATCTGCTCGCGCTTTCTAGTGAGATGTGTGGCAAGACTTAGCTTTCATTGGTTGATGGCCATACTGTATTTAAACAATTTAGGTGCAGATATGCAACCCATTGCCCGGAAGCTGTTCGGTCAATAGAGTTCGATTGGGATGTCAAGCATACCCGGGCCACCTAAGCGCTCAACAGCCGCTATAATCGCCGCTGCACTTTCGCGGATGGCCTGCCTGGACTGTGATGGTGGCAGATAGAGGAATTCACCATCACCTGTGGAGGATTGTTGATCTTCATGGGACGTTGACGCTACGATCTCGCCCCCTTCAGCGACCATGCGAATCTGGGCATAGGTCGGGTACTCTAATTCGGTGACGTTGGCGGCAGTTTTCGCAGGTTTCTCCCACGTGCGGCGGGGTTTGTAACCTTTATCTTTCAATACCGTGAAGACACGATCCACAAAGTAGTCGGCATCGCTGTACAGGTCGCGGATATGGCGTGCTTGCAAGAAACGATCGCCAGTCGTGTAGATAAACGCGAATTTGTGCGGCTGCGGATGGTTCACTACTGGTGGGGATTTTGTTTGTATCTCGCCAAGTTGAATTTTATGATACAGATTATCGTCGCGTGGGTGTGGTTTTTTGCCGGGGAGCAGGTCTTTGCGTTTCGCCAGTTCCATGCCGCGCCGTTCTGCGTAGTAGTAAATGCCCGGCTGGCCGTCTGGCACCTTGCCAGAGAGGAAAAACGCCAGATAGTCGGCGTCAATCCCCTTTGGCGCATTCCCCTGTGGAATACGATACCAGTGCTGCGCATGCAAAATCTTTAGGTCGCGCTTGGCCTTAATGACCCCTACAAGGATGCGATCATCTGCTTGCATCGGCTTTCACCCATCACTAATACGTACAGGTGAATGATAGCAAACAGCTTAGTACAAGCCCACCCTGCCGTTAAATTCAAGGATTAGCTCATCTATAGCGTCGGCCTGCTTGTGAATAGCCTGCCAGTAGCCCCGGTCATGCCATTGTGCGTCCAGTTCCTCAGCCGTTTTGCCCTGTTGCTCGACCCACGTGAAGTATTTCAGGTTGTGGATGCGCTTGCGGTCATAATGACCGAGTTCTTGCATATGATCAATCGTCGTGCCGCGTAGATATAGGTGGAAGTCGGCAATAGCGTCTTCGGTCGTGTATTCACCGTGGGTTTCACGTTCCTCTTGTAAGCGGCTCTGGTACAGCTCCATCGAATCAGTGTTGACGGTAATCAGCACATCACCCGTGCCCCATTCGTAGTACTTCGCCATTTTGATGCACGCCAGCATGTTCGCAATGCACGAAATCCCAAACAGCGGCAACTGTGCGACGAAATCTTCTGGCACACCGTGCTTAACAAGATAGGCCTGTCCGGCCGGCTCATTGAAAAGGCGCATCAGGCGAATCGTAGCTTCATCGTCCAGCCCAATAACCATATCGGTGTTGCGGACATTATGTATCCAGGGGATGTGCTTGTCGCCAATGCCTTCAATGCGGTGTGCGCCAAACCCGTTATAGAGCATTGTTGGGCAGTCAAGCGCCTCACCAGCCGCAATTTTCAGGCCGGGAAACTGGTCTTTGATATAATCCGCCGCACCGAGTGTGCCCGAGGAACCTGTATTGAGGGCAACGCCTCGTATTTCCTCGCCCGGGCGCATTATTTGTTGCAAAGCATCCAGCATGGCAGGGCCAGTCACTGCGTAGTGCCACAAATGATTGCCCATCTCATCGAACTGGTTGAAGATCACAATATCGTCGCCGCGTTCGGCGGTCAATTCGTGGCACTTGTCAAAAATCTCTTTGACGTTGCTTTCCGTGCCCGGCGTCGCGATGACTTCACCCGCGATGCGTGAGAGCCAGTCGAAGCGCTCACGGCTCATGCCTTCAGGCAAGATAGCAACAGACTCGCACCCTAGCAACGCTGAGTCATACGCCCCACCCCGGCAATAGTTCCCGGTTGAAGGCCACACAGCTTTCTGATGCGTGGGGTCAAATTGGCCCGTTACCAGACGCGGCACCAGACACCCATAACTCGCGCCGACTTTATGCGCCCCGGTGGGGAACCATTTGCCGAGCAGCGTCACAATTTTGGCATCAACGCCCGTCAGTTCCGGTGGCAATACCAGATAGTTGCCTGACACAAAGCCGCCACCATGCGCAACAGGCTCGTTTTTCCAGGTGATGCGGCCGAGGTTCACGGGGTCTACATCCCACAAGCCGACGCCGTGCAACTTCTCGCGCAATGTAGCCGGGAGATTTTCAGGGTAGCGCATCATTTCAAAGGTGGGTAAAAAAATTCCGCGTTCACGGGCAAGAGTTACGGTACGGTCTAAAACGTGAGGTTCTACCGATAAGTCAATCATTGGTCCTTCTCTGAATCGTCTTTGAATAATTGCCGTTCGAGGGCTTTAAGCTGATTGTAGCGTTCATCGCGGCGTTGGGCCAGGTCACGGTACTGCGCAAGTTCTTCCGCCGACATTTCTTCTGTAGCACCATTATTGGCCATCAAGAGCGCGTCAATTTCGCGGTCCAGTGCTTCATATTCCAGTACAGTTTTGCGGTAGCGTTCAACCTGCGCCTTGTCATTCGGTGGCGTCGGCATTGGGGGAAGTCTGCTCCTTGCCTGGGTATGCGGGTGAAACGACACGTGGCGGGACATTGCCTGTCTCGTATGACATGCCGTATGTATCTGCAATGACATACAACGGGCGGCCGCGCACTTCATCATAAATGCGGGCGATATATTGTCCCATGATAAAAAAGAATAGAAATTGGAAGGCACTGAGGATCAGCAATACTGATAAAGTTGTCGCCTGGCCTTCAAGCACAACTTCGTCTGTGGCAAGCCGTAACAGCACCACCACTGGTAATGCCGCCACCGCCAACACCGCCAGCACAAAACTGATGTAAATGGCAACCTGCAAGGGAAAATAACTGAAGCCTGTAATGCCATCCAGCGCAAGGTTAAGCATTTTGCGCAGGGTGTATTTGGTTTCGCCATGTTCACGTGGCTTGCGTACATATTCCACCCCCGTCTGCCGGAAGCCAACCCAGCTCGTCATCCCACGGATGAAGCGGTTATGTTCGCGCAGGGCATTGACCGCATTGACCACACGCCGATCCATCAAGCGGAAGTCGCCTGTATCCAGTGGGATATTGATATTCGTGATGCGGTTCGTCAAACGATAGAACAGCTTGGCTGTCCACACTTTGAACTGGCTTTCACCTTCACGTTGGGCCCGCACCGCATAAACCACATGATAGCCTTCACGCCATTTTTCGACCATATCAGCGATTAGCTCTGGCGGGTCTTGCAGGTCAGCGTCAATTAAGACCACGGCTTGCCCCTGCGCAAAGTCCATACCGGCGGTGACGGCCGTCTGGTGGCCAAAATTACGCGCAAAGTTGATAATGCGCACACGCTCATCCTGCCCATGCAATGCCATCATTTCTTCTAGAGATTTATCACGGCTGCCATCATTAACAAAGATCAGTTCCCACGGCTCGCCAAGACCATCCATCACTGCACACATGCGCTCATAGAGCCTGTGCAGATTACCCTCCTCATTATGAACAGGGGCTACAATGGAAAAACTGATTGATTGTGTATGCATTCCACTTCTCAAAACGATTTACTTACAATCATTGGTCAACTATCCGAGCAACTTCTGCCAAATCCGGGGCAATTTCAAAGGCTTTCGCCCCAGTCGCCACGCTTTGCATCGCGGTACGAGCATCTTTCAACCCATTGCCCGTAATCAGCAACAGCACAGTTTCATCCTTGCGAATAATATGCTGTTGCCGCGCTTGTTTCAGCGCCGGGTATATAGCCACAGCGGCCGGTTCGGCAAAGACTCCGGTCTGGCTGGCAAAAGCGGGCAGCGCTTGCAAAATTTGCTCATCCGTGACGCGCATATAGACGCCGTTAGTGTCGCGCACTGCACGCAGGGCCTTAGCACGGTCACGGGGAAGACGGCTGCTGATGCTATCAGCAATCGTGCTGGCCGGACGTTCTTCTATGTCGTCTGCTGCCAGTCCATGTTCCCACGCATCAACCAGCACATCACTACCGCTGGCCTGTACGCCGATGATACGCGGTAGCTTATCTACCCAGCCGAGGTCGTAGAGTTCCTTACAGCCGACATGCACCCCGCTGATAATACTACCGTCCCCTACTGAAACCAGTATAACATCTGGCATTTGCCATCCGAGCTGAAAAGCGATTTCGTGCGCGACCGTCTTTTTGCCCTGCGAGGTATAGGGGTTGATGCCTGTGCTGCGATTGTACCAGTCAAACTGCTCGCAGGCTTCCCAGCAGAGGTCAAAAGCGGTGTCGTAGTCACCGTCAACCAGCAAGACGGTAGCCCCAAAGACCAGCATTTGCGCAATTTTGCCTTCTGGCGCGGTCTTCGGCACAAAGATCACTGCTTCCGCACCCGGGACCATCGCGCAACACCCCGCCAGAGCAGCCGCTGCATTGCCTGTGCTGGCCGTGGCGATCACGTTGCGCCCTAACCCGGTCATGGCATGTTGCACCACCATCGCGCTCGCCCGGTCTTTGAGTGAGGCGGTCGGGTTTGTGCCGTCATTCTTGATACACACACCGGCCACATCAAGCGTAGCAGCGAGGTGTTCCAGCGCTTTGTAACCCACAAGCGGTGTCCCACCCACGGTTTGCAAACCGGGCAACACGTCAACGTTATAAGGGACAGGGAGCAGGTCGCGCTGTGTCCACATCGTCAGCGGATAGGCTTCGTTGCGCCGGGGCGGGGTATCATAGTGCAAACGCAAGTCGAACGTCCCGACCTGACCGCACGGTTCACAGGTGTAAAGCGGTGCCGGGTCACCGGGGGCTGGCTGCACACCGCCGCAAACGGTGCATTGAAAATCGATGCGCTTCGTTACGCGGGCAGTATCCATGTTCCCGTCTCTCCCCGCAAGGCTGCACCGATCTTAAATGGACTGGTAATGAGGGCACGTGGGCCGCCACGTTGCACAAAATTCACCACCGCTTCAATCTTAGGCTGCATACTGCCCTTGCCAAAATGCCCTTCTGCCAGATACCGTTGCGCTTCATCGAGCTTCATCTGGTCGAGGTCACGTTGTTGAGGGGTGTTGAAGTTCAGCGCGACTTTTTCAACCCCCGTTGAAATAACGAAAAGATCCACCATCAACACATTGGCTAACAGACTTGATGCACGGTCTTTGTCGATGACTGCCGGAACGCCACGCAATTCACCTTGCTCGTTGCGCACGACCGGCACCCCACCACCACCACAAGCAATAACCACATAGCCATTACGCAGCATCGTCCGAATCGCGCCCTGCTCCACGATTTCCTTCGGCTCCGGTGAAGCGACCAACCGCCGCCAGCCACGCCCCGCATCTTCCATCACGGCCCAACCCTCGGCTTTGAACTTCTCGGCGTCTTCAGCGCTCATAAAGCTGCCGATTGGCTTGGTAGGTTCTATAAAGGCAGGGTCGTCACGGTTGACTCGTACCTGTGTGACTGTCGTCAGCACGTTGCGGTTAATCCCACGTTGCCGCAAAACGTTGTTCAGCGCTTGTTGGATCATATAGCCGATGCTGCCCTGCGTATCCGCAACAATGAGATCAAGCGGTGTGTCGTGAACTTCGTGCGCAGAGAGTTCATTACGCCGCAAGATAAAGCCCACCTGTGGACCGTTGCCATGCGTGATGATAACATTCCAGTCTTGTTCGATCATGTCCGCGATGTGATTGCAGGTTTCACGCACAGCATCCCATTGATTGGACACTTCAGGCTTGGAACTATCCAGAATCAGTGAGTTGCCCCCAATAGCGATCAGTGCAGTACGATTTAACGTCATAATCAGTCCTCTAGCGCATGGTCAGCGCCATCACAGCCTTCTGTACATGCAGGCGGTTTTCGGCTTCGTCATACACAACACTCTGCGGCCCATCAAGCACGGCGTCAGTAACTTCAATGTTGCGGTCGGCGGGGAGACAATGCATGTAAATGGCATGTTCGTTCGCGAGGGCCATGCGGCGTTCGTCGGTGATCCAGTCAGTATATTGTTTGCCGATAGCGGCGCTTTCTTCATCGTCGGTAGTGGTCAGCATTGCGCCCCAGCTTTTCGGGTAAACGATGTCTGCACCTTCAAAGCCAGCGTCAAAGT
Organism: Anaerolineae bacterium; assembly: GCA_034437655.1. Taxonomy (GTDB): domain Bacteria; phylum Chloroflexota; class Anaerolineae; order Aggregatilineales; family J027; genus J027. Next base: position 183,242 of record DAOTTU010000041.1, read on the forward strand.
CATCCAATAATTCAAGGCTGCCGCCGCTCTGTTTGGCGTTTTGTTGCGCCTGGTCAACAATATCGGGCATGAGCTTAAATTCTGGCGGATGCGTCAGGCGTACATTCATGCCATAGCGTGTCATCAGTAGGATGAGGCTTTGCGGCACGCTCATCGGTTTCTGATAGCTAGAGGCATAGGCCCAACTGACGTTAATCGTCTTGCCGCGTACCCCTTCACGCCCAAAGCGTTCCTGAATCGTCATCATGTCCGCGAGAATCTGAAACGGGTGGTACACATCGCACTGCATATTCAACACGGGGCTACGGCTAGCTTCAGCGACACCTCGAATATAGTCGTTACCGATGCCCCAGTCACATTGCCGGATGGCAATAGCATCACAATACCGCCCTACGATTTCACCAATCTCTTTGCCGGTATCGCCGTGGGAAATCTGGGTAGTGCGATGGTCAATAAACTGCGCGTGGCCCCCAAGTTGGGCCATACCGGCCTCAAAGCTGATGCGCGTGCGGGTGCTACTGAAGAAAAACAGCATGGCCAGCACTTTATCACGCAACAAAGCGTGTGGTTCGCCTATGGCCCGCTTACGCTTCAAGTCGAAGGCAACGTCAAATATTGTATCCAGTTCGTCGCGTGTCCACTCTTGCGTAGAAATCATGTCGCGACCGACAAGATGGGTTTGCATAATCGCTTTCCTCAGTGGTCAAAAAGGATAATGTTAGTGGTCAAGTTCAGTTTTTAAGATCGCTGGCAGCAGTGCATAGAATTCAGTGGAGCGCACCACATCTTCCAGCGGCACCCGGTCCAGTACAGTATGTGCGTCTTTTTCATCACCGGGACCAAACCCAATGCTGGGGATGCCCTTCTTGCCAGCCCAATAGCAGCCATTGGTTGAAAAGGCCCATGTTCCCGTTTCGGTCGTGTTCCAGCCGAGTGTCTGAATGGTTTTAACACCCGCACTGACGAATGGTTCCGTGTTGGCAAAAAACCACGACGGGTAAATTTTGTCTGTCTCCAGCACAAAGCCCGTATAGCTGGGATCATTGTATTTGAGCAGTTCAACCCGCACATCATCACGCTGACCGACGATAGCCTGCACCTGCGCGATGGCTGCTTCTGGGGTTTCGCCGCCCGTAATACGTCGGTCTACAAACATGGTCGCTTCGTTGGGCACAGCGTTGATACTGGGGGAGTTGACGTCAATATCGGTCACCGTGATGCGGCCGGGGCCAAGCACTTCGTGGATAGCCAGTTCAGGTTGCATCTTTTCAATGTGCGCCATAATTGGCAGCAGCTTGTAGATGGCGTTATCACCGAGATAGTTGCTAGCCGCATGGGCACTTTTGCCTTTAGCGACGATTTTCATCTCCACGCGGCCGACATGGCCCGTATAGACTTTCATCATGGTCGGTTCACCAATGACCACGAAATCGGGCATAATCCCCTCAGTTTCGACAAAGGCTTGTGGGGCGCTACCGTCGTTCCATTCTTCCATATTGCCGAAATAGTAGGCCGTGTAGCCGTCTAGCAAGCCAAGGTCACGCGCAATAGCGAGACCGTACATCATGCCGGGGGTACTGCCTTTTTCGTCACAAGCACCACGCGCATAGAACACACCATCTTCGACTTTACCTTCGAAGGGGTCCCACTCCCATTCGTCAGGATCACCGATACCTACGGTGTCGAGATGGCTATCATAAAGCAGTTTGCGCGGCCCGTCCCCAATACGACCGATGACGTTGCCCATTTTATCGAACCATACGTCATCATAACCAAGTTTACGCATTTCGGCAGCGGCACGTTCACCAACGTCTTTAATGTTGCTGTCCATGCTAGGGATAGCGCACAGTTCGCGCAAAAACTGGATTAGTGTATCGTGTTGAGCAGATACACGCGATTTAATTTCTTGAATCGTTGTGTCATTCATACCTGATTTTCCACCCTGAGGTGTCTACGGATAAAAGTTGTAATGAACCATTCTAGCGGAGACTTTGCCAGAATGTGTCGTTGAATTCAACCAGAGAAGGCAAGACCGCATCGGCAATGCTTAACCGTGCGTCGCCATGCAACGAGGGGTCTGGCACAGCAACACAGGTCATTTCTGCGGCTTTGGCGGCGAGGATACCGCGCATCGAGTCTTCAATCACCAGGCAACGTTGGGGCGTAACGCCGAGCTTGTCGGCTGTGGTGATATAGACGCCGGGGTGTGGTTTGCCATAAGACTCAAACTCTGCGGAGTGAAACAATTCAAAATAGTCGGTGATTTCCAAACGCTGAGCTACAGCTTCAATCAATCGCAAGTGAGAAGATGACGCAATCGCCATGCGTATCCCTTTTGCACGCAAAAAATCTAATGTGGATATAACCCCGGCTTTGGGCGCACCTTCATGCCCAACGATCTCCATAACACGTTCCAGAATTTGGGTCGTGATCGTTTCCAGTGTCGGCGGTGTTGACCAGGGATGTTGTGCGTACCAGTATTCGACCACTTTATCGAGGCGTTGCCCCTGGCTCTGAATCACCTGTTCATATGTCAGGTGCAGCCCAACGGTGGCAAAAATGGCGATTTCGGCTTGTTGCCAGTAGGGTTCGCTGTCAATCAATACACCGTCCATATCCCAGATAACAGCATCAAATTCAGGCATCGTCGTTGCTTTCCCATCGTTTCATCACGTCATCAGTACGCATTTCGTCATAGGTTTTCGCCACATCACTGACAAATAACGTCAGGCGTTCAATTTCAACCGTGAGGTCAGCCATGTCGCGGTCAGGCTGAACACGTTGCAGCGTTTGCAGCCGGGGTGGGATCTGGCTTTGCTGTTGCAGACCGTCTTCTAGCCGGGTTTTGATACTACGCTGTCGCTGCTTGAGTGCCACTGTCATGCTTGCCACACCCTGCCGTGAGCGTTTGAGCTGTTTCTCAATAGACTGTAACTCATCTACCAATGTCACCAGTTTTTCGCCAAGCAACTGCGTTTTGAATAAAATGTCGTTACCCGCAACGGTTGCCGGAAGGGTCGCGCACAGTTCAGCAATCGCGCGTTCTGTTACCAGAACCTGATCATAATAGGAACGGTAACGCTGGTCAACGTGCCCATGCAAAATATCGCGCACCCGACCGTGACTTATTGAAGCGCGTGGATTGTGGTAGTATACAGCACGCAGACGCCGCATTCGGCCCTCAAGGTCGTTGCTGAGCGTCGGCAAGTTCAAGATCATAAATATCTGGTCGAACGCGCTTAACAACCGACGGCGAAACCGTTCCCAGAAACGCATAGTGGTGGTTACCTTTCATCTCGCGCGGGGTAGGCCAATCCGCTTGTTTTGATGATACACAACGGCGCGATGCATTTTTCGGAGTGAATTCATGTTTAGCTATGCCGACTATGAACAAACAGCGACTGAAATTCGTGACCGCATCAACATCTCACCCGAAATCGGGATCATCCTGGGGTCCGGGCTGGCCCCGCTCGCTGACAGTGTTGAGGATGCGGTTATTATACCAAATTCAGAACTCAGTAACTGGCCGCAGTCTACCGTTAAAGGGCACTATGGCCGGCTGGTGATTGGCCATCTAGAAAACCAGCCTGTGTTGGTGATGCAGGGGCGTTCCCATTTTTATGAGGGCTATACCATGCAACAGGTCACGTTCCCGGTACGAGTGATGCAGATGATGGGCATCAACACCCTCATTGTGACGAATGCGGCGGGCGGCGTAAACACCAGCTTTTCAGAAGGCGACTTGATGCTGATTGAAGACCATATTAACCTGCTGGGGCACATGGGGCAGAATGCGCTGATTGGTCCCAATGATGAGCGCCTTGGCCCACGTTTCCCGATTTTTACAGTTGCCTACGACAAGCGTCTGCGCCAGCGGGCTATCAAAGTGTCGAAGGAACTCGGTATTCCATTGCAACGCGGCGTCTATATGTGTTTGTCTGGTCCGGCGTTTGAAACCCCCGCCGAAATTCGGATGTTCCGGGCAATGGGGGCAGATGCGGTGGGGATGTCTACGGCGCATGAGGTTACGGTTGCGCGGCATGGTGGGTTGCGGGTGCTTGGCATTTCGAGCATTACCAACGTCACGATTGACCACCAGGATATTGACCGCAGCGTGAGCCATGAAGAAGTTATTGAAGTCGGCGCGACGATTGTGCCCCGGCTGGTGAAGCTCTTGAAAGGTATTCTGGCAGATTTACCCGCTTCCGAGGAATAGTACCCAGTTGCAAGGAGGTTGAAGACACATGGGTGGATTCATCTCATTAATCGAAAATCTGGCCCCGGGCATTTACGTGATTGCCGGGTTATTACTGTTGTGGAATATCCGTAGCTGGTTCGTCTCACGCGGGGAACTACGTTTTGCACAATACGGGCTAGAAAAAGAGCTGGCGCAGCGCCGAGGTGGCCGGGCCGTAACGCTTGTTTTGGTAATGGTAGAATTACTTATTGCAGTGTGGGCGATTAGTACGCTAGCCGCCCCCACCTGGAGCGATGGCCTGCCAGATACACCGGCTGTGAACATTGCGCAGGACTTCTTCACGGCTACACCGGCCGGAGATGGTGAACTGGCGATTGACCCCAACGCACCACCGACCGCCGGCCCGGGGATTCTCGCCACAGCACCGCCGCCGTCAACACCTGTCGGAACTATCGGGCCAAGCGACCCCCGCCGAGGCTGTGACCCAGACCGTGCCTGGATCCAAATTCCGGGTAATGGGCAGTATGTTTTCGAAGAAATGGACATCATTGGCACGGCTAACGTCCCGAACTTCTCCAAATATCGTTTCGAGATCAAAGGTGTCGCGCAAAACGAGTTCAGTCTATTCCCGGTAGACTATACACAGCCTGTAGTCAACAACGTGCTAGGGCGTGTTTTACCGACTGCGCTACTCCCCGGTGAATATCGCTTCCGGCTGACCGTCTTCAACACCAACAACGATGTCACTGGCCAGTGCGAAATCACCATCTGGATCACTGAGCCACAGCCCAGCCCGACCCCGCTTGGTGCAGGCGTTCCACAATAGTATCCTTATGAGGGAGAAATATGGCATTTTCTACAGTATTTAACGGCATTGACACTGAACGCTTCCTGGCAGGATTGCTGGTCAATTCAACAGCCGAGATTGTTGCTGAGTACGTGCTGCTTGGGCTTGACCCCGACAGTCAGCAAGCAATTAAAGACGTTGCGCAACGGGTTTTCAGCTACCCTGAAGGCTTGCAAGCCTTGCAGCAATTCGCCGAATCAGTATTTTATGACCTTGATGGGCGGCGGTTGGTGTGTCGCGCTGTAGAAGTTGAACAGGGCACCACCTCACACCTCTATCTGCTGGTGGTGTTGACACCTGCGGACATTGCTTATAAACGTGCGTTGGGTAAATTGGTACGGCATATTCAAACCATGGCCTGATAATTGCATCAGCACGCTGAGAAATGCTGGACTATCCGCCCTACATCGTGCAAGTATGGTACGTTGTAGCCATATTGCGAGCAACATTGTTAAAAGGTAGCGAATAATGTTATTGAATTTGCAGGAATATGAACGCGCCGCTGCTGAACGCCTACCAAAGATGGTCTATGGCTATTACGTCGGCGGTGCCAACGATGAACATACACTTACCGACAATCGCCGCGCCTATGACCGCATCCGACTACGGCCACGCATGATGATGAACGTCAGCCAACGCAGCACGGCCACCAGAATCTTCGACCACCAAACCAACACGCCAATTATGATTGCCCCGACAGCGTTCGCCGGCATGGCCCACGCTGACGGTGAACTGGCCATCGCCCGCGCTGCGGGCCATACCGGGACCCCCATGACGCTCAGCACTATGTCTAACTATCGGCTAGAAGATGTGAGCGACGCCGCCAGAGACGTGCCGTTGTGGTTTCAACTCTACGTCTATAAAGACCGCAGCGTCACCGAAGCTCTGGTGAAGCGCGTTGAGGCAGCCGGGTATCAGGCGCTCGCCGTCACTGTAGACACGCCGCTACTCGGTCGGCGCGAGAAAGACATTCGCAACGAGTTTCATATGCCAGACGGGCTCACTGCTGCAAATTTTTATGGCTCTGGCATGGAACACATTGAGCGCGAGATTTCTGAATCGGGGCTGGCAAGCTATATCAAAGCCCAGTTCGACGACTCGCTGACGTGGGAGGACATCAAATGGCTGCAATCAATCACCAGCCTGCCGATTCTGGTCAAGGGCGTGTTGCGTGGTGATGATGCAGCGCAAGCAGTTGCCCACGGTGCCAGCGGTATTATTGTTTCCAACCACGGCGGCCGTCAGCTCGACACGGCAATTGCCACGATTGACGCGCTGCCAGATGTGGTTGCGGCAGTAGGTGCGCAGGTCGAGGTCTATATTGATGGTGGCGTGCGGCGCGGCACAGACGTACTCAAGGCGATTGCGCTCGGTGCGCAGGGGGTTATGGTCGGGCGGCCGGTGCTGTGGGGGCTGGCGATGGATGGCGAAGCCGGGGTTGCCGCTGTGCTTAACATGCTGCACGAGGAGTTTGATCTGGCGATGGCGCTGTGTGGGTGCCGCAGCATCGCCGAAATTACACCTGACCTCATTGCCTAGCCCATCAGCGCTTATTCCAACCCGGCAAGACGCTTTTCCTGCGCGTATTGCTCGGGGGTGTCGATGTCGCGGATGATGCTGTCGTTGTCAATGGGAACATGCGTAATCGGATGCCGATTGATGACGTCGCGGGGCGCACCTTTTTTCAAGTTCAAGATACTCGGCCAGAACTTACGCGGAATCAACAGCGGGTGGCCACGCTGGTCCATGTAATAAGGGGCAACGATGGCATCAATGTTATAGGCGCTGGCCCGCAACACACGATGCACCACCCGGGGCGACATTTGCGGTTGATCACCCATAACGACCAGTGCTGCGCCAATGTCCGGGCTGGTAGCGTTCAGTCCAGCTTGCAAAGACGAGAGCATTTCACCTTTCACGTAGATTGGATTGAACACGGGCCGCACCGGGTAATGCTTCAACACTTTTTCGACTTCAACCGCTTTATACCCCGTGACAACAATAATCTCCGAGAGTTTAAAGGGCAGCAGGGTCTGTACAATCCGCTCAATGACCGTGTTTTTTCCCCATGGCAACAGTGGTTTACAACTTCCCATGCGCCGTGAAAGCCCGCCAGCCAGCACAATTGCCGCAACTCGTTGTTGTACTTCAAAGATAGGGTCAACATCGCGCTGCACGGCCCCCACCGCCACCGCATGGACGCCCGGCCGCCGCAGGATGATTTGCGCCGCACGTCGTCCTCGTGCATAGAGTAACGTCGATTGGTCGGCTTTATTTAGCAGGGTCACCACACGGGCATTTTCAGGGACGTTTTTCAGGCCGAGGGCTTCGTCACGCATGATCTGTGCAACCCAGACGGGCTGCGTAATCGCATCGGCTTGAAAGCCATAACGTTGCAACACAGGTTCAGGGTTATAAAGCACTTCTTGCAACGGTTTACCAATCGCATCTAACCCCGCGACACCGACAACCAGCGTCGTATCTAGTGGGATAACAGGCTCATGTGGGCGCGGTGCTTTGAGTGGCAACTTACGGGCCCCATCAGCCTCAATCAGCAAGATGTCAGCATTCATTTCGTCAATCAGGCGCGACACCCGTTCGTCTGGCAAGCCCTGTGCTTTGCCACCTCGGATATCCTGATAAACAAAGATAAAGCGATGCTCGTCTAGCAAGGCTGCCAGTTCACGCTCACCCCGCAGCAGATTAATGCGCCAGCGGGCTGTATACGGAAACTGCTGCAACTGGTCTTCACCGATGCGTGTCGTGGTCGTCGCCAATACACGCCACCCGTCTTGCATCAATTCATAGCCGAGGCGCAACATCGCGGTCGTTTTGCCACCAGCCCCGACAAAAGACACCACATCGCCACGTTGCACACCCAGCGCGTCAGTCAACCGCATGCTGCGCTCTCCCTACCAAATCACGGGGGTGCATCGGGTGAATGCCAGCCTGTAGGATCGCAGACAGCACACCACCGCCAATTGCCAGCGACTTATCCGAGATTAGAAAGCAATGTTCATAGACACCACGCGGGTCGAGGTCACCAATTTTAAAGCCCGGCGTCACATACACAGACTCATGCACGATACCGCGCAAACAGCCATCAAAGGGGGCTCGGACCTCCGCCTCATCAATCGTGGCAATCACGTCGCCAGCAGATACCATATCGCCAATCTTGACGTGGGCCGTCGTATAACCGGCAGTTGGTGCGCGGAGTACACGCTTTGCTTTCTGCCCACGCACAGTGCCCGGCACCCCGGTATTGGGCTCAGCGGCTCCCTGCCAGATGACACGACCGAGGAAATGTCCACGGTTGGTTTCAATTACGGCATGGCAGTCTTCACCAGCGGTAAACCCCGGCCCCAGCGCAATGACCAGTTCCGCATCTTTGGGTGTGGTGTCGATGTTGCGTTTGGCCATTCGCGCATCGACTATGACGCGGGGCAATAGATCGCGCCAACCGTTATCGTCATCCAGCACAACCGGAATATCCTCTGTGCGTAGCGCCAGCCACAGCGATGAACTCGCCTCAATGCGCCGTGCCGTAATGCCTTCGACTTCCGTCACGCCAGCCAACATCGCGCTGCCAAAACACACGGCCCGCCGCACCAGCGTTGGAATTTCAAGCTCGGTCATGATCACCGGGAAACCAGCCTGATACAAACGCAATGCCACTCCTGACGCCAGATCACCAGCGCCGCGAATGACAACCACGGGGAAATCAGCCAATGTCGCCTACTCCATGCTGGCGCAGTGCAGCAACGACCACATCCGGTGTCATTGGCAAACGGTCTACCCAGACGCCTGTCGCGTTATGAATAGCGGCTGCAATCGCCGGAGCAACTGGCATCAGGGGCATTTCCGCCATACCGCGCGCGCCCCATGGCCCGTTGTCGATAGGATATTCCAGAATCACCGATTTGACGCGCCGGGGGACATCGTGCGCAGTCGGAATGAGATATGTCGAGAAATAGGGGTTGAGGATACGCCCTTCTTCAGAGACAAGATGCTCCATCAACGCAAAGCCCTGCCCTTGCACTACGCCACCTTCAACCTGGCCTTCGATCAAGTGACGATTAATGGCTTTCCCGACATCCGTTGTACAAATCACGTCCAGCACTTCGACCAGCCCGGTTTCAATATCAATTTCCACCTCAATGACCTCGGCAACGTAACCGTAAGCGAAATTCGGTGTGCCATAGCCCGTTTTGGGGTCTAGCGGGGTGGTCGCCGGGGGACGGTACTGGTAGGTAACAATCGCGGGGCGTTCTTCATTCTTCCATTCTGCCAGCGCACGTTCAGCCGCACCTTTGATCGCATTCCCGGCCATAAACGTCATCCGCGATGCCGACGCACTGCCAGAGGTTTTCGTTTCACCTGTGTCATGCGTTAAAAGTCGGACTTTTTCGATTGGGACCCCAACCGCCTCAGCGGCCATCTGTACAAACACGGTATGCGCCCCTTGCCCAACGTCAGCCCCGGCTGCACGGACGATAACCTCGTCAATTTCGGCTTTGCCATGTAGCTCAATTGTGGCCCATGACTGTTCTGGAAACCCAAAACTGTAGCCAATATTCTTGAACGAACATGCAAAGCCTACACCACGTCGTTTTGAGGGGTCAGGCGGTTGTTCGATCGTTTGGAGCTGCCAGCCTGCGCCGTTGTGCTGCCAGTACTCACTTTCAGCAAGACACTTGTGAATCACATCCTGAATCGAGACGCCGGGCGGTGGCGGCGTGCCCACCGTCATCAGGCTGCCCTCTTGCAGCACATTTTTCAGCCGGAGTTCGGCCGCGTCCATGCCAAGTGCTTCGGCCAGCTTATTCATCTGCATTTCGGCAGCAAAGCAGCCCTGCGGACCGCCAAACCCACGGAAGGCACCGCATGGGATGTTGTTGGTGTATACGGCGTAGGTATCAATATGGGCATTGGGGACGACATACGGCCCGGCAACCATCAAATGTGCGTTACCCAGCACTTTGTTTGAGGTGTAATTGTACGCACCACCATCACCAATCACCGTCGCTTCAATAGCCACCAGCGTACCGTCTGACTTTGCGCCCCACCGAGTTTTGACGCGAATCGGGTGCCGTTTATGGTGATAGAGGATGGACTCCTCACGCGACCAGACGGTTTTCACAGGGCGATTGAGCTTGAGTGTAGCCAGCGCCAGCACAATTTGTACGCTCATATCCTCACGGCCACCAAAGGCCCCACCAATGGCCGGGTAAATAACACGGACTTTTTCGGGCGGCAAGTTCAGCGCGTGGCAGATTTGCTCCTGATCTTCGTGGACCCATTGACCGGCCACCACTACCGTCACCCGCCCATCTTCATCCATGTAGCTAAGTCCGGCTTCGGGCTGCAAATAAGCATGTTCTTGATAACCAGTCTGGTACTCACCTTCAACGATAACGTCCGCTTCTGCCCACGCAGCTTGCATATCACCTTTACGAATGCGATAGGTCTTGATGATATTATGCGGCGTACCGGGGTGCAATCGGGGTGCGCCGTCGGCCATGGCAGCTTCGGGGTCGAAAACAGTTGGCAAATCTTCATAGGTCACGTCGATAAGCCTGGCCGCTTCGGCCGCCGCCGCTGGGTCTTCAGCCACCACAACTGCTATCTGGTCCATTAAGCAGCGTACAATATCCCCACCGACCTTATCTGTTCCGGGGCCACATAGCACAGGTTGGTCGAACATCACCAGACCGTATTCGTTCACGGGGACGTCTTCGGCCGTGAAAACGGCAACAACGCCGGGATAAGCCTGCGCTGCGCTGGTATCTACGTTCAAAACTCGTGCATGAACGCGATCAGAAAAGCGGATTTTCAGCCACAATTGCCCTACAACATTCAAGTCAGAGGGGTAGGCCGTTTCGCCAGTTACTTTGCCACGAGCATCAAGGCGCGTCAGGTTTACGTCTATCGCCTGTTGTTTTTCAGCCATGCATCCATCGTCATTCTAGTCACGCAGTTAGGAAGACTCACCGCGTCTGCGCTTCGCTTCTTCTTCTCGTTTTAGCTTTTTGAGGGCTTCGATCTTTTTCTTGCGTTGCTGTGCAATTTTTGCTTCGTATTTTCTAGCTTCCCGCGCATTCATCTGGTCCATACGGGGGTGCAAGGTTGCCTGTTCTTCTTCAATAACGGTTCGCTTGCCAGCGACAGCCGCCACCAAGGTGATAAGGATCGAAAAAGTCAAGAACCACAACATCACACCTATCGCCACCGTGAATAGTTGCATCTCTTCGTCGTCAAAATCGGCGGTGCTTTCCTCGAATTGCGAAACCCCCTCAAGTGCGTCAACAATCAACGGTGCTGCAAAAAAAGCGATTCCACCTAACGCGAGCGCTAATACAAAGCCAAGTGCTGGCGTAATTGCGCTGGGTTTTTTGGCTTCGGGTGTGGCTTGTTTGATTTCTCCAGACATTGCTACTCCTCACTTTTTAACTGCTGGCTGGCTTTAGTCACTGCATCAACAATCTTGTAATAGCCGGTACAACGGCACAAATTGCCGGAAATACTCTGCAATATCTGTGCATGGTCAGGTTGTGGGTGTTCATCTAGCAGCTTTGCCGCAGACATCAAAAATCCTGGTATACAAAAACCACATTGCACCGCGCCAGTTTCAACAAAAGCGGCTTGAATGGGGTGCAGTCGTTCATTGTCGGCAAGGCCTTCAACTGTCACAATGTCTGCGCCGTGTGCGCGAGGAGCTGGCACCATACAACTCATTACGGCCATATCATCCAGGAAGACTGTACACGCACCACATTCTCCCTCTGCACAACCGACCTTTGTCCCTGTATAACCACAGTCATCGCGCAGGAAGTCCAGCAAGGTTTTGTCAAAACCCGTATCGGCTTCGACCGGGTGCCCGTTGACCGTCGTTCGTATGTGTCTTTGTTGCTGGTCATGCCGGGCGAGATGTGCTGTACCATTCGCTGAAGCCTGCCCCCACAGCATCGCCGGGTTTTCTGGGAAACCGATACGGTGCTGGTCATCACGTAGACGTCGCAATGCCCGCGCCGTGAGTACTTTCACCATCTCAGTACGATAGGTCGCTGGCGCACGAACATCATCAATCGGGGTAGGAATAGTGGCCGCAAGTTTGGCCGCCGCCACAATCGTTTCTTCATTCAGCGGTTTGCCGCGCAAAAAGTCTTCAATGGCTGTCGCTTGCAAAATCGTCGGGGCGACGCTGCCATACGTCACAGCCGCGTCAGTAATCTGCCCGTCGTCGAGGGTTAAAACCGCCGCAATGTTGACGACAGAAATCGCCTGGACCCGGCGTAAACCAAGTTTCAGGAATATGCCACGCTGGTTCGGTTGCATGGCGGGAATATCAATGCGGGTGAGCATCTCATCGGGCTGCATCACAGTTTGGCGCAAGCCTGTATAAAATGCCGCCAGTGGAAGCGTACGCTCCGCTTCTATTGAACGCAGCGTGACACTTGCGCCCAGTGCCCACAGCGGCGTGATGGTGTCATTCGCCGGGCTCGCCGTAATCAGGTTGCCTGCGATCGTTGCACGATTGCGAATTTGTGGCGCACCAACTTCCCACGCAGCTTGTGCCAGCGGAAAGGCTTCCTTCACAACTGGTGGCGACACAACAACTTGATTGTGGGTCACCAATGGGCCAAGCGAGATCATATCCTCTTGACGGGTGATCGCCGCAAGTTCAGGCACACGGCTAATGTCAATCAAGATTTCCAACTCAGGGCGTTGATGCCGTTCCAACTCAATAATGAGGTCAGTGGCACCGGCCACAATCCGCGCCTGTTTACCGTGTACTGCCAGAAGTTCAAGTGCTTGTTCAAGCGTGTCTACAGTGTGATATTGTTTCCACATGGGTTGTAATCTTTGCATTAACGTTGGGATTTAATCTAGCGTGGTTCGGAGCAGCACGCAATATTCTCTTAGGTAGCCCCACCTATCTGGCAAGCACTGTCCTATTCGTACCACCACAAAAACTGCGCCGGCGAGAATATTTCTGACGAAAAAACCACCTGTGGCGGTGCATTGCTGTCCAGGTCTAGCCGATAGAGCGCTCCACGAAGCGTCTGCGTTTCGGCATCAAGGCGACTTGCCATAAAGTACACTGCATCATCTGACAACGACCAATAGACATCACTTTCGACAATATCTGCTGTTGCGGTCAGGCGTTGCGGTGCGGTCGTGCCATCCAAACTTAACAGATACAAGTCGGTGATTGCACCTGCTGCTATGGCCGATTGTAACACAACCACGATACGCTGGTCGTCAGGAGAATATGCAGATGTCAGGTTCACCACAGCGTCGAAAGGAAATGTGGCAAAAGGGTCAATATTACATGGGTCGCCCGGGCCAATCACACATGCAGTGGATAGAATCGCCACGGCGAGAGTGTCTTCCGTATAGTAGGCAACCAGCAGCCCACTCCCGTCACCTGTCCAGCGGTAGTCATGCAACAAACCGTTTTCACTCGAAAACACCAAACGCGGTGCTGGTGCGCCCTGGCTGGGGAGGCTATAGAGCGTGGGGAAAGGGGCCATCGGCTCAATAACATGGTAAATTAGCGCCGCCCCTCCCGGTGACCAGCGGACATCATAAATCGTCGGATGCGTAATGAGGCTTGTTGGTGTTGTCAACATCGTATCGGTAAGCACCAATGCCGTACCGCCTTCGACAGTAGGTTGTGTCCAGGCGACACGCGCACCATCTGGCGCGACCTGTGGACACGTTAATGGGGCTTGCATATCTGCTTCTAGAATCAATTCACGGCTACGGCTACCAACATCAATCCGATACACAAGCGGCTGGCCAGCGTTGTCCACCAGTTCATACAACATAGCGCTGCCATCGGGGAACATTGTCGGCGGGCATACCGGGCGATTGGCAAATGTCGCGAGGGTGTCTGCACGCCCTTCTGCAAGGGACACCAGTGAAATCGGAAAACCCTGCCCATTCACATCTACGCCAGAAACAAGCACCCGGGCGGCATCAGGAGGTGGGGTTGTTTGGGTCGTGCCCGGTAACTCACCACCAGTCGCCAGCAAGAAAGCCAGCACCCAGAACGTCACCAGAGCGCGTATTATGATCAGTCGCATCATTTATCCTTCGGGTTGTGCCGGGCGAAGTTCAAGTTCACGGGTGGCGCTATTGCGGATCGCGTCTATGCCCCAGCGCAGATTATGATAGTCAAGTGTTCGCCACGGTGCAATCATGTCAACGTAATGGTCACTAGCCGGATGGCCGCTCTGCCCGGTATTATGCATTGCACGACTGCTATCCAGATCACCCATGTCAATAATTAACCGATACACGGGCACTAACGCCACATGCAAATCCTCGATAGTCATAGTCGGTACAACGTCAGGAGGGGGCATCTCTGACGACATTTCAAACCAATAGGCTGTCCGGTTCAACGTGTCCAACGCACCGCTAATGCCGTATTCACTACGATTGAGCGGGAACGGCCCGGCTGAAACAACCACGTTCAAGTCCCACAGGTCTTGCTGGCCAATGACACGACTATTGAAATCTACCTGATGCACGGTGCCCCATGCCCATTGTTCATAGTCACGCCCAAACTGTGCAACAAGTCGCTCGATGACGGTCACGAAAGCATCACTTAACTGGGTATCGCGTTCCTCTTGAACCAGCGTGCGCGGGTTGTCCCACACAGGATGTTGCGGGAAACGCATCAGCTCTGGTAATTGCCAGACGAGTTCCAGACGTTCTGCATGGCTAAGTGTGGCTGCTTCGGTCAGGTGTAAAGACATCAGGACTTCCAGTACCCATAGGTTAAAGACCGTTGCGCGGGTACTTTCCTGATCGCTATGGTATTCCCAATCTAGCACCCAGTCACGGGTATCCGTCAAGAATTCGGTAGTATCTGCTTCGTCGCTAACGCTCAGTCCCTCAAGATATGGCAGCAACACCGGCCCCAGAAGACTCTGTGTGTCACCCTGTATTTGGGCAATCCCATCAGCGGTAGCGTGTGTCTGGCGATCCAATAGAGCGTTGATATGGTCATGAAATGCTTGCTGCTGTTGCGTTTGCGGCATAAGCTGACCATCTACCAGTATAATGATCGACTCCGGTGGGTTATAGCGGGTCGTCGGAATCGTAGGGGGTGGGTCACTGGTCAAGCGATGATCCATCGCCGCGGCCGCCGTGTGTTGTAGTCGTGCTGCCCCACCAACCTGGTAACCAATGTTGCCAGCCGTGTCTGCATAGAGCCAGGCAGCCGTCGGGTGCTTCCATGTGGTCAGAGCCTCTTGAAACGTGTTCCAATTTGTTGCTTGCATGGCTTGCAAAACAGCACCCAGCGGGTCATCATCAGCTATAATCTGTTGCTGGAGGGTTAACGCAGTCTGCCCTTCAAGTGCTGTGACAACTGCACCAAATTCGCTGTCGTACACCGTACGCGGTGGGAACTGAGCTTCAACATCGGTGGTGGCAACGGTCGTCGGGCCGATTGACACAGTGTCCAGCGCTTGCCAGTCTCCATCGTTAAAATATTGCAGCTTGTTCTCAGGGTTGAGTGTTACGGTCTGCGAGGCAAATGTTGCGTGCCCGGTCGGGTTAAAGCCCCAGGCAATGGTACCGTTATGGCCACTGAAAATAGCTGGCACCCCGGCCAGACTAAACCCAACGGCCGCATACGTGCAATCGGGCTGAATATTCGTGCAATGCAACCCGATTTCGTACCATATCCCCGGAATTTCTGGTGGGGCTTGCGCTGCCACTGAAAGTAACCCACCCCCCGACTGTGTCCGTTCTCCACCAAGTGCCCACGCTACCCCTCCATACGGCCCGACCAGTCCAAGCCGTTGCACAAAGTCGCGGGTCGTAATTGCCAGCTTTTGTGCATACAGCGCCTGTTGAGTTTCGGTGTCTGTTGCAGTACTGTGCGTTGGTAATGTAGGAATAGCTGAATGTGCCAGTGGCGCAGCGCGCTGGTCACCGGTCGAGGCGGCTGCCTCAATCAACGCTTGTTCGAATGGTTGCCAGATGTCGTTTGCCTGCGCAAATTCAAACAGCCCCAACAACAATAACGATTGGTAAGGTTCCCACGGCTCAATATCAACGTCACGCCCCAGATAAATCATCAGGTTGTCAAATTGGCCACTCAGCCCGATTAAACCATACTCCGACGCCAGCGCACGCACCTCGCGGCCTTGAATATAGGCGTTCACACCCGCCGCATAAGCATTCAACACACGTCTTGCTTCGGGAGACGCCGACTGCCAGCGGGCACGGGCCATGCGCTCAAGGTTCACAATACGCATCAAGTGGTCTGCATCCAGTACCGTTTCGCGGTCACTAAGCAATATTTCGTGCAAGCGCCCCATCGCAATATAGCGGCTCAATTCCATTTGCCACCATCGGTCCTGCGCATGGACATAGCCCATCGTAAAATACAGGTCAGCGTTGTTGGTCGCATAGAGTTGAGGAATGGCCCAGCTATCACGGTAAACCGTAACCGGGTCTTGCAACCCCTCCACCCGCGTTACACCGTCTGTTTGGGGCAGCGGACTGAAATAAAATGAGTAAGCAACGTACGCCACCAGCAGTATCACCGACAACAGCGTTGCCGCTATACCAATAGCGAGTATGCGTATCCAGTTACGTGATGCGTGTTTCATAGCTTTGTGATTGCCCGGATTCGTGAACAGGGTCGCATGCTAAAGTGATGGGAAACCAACTGCCTGCCACACCATGCTACCGTATGGAGAAGATAGCAGTAGCCCCCCAAAGTTTCAAGCGACACACACCGGCAATTTCACAATGTCACGCTTGTTGCAACATACGATCCTGATAATTCAACAGGTCGCGTTGCGAGAGGAGCCCGATAGGACGTTGATTTTGCACAACAAGGAGGTACAGATAGTCATTGGTGGCATTGTCGTTCAGTGCGTCGAAAAGGTCAACCTGTGCATCAACTGCACGCACACCATTCATCGGTACCATCACGTCGCGTACGATTTTGTTAACACGGTTCATCGGTGACATATTGCGCACATGTTCGAGCGGGAAGACGCCGATCATTTCGCCATTTTGTACAACGGGTGCTGCTGAACGCCCACCTGCGCCAATTGACATCATATCAACTGCATATGATAGGGGCCAGTCTGCATTCACCGCGATATTGCCACCATGATTGCCGACCAGTTGACCCATCGAGACTCCCGTCAGCCCAGCGCGACGTTCAGCGAACCACAATTGGGCACGGGCAGCATTCAAGAAAAACATGCCCAAAAACAGAAGCCACAACCCCGTGATGTTGCCAAAGAACACGGAGAATATACCACCAACGATCATCAAGCCGCCCATACCCTGCCCCAGGTATGCCGACAGGCGCGAGGCGCTGAGGTAGTTGCCGCTCAACCACCAGATTACAGCGCGCAACACACGCCCACCGTCCAGTGGAAAACCGGGGAGCATATTGAACGCGGCCAGCAGCAGGTTAATAGTGCCCAACCACCACAGCATCGCCGACACCACACTTGCATCGTCAAACAATTCGCGCATTCCGAGGAAGATGCCGCCAAGCGCGACACTGCTCAGCGGCCCAATCAGCGCAATCCAGAATTCTTGATGCGCCCGCCGCGGTTCAGTCTCAATTTCAGCAACGCCCCCAAGGAAGAACAGAACGATTTGCTTGACTTTAAGGCCGTATGCTTTCGCAACAATCGCGTGCGCAAGTTCATGCCAAAGAATGCTGAAGAAAAATAGCCCAGCACCAATCGCGGCATACCAGAAATATACAGAGTCGTCAAACCCGGGAGCCCGGACAGGCAGTTCGAGCGTAAGCTGCCACGTCACTAAGGCAGCAATAATTAACAGGCTATAGTTGATGCCAACCTTTACACCCGCGATTTTCCCGAAGGAGATAGACGGCGTCATAGTCGAATTATCCTTTGTGCTATGTTAAACGTGCCGCTTGCAATAAGCCTTATCGCCATTTGACTAAGGATAGCAGAAAATCGCGGCCAAAATTGCAAATATTGCATTAGTGATCTGTAGAAGCCATCCAGTTTCGTTTTTTGGCGATAGCCTCGGTATAGAGGGTGTGGTATTGGTGGGCACTGGTTGCCCAGCTCCAATTCTTGCGCATCCCGCGTTCTTGCATCCGTTCGAATGCAGCGCGACGTTGTTTATACGTCTCAATCGCCCAGCGCAGGGTATTCACCAGCGCGTCAACTTCTTCCCACAAAAAGAGGAATCCGGTTCCAACATCGGCGTCAGCGTCGTCATAATTATCGATGGTATCAACCAGCCCCCCCGTTTCCCGCGCAACAGGCAAGGCCCCATAGCGTAGCGCAATCATTTGTGCCATACCACAGGGCTCGTAACGACTTGGGACTACCAGCAAATCAGCACCAGCATAAATGCGTTGCGCCAGGATAGGATCGAAATAGGTATTGGCGCGTGCTTTCCACGGGAAATCGTTCCCAATGCTCCAAAGTTGATGTTCAAGCTGCCATTCGCCCGTGCCCAAACTAACAATCTGCACGTCAGTGTCGATACAAATCGACCGCAACGCCGGTGCCAGCAAATCAATGCCTTTTTGCGCAACCAAACGCGACACGACACCGATTATCGGAACATCATCGTTTACGGGCAGGCCCATCACTTCCTGCAAACCGCGCTTATTTTCAATGCGCTTTTCGCGGAAATCTTCAACCGTGAAGTTCTGGAAAAGATGCTTGTCGGTAGCAGGGTCAAAGCGTTCCATATCCAAACCGTTGAGAATACCGCTGAAGTCTGCATCTCGTGCCCAGATTAACGGTTCCAGGCCTTCACCAAAGCGCGGGTAGTGCAGCTCAATCGCGTGGTTGGGGCTCACTGTATTGAGCTTGTCTGCATACGCCAACCCTATCGGCAATAGGTCACCCGTCAAATTCATGTGTTGCAATACCGGATGCGTCGGCAGTTCAATCCCAACCGCATCCATCTGGTCCCCGGCCATCAGTCCCTTGTACCCCATATTATGAATTGACATCACCGAGGCCGTGCCGTTCCAGCCATCTTCAAAACGGGCCAGGTGCATCAAATAGGGAATCAGTCCGGTATGCCAATCATGGACATGGATGACGTCTGGCCACCACGAGCCGCTCTCATAGTCTGCACCCTGCCCCAATTGCCAGACAGCCCCCAACGCAGCTTGCGCAAAAAAAATAAAACGTTGAATGTCCCAGTTTTCATCGGTATAGATATACGGTTGATCAAAAAAGGGCCAGCTTCTGAGAAAATAAAATGGAATATCGTTGTGGATGGTTTTGCTGACGTGGACATCAGCTACCCCAACACGCCGTACCTCTCGAAAAAAGAAATTATGAGTCAGTCCATAAGCGGCATTGTCAATGGTGCCATAGTGTGGCATCAAAACACGTGCATCAATTCCAATCTGTTTCAAGGCATGTGGCAAACCCCCAACAACATCACCTAACCCGCCTGTTTTGGCAAACGGTACTGCTTCTGCGGCAACAAAAAGTACATTCATTTTGAAAGTTGTCCTGACTGTTGGTGATTTAAATAATGCGTCATGCTAGATTGTAGCGAAAATCATAGCGGGCTGTGGTAGACTTAGCGCGTCGTGTGTGGCATTAACCGACAAAACAAATCTATAGAAATGAGTTATGCGACTACTATCCTGGAACATCAATGGCATTCGTGCCGCCCATCGTAAAGGGTTTGTCAACTGGTTGCAGCGGGCACAACCTGATGTCCTCGCGCTACAAGAAGTACGAGCCCTGCCCGATCAAGTACCGAAAGATATTCGGACCGCCGAGAATTATCATACCTTCTGGTTCCCAGCCGAAAAACGCGGCTACAGCGGCGTTGGGCTAATGAGCAAAATTCGCCCACAGGCCGTGCGTTATGGGCTTGGACAACCGGAGTTTGACAACGAAGGGCGTGTCATCATCGCTGAATACAAAGCGTTTACCCTGTTCAACGGCTATTTTCCTAGCGGCACCAGCGGTCAGGAACGCATTGACTACAAGCTCGCTTTTAACGAGGCTTTCCTGAGTGCAATTGAAGATGTGCGTGCTACAGGCAAACCCGTTGTCGTCTGCGGTGATGTTAACATTGCCCACCAACCGATAGACCTGACGAATCCGAAAGCAAACGCAAAAAATTCAGGCTTCTTGCCTATTGAACGCGAATGGCTGGACCGCTTGATGGATTTTGGTTATATCGACACCTTCCGCCACTTTTATCCAGACACACCCGAGATGTATAGCTGGTGGACGATGCGTAACAACGCGCGCGAACGTAACATTGGCTGGCGGATTGACTATTTCATCGTCTCAGACGCGCTCCGCCCGGCACTGAAAGATGCACAGATCCTGACGAGCGTTACAGGTTCTGATCATTGTCCAGTCGCGTTGGAACTTGATCTGGCAGCTATCCAGAAAACAGAATCTCAGTAGAAATTAGCGTCTGTCATGAATATGCGGTAAAGGGAGCTGCGCGACGGGCTTAAACGAAAAGCGGTGGTGTGGCGTTGGCCCCAATTGACGAACTGCGTTAATGTGGGCTACTGTGCCATAACCAACATTATTTTGTAGCTGATAAGCCGCGTCGTAGTGCTGCGCGATATCTCTCACGACAGCATCATGATAGTGCTTGGCAAGAATGGCAGCACATGCGATAGAGAGACAATTCAAGTCTCCACCAACATGCGCTTCGGTTGCTTCTGGCGGGAAATCTTCTGGAATCGGTAACGTGCTATCCGTCAGCAGAAAATCTACCTGCACAGCAGCGTTGCTTTGCACCATTGCCAGCGCACGTTCAGCCGCCAACCGAATACCACCGACGATACCGTGTTGGTCAACTTCCCGCGCAGACGCTGCGCCAACTCCCCACGCGCGTGCCGTTGCTTTCACAACATCAGCCAGTCGATACACTTTCGGCCGCGAGAGCTTCTTCGAGTCGCGGACCTCGTGCAATAATTCTGGCGGTGTATCATGCGACGGCAAAACCACCATCCCCACACACACCGGCCCAAAAATACTACCCCGTCCGGCCTCGTCAACACCAGCGATTGTACGATAACCACGCCCATACACTTCACGTTCGTATTCCAGTGTAGGGATAGGAACCGATGACTTACGAGCGTTTGTCATAGCGTTTTCTTTTCCCACTTCATTCTGGCACAGCCACACCCGAGGCCGCATACATGATGCCATGCCCGACAGGATAACCATCAATGGCCATTGGCAACTGTCCACGCGCCGGGACCTGCCCACTCAAAACCCGGCACAATGCAATCTGGGCTTCGTCCCATGTCGAATATGTCACGACAAAGCCCGGCGTGTTGGGATCAATCTCTTGAATATCCTCCCATTCATAAGGCTTCCATAGCGACACATAGATCATATTATCTGTGGGGAGTTGTTCCACCAGCGCGCCCTGCGGTGTGTTCCAGCCGATATTTTCGGCAATCACAATGGCCACATCTGCATTGCGCACAGCCGCCTGTGTAGCCCCAAATTCCCAGTCGTATGGCCACCAACTATAACTCTGGTATGTCGCGTCCGGTAGATACTGCTGGCATGTCTCACGGATAACAGGCTTCCCTGCCGGGTAAATGATCGCGAGGTTATCACCGGGTTGCAGCGGTAAGGCGTTCTGTTCATCGCGTACCACGGTGATGCCCGCCTCAAACATCTGCATCAGGGTTGCTGAAGAACGGGCGACATCGATGCGCTCAGCAGTTGTTTCCAGCGGCAATGGTTGCCAATTGAGCAAGCCGTAGTCGGCTTTGAGTTGCAAAATACGACGCACCGAAGCATCAAGATGTTCTTGTGAAATTTCGCCGCTTTCAACTGCGCTTAACACCAGATCAATCGCCATCTGCTGGTCGGCAAAACTTGTCCCCGGGCCCATCGTCAACATATCGACACCAGCTTTAAACGCAGTCAGCGCTGCCAGCGGGGTTCGGTAGAGATTAACGACACCGCCCATATCCAGTGCATCGGTCATAATCAAGCCCTCAAACCGCATATTATCCCGCAATAACCCGACAATTTCCGCCGACATTGATGCAGGATATTCTTCACGTGTCTCAAGTGCCGGATAATAGAGATGACCGAGCATGATAGCTGGCGCACCACCATCAATGGCCGTCTGGAATGCTAGCAGATTGGTTGCTTCTACAGTCGGCCGGTCGAGTGCAACCGTCGCAATCTCAGTGTGAGAGTCAGTTTCCGTCGGGCTGTGCCCGGGAAAATGTTTAACAACGCCGATGACATCGTGCATCGCCAGCCCAGTTGTGAAGCCAGTCGCCAACTCACCGACAATCTGTGGGTCCTGGCTCATGGTGCGATGGTTGAGTACTCGTGACGTGTTCAGCATATCAGCACGAGTATGGAGGTCTGCGACCGGGGCTAGATTCATATTGACCCCGACCGCAGCCAGTTCACGCCCCTGCGCAGCACCAATTGCTGCTGCGATGGAGGGATCAGCCGTTGCGCCCAGAATTGACGGTTCAGGAAAATGCGTAAAGCCATCTAGCAAGCGCTGCACACGCCCACCTTCATGGTCAATTGCAACAATCAGCGGAACACCTTCAACATCAGTGATAATACCCTGAAGCTGGTTGATATAGCCTGTCACCTGGGCCGGCTGGCGTCCGTTGACATTCGTCCCAAAAAGGACAACTGCCCCGGGCTGGTACGTCTGCAAAAACTCCAGCTGTGCGGCGGAAGGTTGCGTCCCACCCAGGCTAACCATAAACAGCTGTCCAACCTTCTGCTGATTACTCATCGACCGCATCAGGGTTTCTACATCATCAGCGGCAGAACTCTGTGCGTCAACAGCGGCCGGGGCTGGCGCACCTGTGATGCTAAACCCCACCACCAGAAGCGCCAACCCAAGTAACAGTGCCTGTAAACTTTGTCTGGTCATCCGTCTAATTTTCTATCCCACACCGATCACTGTGCAAAGTATTCAGTGCTCAGGGCCCGGTGTAAGCAACACGCGAACCATTTGGCACATGACCATCTGGATACATATTTTTGAATTGTTCTTCAGAAACTTCGCTGGCCACGACAACATCATCACCAATCACAAACCCTTCTGGAATACGGGCACTCTTGCCGATAGTTGTCAGTGTTGGCTTTTCACCTTCATTGTAGACGCCAACTTTGGCGTTTTGCCCAATCACCGCCACCTTGTCAATAATCGCGTGTTCAACTACGGCCCCGGCTTCGATATAGGTGTCCGTCAAAATGATGCTTTCGCGGACAACCGCCCCCGGACCAACATAGACACCCGGCGACAGTACACTACGTTCAACCGTTGCCCCAGCAGCAACGATGGACCCATCTGTAATCAGTGAGTCAGAGACGTTTGCACCGTGTTCGATCTTCACTGGCGGACGTTCTTCAGAGCGCGTGTGAATGATCCAGGTGCGGTCGTTAAGGTCCAGTGGTGGCGGTGTTTGGATCAAGTCCATGTGCGATTCCCAATATGCGTTAATCGTCCCTACATCAACCCAGTATCCAGTGAATGGATAGGCGATTACTTTGAGTTTATCTTCAATCATTTTCGGGATGATGTCTTTCCCGAAGTCGTGGTTCGAACTCGCATCGTCATTATCTGCACCAAGATAGCGCCCTAGCACATCGGTCTTAAAAACATAAATCCCCATGTTGGCAAGTGTACCGGGTGGGTCTTTGGGTTTTTCATAAAAGTCGATGACGTTCATGTTTTCGTCGGTAAACATAATGCCAAAGCGGCTTGCTTCTTCGATGGGGACATCAATCACTGCAAGGGTTACGTCCGCTTCTTGTTCTTCATGGAAGCGAATCATGGCCTTGTAGTCCATCTGGTAGATATGGTCACCAGAGAGAATGAGCGCGTTATCTGGCGCACCCCGCCGCACAAAGTTAAAGTTCTGCGTCACTGCATCCGCCGTGCCACGATACCAGTCAGTGTCATTGCGTCCCTTGTAGGGCTGCAAGAGTTGCACACCACCGGAAAAACTGCGGTCGAGGTCCCACGGACGACCACGCGAGATATGTTCGTTCAACGAATGGGGACGGTACTGCGTCAACACCAGCACATCGAATAACCCGGAGTTCACACAATTTGAAAGCACAAAGTCAATAATGCGATACTTGCCACCATACGGTACGGAGGGCTTGGCCCGCTTCGCAGTTAAGACGCCCAAACGGGTGCCTTCACCGCCTGCAAGAATGACAGCACGAGTTGTCATAGAAGTTCCTTTCTCAAGCTAAAATGTGAAGGTTGCGTAGACAGGGTGATGGTCTGAACCACTGGTGAAATGCCCCTGCG
The DNA here is from genome assembly GCA_034437655.1 of Anaerolineae bacterium. Classification (GTDB taxonomy): domain Bacteria; phylum Chloroflexota; class Anaerolineae; order Aggregatilineales; family J027; genus J027. The sequence continues at coordinate 207,583 of DAOTTU010000041.1, forward strand.
CAACATATACAGAATCTGTTTGCAAGAGCTGACGCATCCCTTGCGACACGAGTAAATAGTCAATCTGGCTGTACTGGTCTTCTTTTTTCCAGTGATAGGTCCAGCGTTCTGCTTGCGGAAGCAGCGTCAATACATCGAAGAGTGGCAGATGCTGGTTCTGGAGTAGTGGTGCAAGCAAGCGTGAGTCTGGCGTATCATTGAGGTCGCCTGCGACGATATAGCGCGACTGTGGATTCGGGAAGCGGCTACGTACGATGTTCGCCACGGTTGAGGCTTGTTTCCAGCGCAAAATGTCGGCATTATGGCGATCTTTTTCCTGTTCTGCGACACTCTGGCTGGTGTCTACCCATTTACTTTTCAGGTGGGTGACAAAAATGGTGAACATACGTTGCCCCGGGGAATCGGGGTTTAGCACCTCAACTTCAATCAAGTCACGCGAAAACAGCTTGCGCCCCGTTTCCTGGTCTCGAATAAACTGATAAGATACCACCTGCCCCAATGGTAGGCGGCTACCGACTGCCACATCAATTCGACGTGGGTCGTTTCCCGGCACCAGTGCTAAATCTCGAAAAAAGCGTCCTAGCTGCGAGACGTTGAACTCATAAAGCGTGCCTTTGCCTTCAACCTCTTGTAAGGCCAGAATATCGGGTCGGTCGTCGCGTAATCGTTGCCCAAGCTGATAGATTTCATCGAGGCTTTTAGGTTTGGTAGCACGACGATTCCAGCGGTCATCGCTCCAACTGTAGGGATCGTCGAAACGATCAAATAGATTATTGACATTGTAGGTGCCAACTTTTAGGTCCAACGTAGCGCTCTCCTGTTCGCTTACACAGCATAAAGTATGAGCAAGCAGTACGGATTTTGCAAGCTACTGCTCAATTTATTATGTGGCATTGAGGCGCGCCTGAGTAATTGCATATACAGACACAACTATCGCCAGCACAAGCATAATTAATGTCGTCCCGAAGGCCGTGAAGATACCGACAACATCTGCCAGCGCGCCCAGTGCTTGCGGCAGCACTAAAATCGCCACGCCAACACCCACCGATATACGCGCAGAACCAAGATCAATCGCTGCTTCGGCCGCATTCGTCGTTGCGGAAAGCCCCATGGGGTAGATGTTGGCCACACCCATACCGGTAATGACCATTCCCAGCAAAGTCAATGGCAGTACGGGCGAGAGCCAGAAAATCGTGAAGCCAACCCCCGCCAATATGAGGGCAACTATCAATAAATAGTCTGCGGGAAAGCGCCGCGTCAGGATACTACCCCCAATGCGAGCCACTGCCCCCGCCCCCAGCAACACAAAATAGAGCGTTGCGGCGGCACTGCTAGACAACCCAACCCAATCGTCCAAAAAGACGACGCTCCAGGCATTAACGCACCATTCCGCCGAAACCCCAAACACCAATGCAGCCAGATACACCCAATACAGACGTGGTAACGGTTGCTCAGTCGTCGCTATGTCGTTCACTTTCCGGGGGCGAACGGCGTCTGGAACCCTAACACGAGGGCGTACCCGCAGAATAAGTATTAACCACACCAGCAGAGGCAACATCAAGCCGACGCGCCAGCCCAACCCAAGCGCCGCCATGCCACCAATTAGCAGCGGTGCAGTGGTAGCAGTGAAAGCTGCGGCGATATTGGCTTCGGTTAATGCATAGGCCTTCAGGTGTTTGTGCTGGTCTGCCAGCGAGGCATTCACGATGACCAGAATCGCGGAGCCAAACAACCCCACGAGGAACATGCCAAGCACCGTCAGCGCGGCGTGCCACCCAACCACAACCACCAGTGCGCCAACATTGAGCCCCACGCTACACAACCAGAGTACGCGCCCACGTCCAAAGCGCAGGACTAATCTGGCACCAATCAGTCCATAAACAATAATCCCCAGCGCCAATGCACTGACATGCAACCCGCCGACAGTGTAGCTAAAGCCAAGCTCACTACGCAAAAATGGTACTACAATACCCGATGAAATCTGAAAAAATGCAAAATAGCCGAGCAACCCATAGGCCAACCATGTGTAGGCATCGCGTTTGAATTGCTGTGGTGTTTCAATCATCCGTTGCATTCATCTCTCTGTGTGCTGAGCCCGTCATCCTGCAAGCCCTATAGCTGAATTAGAGTTCAATTAGGTATTCCACACAATAGTCAGTTCGGGCGTATGGTTGTATGGTGAATAGCCACAGCAACATTTAGTTATCGGCAGAAACCATGCAAAAATACTGGAACCAAATTTTTCTTGGGCTTGCGCTCAGTGCAGCCGTTATGATCGGTGTGGTGCTATTCAGCAATGTGCGCGACCTTGCCGACAAACTCGGGAGTTTCCCGCTGTGGGTATTCATCCCTGTCATTGCACTCAAGTTTGTTAACTGGGTGTTGCGATATTTTGAATGGCATTATTTTCTGCATATTATCGACGTTCACCCAGTGCTACGCGGTGAAACAAAACCGCCAGATGCCCCCGGCGAACCCGCTACCATCCGTGTAAGTGATAGCTTCTTGCTGTGGTTGGCCAGCCTGCCATTCGCACTCAGCCCGGGCAAAATGGCTGAAGTTCTAAAGGCGCTCATCCTCAAGAGTATGACAGGTACACTGGTCATGCGTAGTACGCCCATCATCTTTGTTGAGCGCTTGATTGATGGCATTGCAGTCGTTGTGATTGTCGGGGCCTCAGCATTGCTCATGCCAGATGCCATTTTCGCAACAGATGACATCAACACAACGACCATTCAAGTGGTATTAATCGGTATCAGCATCGTTCTTGCGCTGTCGGTGATTGTGGCGCAGCAAAAGCGCATTGTGTATTTTTTGTTGAACATTGCCGGACGCCTCCCAATCTTGCGGCGCTTTGACCAGCAATTGCGGATGCTATATGACAGCAGCTATGAACTCACCAAAATTCGTCACCTTGTCCCGACAACATTTATGGGACTCGGTGCCTATGTTACAGACTGCATCGGCTTTTATTTGATCTTGCTTGGTCTTGGCGAAGCCCCCTCTACCACACTATTTGTGCAAGCCACGTTTATTCTCGGCTTTTCGGTCGTGATTTCTGCAATCAGTGCGATGCCGGGTGGGGCCGGCGGCCGTGAATTGACCGTCAGCTTGATGTTGACCAGTATTGTTAGGATGGGGGCCACTGCTACGGCGGCGGCGGTCATTATTATCGGCATTTTTCAGGTGTGGTTTGGTGCGTTTCTGGGGATTATCATTGGGCTGGTCTTTCGCAAGCGCCTATTCCCCGACAGTTTGGAGGCAGAGGTCGCCGCGCACGAGCAACATCACAAGGAAACCAGTGTCTCGCCGGCCACGCCATAACCACACCTACAGCACATATTCAACCCTTGTCAGATAGCATGTGTGTGTGTAGACTACTGTCCACGATTTGCGGGATAGTTTAATCGGCAGAACAGTGCACTCTGGATGCATCGGTCCTGGTTCGAGTCCAGGTCCCGCAGCAAGTCACTACACCACAACAGAAGCCCTGCACAACAGCAGGGTTTTTGTTTACGTTACTCTATTTCGCTGCTTAATTGCGGCCACCGCCACCAAAACCACCGAGTATATTGTCCAACAAGCCGCCGTCAACATTGTCCCACGGGTTGATGTCAATCATGCGGCTAATGCTAAAGAGCAGCAACGCCACCCCACCGACGCTCCCAAGACAAATAAACCCGCCTGCACACGCCATCGCTGTAGCAACACCGTCCGCTTCGGTTTCTGCGGCGACAAAAAACGACCCTACAAAAAGCCCAATACCGGCGAATACACCAAAAATAATATTCAGGCACCGTCTACCGGGCAAACACCCCTGTCCATCAACCTGACCGCGGAAGGCAGCAACAATCATAATCAGCACAAAAATCCAGGCGCTACTCTTGCCACTGAAAAGGCTCAGGCACCCGCCCTGTTCGTTGTTTCCGTCATTACGATCGTCATCGCCATAATCGTCAAATTCCGAGGCACGCCGATGGGATTCAGGGGCATATTCCTCAGATAAGCCCGGGATACGCCGCGAAAAGTCAGGAACGTCAACATTGCCAAGGTCAATTGGACGACGTTGGGGGTCGTCGTTCGGGTTGTAGTTATCGCCACTCATAAAGCCTCCGTGCGAAATGGGATCATCGCGAGTACATCCTCCTGACACAATGACCCCATTATAGCGGCTCTCTCTGGATTCTGCTGCCAGCCCAATTCCCTAGCGTTTTTGAGCATCCATTGCTGCGACGGCGGCCATCGCGACGATATTTTCGACACTTTCACCCTGTTGCAACACATGCACCGGGGCACCAACCCCTAGCAGGATCGGGCCGATCGTTTCTGCGCCCCCTAGATGCGCCAACAGCTTATACGCGATATTCGCTGACCCAAGATCCGGGAATACGAGGACGTTGGCATCGCGGATGTCACTGAAGGGGTAAATTTCTTCCATGAGTTCACCAGAAACAGCAAAATCCGCCTGAACTTCCCCATCAATGCAAACGTCGGGGCGACGCTCACGCACGATTTGCACGGCGTTCTTCACTTTTTCAGACATTGGGTGCCGGGTTGAGCCAAAGTTGCTGAAAGACAACATTGCCACCACTGGCTCAAGTTCAATGCTACGGGCATAGTCATTTGCGAGGATGGCAACTTCGGCCAGAGTTTCGGCGGTCATGTCCAGGTTAACGGTGGCGTCTGTAAAAAGGTAGGACTTTTCTTTGGTCAGCATCAGGTAGGCCCCTGCTGCGTGCTGAACGCTCGCGCGGGTGCCAAAGATTTCAAGCGCCGGGCGGATCACCTGTGGATACGTCATCGTCAACCCTGCGACATAAGCATCCGCATCCCCCATATAAACAACCATCGGCCCCAGTACACGCGGGTCATATAAGGCAGCATCAGCTTCAACTTGCGTCATGCCTTTACGATGACGTAGCTCATAATAGGCTGCAACGTAGGCGTCGTGCTTGTCGAAGTCACGCGGGTTGATAACGTTTGGTGTAAATTCAAGCCCAAGGTGTTGCACCAGCACTTCAATCTTTTGTGGATCACCAATCAAAATCGGCTGGCCAATTCCATCATTTTCAACCTGATGCGCGGCCCGAATGATCTTCGCTTGTTCACCTTCACTAAAGACAATGCGTTTCGGTGCCTGCCGGGCAACGTTCACAAAATAGCGCTTCAGGCTGGTGCCAAGGCCCTGACTGTGGGCCAGATGCTCACGATACTCTTCAACATCTATTTCAAGGCCAGCCGCACCCGTTTCCATCGCCGCTTTGGCCACAGCCGGCGCTTCATAGAGCAATACACGTGGGTCCAGCGCTTTTGGAATAACGTAATCGCGCCCAAATTTGAGTTCAGTCAAACCATAGGCGGCCAGCACACGGTCGGGAACATCTTCATGCGCCAGTTGTGCAAGTGCATAAGCAGCGGCGAGTTTCATCTCTTCATTGATCGCAACAGCGGCGACATCCAACGCACCACGGAAAATAAAAGGAAAACCAAGCACGTTGTTTACCTGATTGGGATAATCGCTGCGGCCGGTGCCGATGATGGCGTCAGGACGGGCTTCACGGGCCATGGGATAGGGGATTTCAGGGTCGGGGTTCGCCATAGCAAAGATAAGTGGGTCTTTAGCCATGGTCTTGACCATTTCGGGCGTAACAAGGTCTTTGACAGAAAGCCCGACAAAAGCATCTGCACCCACCAGCGCATCGGCCAAAGTACGGGCATCTGTGTCTGTTGTGAAAGCCTCTTTGTACTTGTTCATGCGTTCGGTGCGACCTGTGTACAGTACCCCAAGGCTATCAGTCATAATAACGTTCTCGCGCTTGAGGCCAAGTGTCATGAACAGCTTCGCACAGGCCATCGCACTTGCACCTGCCCCCGAGATAACCATCCTCAGGTCTTCAATCGCCTTGCCCGTCAATTCGCAGGCATTGATGAGCGCCGCCGCTGAAATGATGGCTGTGCCATGTTGGTCGTCATGAAAAACAGGGATGTCTAGCTCGGCTTTGAGCGTTTCTTCAATGTAGAAACATTCTGGCGCTTTGATGTCTTCCAGATTGATACCGCCAAAGGTCGGCGCGATAGACTTGACCACCTGAATGAACCTGTCGGGGTCTGTTTCATCGACCTCAATATCGAAGACGTCAATATCAGCAAAACTCTTAAACAGGACGCCTTTGCCTTCCATAACTGGCTTCGCCGCAAGCGGACCACGGCTCCCTAAGCCCAGAATCGCAGTACCATTGGAAATCACGGCGACGAGATTGCTTTTAGCCGTATACTGATAGGCTGAGAGCGGATTACGTTCAACTTCAAGCACAGCTTCGGCAACACCAGGAGAATAGGCCAGCGAAAGATGGCGCTGGGTTGTCAGAGGCTTGGTTGCAATGACCTCAATCTTGCCGGGGCGGCCTTGCCTATGATATTCAAGGACATCTTGCTTTGAAATTTTCATTGTTTTGCCCGTTTCTGGTTATTCATGCAAAAAATGTGCGTACCCTTCACTATAACACCACGGGCAATTTTACACGCTGTGTCAAAAGTGATTGCTTTTTAATGACAATTGATGCATTCTTAAGCTGTACATCTGTTCGGTTTGCTTAGCCATTCGAGGTCAATAATCATGGCGCTCGTACCCAACGAGCAACACCCCCCCACGGCTGACGATGTCACCTCACCACTGTTGAACCTGACACCGCCGACACCGCCTGAAACCCCCGCCAAAGGCTTTGTGTCGCTACGGTGGCGGCTGCTGGTGCCGGTGGCCACGGTCGTCCTATTGATGAGTGTGCTTGGCGCGTATGTTATTTCGTGGGAGCTGACCACCGCCAGCAATGCCGATATCGCAAGTGACCTCAGCACAGACGCCGACGATGCGCTCCAACACCTGCAATCGCTGACAGACTCGCACCAGCGTGAGTTGTTTCGGTTACAAAATACGGGAGGTTTTGCAGAAAGCGTTGCCGCCCGCAACGTTGACCGTCTCGACGCGCTGATTGCACCCAATGCGCTGTTAGCAGAACTGGATATGGTGATTGTCACAGATCGCAATGGCGTTGAAATTATGGGCTTGCAACGTTCAGCGAACAGCACTACCACAACTTTTGACCTCTCACAGCAGGGTAATCTCTCCGCAATCGGTAGTATTACGCCGCTTTTGCAAACACCAGCCACGACCACCGAACTCATCCGGCTCAATGACCGTCTGCTACTGGTCAGTGGCAGCACGATCACCACCCCTGACAATCAGGTCATGGGAGCGCTACTGGTCGGAAGTGATATTGCTCCGGTGCTTTCCACCATTGCGGAGACAACCACATCTGAGGCGCTTCTGTTTGGTGCAGATGGCACATGGCTGGCGGGGGTCGCGGCAGATCGTCAATCTGTGCAGGACACAACCGCAACCGCTGTGGTCGGCGGACCAAATTACCTGCAAGAACGCACTGTTCTGGATGATGTCACCTTATACCGCGTATACGCACCGCTTACGCTAAACGGCACGGCGCTCGGTGTATTAAGGCTCAGCGTGGAAAACAGTGGCGAGACCGTCGCCGCAATGACACAACACACCGTCAGCTTGATGGCGGCTGTTGGGGCAGCGCTAATCGTCATCAGCACGTATATTGTGCTGGCGCGGCTGATTGAGCGCGTCGAACAGATTCGCGACACAGCCGTTGCACTGTCTGCGGGTGAAAGCGATGTGCGTAACGATATGCCGGCCAACGATGAAATCGGGGAACTGGCCGCAGCACTTGACCATTACGCGAATGTGATGGACCATGAACATTCTGCGCTAGCGGCCAACCTTCAGCTCCATCTGCGTGAAACCAAGCGCCTTAAAGCGATCATCGAAAGCATCAGCGATGGATTAATTGTGCTGGACCCCCACGGCCGCCCACTGACGATGAACACGGCGGCGCGTAAGCTGTTGGGCATTCATGCCGAGTTTGATCTGCGCGTGCTGTATGACCAAATTTTCGACACACTCGGCACGGCACTTGCACCGGGCATTTACTCGCTGGGCAACCCCATCCGCATCGCTCATGACAAACGCACCTTACAAGCAGAAACGGCCGCTGTAGTGGGCGGTGGTGAACAACGCCTCGGCGTGATCGTCACCTTGCGTGACATTAGCGCCGATGTCGAACGCGAACAACACTATGATCGGCTTATCACGCGGCTAGCCACCGATATTCAACAGTCAATGGCTTACACTGCACAGGGGGCCGCCCTCGAAGCGGCGCGCCACGACGATACTCAGGATCAAGCAGCATTGTTTCAGTTTGCGCGGGATGTCGCCCGGAACGCCCAGTCTTTGCAAGGCGTGATTGACGAACTACGCGACCTGCAACAATTCGCCCCTGCCGAAATTGAGCGCGTTCAGCAACCAGTGTTACTCAGCGACTTATTGTGGGAAGCAGCCAGCCAATGGCAAGACACCATCAATACTGCCCAGATGCACCTGAGTATGGTCATTCCCGACGATGAGCATTACGTGCTGGGCGACAGTCGGCGGTTGTTATGGGCGTTTGGCACAATAATTGACAATGCAATTCGCTACTCTGAGCAGGGTGGCGATATCTTGATTAGTAGTCATATCGTTCAGGATGGGCAGAGTGTTCACCTTGTCTTTAAAGATGGCGGCCTCGGGATTGTGCCCGACGACCTGCCGCATGTCTTTGAGCGCTTCTTCCGGGGCGAAGTTCGGGGCCGTGATGGCCGGCAACGCAACATTCCCGGCGGTGGGCAGGGATTGTATCAGGCCAGGCGCATCATTGAAGCACACGCGGGGAGCATCTCGCTAGAAAGCACGCTGCATGTGGGCACAACGGTACATGTGTGGTTACCACTCACCGCGAATATGTCGCTTTCACTCGGAGACGAGCCAGAAACAGAAACACGCGGAACGTCGATTGTCCCACGTGTTTTCCGGTTTCGTCAGTTGTTTCCGGTTGAGCGCGACGAGAACTAGCTCGTTTTAACCACGTCTGGCCGTGCCCAAAGGATCAACCCTGTTAGCAACGGGTTGGTCAGGAACTCATTTTTCGGTAGCACACGCACCGAAACTCCACGCTCACCAGAGGCTTCGTAGGTAATTTCACCTGTGAACTTGTAAACCCCCTTGTTCTTGCGCCCCGGAGACATCTCGACGGCATCACCACTGGTCAAGAAGCCGTTGGTGTCCAGATTACCTGAAAACAGCTCGACACTAACGTCAGCGGGTTGCAGTTCACCAAGGTCAAGCACTGCTTCGACCGTAAGCACCTGCCCCACCTGCAAACTCTCTGTAGAAACACGCACGCTCTTGATTTCGATAGCGTCCCAATTTTTCTGAACATCAATCATCCAGTTAGCGTATTTCTTGCCTTCATCAGCATTGCCGTTGTTGAGGCTTTCGTAACGATGCAGCGAGGGCATGTAGTAGCGGGTCGTGTATTCTTGCACCATACGATGTGTGCTGAAGAATGCCGACAGGTGCTGCATACTGGCTTTGACTTTCCGCATCCAGCCATGCGGGATATTGTCGCGACGACGGTCATAGAACAGCGGGACGACATCATCTTCTAGCAGCTTGTACAGTGCTTCGCTTTCGATGAAATCTTGCAGCTCGGTGTCCTCTGCAGAATAGACCTCACCGTTACCAATCGCCCAGCCATATTCAGGTGAATACGCCTCAGCCCACCAACCATCAGGCACGCTCAGGTTCAAACCACCGTTGTAGATGACTTTCATACCACTCGTGCCAGAGGCTTCGCGCGGGCGGCGGGGATTATTCAGCCAGATATCCGACCCTTGCAGCATGTAGCGCGTCACCGTCATGTCATAATTTTCAAGGAACACAATCGACTGACGGAACTCAGGCATGTTCGAGAACCGGACAATTTCGCGGATGAACTCTTTACCGGGTTTATCGTGGGGGTGGGCCTTACCCGCGAAGATAAACTGCACCGGGCGCTCCGGGTCATTAATAATGCGCGCCAGGCGTTCGGGGTCACGGAATAGCAACGTAGCACGCTTATAGGTTGCAAAACGGCGTGCAAACCCGATCGTCAGAGCATCAGGGTTAAGGATTTCATCAGCATGGCGTACCTCTGATTGTGGTTCACCACGTCGGGCAAGCTGTTGACGAACGTGATTACGAGTGAATGCGACCAGACGTGCCCGGCGCTGCTCTTTCACACGCCATAATTCGGGGTCAGGAATACGGTCAACATCTGCCCAGATACGTTCATCAGATGGATTGCTGCGCCAGGAGGGGTCCAGGTAACGGTCAAAGACGGTTGCCATGTCGCGGCTAATCCAGGTGTTCACATGAATGCCGTTGGTGATAGAGTCAATCGGTACCTCTGGTTGTGGCACCTGCTCAAACATCCATTGCCACATCGTGCGTGAGACTTCACCATGTAATGCACTCACACCATTACTGGCCGCCGACATTTTCAGCGCCATCACAGGCAACGAAAACAGGTCATACCCCCCCATTGGCTCACGCCCGAGGTTATGGAACTCGTCACGGGTGAGGCCCAGTGCTTCCCACATCCAGGCAAGATGCTCGTCAATCAGGTCATAGCCAAAGCGTTCCAACCCGGCTGGGACTGGTGTATGAATGGTGTAGACACTGGTTGTCGCGAGGATGTTACGCGCTTCTTCAAAGGTGAGATCGGGGTTTTCTTCCATAAAAATGCGGATGCGTTCAAGCGCACTCAGGGCACTATGGCCTTCGTTGAGGTGAACAACCTTCGACTCAATGCCCAGTGCTTGTAGCAAACGCACACCACCGATTCCAAGCAACACTTCCTGACGAATACGCAAGCGCCGATCACCACCATAGAGGCGGTCGGTCAGGTTGTGTAGTTCGTGGTCTTCGCCTTCTTTGGGATGGTTGGCGGGGTGGCTGGCGTCAAGCAGGTAGAGGGCCACGCGCCCTGCCTGCACTTTCCAGACGTAAGCATGCAGCGTATGTTCGGCAATGGGAACCGTAATCACCAGGCGTTCACCATCGGCGGTATGCACCGGGCTTACTGGCAGGTTGGAATAGTCGTTGATGGGGTAGCTTTCTTGCTGATAGCCATCTTTGTTGAGGTACTGCTGGAAATAGCCTTCTTGATAGAGGATACCAATCCCAACCAGCGGCAGGTTCAGGTCAGAGGCGCTTTTCATATGGTCGCCAGCCAGGATACCCAGCCCACCAGAATAGTTCTGTAGACAGGTCGCCAGACCAAATTCCATACTGAAATAAACGATGAATGGCTTGTCGAATTCACCATAGGTGGTGCGATACCATGTGTCAGTAGCGTTCATGTAGGCATCATAGCTGTCGCAGACGTTCTTGAAGCTGGCCATGAATGCCGTGTCGTTAACGGCTGCTTGTAGCGCTTCCTGGCTGATGCGCCCGAGTAACATGACCGGGTTATAATTCGTTTCAATCCACAGATCATTGTCTAAACGCCGAAAGAGGTCCAACGTATCATGGTCCCACGACCAACGCATGTTGTACGCTAGTTCAAGCAGGCGTTCCAGTTCCGGGGGTAAATTCGGTGAAACATCGACTGTTGCAACAGGTCGAATCATTGCAAAAAGACTCCTAATCATGCTTAATCTTGTCATTCTAAGCTAACGGGTTTTTTATTAAAATGCCATTGCAATTTGCACAAATCGGCATGGGTCTTTAACCCAATATCACATCACATTCCAATCTTGCTATGATAGGGTCGCAAACCGACAAGGTCTCGAGCTTTTGAGTATGCGCAATACATTTCGAATGACATATGCTATGCAATTCGTCGCGGGGCTCTGCGTTGCCGTTTCTTTGTTCCTGCCCTGGGATACAAAGTCACGTAGTGGCGTTGACCTTTTGCTACTGCCTATGGAACGGTTCACGATTCCGTTGGGGTTTTTTCATCCGCTCTGGGCTTTGTGGATTCTACCAGTGGCGATTTCGATTGTCATCCTACGCACAAGCTATAACTACGTCGACCACCGCTACCCTATCTGGATGGGCACCAATCGGTGGGTGATTCTGGGCGGCATTATGGTGATGGGGGGCTTGTTGTCAGTCTATGAAGCTAATGACACCGACCCGGTGAATGGCTACTGGGCCTGTATGAGTTCACTGGCAATACTGTTGATCTTAACCGGGCTGGAAGGTATCATGCCCAAGCGTTTGCCACGCCGTGGACAAGCAACATGGCGCTTTGGCGACAAGATTTTCCACCCTTGCCCCCGTTGCGGGCGCTATAACGATGTTGAAGCACAAATTTGCTGGAACTGTGGCATGGTTCAAGTTCCACACGAAAGGACGTAGACAACACAATGAGCAATGACAACAAACCGTCGACGCGCTTGCTAACCCTCGACGCCCTCAAACGCGCCAATTCCCTGGCGCTAACGTTGCTGGTGGTGCTGGCCATTACTGCCTTCGGATTATTCATGGTGCTAGATGCGCTTGGCTGGGGGACGACAGGGGTACGCGCCATGGTCGCGCTATTGGTCGCGCCGTTGATCCTGATTGTACTCGCTGGTGGGGCCTGGTTGTTCTGGCGGGCCGGTGATCACACCACAACAACACCGCATGAAGTCGAAGAAGAAGCTGTCAATGGATGAGCAAAGCCCACGCCGGGAAACAACGCCAGACAGCACCTATCAACGGTTGACGGATAAGTTACAGGTCCGTGGGCAAAATTTCTACGCGCTGTTGCGGTGTCCAGTGACCGGGGCACCATTAACACGTCAGGGGGATACGTTGGTCAGCGAGGCCGACCCCACGCTGACCTATCCCATTGACGATAGCGGCATGGTGCAACTGGCGACACCAGCACAGCTCACAGAATTCGCCGCTGCGGAGCAAACTATCACGGCTACTTTTGCGCAAAAAAGCTGGCCGGCGATGCCGATTGAGGAATTTCGCCGCTTGCCACAAACCACGCCAACCGACTGGCCACCCGACTACTGGCAAGCGCGGGCCAATGTCACCGCTGACATGTGGCGCATCCTCGAAAACATTCGCCGTGAGCAAGAACGCCTACCCATCGGCCCAATGGGAACCGCCGTTGATTTTTCGAGCGGTATGGGCTGGCTAGGCTATGGTCTGGATGTGTCTGGGTATAACACAATTGTCCTCAGTCAACTGCGCGGTTCATATGGGCTGGGGCTATTCCCGTATTCGCGTTATCTGCGCGTGTTTGGTAGCTTGCAGGCACCGCCCCTAACGCCTGACAGCTTTGATCTTGTCACCTTTAGCTTTAGCCTGCATCTGATTGAAGACCAAAACGCCGCGTTGCAAAATGCGGCGACCCTGCTCAAAGCTGATGGCACGCTGGTCATACTGTCTGTTCAAGCCTTCGCGCTATCCGTGGTGAAAACAACGCTGGAAAACGCTGGCCTGCGCGTTGAGACTCAATCAGTACGCGGGATTGGCAACCCACTGACCCGCACATTGCGATCTTTTACAGGCGCCGGAAAAACACCACCGCTGCTGATCGCACGCAAGGGTTAAACATGTTTCTCAATAACGCTGAGGATCTGATCCTGCGAAGGATAATTGTCGTCTTCTGTTCCAACGAAGCGCCATAGCACCGTGCGATTAGCGTCCAATAAATAGATACCAATTGGGCGTTCACCGGGTTCTTGCACAGCTTGAGTGAGCGTGTCGGCAACTTGCGTTTCTTCGTCGGCGTGTAATCCAAACGGAAGCGGGTGCGGGCTACTGATCGCAAAACTGTAGACGTTTGCCACCGGTTCAGGGACAATAAATACAGTGCCAATACCATGTGCTTGATAGCGCGGGTAACGGCGACGCATCTTGTTGATTTGGCTGACACAAAAAGGGCACCATGTTCCACGTAATACGTAGATCAGCAGGCCGTGTTCGCCCATTTCTTGCGATAAACTTGAGGGCATGTTCTCAGCATTTGTGACCATGAGGTCAGGTAGTGTTGTGCCGATAGTGTACGGTTGTGTATTCATTTTTCCCTCCATATTTCGTTAACGTTTTGACGAGATTAGTCACTCAAAAGTTACCTTATGAAAATCATTCTTATCTCTAGCATTGCAGATCGTGAGTGGGCCGCCAGCTTACTACCTCCCCTTGAAGAGGATGAGCATCGTGTCGACTTCATCACACCAGACAACGCCCCGCGCGCCATTGCTCGCAGCCCAGAAAGCGCCCTGCTGGTTGTCGTGTCACCAGAAAGTGCGCTCGGGGAGACGGCCGACTGGCTGGAACGTATCTGGCAACCCTTTCTGATGCATAACGGCACCGTTATTCCCTGCCTTGTGCCAGACGCCCCGCCCGGTGCAAAGAACTGGATGCCATACGATCTCTATGCACAGGTCCCCGTCGATTTCAGCGACCCGGATGCATTGCAATATCTTTTGAACCGCCTCGCACCGAAACGTCCAGCCCAAACGCCACCACCAGCCCCTACAATCGTAGACACGCCCACCATCGCTGCATCGAACACACAACCACCGTCAACGGATGTTACGCAACACCCCCCCACAATAACAACCGCATCGCCTGTGCCACCTATGCCCACAATGCCGCCGCCACCACCCCGTGACGATTCCCCGGGCAATACACCAGACTCGTTACAAGAAGCGCCACAGATGAACTTTTTCAATTATGTGTTGAGTATTGTCAGTGGGTTTATACTGGTCGTGCTAATCTGGTGGGCTGCGCTGCAACAAACCGTACCGGGGGGACCGTCGCTGTTGCTCTGGCTCGGCGGGCTGGCGCTGGTGCTGGGTTCACTGTTTGGGCTGGGGCAGATTGAATTGATGCGCCGCAGACGGAAGCGCTATATTGAACAGCGCTATGTACAGGCCCAACAGTACGCAAAAAGCGATGTGAAACCAAACGTATACGTAGAGATCGTGCAGAGCTTTCGCCCGGAAGAAGTCGGGCTCATTTGGGACATGCGCGGAGACAGCTTCACTATCGGCACAAAACACGATGCCGACGTACCTCTGATTGCCCACACAGACCTCGAAGCACTGGTGGCAATTATTTTCTATGAGGATGGATTGTATTATGTGGAAAACGCCAGCCGCAAAATGACGCTACACCTTGTTGACCAGCAGCTTGCGTCCGCTTCTACGGCTGTTTTAAATAACGGTGATCTGATAACCCTGTCGTCAATAATTTTGCAGTTTCGCGTTGACGTGGATTAGCTCGCCTTTTTCTGCGCTGATGGTGCGTCAGAAGCAGACGTCTCGCTGCTTTTTTTGGAGTTAGACGTAGCACCATTCTCACTACTCTTGTTTTCTGTGCTACCGTTTGCGGTGGTATTTTCACTACCATTCCCGTTACCATTGCTGCTGGTCGGGCGGGCGGCGTTCTTGCTGCGCGTGTCGGTTACATAGAACCCGGACCCCTTGAAAACAACGCCAGCGGGCTGAATCACACGGAACACCGAACCTTCAGTGTGACAGATAGTGCAGGTGTCTAACGGGTCGTCGCTAAAGCGTTGTCGTACTTCAAATTCATTTTCACATTCACGGCATTGATAAGCATATATAGGCATTTTTCACCCCTCTTTGTCATCTTTCCGACACTCATTGTATGGGAAAAGCCGAGGCTACAGCAAGCAACCTCGGTAAATTCTACTGAAACTCTGATGTTTGTCCGCTGACGATATTAGCGACCTACCGTCCACCGGGGCGGAAGATGTCTGCATTCTCTTCAGGGTCAGCGTTAGCACAAACTCGCCAGACGCCCGCTTGCTTGACCAATTCAATCGATTGTAGCCCGACAGCCGCGATCCGAAATTCCTCGTTATCGCGGAACAGTGACAGCACACCATCAAATGACGCAGTCGCTGCGTTGCCATCGACATCTGCTTCTACAATAAACTCAGAATAGTTCGCGGGATAACGATACGCTGCCGTGTCAAGGAAGAAGTCTTCTTCGTCGCGCACATCTGGTTCCAGTAACTGATCAGCTTCACAGTGGAGCGCGAGCCATGCTGCATAATCGCCCTCAGTCTGTGCTTGCCAGTACGCTAACCCAACTTGCTCTACCGCTTCGATGTCGCTGGCCACGGCTGGCGGCACAACCTGTTCGGTGTCCGCTTCAGGGTTAGCAGCCTCGTCAACATCACCCGGCGCGGCGTTGGTATTGCCCGGCACCTCTCCCGTATAGGTAAAATCGTTGCGCGGTTGGAGGCTGCCGCTGACGGTCAATGGCGGGAAGACCACAACCCGGCCAGCGCCCTCATCTGCAACATAGAGATTACCCTCAGCATCAAAAGCCATGCCTGCAACTTGCTGCACACCGAGGGGCCCGGTGCCTTCAGCAGCGTCGAGCGGCGCGTTAAAGGCCGTCATTGCTTGCCCAGAGAGGTCATAGGCCACAACACGCGGGCCGTTGTTGGTCTCATTATTGTCCATGTCTGAGACGAGAATCATGGTACCATCCGGGGAAATCGTCAGGTAAGGACGGTTGTTGTTGCCACGTGTACCGGCCCACATGTTGACATCCCATGCCCGCACGAACGTTCCATCGCGCCGGAACACTGATACCGCCGCGTTCCACGTCTCAGCAATGTAAAGCTGCCCCGAAATCGGATGCACAGCTAACCCGACTGGTTCCGGATCGTTGTTGAGCCCGCTTCCAGCGCTGGTGATGTCGCGCATAAACTGCCATTGCGGGTCATAGACGCGAATGCGGTGGTTGCCTGTATCCGAAACATAAATGAAGCCGTTGCGGTCAACGTCAACCTCGCGCGGCCCGAAGAAGGCAAAATTCGGGTTGCCAGCACCACTATTGCCGAACCCTGTAACAAACTCACCGTCTAAGGTAAAGACCGCCACACGCCCATGATTGTTGTACCACGTATCCGCAACGTACAAATACCCATCTACTGGACTGATAGCGAGCCCCTGCGCACGGCTGAGCTGTCCTTCACCGATGATACGTACCAATGTACGCGCTTCGGGGTCATAGACAAGCACGCGGCTGTCGTCACCATCAGCAAGTTCGGTGTCACGGTCGGCAATGTACAGCAAGCCTTCTGGCCCAAAGACCATATCGGTCGGCGCACCATTGAACAGGCCCGTGCCAAAAGAGTCTATCGCGCTGACATCCCGCATTACCTGATCTTCAGGGTCAGGGACAAGGCGCTCTGCAACTGAGCGCCCATCCATGCCAGAGTCCCAAATTTGCACAGCGAAGTCACTGCGTACGTAAACATACAATCCATCCGAAACCGGCCAGCGCTCAATTTCAAAGGTAGAGTCACCACGACATTCATTGCGGACACGTTGCACGCAGGTATTGTCCAGCGTAGCCGCAGCATCGGGGTTTTCGGGGTCGGTGATAAAGCACTGTGACTCAATGCGGTCATCCATGCACTTAGCCTCGGCATAGAGGTCGTAGTCGCGTTCCCACCAGATGTTCCAGATAGACTCACGCATAATACCAGCGGCGGGGTTCTTGGTGTCACTTTGCAGCGTTTCGTTGATGCCGTCGTAGTTCAGGAAGAAGTAGTCCTGCATTGGCCACCACAGGCGCGTTAAATCTCGCATGTAGAAGTCATCACCGAGCAGGCGCGAAACCTCGGCCCGTTTATCTGACCCGACAATGACGACCATCGAGGATTCAATAGCCTCTCGATTGTTTTCGACTGCATCCGCATTGCAGCAAATAAAGCGCTTGTTCTCAAAATCACGCAGATACCACAGCAGCGGCCAGCTTGAGGTGTCGTCATAAGCAATTTGCATGTTCATACCATCGGGATGACGCTCGGCCATATAGTACAGGTCATCAAGCGTGTCTTTCACAGCCGGGCCCGCATGTGCATAAACCCCGAATTCGGTTGGCAGGTCGTAGTTTACGTACGAGAATACCCACGCTGCACGCATCGTCAGGACTGCCAGCACAAGCGCCCCGGCACTGAACATCAAACGGCGCGAGTTCTTCCAGCCGATTTCAAAACTGGTCTGGACAATGAAGTATCCAGTGATCGCCACCGCAAGGAAAGCCGCCATCCAGCGACTGGTATCGGTCAGTTCACCCAGTTGGGCGTTATCACCCCGGAAGGGAAGTGGGCCACTGGTCGCAAACGGTAAGACCATCTGCCAGAGCGCGATGAAGAAAACCGGAAGCACCAGCAACAGCAATGCCCAGCCACTCCGCTTGAGGTTCGACCAGTCTACCTGCTCAACAATACGCCCAAGATACCAGCCACCAATGAAAATGAAAGGGAGTGTCAGGTGGGTTGTGAGCCAGGGCATTTTTTCGCCAGCAATTGAGAGTGACACCAACACCAGTGCAGCCCAATACGCAATGAGTTGCAGTAGCGGAATACCACCGAGATATTCAATGTTGCTGGGGTCGTCGCGGCGGGCGAGTTCTTCGTCGTGGTCGTATTCTTCAGCCCAGCGCGGCATTGGTGGCCGTTGGGTGCGGAAGGCATGGTCGGCTTCAACGTTACTGAGCCATTCACGGTCCTCGTCAGCGTCATCGTATTCAGGTTCTGTTTCAGCAGCAACGCCTGCGTCTGTAGTCGCAAATTGCGCGGTTTGTCGTTCTTCACTGAGTACCGTATCGTCAGGTGTTTCCGCTTCCTGATCGCTAGAGGTCACGCGGTAGGCATCGTCTGCAACGACGTCTTCACGTTTGGCAGCAATAGTAGCTTCGTGTTCGCGACGAGCCTCAATTTCAGCCCGGCGACTATCTCGACGGTGTTCGAATAACCAGGATAAGCCCGCAAAACCAGCCAAAGCCGTTAAGATCGTCGGCAAAAACTCATAGACCGGAAGCTGAATAAACAGATAGTAGTATTGGGGTTGGCTACCACGCCGGACGTCTTGCTGTTCGAGCCAGTAACCCAACGAGCCAATGACCCCCGTCCCAACGCCGCGCCCATTCGTGAAGAATGTCGTGAAGAAAACAAGGAACAGTGCGGTAAACACGGCGACCACCAGCGGCCACACGCGCCAATTCCAGGCAAGGCCCACACTGGCTGACACGAGCAAGAAAGGAATGAGCGTGATTATCCCAGATGCCAACAACTCGCCGGCATAACGGTCAACAAGATCAAGCTGATACCCCGCCCAGAATAACGGAAACGCCGACAACCACGGGTATATCATCGTCCCCATCGCTATCAACACATCAAAGACGGGCTGTCGGTTCATAAATGCCCATGCGTAGGGCAAGGTAAAGCGTGAGACAACCACCGCCACCACAACCGCCATATTGAAGATGATCGATAATAGGATTGGGGTGCGGTTAATGTCATCTGTTGCGGCAGCTTCATCAGTAGCGTTAGGGTCTACGGCTACCGCTTGCGTAGAGAGGCTTTCGCGCGGGGGGTGGCTGCTGCGCTCAAAATAGAACAAGCCCCCCGCTAACGTTACCGCTACAAGGAATATCGCCAGCACATCTTGCCAGGGAGTAGACTTGATCGCCGCGATGAGCAACACCACGAAAACCAGTAGCAGAATAGGGAAAAACGCCCATTGAATGAAGTGATCGCGCTCGGTGGCGTTGACAAAGCGTTCCACACGTTCGACTGTCTCGCCTGCTTCCTGCGTCACCACGACCCGTTCAGCGATAATGCGGTTTTCAGCGCGGTCACCAGAGGGGTCTACCATGTAGAGCATACTGAAGGCCCATAGCGACATCACGCTACCGAGAACCGCCCCGGCCGTGATAAGCATCAGCGTAGAGCGCATATTCTTGAAGCCGTTGGCAAACATTCCGGCCATGCCCGGCTCAGGCCGTCCGGCAGACGCAAATGTGCGCACAAAGCCAATGGATTCAAACGCTGCAAACAACAACCCGGCAAAAATGAGTTGCCAGACCGTTTCGGGAATGTCTTCGGGGAAAATGCCACTGCCGACTTCGTAGAACGAATAGAACAACGAGCCGGCCAGATAGCCGAGTACCAGCGAAAACATGACGATCAACAGATGCCCGATTGTAAGCACCCAGCCCGGCGATTTACGGTAATTGATAAGTAATGCCTGTGTCGAATGGGAGTCGTAGGTATGCCCGATGCGCTGGAAAATTTCGGCGTCCTGAATCATGCGCATAATCCAGTACAACGTCAGGAAGCTACCAAAAATGGCGATATAGAAGAAGGATACCTCTTTAGACGCCAGCAGCAACGACATCGCCCCGGCGAGAATCGCAATATAAATGGGCCGCCGTTCACGCCGACCGTCGACGTATTCCATCGTACACCACAACATCACCAGCGCGAAAAATATCGACGGGATGTCGTGACGGATATAGCGGCTGTAGTACAGCATCATCGGTGAGATGAGGAAGCCAACCGACGCAAAGATTGCCCCCCACTTGCCCAGCCAGCGCCGGAACAACAGCGGGAACATCACAATCGCAACGCCGAGTAGCGCAGTATAAATACGGGCACTAAAGTCATTGTCCCCAAACAGAAAATAGAAAAACGCTGTAGCATGGAATAACAACGGCCCATGCATCAGCGGGGTGTGGTCAAAATTGCCCGTTTCGAATAATTCCCATGAATAATAGGTGTGCAGGCTTTCGTCGTGGCTCATCACGCGCACGCCCAGATCCCAGAAGCGGGTCAACACTGCGACAATCAAAATAGCAGTGTAGACCACAACCTCCCAGTTAATGGTATAGACACGCGCCAGCACAGCGTCGAAAGCCAGCGGTTGGCGCTTTGAACTTGAGGGTTGAGTAATCGTTGCCATACGGTTGCTAACTCAGTCCAGATACTCTATACGGATACAAATGGTCAAATGTAGGTTAGTTGCCGGGTATGCTTGTTACTTTGGGCATCGGTACCGGGCTGGCTTCGCAGTGGACCGGGACACCCTGTGTATAGCTAATTGAGGTATAGAATGCTGCACGGCTTGACGTTTCAGGTTCTTCGGTTTCAGACGCCGCCGCCCGTTGCCCATCGCCCATTGTATTATGCGGCGTTGACGTGTTGCGTGGCACATTTGGCGGCAATGTTTCAGGTGCATCAGCAGACGCACTTTGCAGCACAATCGGCACGATCATCAACACGCCAAACACAGCCGTCATCATGGTAATGATTTGCAACCCTTTCCACCAATTATGGCGACGGGTTTTGGGGCGGGTGGCCTGTGTCAAGATTTCAGGCAATAACGCCTCAAGTTGGCGTTCGGTGCCCCGACCCAAAAACGGCATCTGACGTTGTAATTCACTTTGCACGTTTTGAACGTGGGTGAGTTCTTGCTGCCATGTACTGGACTGCTGCAATCGGCGCTGCACGGTGGTGCGTTCTTCTGCAGAGAGTGTTCCTTCGATGTAAGCAACCAGTGTCTCGTGCATCTCGTTAATTGAAGGCCTCCTCCAACAAGGGTACGACCAGTTTCTCGTCCATCACTTTGCGCAAGGCCTGGTGAGCGAGCCGCACGCGCGACTCAGCAGTTTTGGACGGGATATTCAAAATAGCCGCCATTTCCCGGTAGGTGAGCCCCTTGCCATAGCGTAGTGCAACGGCTTCGCGCAAGCGTGGGGAGAGCGTTTTTAGCCCCTCGCCCAGTGCGCGGTGGGCATCGTGGCGCATACTGGTGCGTTCCGGGTTTTCGTCATCCGGGCCAGACGGTTCTAAGCCTTTGGCCAGCATCTCGCTCAAAGCAATTTGCGGCAGACGCTTACGACGGCGAGCATTGCGGCAACGGCTGATGGTAATGGTGTATAGCCATGTGCGGAAAGCACCACGCGCAGAGTCGTATTTTTCCAGGCTCTTGAATACATAGACAAAAACTTCCTGCACAACGTCTTCGGCATCCTGGCGGTGCAATAGCACACTATAAGCCAGGCGGTAGACGTCCGCAGCGTGGCGTTCGTAGAGCATGGTGCAGGCAAGCTGGTCACCGTGCATACTACGCTCAATAAGTTCCATCAGTTCCTGGTCTTCACGTTGTATCGTCATATTATTCTCTACACCTTTAGGGCCTGGACTGCGTACTGATCACTTCATCAACGCCATACACATCGCTACGAACCCATAACATATACCGTGCATCAACTACCGGCTTAAAGCGTGTTTCGCGCGTGTTAAGCCACGGAACCATATCTAACCACGAGAGGTCAGAAAGGCTCCACGCCGTGCCGAGCGCAAAGTCTTGCCCGACATAATCATCGCCCAGTAAATCGTTGCGGTTTTCGTAAGGGACAAGTACGGCTTGTGTCGTTGTTTCTACTCCTACACCATTGACATAGTGAACGTTCGGAAAATTACGCAACGCCCAGGCAACGCTACCATCACTGGGAGCTTGAACCGTGATTTCAATGGCATCTTCAAGCCCGGTCCCGTTGCGCGACATATCCTCAAGCGTTTCAATCAAGCGATCAAGGTGCGGGCTGGCGGGTTCGGTTTGCCATAGTTCGCGTGGGTCGTCGCCGAAAGTCACGCTGGCTTGCCACCCCAGCCCAATGCCAAACAACATTGCATACAACAATACGCCAAACCCAAGTCCGCGCCATGCCGCCCGGCTACCCCAGATGCTCCCAACCAAAAAGTAGGCAATCACGGTCAACAGGAACAAGAATACAGTAATCATTACCGTCAGCGGGGGCAGGTTCTGGTTACGTACAGCGCGTAGCAAAGTCCAGAACTCTGGCACATCTAACCGTGTATTAAAAGGTACCACGCCGTCATCTTCCATTGCGGATTGCGGATGGCTCAGTAAGACGAACTGTCCGCGCCCCGTTGTGGCCGGGCCGGGTTCAACACGCACAAAATAGGTCTGACCGGCTGCGAGCTGTAGATTTTCAATCACAGTGCCCCGCCGACCATCATCATAAGGTGTGGGTGGGTAGACCAGCTCATCTGCATCATTTTCAATACGCAAAATGGGGTCAACGGTGTCATCAATACGCCAGAGTTGCAGCGTAATCATCGTCGCTATTTCCGAGCGGATTTCAAAGGTGTTTTCACCAGTAGCTTCGTTGAAGGTGCCAATTTTCGCGCCTGCATCGGCCGGCACATTCACCGTCATGCGATGGTAGCTAAATGGCTGCGCCTCAGTCAGCAAGGCATCCCCAATGCGCACCGCATTGATCGCAATTGCCGTTAACAGGGCCGTTGTTGCAAGGGCATGGGCCGCCACACCCCAGCGCGGCACCACCCAATAACCAATCGAGGGATCGCGCAGCATTCGTTCTACCAGCAGTCCCGTCAAACCAGTCGCCGGGAAGATGATCCACAACGCCGCGTCTGGCCCGGCATTCTGATAGAGTAAGGCCATCACTAGCCCAAAGACCATCCATCCACCAAGGAAACGG
This sequence comes from Anaerolineae bacterium, assembly GCA_034437655.1. Classification (GTDB taxonomy): domain Bacteria; phylum Chloroflexota; class Anaerolineae; order Aggregatilineales; family J027; genus J027. Next base: position 230,831 of record DAOTTU010000041.1, read on the forward strand.
GCAAAGAAGCCATCTTCTGCCAGCGCGAAATAGAGTCCAATCAGCCCCAAAATGAGCAGACCAAGATCATAGCGTGCTGCCACCAGCAATGCATATCCAAGCGGCACATCATCCGGGCGCGTCACAAAACCGTCGACCAGTTGATAAATGGTGTTGCCAACGCTCGTCAGGCCTTCTGGTGCAGCAAAAAACCCGGTTCCAATCACCAGCATCACCCCGCTGGCCGCTATGAGTCCGTCGCGCCACGGCCAGTCTTGCCAGAGGCTATTTTCGGCAGTGTTAATGCGCTCCGCTTCATCACGGGGCCCCAACACTGTCGCGAAGACCAGCCCAAACGCCATCGCCAGCAAGGTGAGTACCCCGGTCGGCTCGGTAAGGAAGACCATCGCCACTGCAACCACCGTCGCCGCTATGCCGCTGGAAGGGTTGCGGGTTGCGCGGAAATGGTTAATAAACCAGACCAGCAAAAACGCTGCTGCGAGTGTCCAGACGACACCACCCATTGTGCGTGACGCCGCCAGTGCTACCGGAGAAACCGCCAGTAATGCCGACATTGCCAGCGCCGCCGACACGCCCATCTGTTTGCGCCACAGCACCGGCCCGAGGACCATTAACGCCCCGACAACAGCCGTTCCAAGACGCGCCAGTGCCGTATTCGGTTCGATGAGGAAAAATGCAAGTTGGTTGAAGAATGCCATGAGCGGGGCATCCGCAACAGCACGGGTATCAGCGAGGTCAGGTTGTACACGATGCAAGGCGGCTAATGCTTCATGGGCTTCGGCTGCATTGAGTTCAACCGCACCAAGGTTCACAACCCGCACCACCAGCGCGAAAAGGAAAATGACGCTATAGGCGATAAACTCTAAAGAAATCAACACCGTAGCACTGCTCCTGACTTCAACAGCATCAGCGGTCGGCGTCGGTGCGGGGTGCGATTGTTGCGGTGGCAAAGAAGCATCCATCGGTCGTTGGGCCTTCATGGTTATTCCGGGCTTACACGATACACAGCAGTGTCACCCTGCTGGCAAACGGGATCGTAGAGTTCTTTAAACTTGAATAGCTCGGGCATGGGCACACCGTTGTTGTCCGCATAAACGTTACGCTCGGCGCGGCCGACAACAATATAGTCGATCCCGTACTGTTCGACAATAGGCTTTCCCTGCGACTCCCACAGTTCGGCGTCTAGCTCATAGAGACGATGAATGTCACTGAGGCGTCCACTTGAATAGGCAATCTCGCCGAAAGCCTCACCGCGCCATTGCCCCTGGTGTCCTTCCCAGCCCAGCAGGGTTGGGATGCCAGTATAGGTAGCAAAACGTCCCAGCGCCGGGTCATAGCCGCCGCCAGAGGCTTCTAGCAACACGGCGTTGTTGGGGCGTGGCTCTTGCTCAAGCATACAGTCCATTACTGCAAGCTCGTCTTCACCCAATCTCCATGTTGGAATCCCCCCACCACGCCGGTTATGGTCTGCCCACGCGCCTGTGAGTGTCTCTACACCATCGAGCGTCACAGCGTCTTCTTGCTGGCAGAACTGCCCTTCACAGTCACGTGCAGCGACACGACCCGGGTTATAGAGATACTGCTGCGAGAGTGCGAAATAGGGAAACAGTAACCCGGCGAAGACGAGCGCACCCAGCCCCCCGGCATAAAGTACACGTAGGCTATCAGATTGAAGGCGAATAGGTCGGTGGGCCGGTTCGTCGGTGCGGCGGGGTAGGCCGGCAAGGATGACGTAAGCTGCGAAGGCTGTCCCAACACTGAGCAATGTCCATGATTGATAATACAGCTTAAAGACCGTATTCATACGGCGGTCAAAATTGTCGCGCAAGTAGAGCAAATCCGGCGCAAGCGAGGCGACAATACCGGCCGCAATGAACAGCAGAGCAATGGCGACCGTCGGGCTCAGGTTATAGATCGTGCGGTCGGGGTCGTCCGAGGCTGGTTGCCGTGGGAAAAGGCGCATTGCAATGACACCAAGCATCGCCAACATGACCGCCTGCGTTGGCACGGCCGTCAGACGCCGTTCAACCACGTCGGGCAAATTCGACAATCCGGCATTATTAATGTTCCCAAACAAGGAGTCACGCGCCACACAGGCCGGGTTTTGCGCTGCCCCGGTGGGGATAACCCCGTCGTCGTCTAGCGGACAACTGAGTTCGATGTAGGCTGTAGACAACAGTGGCACGGCCAGCATCAGCAACAAGCCAGCCAGCACAATAGCCATTACATTCATATAGTTCACGCGCTTGCGTGCCTGCAACGCTACCATCACGATTAGTGGGGCAAGGAGTAGCGCAAACATGCCAAACTGCAAGAAATATTGCGGTGACCGGGTAGGAAAAATGATATTCGGGAAAAATCCGTTGGCCTGACTTGTGAACGTCAGAATCCACGGGTAATAGGCCACTGCAAAGACAATGCCCAGATAGGCCCCAAAGCGCACCACACCGGACAAATCCGTATCCATTGTGACCCAGTTCAGCAGCAGCGTCACGGGCACCGTCAACAAAGCCACCAGAATGATTTGTAGGACAAAGTTCAGCAGCGGGAACACGCCCGGGCTGAACGCCCCCGAGAGCAGAATAAGCGCCAGTAGTCCAATGAACACCGGACCAGCCAGCAACACATTGTTTTCCTGCCGTGTTTGGAGCGTAAACACCGCGCCCAGTTCACGGAAACCCGTTAATGCCCCCGTGCCATTGCGCAACAATCGGCGCAAGGCTTCAGCCGCCACAACAATCACCAGATAAACTGCATCCCAGGCGTTGAGGAATATCATACCACCGACGAAAACGCCATAGAGGACAATCTCCCATGGCCGCAGCGGATTGGCTCGCAATGCCAGCGCAGTCGCCAGTCCCAACATCAGCAGCGTATAGGGCAGGCCCAGCACATGCGGGTGATTGTCCGCCAGCATAAAGCTAAACAGTGGAACTTCTGCGATTGGTTGGGCAATGCCAGCGATGCCGCCAGACAGGTCTGTGTCACTTACGATACGGCTCTGTCGCCAGGCGTTGAAGCTGAAGGTGCTGCGTTCAGGTGGGTCATCGTCCCAATTGGGGATACCATCGCCATCACGGTCAGGCAGTGCCAGGTAACCTGTTGGCGGTTGTGAGACGATTTCGCCCGTAGCATAGAGGCGATAGCCAACGAAGTCCCCCCCCTCAGTAAACTCTTGCGTGAAATAGTCGCCGTGGAAGTCAGTCACTGCCCAGAAGTTGAAATAGTCATCGCTCATCACGGCTCCGGCGACAGGTATATCCGAAGCATAACCGCGATAGGGTAACTCAACCAACGCCGTGCCAAGATGCCCCGTCAGCAAAATAAACGTCGCCGCCAGCATCCCCGTGCCGACCCCCGCAAACGGTGACCCAACCCGCCAGCGCCCCAGGGGCCCACTGGACCGCACAAGATTATAGCCCACACTCAGCGCCCCGGTGGCCGTCAGCGCAAAGGTCAACGCCCCGGCCAGATTAAAAGCCAGCGTCGTTGGCACAGTGGTCAAGTCGGCAAGGGACGCAACAATGACATAACCGAAATAGTAATAGCTGATGGCGTACCCGGCCAGCCACGGGTCTTTGGGTGGGAAGGTTTCCGAGTTGCGTACCCCGTTAATGAAGGCCAGTTCCATCGGTTTTTCGGTGGAATTCAGTTCAGGGTTGTGGGCGCGGACGTAGGCCCATCCAACTAGCGCTACGATGAAGACCAGCTCTGTCATGATGATGATGGGATATTCGCGCCGTATCCAGTTACCAACCTCTACCAGTGAAGGACGTGATTCCCAGTTGAACCATGCCAGCGCACTGACCCCAAGCACCAGCACCCACGCCGTTGTGACTGCACCGGGGGTGTTTTGCAGCAAGCCGATGCTAGCCAGAAACCAGAATACAAAGCCAACCAGCAACAACCCCGCCAATCGTGCTAATCCATAGCCACGGTCCGCCAGCGTTGGTAGTAAACGATACACCAGCGGAAAGACTGCTACACCAGCCAGCGTTGCGCACAGCCACCACAACAGCACAGCGTCGCCTTCAGCGGAAAACCAGTCTGTTGCAAGCTCGATTGGCGACATGGTGAAAACAATACCAGCAAATGCTGCTAATGGAAGGAGCCATAACACCCAGGCCTGTTGCAATAAAACGCGCATGAAATCCCTTTACTTTGTTCGACAACATGTTACTTTGTCATTTGCTAACAACTGCGGACACCCTGTTGGATGTTCCTACGAATCGCGCCCCACGGCATCTTGAAGGAACGTACATTCTACGGGCTCGATCACCGCGACGCCTGCACGACATTATCAACAGCATCGGTTGCGCCTGGCACCACCCGGTACACAATATCGGTTGAAATCTGGTCCGCTGGGCAAGTTTCCGCCTCGAAAATGTCGCGGCTGACACAAACGTGATTGCTGTAGGCGACCTCTAGCAGACCCTGTTCAACCATGCGGTCAAACTTAGCCAATCCGGGTGAAAGACCATGTCGCATGGTACGCTCGGCTTCAATTTCCGAACTCGGCCTGGCAGGCAGAATATCGTTGTATGTGATGCGCTCAAAAGTGCCCACAACAATGTATTCAATGTCATAGAACTCAATCAGGTTCATCGCTTCTTGAATATCAGTGGTGTCATAGAGTGCCTTGACGTTGTTAACGCGATTCACAATCAAGCGATTGAAGTTTTGCAGATTGCGTTGCTGGCTCTGGTGACCGTCCCAGCCGATGACGGTTGGTAGCCCGGTATGAATCGAAATGCGCGACGTCCAGCGGTATTGTGTTTGCCAGCCTTCAACAATGTAGGGTGTGCCTTCAACATTATCCTGTAACCAGCGAATCATTTCATAGTCACCCCGCAGGTTAAAGCCCACTGCGTTTTCACCGCGGCCAGCCATTTCGTTTTCCGTTGAAATGGTACTATAGCCTGCATATTTCATGAATTCCATGCCATCGAGCGTTAATGGGGTCACGTCGGCGTTAAAGCGGTCTTTCCAGCGGCCCTGCGTCGCGGTGATAGGGAACAGCAGAGCGAGTGTCAGCAAAACGGCCAGCGACATTTGCCAGACGCCGCTAATGCTCGGCGACCAACGTTCCAATGAACGCACCAACCATGCCAACGCCACGCCCGACGCGATGCTAAACAACAACCACACCTGCATATAGAACTTAAAGACCATATTCTGGCGGCCGTTGTCGCCTGCCAGCGCAAAGACCTCAACCGACATCGTCAGCCCCAGCGCCAGCCCAATGAGAATATACGTCCAGCGAATCGCGTGGCTTTGATGTGGCAACAGATAAAGCACCGCCGCCCATCCGAACAACGGCAACGCCGAGATAAAGACACGATATTCACCGAACACGCCAAACACCATTGTCGCGCCTATGAGGGCAACAATAAAGCCGATTACTGTCAGAAACGGCAAACTGAGCCCACGCAGATCAGCCACCGTATGCTCACGCAACCAGCGGGCCGTTTGCCAGATGAAGAACGAGGTGATAATGAAAATAAACACCCCATGCACCGTCAGGTAGGTCCATTGGGGGGTCTTGTCTAACTCCCATTCGATGACCTCTCCAAAGGCCGTCGCATAACGGTTCATGTAGGGCCAGATGGCGACCACACTGGCGATGCCAAACACCGCCAGCCGCCCGACCCACTGCATTAGCGCATCGCGGTCAAAGCGATTGCCAAGCACAACCAAACCGGCCATGTATGCCAGCGCAACGATTACAAGCCCCGCACCACCCCACGATAACGCACTCACCAGCGACAGTTCTGGTTCAAGGAACTCCTCACACGCAGCCGGAATCAATTCAGGGCGGCTGGTGTCAAGGTTCTGGCAGAACAGCGGTATTTCGCCGCGCTGGAGGTCACTTTCATAAGTGCGACTTTCGTACAGATAGCTACCCATGTAGAGCGCCATCCCCAGCGGAACAACAAACAACAATGGCCACAGCTTTGACAGGTTGCGCACGTCGAGATAAGAGCGCAACCGCTCAAACAGCGGTGACGGTGGCAAATCACCGCGCAAACGCCCCTGACCAACCCAGGCGGCGAACGTCAACCCGGCCAGGCTCAACACCATGTAGGTCGGCCAATCCCAGGTATTCGTCGGCCGCAGCAGCCCCGCCGTCGCCCCCAACAATAGCAACGCCAGTAATGCCGGAACTGCACCGCGCAACCGTCGCCCCGCCCCCAAAATTTCAGAGGTGAGGATCAGTACTACCAACAATTGCAACGGCATGGACATCATATGCGCGTGCATGTCACCATAGAGGAACGTGAAATAGGGCATCTCGGTAATGGCATTGTGGCCACGCCCCTCACTTAATTCACCAATAACACGCGAGGGCCCCCAGTACCAGCGATGCGCCGGCACCGCCATCGTTGTTTCACCAGATGAAACCGATACGAGGCCATCCCACATCGCGTTCAGCCATTCCTCAGTGGCTTCCAGATTGCTAAGTTCCACATCCTCACGCATGGCTTCGACTTCAAGTGGGTTAGGTTCACGTCCGTTGACCTGACGATAGTTGTCAATTTCCCGGGCAAGCAACTGTTCCTCATAGGCTGCTGGCCCTCGCCAACCGCCCACGCTGGAAAGCCCCCGCGTAAACTCGCGCATGGTACCCAGATTCCCGAGTACTACCGCCAGCAGCAATGTTGCGATCCCGGCAAAGTAGGGATTAGCAATCGGGCCAAAGACTTCACGCCAGTGCGGTTTATGGTCGGTGTTGCTAGCCGCACTCGTCGTGGTGGCTGTCTCATCGTCCTGCGCGCGTTCAGCATGGCGTTCACGAATCCATTGCACGAGATTGTAAGAGACTGCAAAAGCCCCCATCCCCGTCATACTAAACAGCGTCGGCAAGATGAGGTTGTAGGCAAATTGCGGCATCATGCCGAGGAGTTTGGTCGGCGCTCCAACGAGGACATAACCCCAGTAGTAGTAATTGATGTAGCCACCCGCATACCACGGATCAATCGGTGGGAAGATAGAGCTACGCAACACAGCGTTAAAATAAGCGACGTTCATCGGTTTTTCGCCACCAAAGACATCGTGCCACAGGTCCGGGTTGCCAAGTCGCACGCCAATAAACGCCAGATAGAGAACCAGTGCCAGCACTTCGACAAAAAGCAGGTGCTTCCAACGGCGTTGCACAAAGGCCAACAACTCATGTCGTCGCCACCATGCCAGCGCAGCATTCAGCGCAAAGAACCCGAGCAAAATGAGGAACAACCAGCCCTGCGTCCAGACTTCAAAGCGCAGACTGGCCGCCGCCCATGCAACCCAGGCGACAATGAGCCAACCAACCAGTTTCCCTGCTGCAAAGCCACGGTCCGGCAAGCCGGGCAAAATCCAGTGCAACAACGGGAAGGTAAACCACCCCACGACAACCATCAGCAACCACCACACCGCAACGCCAATCACCTGATTTTGGTTGATGATGCTGCCACGGTTGAACAGGTCTGACCATGTGCCGCCGGATTGCTGGATTTCTTCTTCTGGATCAGAAAATTGCAGTGCGTTGGGGCTTGCCGAGGCTGTTGCAGAATCCCATGTCAGGCGATTCACAGGCAAGGGGTCAGAAGCCCCTACCCAGAAGGGAGCATTGGTTGCGTCTTCGGCGGTACGTAGCGACACGTCCAGCACTTCACGGGCAAGCGCCGGGGAGTAGTCGCTATTTTTGCGGAAAACAAACACCGCCGGGTGATCGTAGACATGGAAGGCTTCTTCGGCTTCAAACTCTTGTTGCCAACCGAACAGGCCGTCTTTGTGCGGTAGGCTCTGGTCCACCCATGTAAACGGACCAAATTCGGCATAAGATGTGAAGACCTCCACCAGATCAAAGCCAAGTTCCTCGTTGAACAACGCTTCATAGTAGTCGTTACTCATTGGCCAGCGCGTTGGGTTGCGGTTGAAAGAGTCGTAGAAACGATTGCTGCCAATGAACAAATAATCGGTATGGTTAAGCACTTCTAGCGTCAAATCACGCTTATCTGGTTCATCTGGCCAGTGCATTTGCTGTGTAAAGCCGATGTAGTGCCCGCTGTAGAGATTGACCGCGTTCGAACTCAGATCGCACATACCCGACGGCAGGTCTTTGCTGAAGAACATATCATTCGGAATTGGGCAAACGGCGTACGGCATCGGGTCATCCCATGCGCCTTCCCACGCGACGGCCGACCCCGCAATGCCAAGCATGTCTTCGGCTTCAAGGAAAATGGTGTAGCGCTGTCCGCTTTGCACGGCAAATGGTGTGTCAAGCTGAATCGTCACGGCAGGGCCGAAGGTCAAATGACCATCCAGTGCAGTGTTGAAATCACCAGTAATACGCCCCGAAACTTCATTCACCTGCCCGGTCATGTTGCCTGGCTGGTCAGAAAGCGTCACACGAAGCGTTTCCGGGTCAGCGTCGTTGGTCGGGTCACTGATATGGGGGATCACCAGTTCGCTGATGGTTCCGGTCGTGTTCGCCTCAAAGACGAAATCGAGTACCGTCCCGGCGTCCATGTAGGTGACGTCATCAAAGCCTTCTGGTTGTTCAAGAACGAGCGGTTGCGTGGTTGTGACTTCATTGTTGACACGATCGGTGTAGAATGCCGTGAAGTGCCCAAACCCTGCCGCCTGTGCGGCATCTTCATCGAGTTGCGCTTGCACCCGTGATACAAAGGTCACCGGACCGCCTTCCAGCACTTCAACACGCAATGTATAGCCGGTCACAGCAGCCGAGTCTGCGGCGGTGATGATCGGTATCGGAGGGTCAAAGCTGACGAATTGCTGCGCCCCAAGCCCGTCTGCGCTCAAGTCAATTTCCAACAGTTGCGCACCCAACATGCGCCCACCGCTACTACCGCCATCTGACCACACACTGATGCGCAAGCGTTCAATCTCAGGGTCGCGTTGCGGGTCTTGCACAGTATTCAACGAAACTCCGCTGAGGTCTGACGAGAATTGCGGGGACAGGGCAGCGCTAACCGTTTCGCCCTGCGGCACCGTGCGGATATTGGGAGGCTGCGAACGGAAATTGTATATAGAAAGATTGACCATGCGTTCACGGCCATCATCAGTTTCAATCCAGATACCGACATCGCCAGGGACGAATTCCTGTGCATAACGCGCCGCGGCCACTCGCGTGAGTTGGGTCGTGTGGATGTTGCTAAACCCAATACCATACATCACCGTATGCCCAACAACCAGCAGCATTACCAGTCCTGCCGACGCCAACGCCAGACGCCGGTTAAACTGCTGCGGCATTGCTCGCCAACTGCGCCACGCCATCGTGGTCAGCTCAGTGAGCCCCCACGCCGCAAAGAGGGTTAACATTCCGTAAATCGGCAGGAAGTAGCGCATGGTCGTGACCCAATTTTGTCCCAACCAGCCGAAATAGACCGCCACCCACGCCACCGGGATCGCCAACCGCGTCCAGTCTTGCTTACCACGCAACACCCGCACCAGTGCCCACAACGCCGCGCCCCAGGCGGCCAAACCTAACGGCAAGCCAAGCCCATACAGGCTAATGTTTTGCAGCGGATAGAGCCACGGCGTACGGTTCACCCACTGATAATTGGGTGGAATGTCAGCATTACCGGAGACGAGGTTCTGCGCCTCAGCAATGTCGTCCAGCCAGCCCGCGTTCAGTTCAAAGGTGATGAGGTTAGGGCCCAGAAAGGCATGTGGTTGCAAGAATCGAAAGGCAATAATCGTCGCAACGCCAGCCAATATTAGGGCCGCACTTAATCGGGTGAAGCGCTGATTACGTTCAAGCCGGAAAACGCGCCAGTCAACGATCACCAGTGCCCGCAGCAGCAACACCAGGAAGATCAGCCCCACCAGCGGCAGCACATTCACGCGCCCGGCCATCGCTGCACCAAAGGCCAGTCCGAACCCAACCTCATCGCGGTAGCCGAAATAGGTCGAAACACCGACAAAAGCCGCCAGCCCAACAACACTGACAATCCCCCACAGCGACATCCCACCAATCACGGCAAAATAGACACCACCCCAGAAGATAAAAAATGGCACACCAATTGCCAGCAGCACATTGGCAACATTACGGAAGCCACCATAGCGCAACCCAGAAGCTAACAGCCCCGTCGCCGTGAAAAACAGCAGATACGCGATCAGGTTTTCGATACGGGGCGGGATAAGGGTGAACGTGTCGTCGTAGCCGTAATGCGCAAAGGCATCAAACACCCACAATCCAAACGCCGACGCCAGCCACGGAAACAGCCCCGCATAGCCTACAAACTTGTGGTACCCAATCTGCCACAATGCACTCAATGCTGCGAGGATGACCAGCGACGCGATAATTGCCTCATTGAGTACAAATTGCTCACCAGGTAGCCCATGCCCGGCGAGCATCACCCCACCGAGGATTGTGCCCAGGAATCCGAACGGCGCAGCATCGCGGACCGCTGTCGCTGTATTCCACAACCCCACGCCCAGAAACACTGCCAGCATGATACCGAGTGATTCAATAGTAATGGCGCGGTCGGCCTCGTCCAGCAAACGCAAGTTATGCAGCCAGATTGCTAAGCCAGTGCCAACCCACGGCAACATGCCGTAACGCTCCCGAATGTTGCTACCATTGTCTAGTATCCGCACCACGAAATAGATAGCCAGCACCACCCAGAAACTGGTAAAGGCATCGGCTGTCCAGAAGTGGCTTTGCTGGATGGGGAAGGCCGCGAAGGTGTAAAACCCGGCCGCCAACAGGCCCGGCACACGCCCCAATAATCGCGCCCCAATGAGGAACACCAGCACAATCACGAGCGTATCAACCACTGAACTCATCGTACGGCCAACGAGGCGAATCTGAGTATAGCTGTTCCAGACGGTGGTGTCGGTCAATTCGGATTGCGTTTCGGCGAGGGCGCGGGTACTGAATAGTGGGAATTGTCCATAAACCCAGATGGTTTCGCGCACCACATTCACGTTCAGTTCAGAGCATAGCGCGTCAAAGTATCCACCCCGGCCAAGCTCTGCACGACGTTCAAAGCGTTCCTGTACTGAAAGACGGCCAAATTCCTCAGCAGAATTAACGCCGTAGCAGGTCTGAAACTGCTCTTGAATCGACACATCCGAGCGCGCAGCGGGTCGCATCACCGGGCCAGAGCGCACGGTGCTGGCCATGTCGCTCAGGAAGCGCTCGTCTGGGTGCAGTTGGGTGTAGTCGTCCCAGTTGCGCCCCGCTGAACGCAATGCATAGCCACTGACAACCAGTATTGCCAGCAGTAGCACCGTCGCAACATCCCACCAGTTGATCGTTTGCCAGAAGGACTGGCGGTGGCGGGGGGGTTGCGGTGCAGCATCTATTTCAGGCCGAGGGCTATCGTTCCCCACCTGCACATTGTCATCGTAAGCAGTTGGCGTCTCGTTTAATGGTTCTGACATAACGTGTCCAAAAATAAGCTATACAGTTGTTATGGTCATCGTGGTCCGGGTAGACAATTCAAGTTACACCCTGGCCCGGTCGTTTGCGCACCTAACGTTACAGACATCCAGTCCAGCCCTGGCGGCGCTTCGTAGACCAGAAAATCGGTGTCGCCAGGAATCCTGACCTCACGCAGTCGCCCATCCGGGAACGTTTGTTGTACCCATTCAATATCGTCTTCTTCGGCGGGGTGCAGATAAAACAGCAGCGGTTGGTCAGGGTTGTACGCATAGGGCGTGCCCTCGTTGCGCAATATAAACGAGAAGACGTCCTCCGCTTCAAGCAAACCATTCGGCCAGAACAAGTCGCCCGCCACGCTGCCCAGCACACGATGGTCTAACCAGTGGGCATGATGCACATAAAATGCATTGCCAAAACTCCCGTCACTATTGGCAAATTCACGCAGTGGCGCTGAAATCTCGCTGTAGGGTTTCCATGAGCGCTGATAGCCTTGACGATAGTCCTCGAAGTAAACGTCATAATTGCGCTCACCGATGTTGATGAGCAGCAACGTGATGATACCAAGAGCAACGGCACCATAGGCACCCGCCGGGCGTCCGATGCGCATGGCCTGTGTCGTCAGGAATGCCAGCGGCAGGGCAGCCATCATGAATACAAAGGGCGCTGTCCCACTCAAGCGCGTGTAGGAGGGGTTTTCGTTCAAGCCGGGCGCGATGGCCAGCGCACTTGGCAAGATCAGCACAATGATGCCAGCAGGTACAATAACCAGCCCAATATCCCTGAACCGAATCATCACGGCAAGCCATAACACAGCGCCAAGCATAAAGAGCCCGGCCGTACGCGCATCCAGCGCCGGGTAGCCGCTGGCGTTGGTAATCCATTGGCCGTCACCTTCGTAGGCATAGGTAAAAAGCGCGTCTTGATAGTTTTGCGCGAAGGCTTGCCACCCGGTAACATTGGCATCGGGGCCATAACGTTCGAGTGACATCGCGTCTACCATTTCAGTGATGGTTGGCCGGCAAAAGTCCAGGCGGCCTGCGTCGGTCACACACGAAAAATATTGCTCCCCAAAGATACGCCCATAAGAACGCCGCCAGAACTGGTCCGGGAACTCCTCCGAATAGCGATACATCGGCAGGTAAGCCACAATCGCAATGATTCCAGCGACAGCCAGATTAAAACCATAACGAAACACCACCTTCGGCCGCGCTTTCGAATTAAAGATGATGGCCAGCACCACCGCCACTACCACCAGTATCGGCAACATACGGTTGGCCTGATAGAAGTATGTCCCCAAACCAAGCACAACGCCCATTAGCGCAAAGTCGATACGCCGATTGTCACGCACACCTCGCACCAGAAAGTAGCTTACGATGAGGACGGTCAACGGCGTCAGCACAATGCGCAACCCCAGCCGCGAGAGCATCAAATGCCAGGAGCTAAGCGCCATCAAGATCGCCGTACCAAGCCCAACCCACGTACCGAGGCGGTCACGTTCGGGAGTCTGGCGACCGATGATTTCTTTGGCCACCCAATAAGACAGAATGATGCTGAGCATACCTTCGATAACGGTGGCGTATTTTAAGGCGGTGAAGTTGAAGCCAACGTCGAACCAGTCAGCAATAGCGGCCACCGTGTACATCTGAAAGGCTTCGCGCCCGCCGTTGTTCTCAAAAAACACCGCGTACAACCCGTTATTTACGCGGGTGGCGTCGATGAGTTTTTCAATATGGTCGCTGGTCATGTCTGGAGGCACATCGTCCAGCCGATGCAGGCGGAAATAGGCCCCTATTACCACAATCACCAGCAAGAGCAGATGCACGACTCGTAGATTAACAGACGGGAATTGCCATTGGGGCCAGTCTCGCTTTGCCGCGCGATGATAAAGGTGGTTAAAGTCCACGGTGAAGATGATGAACCAGAGCGCAATTGCCCCAACCCACATCGTGAAGCCAAAGCTCGTAAAGATGACGCCAGTAATATCACCTTCAGGGTTGGTCGCAACATTGCGTGAAAAGGCAAGATACGACATCAGTACCGCCAGCGGCACCAATGACAATGACGGTGCATAGCGTTCCACCATGCCAAAAGCCCGGCGGAACAACGACCGGCGCGGCCTATCAGTGGTCAGTGCTGGCTCAGCCTCTAGCGCGGCATCGTCAAAGAGTGGTGGTTGTTCAACATCAGCGGTCGGTGGGGTATCTTGTGCGCGTTCTTCACGGCGTGTCAAATACCAGCGATAACCAAGATACATCACCCCCATCAGTGCTGAAAGCCCAACCCAGAATAACGCCCCGCCCGTATCGCCTTCTTCACGCATCACCGGGTCAAGCGCTGCTTCACGAAGGCCGCTGGCCCCAAAGAATGCAAACAGCAATGCCAATGCCAACACAGCAAGCTGACCAAGTTCAGCAAAACGCAGTTGCAACACAGAAGCAATAGCCGTAAGCCAGTTTATGTCAGTGGCATTCGCTAGCGCGGCGCGATTTTTTTCATGGCCTGTATAGACGCCATTTATATCAGCAGTGGCGTTCGGGTTATCCACGGTCGCCCATGTTGACGAGTCACCGGGTTCGGCGGGCTCTGTACCATTGGTCGCGCGATTAGATAACGTCACACGCCACAATTCGCGCCCAACCCGAAAGGGGCGGAACAGGAACAGCCCCAATGCCTGCGCCAGCGTCAATTCTTCAAAAACAAATGGTTGCGATGTGCCACGAGAGTTCGTAGTTGTCGAGCGCTCATCACTGGCCACGCTTTTGGATGTTGTCGTGTTAACGTCTTGCTGCTCTCCCTGAGTAGGCGTCAAATCACCACCGTCAGTGGTCGGGGTGGTGCTGTCGGTAGGTTCAGGGGAAAAGTCTACGGTATGGTCTTCGGACATTAAACGCCATCCATTAGTTAGTTGCAGGCTTGCGGGCTTTAAGACACAAATTAACCGTGCTACGATGCAACGGCTCGTCTATTTTATTCGGCCAGTCAAATAGATTCAACACGGCTAACCCAAGATTGATCGGATTGAACAAACTCCCCCGGTTCTGCTCAAACGTCGTGCGGTCAGCGGCTTGTGCCATTCCTTTCGGGAGTGCGCCACTTTCTAGCAAGGGTTTGCCCAAGCCATACACCAGATTGTGAATAAATGGGAAGCTATAATGCGTAAAAGCGCGTTCTGCCTCAATCTCGAACCCGGCACCGATCACCGGGCGGCGTAATTCTGGCATGGTATACAACCGCACATGGTTTGCCCAGATACCAGCAAGTGGGCCACTTCGAATTTTGGTGTTAAAGAGGGTTTCGAGCGTCTTGTTGATTGGATCCCACAGAAACGGGTAGTTGGCATTCGGTACAGTGATTGCAATCACGCCACCGGGCTTCAGCACCCGGTAGATTTCTTGCAGCGCGGCGGTGTCATCGCCAACGTGTTCGAGGATTTCACTGAGAATGACCGCGTGAAAATAATCGTTGGGGAACGGTAGCTGGTAGATGGTGGCGTTCAGTAATTGAATCCCCGGCAAATGCCCGACGTTGGACTGGGCCTTACGGATAATTTCATGCTCAAGTTCAATGCCGACCATCTGCACGTCGCTGACATAGCGATAATAATTGAGGTAGAAGCCGCGCCCGGTGCCCGCATCCAGAATCACCGCGTCGGGTTCTGCTGGCGGCGGTACCCATTCAAAAATCGTCTGCACACGCTTCTTAAAGGCCATGTCGGCCTCATTACGAGTCATTTTGGCGATGGTTTCAGCGTCAACTGTGGTAGGTGGTGGCGAGCCGTTAGGTATTGCCATAACGTCGTTTCCCATGTCGTGAGGTCATGACCGCGCCGCGCATGTGTTTCTCATAGCGGTCGATGGTTTCTTCAAAATTAAAGGCCAGCATCACTTCTTCACGAGATTTGATGTAGTGTGCAGGGTCATCCAGAATGCGGACAACTGCATCACCAAGCGCTGCGGAGTTGCCACGCGGCACAATCTCGCCCATTTCCGTCTCACGGACAGGAACACGCCCGCCGGGGGTATCGGTCATGACGACGGGTGTGCCACACAACATCGCTTCGACCTGCACCAGTGCAAAGCATTCCGTATCGCTGGGTAAGACCAGCACATCACACGCCGCATAAAAGTTTGCCATCGCTTGCTGGCTGGTGATCATCCCCAGAAACACAAGCTGATCATCATATTGCTTGACCAGATACTGGTTTTGTTCCCATGTATCCTCATACGCAATGTCATATTCACCAGCGAATATCACCCGTGCGTCGGGGTAGTGCTGGTTGGTGGTTGCCAGCGCCTTGATGAGTAAATCCGGCCGTTTTTCGCGCACAAAGCGCCCGGCATAGCCAATGATGGGCCCGTCGTTGTGCTGCCATTGGGACCGTAACTCAGCCACGCGCTCGGCATTTGGGTCTGGCATCAATATCGGTGGAAAAATAATCGACACTTTCTCGCGGAAGGGTTGCAGGTAGTAGCTGTGGTCGGCGTAGTCGTGACTATAACCGATGATGCGATGCGCCCGCCGGGCCATAAACGCATACATCTCAAATACAAAACGTTCAATAAAGCGGTTAAACATCCCCGACGGCAAGACCAAATCGCCATGATGGGTGGCGATGATACCGCGCCCCGTCATTTTTGCCAGTGCCGCAATCAAAGCGGTTTCTAGCAACGGTAGGCTCAGCCAGACGACATCATGCTGTTGCAACAAGCCCCATAGCGCCCACGGGTAGGAGGGCATCACCATCCCTCGGCTAACACGCAACGGAGCCCACAGCCGAATAATCCGCACCCCGTTGATCGTTTCGTCGCGCGGTAGGTCGATTTTATGGCGGGCCGTTAGCACCGTGACGTTGTGTCCACGGGCCGCCAGTGCTTCGGCAACACGTTGCACATGGATTGAGTACCCAGTACGATGCGGCAAATAATATTGCAATGCAATCAAGACACGAAGTGGTTGGTCGTGAGTTTTCAAGACGAGGTTACACTTTCTGGTGTTACGGATTGCTGCTCGCGCGGGTGGTGGTCAGCGGTATGTTGTTCCATGACCACATCGCGTGCGCCACTGGTCACCTGTCGCACTGAGGCTTGTTCAACCGAAAGGCCGATAATCCCAAGCAGGGCATAGAGTCCGAGTGTCAGGGCATGGAGTACGACCCCCGTTGCCACGGCCGGCGCGTTGTCTGGTGGGGACGCGCTGCTGATCATGCCACCGATCCATAAGCCACCGACGACCGCCCCTTCGAAAGGCCCGAGGTTGCCGGGCACAGCGGGCAATGCCACTGAAAGCGTCGCCAGCACAATCAGCGAGACTGTGGCAGCGAAGGTTGGTTCCTCAAACAAGAAAAAGAGTAACACATAACCCGCCAGCAGCGAGAACGCCCAGGCCACGCCCGACCACAACAACGCGCCGACTGCCACCCGCGGCGTGCCCATCGGTTTGATGCCATCAATAAAGTGTTGCAAGCGTTCTTCAAGAGAGAAGCGCTTGAGCATCGGAAATAGTTTCAACACACGTTCTAGCACCCAAAACGCAATTACTGGACGCGCGGCAAGCACCGCCAATACAATCCCACCCAGCAAGGCAGCCCCACCGACGACGAACCCCGCTTTGGTCACTGCGGACGGTACGTCCAGCAAAATCAGCATTAGCCCCATCATACCGACCAGCGCCAGCACATCCAGCAGGCGTTCAATAACTATCGTACTCATGGTGGCAAAGGCCGGCATCGGGTTTTCGAGGCGTGTCGTCAGGTAAGCACGGGCGAAATCTCCTAGACGCAAGGGCAATATAGCACTCAAAAAATAGCCAATGTTGATGATATGAAAGCTATGCCACAAGTTGACACGCTGGTTCAGCAACACATGCCAGCGAATAGCACGCATCAACAAACTCATCAACAACAGCACCGCCGTTGGGAGCAAATAGACATAGTTTGCACGTTCAAGCTGCCCCCCAACCGCGTCCAGGTCTGCACCGACAAGCGCAAATATAATGCCGACACTCACCAGCGGCCCGAGCAGGATGGCGATCCATTTTTTCATTCTAGACCCAAATAACTTCCAAGGATTAATCGACGCGCCATTATAGCGCACCCTTATGTGATGTACACCCGGCAGTCTCGAATTACTGACCCGCTGCCTGTGTGTTCCGCGTTTGTTCGCGATGCGCAAAGACCCACATTGCACCGCCATAATAATCTGTACCGATGGTATAAATTGGTGTCGGGTTGTAGTATTCTGCAAAGCGTGGGTCTTCTAACAAGCCACCGGTCACAAAGTCCGACATTACGACGATAAAATCTGGCTGATAGTCAATGATCATATCAGGTGGAATCGCATAATTCGCGCCGGGTTCAATGATTGCCTGCTGCTGTTCAAGGACATAGTAATCATTCAAGCCTTCGGTCACCAACCCCACCGTATCTAGAATACGCGCCCCACTGTAATACCCGAAGCTGCCGATATCTCCAATCGCGACCAGCGTCTCGTCATCAATCTCATATTCTGCTACCAGGCGCTCGGCCATGCGTTGATAGTTCAATTCCAGTTCATGGAAGGCCATTTCTGGTGCTGGTCGTTCGGGGCCGTGGTCAGGTTCCAGTTGCCAGGCACTGAGCAAGGATACCATCGCCAGAGCAAACAGCACGCCAGCCACCACACGCTGCACCCCGGCAGACCTCACCAGTTCTGAAAGCACCGCCGCCATCCCTACCGTCACGGCAAGATAGAGCGCTGGTAATGGTGGCGTCAGGTACCACCGAAAAATCAGCGGGTTCAACGCAGCGAAGACCACCAGATAGAGCCACGGATAGACCATGAGCGGCAAGGCGCGGTCATTTTGCCGTAACGCTTCGCGTGCGCCAATCAGTGCCAGTGTCGGTACAAGGATTAACCCGATTCCAACTGCTGCCACCACACCAAGCAACTGATCCTGATGAAACAGGTTGGCATAGTGCTGCAAGAGGCGCGTGAATGCCTGCAATTCATCAACCAGATACACCACAGATTTCGTGCCGACGGTATGCGGAATGAAGCTGCCAAAATAGACCGTTGCAAAAATCGTCCACGGCAAGCCGATCACAAGCCCTACGACATACGGCTGCCACGGAAACCAATTGCGCAGATTTCGCCCCGCGCGCTGACGCCAGGCATCGTAGAGTTGGTGCAGCATCAATGGAGCCGCCCAGATCACCGCATCCGGCCGCGTCAGAATACCAAACGCGACGAATGCCCCCACCCACCCCGACGGCCATGCGTACAGGTAAGCAGTCCATGCGGCTAGCATCCAAAGATTATGCACGCTGGTTTCCATACCACCGATGGCAAACGTCACACTGAACGGTGTAACCGCCCATAGTGCCGCAGCAGCAAGCCCCACCCACCGATTCTGCGCGAGCTTAGCCCCAAGCATTGCAACCAATACGACCGACAGGCTATCGGCGAGGGCATTCACCACCAGCGCATAGTCTGGATAATTGGTGTTGCCAAGAATGGCTGCAATTGACGCCATCGAAAGAGCATATAACGGCGTCGTCGTGCCAAGCACGCGGTTGCCCTCGTTGTAAACAAAGCCCTCACCCGCAACAAGATTCTGGCTATAGCGAAAGGTGATAAAGGCATCATCTACGGTGCGCGCTTCAGGAATAGTGCGGGCCAGGAATGCAGCGGCCACCACCACTGCCATGACAAACAGCGTCAGTGCTGTCCAATGGACGGGGAGTGATTGTTGTGCCTGCTGTGGTTCGTGCATTGCTAGCGGTACTGCTCCAACAATTTCACCAGCTCATTGATTGAGACGGGCTTGACAATATGGTGATTGGTGCCAACTTCAGCACTGCGGCGACGATAATCTTCATAGTCATAGGCAGTAATGGCAATAATCGGTGTTTGGAGGCCGTTTTCACGCAAATAGGCGGTGAAATCTAACCCATCGAATTCATCATTACCCAAATGAATATCGGTGATAATGACATCTACGCTGTCTACTTCCAGGATCGATAATGCTTCTTCAGGGGTTTGAACCGTGACCAATTCGTCGTTGTACATATGCGCAACGCGCTCAATCAACGCCAAATTAGAAGGATCATCTTCAAGATAAAGGATACGCATAAGCTGTACTCTCGCTTCACCGGATGAATATCAGTACAATGGTGTAATGAGAACCGTGATTAATCAAGCCAGAAGATAATGATTCGTCATTGCCTACAAATATTTACAATCATACTCGCAATTTTGCTGCCCGGTTTTGTGTTAAATGCAACTGCCTCTCCTCCGTTGCAGGTACGGGTTATTGCGCCGTTTGATGTCGTCACCGATAACCTCGATGCCGATAACCTCGCCCACGACTGGACCTTTTCTGCGCAGCAAGACCAATATATTTCTATCACTGCTGACCGTGTAAGCGGAGATTTGGATGTCGTCATCGAATTGCGTAACGCAGCCGGGCAACTATTGGCCGCCAACGACAACGCGACATTCGACACCACCAACGCCCGCCTTGAAGCCATTCGCATCCCCAACGACGACTACGTGATCCGTGTGTACCGCGAAGGGCTAGAAGCCGGCATCACCAGCGGCACATATGAACTTCAGCTTTTGCGCGGCTATAGTGTACCCTACACCGATTTGCCCGCCGCAACCACTACCGAAGACACGGCGCGCCAGGTTGTGGAATTTCCGGCGGCTGAATTTTTCATTACGGCCGATGTTCAACTCCCTACTGACACCCCAGATTATACGCTGCAATGGCGCATTGAAGACCCGACCGCGATCACATGGGTATTTGAGCATGATGTTGCTGGCAACTGGCGGCTGGCGATTGAAAATGCACGCGGGGAATTACTCCGCAGCACCGATGGCACCTCGGAACAACTGGATGTCACTGCTGGCAATGAGTTGAATCTGTATCTGTGGCGTCAGGTGACCGGGTTGTATGTACTGGCGAACGGCGTCAACATTGCAACCATTACACCTGTTGAGAATCTGAGCCTGACGTTGACAGGCTCGCTGCAAGTGGTGCCGCTTGACCCAGACGCGCCGCTGACACTAATCAGCAATTTTCGTCTGACAACGGCATTCTATGACGATGCCCCCACCACAGCCGGGGCTATCACACCCACACCACCGGGTGAGCGCATTTA
Source organism: Anaerolineae bacterium (assembly GCA_034437655.1). GTDB lineage: Bacteria > Chloroflexota > Anaerolineae > Aggregatilineales > J027 > J027. The sequence goes on from DAOTTU010000041.1 coordinate 251,362, forward strand.
TGATTTTCTGGCAAGCCCGGGCGATATCCTCGAACAGTTGCGGGCTATCGGCTTTGCCCCACCGCCTACAGAAAGCAGCGGCCTACAGGGTAGTATCCTTTCCAGCTTTATTCTGAATGATGCGGCCAGTTTTAATGCTTATCCGCTGATTGAACGTCCATTTCAGAATTTCGTGCTGAGCTTCACGGCACAGTTGCAAGGTGGGACGGATGGCTCGGCGTGCGGGATGATCTTTCGGCAAGTCTCGCCCGCGACATTTGCGACTATTTTATTTACCCCGGACCGTGGCCTATATGCCTTGCAATATGAGGATGGTGTCTTGCAAGCGGGTGGCGTCGCTACGATTTCGCCTGCGTTATTGCCCGGCAAAGATATTGAGAACAACTTTATCGCGGTCGCTAATGCCGGCACAGCGACAGTCTTTGTTAACGGGCGGCTGGTCGCAGAGGTACCGATTACTGAGCGGGCCGGGCTCACATTAAGTCATCTCGCCCTGGATGCCGACCTCGCGACATTTTGCCAGCTCAACAACCTATGGTTGTGGGCGCTTGATTAACGGATTACCACCAGCACAGAGTAGCGTTTGACCTTTGCACACGGTATCGTTATCCTTAGATATACGCAACGGATAATTCAACTACGGACGGTCATCTCACATGATCGATACGCCTGCTGTTTTTGGGAATTACGAACTATTAGAAGAAATTGGCAAGGGTGGCATGGCCCGCGTCTATCGGGCACGGCAGCTCAACATTGAGCGCGACGTCGCCGTGAAAGTGATGTCAAGCGCCCTCTCAGATCAAGAAGAATTTCAGATTCGCTTCAAACGTGAAGCGGACCTCTTCGCCCGCCTTGAGCATCCAAATATCCTGCCCATCTATGACTATGGCCAGCAAGACGATTACCTCTATCTGGTACTCCGCATCATGGAGGGCGGCACCCTTGACCACTGGATGCGTGGCCGTCAGCTTGTCCTTACTGAGCTGGATCATCTGATGCAGCAAATTGCGGCGGCGCTTGACTATGCGCATGAAAACGGCATCATTCACCGCGATCTCAAGCCCAATAATGTGCTACTAGACAAATTCGGCAACGGCTACCTGATGGACTTTGGCATCGCGAAGATCGTCTCTGAAGCGCAAAATGCTGACATTAGCACTATGCTGGGCACACCATCGTACATGTCGCCAGAACAATGGCGTATGGAAGCCATTGATGGGCGTGTCGATGTCTACAGCCTCGGTGTGATCCTCTATGAAATGCTGACCGGCGAAATGCCATTCCTCGGTGAAACGCCCTATCACCTGATGTATGCACACTTGCACGAGGAACCCCGCCTGCCCAGTCAATTATTCCCCGGGCTTTCTCCTGAAATTGATAGCGTTGTATTGCGGGCACTGGCTAAAGATCTTGAAGCACGCTACGAGAAAGCTGGTGATCTCGCCCGCGACCTGTCGCGTGCCATCCAACGCCAGGAAAAAGACACGCGCACCAACCCCACCAGCCTTGCCTCTCGGTTGGAAACTGAAGACGAATCCTCCATACAAGTTACAATGATGGAGCGTACCGACAATTCTGACGTGATGGGCAGTATTTTATTAGCGCTGGACCGCCCCAACAACCGCGTCTATGCCATGCCCAAAGTTGAAGATTTTATGCAGATTGTCGGTGGTGAAAAACCAAAACCAGACGCTGCCAAGCGCTTCGTTTCATGGAGCATGGACGACATCTTACAAGAGATTGAAGGGCCGGCGAGACGCCATATCGACACAGTGAACCTTAGCAAAATGTTCACCACCCAGGTACAACAGCAACGCCAGCTTGGGCTTGTCGCATATCAGGTCAAGCTCCCAGAAGCCATCGCTCTCATGAGCAACCAGCACCAGGGATTGTTGATTGCCGAAGTCAAGCCGGGCAGTATCGCAGAACGTATCGGGTTGATGCTGGGTGACACATTGCTAACGCTCAATGGCTACCCCGTTAAAAATGACGACGATCTGACAATACTCATGGCAGATGTTCCTGAACATGAAATCGTACCGATTCGCTATGTGCGGGCCGGTAGCATCCAGCTTATCGAAGCAGATTTAAGCGAGTGAGCATACACTTCACACTGGCGTTATAATTGTTAGGGTAATCAGCGGCAACACTTAATAAAAACTTGTTAAAAGTAAAGGTCGAAAAATGGTCAATATCCCACTTACAGTCGGCATTGAAGAAGAATATCAGATTGTGGACCCCGAAACCCGTGAGCTGACGTCATATGTGCAGCAGTTGATGAACCACGGGCGCGTGATCCTTGGCAGTCAACTTAAACAGGAGTTTATGCAATCGCAGATTGAAGTTGGGAGCCATGTTTGCCGCAACGTTCAAGAAGCTCGTCAAGAAATTATCCGCCTGCGCAAGACGGTGAGTTCTGTGGCAGAAGAACACGGTCGGGCGATTGTCGCGGCGGGTACACACCCCTTCAGCCGCTGGCAAGACCAGAAATTCTCTGAAGGCGAACGCTACGACGATTTACAGAACAGTATGCAAGACGCCGCCCGCCGTATGTTGATCTTTGGGATGCATGTGCATGTTGGCTTTGGCAAAGACAAAGTCTCGCGTGAACTGGTCGTGGACATCTTAAATCAGCTCCGCTACTTCTTGCCGCATCTCCTCGCGCTGTCGGCATCGTCACCGTTCTGGATTGGCCGCGACACAGGCATGCAAAGCTACCGCAGCCTCGTCTTTGAAAATATGCCGCGCACCGGGATTCCACCCGTTTTTGGTAGTTTTGCCGAGTATGACAGCTACGTTGAAACCCTCGCAACCGTCGGCTCATTGGGTAAAGACAACACACAGAAGCCTTCTGGTGAAATGGGCGCTAAAGACCCGACCAAAATCTGGTGGGACGCCCGCCCACACCCGAACTGGGGCACGCTGGAGGTGCGCGTAGCAGATATGTGTACAACTGTTGATGAGTGCATGTGTATTGCGGCTACAGTACAATCACTGGTGGCCAAGTTAATGCGGCTGCGTAACCAGAACCTGAGCTGGCGCATTTATCCTTCGCATATGATTAAAGAGAACAAGTGGCGGGCCGTTCGTTATGGCATTAACGGTAACCTGATCGACTTTGGCATTGAAGACGAGGTGCCAATGCGCTTCCTTGCCCGTGAATTGGTTGATTTTCTGGATGATGTGCTGGATGACCTCGGCACCCGCGAAGATGTGGAACACATTCTGAAGGTTGTTGAACATGGCACCAGCGCCGACCGTCAAGTTGCCACCTACCGCCGTGTACATAACGAAACACAGGATCAACAGCAAGCCCTGCACGCCGTGGTTGACCAATTGATCAAAGAAACGCGCCAGGGTTGGTATCAGTCAACGGCATCGTCCTGACTATCATGCGGGGACTACGACGACTATTCACGCTCTTGATTATTGCCGGGCAATTGTTGCTCATCTACTGGCGCATTCGTGGCCGAGTTGCCCCCTTCTTGCCATACATTCGTGCTGCAATGGAAGTCCGGCCACAGGTTGAACAGGTGATGCGCGAACTACGCCAGATCAACGACAGCATTAAACGCTAACAGGTTTCCAGGCCACGCGCCCCAAACGTCAATGGATCAAATTCCTTGCCATTGATGCGGGTTTCATAGTGGAGGTGTGGCCCGGAACTATTCCCGGTATTGCCGCTGTAAGCAATAACCATGCCCCGCTTCACGCGGTCCCCCGTTTCGACCTCAAATTCCGATAAGTGGCCATAAAAGGTGGTGTAGGGTCCGCTGAGGATTACCACCAGATTGCCGTAGCCCACATTGCTCCAGTCAGCATAGAGTACGACCCCCGAATGGGTTGTAACAATGGGTGTCCCGACGTAGACGCCAATATCAATTCCCCGGTGCCACTGATGAAAACGTTGGGTCAACACACCATCAGCCGGAAAACCATCTGGCGCACAGCCTATCGCGCTGTTTTGGGCCTGCACAGCCACAACATTTAACGTCGGGAACAGCCCGGCAGCAACTTCTTGTGCATTGGGTGTTGGGGTGCGGGTCATGGTTGGGGTATCGGTTGCGGTTGGGGACGGCGTCACGGTGGCGGTGGGCGTATCCGTCGGGCTGGGGGTGAATGTCGCGGTGGGCGTGGTGGTCGCGGTTGGTGTTAGCGTCGGCGTTATCGGGGTAGGGCTCAGCGTACTGGTTGGTGTTTCGCTGATCGGGACACGGGTTGATGTAGGGCCAATGCGCGTCACGGTAATAATAGGGGTCGCTGTTGCGGTGGGCGTTGTTGTGTTACTGGGTGTAAATGACGGTGTGTGTGTCGCCGTGTTGCTAGCAGTTTGCGTCGGTGTAGGGGTCAACGTCGGGGTGCTTGTGGACGTCGCAGTGGGTGTGTGCGTTGCGGTGGGTGTTGGTGAGGGTTGGAAGTCGACTTGCGGCAAGTATACCCCCACTGGCGGAATCCCCCCAACCACGAGCGGCGGTTCGTTTACCGATGGGCGCGCATTAAGCAACGCTTGTTGCACGTCGGGGTCGAGCGCACTAAATACTAAGTCTGGGAATAGGGTAGGCGTCCGTGTTTCAGGGCCACGTGTGATGGTCTGGGGCGGCAGCGACTGGCGGCGTGGCTGCTCAAAGCTACTTACCGTCAACCCGGCCACCAACACCACAAACAGCGCGATAAAGAGCCAAATGAGTCGTCGTCCATGTCGCTTTGGAAATTGCACCGCACCCCACCTCTACCTAACCAGCACCCACTCACCGTTACCGTGAGTCTAGCCCTGAAACGCGATAGTTCGCAAGATACGCTTAACCAACCGCTGCTGTGAGTCTGCGCCAGCGCCAAAACTGGTCATAATGAAAAGATATTCCTGACCATTGCGTTCGAAGGCCGCCGCATAATTGCCATAGGCGAATTCGATATCTTGAGTTCCAGACCGTAGATAGATGGTAACGTAGCCAAACACACCATCTTGATCGGCAATGGTCGTATCTTCAAGGTCAGCTTCACTCCGAATTTCAGCACCGCTGCCACTGTCAGAGGCAACCTGTGCATTGTCCACCATCATCTCAACGTATCCCTCACCTGATTGAATGCCCGCAAACGCACTACAATTATTGAACTGTGCCAGGGTCTGCGGAGACAACGGAATCAACGTCATGTAAAAGTTACTTTCGTCAGGATCATAGCCAACACGTGACTCAGGACTGGTCCCTATCCCGCTGAGCAGTGACAATAACACATCGCCAAGAAATTCAGGGCAGGCGGCTGCGGTAGTCGCTTCGAAATTTTGGGCAACAATAATGCCGTCGGTGGTGCTGTTTTCCCAGTCGTCAGGGTGACGCACTTCAATTCCATTCGCGGCCACGGTCGTGTTCAGGTCCGGGCCCAAAAGCCCAAACAACCCACGATGTTGTTCAAAGTAAGCGTAATAGCCGAGGCCGGCGATGCCAGCAATAGCCAGCAAAAAAATACCCAGCCCCAACACAAATTCCAGAGTCGAGCCGCCCTGTTTGGCTATTGCAGGGCTCGGTTCGTCTGCTGTGGTGGCTGTTTTGCGCCTTTGGTTGGGAGCAGGTTCTGGTTCAAACGGGTTGCCATCAAAAGAGGAGTCTTGCTCATTTTTGTATGTTTGCGAGGTGAAAAGCTCCGGGTCGGGTTCATCGTCTTCATCAAACAAATCCGACGAAAAAAACGACGGTTGCAATTCATCCAGCATCGCCTGTGCTTTACTGTGATTGGGGTTGAGGGCCAGCACCTTTTCAAGCGCCTTAATTTTGGTGGTGTTATCATCAACCAGCCTGGCCAGCGCATACCAGCCGCGCTCGTCAGATGGGTTCGCTTTGATGTGTTGCCGCGTCAGTTGGATTGCCTCACGCCGCTGCCCTTGTTTCGCTGCCGCAACCGCCTGTCGTAATAGCTCTTCGGTCATAAAAAGTATTCCTCACATTTATCAATTTATGCTCTATGTTGAAATCTCAGTATAGCGTTATTGTCTACCCTGCTCATACCCGCAAGCTAAGGGGGTTGTCTTCCATGAAGCAGTGGCGGTACAACACAATTCAGCAGAAAAGCCGTTTGCATTGCAGCGGCAACGGGTTACAATGCGTAATGCGTTTGTTCGCGCCTTTGATGATAAACCAAGGTGTTAAAGTCAATATGGGGTTTGCATTTACAGTACATGCACAAGCAGGTGCAGCCCGTGCCGGGACATTCCAAACCCCGCATGGTGCTATTCCAACACCTGTTTTTGCTCCTGTCGGCACACAGGCCACTGTTAAGGCAGTGCTGCCGCGTGACCTGCGCGAACTGGGTGCCACACTGGTGCTGGCAAATACCTATCACCTCCATCTGCGCCCCGGCAGTGAGCTGGTGAAGCAACTTGGCGGCCTGCACCGCTTTATGCAGTGGGACGGCCCTATTTTGACTGACTCAGGCGGCTTTCAGGTCTTTAGCCTGACCGACCTGCGCGACATCGACGACGCCGGGGTTACCTTCCGTAGCCACATTGACGGCTCCAGGCAATATCTCTCACCCGAAATTGCAACCAATATTCAACACAATCTCGGTGCCGACATCTTTATGGCGTTTGACGAATGTCCACCGCCAGACGATTATCATGTCGTTGAACAGGCAACAACCCGCACCCACCAGTGGCTGCAACGCTGTGTGGATCATCACTATACCCATGGCGACCCGAAGCAGCAGGCGCTGTTTGGAATTGTTCAGGGTGGCGTTTTTCCTGATTTGCGGGCCCGTTCTGTGGCAGAAGTCACGCGCCACAACCTACCCGGCTATGCCATCGGCGGCCTGGCGGTTGGCGAAAGCAAAAACGACATGCTGGCCACGCTGGATGCTACCCTACCCCTGATGCCCACCGACCGCCCTCGGTATCTAATGGGCGTTGGGCAGCCAGAAGACCTCGTTGAAGCAGTGCGGCGCGGCATTGACATCTTTGATTGCGTGTTGCCAACCCGCGAAGCCCGCCACGGTGCAGCCCTGACTGCGCATGGGCGCTTCAACATGGGGAACCTTCGCTTCGCAGAAGACCCACAACCAATTGAAACCACCTGCAAGTGCCATACCTGCCAGCATTTTTCGCGGGCATATATCCGGCACTTGATAAAAGCAAAAGAACTACTTGCACATACCCTGCTCAGTATTCATAACCTATATTTTCTGGTCAATCTGACAAAGGCGATGCGTGCTGCAATGCTGACATCAGCGGCCGATTTCGACGCATTCACCACCCATTTTCTGGCGACGTATCGCGCACAGGAATCAGTTGCTGACTAACACGCCAGCCTACCAGAAATCAATGGTTGAGTGTTTTACACAGGGTATTCAATTGGGACGGAGCGCACTGCGCAGCGAAAGGAACTTAATCCTTGGATTTATTAGAAGCAATCATTCTGGGCATTGTTCAAGGTGCCACAGAGTTTCTCCCGGTGTCCAGTTCCGGGCATTTAGTATTGGTATCATGGTGGCTCAATATCGATACGCCGCCGCTGGTCTTTTCAGTTGTGGTTCACGTTGGTACCACGGTTGCAGTGCTGGCTTACTTCTGGCGCGAGTGGTACCAATTGTTGCTTGCTGCCGTGCGTGCCATCCGCACTCGTAATTTCTCTCTACAAGACAATACTGAGTTGCGCTTGTTAGCGCTCTTGATCTTCGGGACAATCCCCGCTGGTGTAGCTGGCTTACTGCTGGCAGATTTCTTTGAAGATCAATTTTCAGAGCCGGCCATCGTGAGTTTAGCACTCCTGATTACAGCGGCGTTGTTGGTTTATGGCGAACGCATCCGCAACCTCGAGCTTTCTGGCGAAGACATCCTCCGCTCAGACGATATTTCTTTCCGCGACTCGTTCATTATTGGGTGCGCCCAGGCGCTGGCAATTATGCCGGGCATCTCACGCTCGGGCAGTACCATTGCCGCCGGGTTATTTCGTAACCTGAGCCGGGCCGCCGCCACACGCTATAGTTTTTTACTGGCGACTCCCATCATTCTTGCGGCTGGCGCATTGCAAATGCTTGATCTGATTACAGGCGAAGCTGAGGTTGGTGACAACGGGGCCGGTGTTTTGCTGGCGGGTTTTGTCACTTCAGCAGTCGTGGGTTATATCTGTATTGCGTTAATGCTGCGGCTGGTACGTAACCGTTCACTGAACGGCTTTGCAGTGTATTGCGTGGTGTTTGGCTTGATCAGTTTTGGGGCTGTAATGGTGCGAGGATAAACCGTCATGAAAGGCGTCATCCGTCGGACCCGCCGGACACTGGCTGTTGTTACGCTTGCATTGGCTGGCTGTAGCGGTGCTATGCGGGCCCCGACTTCAACCCCAGAGGTGATTCCACTGTATTTTGTGGCCGACACCTCAACGAGTGCTATGCTAAACGAGCTATCCGTTGCTTATCGACAGGACAATGAGCTGGTCGCTATCGTTGACGGTGCGCAACTTGATAGCAGTGTTTCGGCACTGCTCAATGACAATCTCCCCCCCGACACCACACAACCACCACGCTATGCGATCACCACGACCATCCCCGCCGACGACCAGCTCTGGGCTGCACCATTAGGTTATGAGGGTATCGCAATCATTACACACACGGGGACGCGACTGAACAGACTTGTTGCTGACGATCTACGGCAAATTTTCGCCAGATTGGTCAATAACTGGCAGGCCTTTGGTGGTCCTGACCGCGAAATTGTCGTTGTCTCGCAACCACCAGAGGCCCCGCTACAGGCGGCCTTTAACCGTCTGGTGATGGGTCAACGTGATGTAACACTCGCTGCACGCCTGGCGCTCACCCCACAGCATACGCTGCAAATTGTGCAGCAAACGCCCGGAGCCATTGGCGTAGTGCCGCTGTCGCTTTCGATTGCAGGGGTAAACGTTATTCCGGTGGCCGAATTTGACGACGCCATCCCGGTCAGCCCAACGCGGGAAACCATCGCCAACGGCATCTATCCACTGCAAACGCCAGTGCTAATCGTCGGCAATGCACCACCTCAACCCGGTGATGGCTACTATGAGTTTATTTTATGGGCGCAACAGGGCGAAGGGCGGGCCATCGTCAGCCAATACTATGCCCCGCTGGCCCTGGCACGGTAGGAAAGAAACAATGCAGAATTTGCTTGAGACTACATGGTGGCGGCTGGTGCGGTTCGGGTTCCGGCTCCTATACAACGAAATGGCTTTTACCTACGACACTGTTGCGTGGGCTGTCAGCATGGGGCAATGGCGCAACTGGCAACGCACCGCCCTCGATCACATCGACGCTGCCCCGGGGGCTACAGTGCTAGAGATTGCGCACGGCACCGGGAATTTGCAACTGGACTTGCACGCGCATGGCTATCACCGTATTGGAATAGACCTCAGCCGCAACATGGGACGTATTGCTCGCAAGAAATTGGCGCGGCACCATCTCAGTGCGCCATTAGTGCAGGCTCGTGGTGAGGCCTTGCCCTTCCCTGCAAACCACTTCGATGCTGTGGTCAGCACTTTTCCGACGCCGTTTATCATACAGCCAGATACTCTCCATGAAGTGTATCGTGTGTTGAAGCCGGGTAAGTGGCTGGTCATCGTCATTAACGGGGTGCTGGTGAGTGGTGGCCCGGTGCGTGACGCATTAGAGGCCGCATATCAGGTCACAGGGCAACGCGGGCCCTATCCGCCCAACCTTGGAAATTATTTCACAGCAGCAGGGTTTTCGCTGGAAAGCATCGCGCAAAAGTGCCCGCTCAGCTATGCACAGCTCCTCATCGCAACCAAACACCAGATAATCGGAGTTCAAGCGTCAAGTTAAATATCCGCGCGGCGTCTATGGTATAGTCAGTCACAACCCAGAGCATTCAACGTTCGAGCAACGACGAAGGACACGTCACCATGCAACGATACGCCCTACTTCGCCCGCTTACCCTGACTATAATGCTTATCGCGATTTTGTTACCGATCGCGACCCTATTCGCGCAAGACGGCAGCACACGCCCCACAAGCTACAAATTGAATATTGAAGCCCTGCGCCATGAATATCAAGGGTGGAACAATTGCGGCCCCGCGACACTGACGATGGCCCTGAGCTATTTCGATTATCAATACGATCAGAATACCGCCGCCGATTTCATGAAACCCTATCGCGAAGACAAAAACGTCTCGCCGTGGGAAATGGTCGCTTTCGTCAATGAAAGCCCTTTCAACGTCACAGGCAGCCGCGCCCTTTATCGCCCAGGTGGTGACCTTGAGTTGCTTAAGCAGTTGCTGGCAGCAGATTTCCCGGTAATCATCGAGAAAGGCTATGAACCGGAAGGGTATGACTGGATGGGTCATTACCTGCTGCTGATTGGCTACGACGACACACAGCGCATCTTTTATAGTTACGACAGCTTCCTCGGGCACGGTAATTTCCAGGGGCTGCGCGAGGAGTATGACTACATAGAGCAAATGTGGTGGCACTTTAATAACACGTTTATTGTGATCTATGACGAAACTCGTGAAGCTGAATTGCTCGATTTGATGGGCGATAACCACGCCACGCTCGACGCCGCCTACGCCTACGCGGGCCAACAAGCTCAATTGCGTGCGCAGGAAGACCCTACCGACGCCTGGGCCCGTTTCAATATTGCCGAGTCGCTGACCATGCTCGGGCAATATGACGCAGCGACCGCATTTTTCCGCCAGGCCTTCGATATGCGTGTGCTACCGTGGCGCACAATGTGGTATCGTTTCACGCCGTTTGAAGCCTTCTACCAGAATGGGCAATTTGACACTGTGCTTGAACTGGTGCGCAACAATAAAAACACCACACCCTACGTCGAAGAATGGCACTATTACGAAGGGTTGGTCTATGCCTCACGCGGTGAAATTGACGCTGCGCGGACCGCATTCGGCACTGCGCTGGCCTATAATTCGGGCTACACCGCCGCCGAGGAAGCCCTTGCCGCTGTCAATGCTGGTAGCTTCACTGGGGTTGCAGAATCACAGTAATCCCTATAATGAGGAGTGAGGCTCCGTATTAACTTGATTTACCGCACAACTCAAAATAAGGAGATTCTATGTTACACAAACGACTCATCACAGGTTTGATTGCAGTCGTACTTTCGATTTCGTTGTCAGGCTGCTTCGACCTGTTCGGACTGCCGAACACTTCCGTCAGCGGCAATGGCGAGTGGATCGCAGTCATTGATGGTAGCTTCATTGATGAGGAATCGTCATTAATCGCGATCAATGTCAACACCCAGGAAACCGTAACGATCGACATTGAGGGACAAGAAGAAATCGCCTTCGATTGGCACCCTGACGGGCAACAACTGGCGTTCTATAGCTCAATCACTGACGACGATGGTGATGTGGGTTCGGCTTCGCTGTCGCTGGTCAATGTGGACGCGCCAACCGAATTTACCACCATTGTCGAAGACCTCGGTGAACTTTTTGTCACGCAGCTTGCGTTCTCACCTGACGGCAGCCAGCTTGCCTTCAGTGCGCTTTCTGGACCAACAGAATTGGAAATATCGACCACACCTGACCTGGAGTCCGGTGATGAAGACACGGCTGAACCACTCGAACTCAGCAGTGCGCTGTATGTCGTTGATATTGAAAGTGGTGAAGTCACGCAACTGACCGACGAAAATGAACTGTTCGTTTCCGTCATTGACTGGAGCCCGGATAGTGAGAAGATCGCTTTTACCGCCTGGAACGATGGTAATGCAGACGGCACCATTGACTTTTCCGGCGCTGGGTTGGAAGACTTCCCCGGCGATATTGTCAGCGTGTACTACTATGACACCGCGAGTGACAGTGTCAATCGTGTCACCACCGACGCCAGTTTGGGACTCTCCCCATCATGGCTAAATGACAACACCATCGTTTACTCTGAACTCAGCGTGATGGGCTTGGCCAGCGAAAGCCCGGATGCGTTGTCTATCAGTGCTTATGATGTCGATGCACAGGCAAGCCGCGTTATTGCTTCTGGCTCGGACATTGGAACCGGGACATTTGCGGTCAGTGCTTCACCAATGGGTGACCGCATTGCCTTCGTTGGCCTGGAACTTGACGCAGAAGGAGCGGCCGGCATCGCCCCTGATGATGGTGAAGAAGCGCCGCCACAACCCGGTTTTGTCTTTGTGATGGACGCGGATGGCTCCAACATACAACAGGTACTTGAAGTCCCCGCACCAGAGGGGATAGACGGTGACGTGTTGCTAGACACGCCTGTGTGGTCTAATGACGGTGAAACGCTATATATCACGGCTGGCAACCCGCTGTCTGGCTTTGGCAACATCTTCTCAGCCGGGTTTGAAGATGAAAGCGCACCCCAACCAGAAGCCATTCCGGTGTACGCAGTCGATATTGCAACACCGGGAGAGGCAACCGTGCTTTATGAAAATGCTATCTCAAGCGCCGGATTGGTACAGGCCTTTGCGACGTTCGCTATCTTCGCTGGTGAAGCATTTTCAGAATAAAATGACTGCACCGCTGGCACTGATGACATGGAATAGTCTCGACCAGCTTTTCTCTACCTGACCAAAAGCCGCCCCCGTCTCTGTGATGGTGGCGGTTTCTCATTATCCACACACCCGACCGCAATTACTCGAAGTAAGCAACGCCAGCTTGCAGCAATTGATTACGCAACTGTATGGGCCGGGGGTCAATGATACGCCCTTTGTCAAGCAAATGGTGAATGGTGCGGTCCAGTGACAGCAGCAAAGCGCCATCCAGCGAGTGTTCGGCGGCGCGGCGAATATCGTCAACGCCCGGGAAACTGCGGGTCGGTTCAATCAAATCAGCGATCAGCACAATTTTATCGAGTGTATTCATATCGGGGTCACCTGTGGTGTGGAACGCGCACGCTGTCATCAATGGGGGGTCATCGACGCCAAATTTATCAGCAGCAATCAAATACCCAACCACACCATGTAACAACGATGGCACCATGTGTTCGCCTTCCGTAGGCTGATAACCATACTTCGCACAGGCTGCGCGTAGTTCGTCGTCGCTGAAATGTTTAGCGGCATCGTGCAACCATCCTGCCAGCCGGGCACGGTGCCGGTCGTCTGGCAAGTAACGCCTGGCCATTTCATCGGCTGTAGAGACAACACCGAGTATATGAGCATGACGCTTAGTAGGGATGCGCGCCAACGCCCAGTTACGGATCGTGATTTCAAATTCGTCAGAGTAGAGTGACATACATGTCGCTTTCTATGTCAGGCTTGCGAAAAGAGTGCCAATGATGCTATAGTATCCTTGATTCGTCCCGTTAGCTCAATGGATAGAGCGTTGCCCTCCGGAGGCAAAGGTTGAAGGTTCGAGTCCTTTGCGGGACGCCATGTTTTATACACCCTCAGACGAGCCACTTGCGGCTCGTTTTTGGTTTCTCAGCAAAAATTACATAACCATAATATTTCGCAATATATCCGTTACACTTTTGACCTACAGTGAAAACGATCATGACTACCATATCTAATCCATAGAGGAGTTTTCACCACATGAAACGTATATTTTTTACCGTTAACCTTGCACTAGCCTTCGTGCTATTTCTTACGATGGTTGCCCTGAGTTCAGCAGATTCAGCGAATGCCCAGCGTGGGGGTGGCACCGCAGCCGCCCGCCAGACTGAACTTGCCGCCACAGCAAACGCCGCGCGTGACAATGCTGGCGCCACAGCCGAAGCCGTTCAACAAAACACACAAGCTACTTCTCAAGC
>DAOTTU010000042.1:0-5832 GCA_034437655.1 Anaerolineae bacterium
GGGTTTGATAACTTTGCTCGGGTAAGGTCCAACATCCCATTGCGTGAGCGCCCTTCAGGGCTGTTCACGCACCACACCTGCATAGCCCCGTCCTTCAGGGCGGGGAACAGCTCCCGTTGCATTCTCAACCACCGAAGCGCGCCCACGCAGCGGATCGGGTTACCATACCCCGCTTGCGTTTACCTTTACCCTACCCCTACAGCGTGTGACAAACGGCTCGTCCGAGAACCAGAAGATGATGTGACGTTGCAAAAGTCCTGCCTGCCGTAGGGGAGGTGTTGACCTCGCAGACGACACCCCCTCCCACACAACAACCAACGTCGCGAACCTGGTATCAGCCCCAAACGCTGGCCCTTCAGTCCGGCGGCAACCCCGCGCAAACCAGTGCCTCTATATCAAGCAAGCCTTGTATATACCCTTCCGCGTCAAGGCGGCGGGGGTGCGCGTGCTGGCTGGTGACCTGCCCATTGATAACGCCTTCAGCCACAGCGGTTTCCCGTTTCTCACGTTCAATGCGCAACGTGGCGCAGTCTGGCTCAGCGTCCGCATACCAGCGATAGGCTTCAAGCGTGCCCATCAACTGAAAGCGGCTGCGTTGTAACCAGCGGGCCGGGTCAGGGTGCATTTCTTCTTTGATCTGTAGCAAGAGCGTCTGAAAGCCGGCCAGAAACCCGCGCTGATACCAGACCACCGTTTCATCGTCAAAGGTGCTTTCGCCCGTGCGCTTGTTGAAGACGGGGATGCGGTCGGGGTCCAGCAAAAACGTGTCCAGCAGGGCGTCGAGTGCTTGCGATTCCTGAATGTCGTCGGGCTGGCTGTCAAGGATGAATAGCACCGCGCCGAGCTTGCCGCGCAGGATCATATAACGCCAGTTGAGTTTCATGGGGAGTGGCATCCGCTCTGCTTTCTATTGTGGCTCATCAGGATGGCGTGAGTGTAGCAGAAACCTACCCCCGGCGGGAGGGTAAGGCACTCACCACCACGTCTCGCACTCGATGCTGTGGCTGATAACGTCGAGGTCGGGGCGGTGCTGCTCAATCCAGATGACCACGCCATCAAGAACCGCTTCAGCATGCGACGGCGCCGTACTCACCACGGCCACCCCCACCGAGGCAGACTGCCACGCATCATGCAGCGCGACTTCGGCCACACTCACGTTAAACTGCTTGCTGAGTCGGTTTTTCAAGGATTTAATGCGCCCGCGCTTTTCTTTGAGGGACGCCACGCCGGGCAGGTTGAGTTCGATGGTACAAACACCAATCACCATAGGTCAATTCTGGCGCACGTGGGCTACACGCGGCAGGGTTTGGTTGTAGATTATCCGCGTGTATTGTAGGCGCTGCGCGGTCGTGGGGCAATGGCGGGTCCATACTGCGCGCGTTCACGCCACCCCTGGCCCCGCGTGAAGTTTGTATAAGTTTTGGGGCCACTCTTGCCGCCACGCCAATAGTCTGCTAATGTAAAGACAGCATTATCTATAGCACTTGTAACGAGGGCGTCCCCATTATCGGCGTCCTCTCTCGTTTTTGGTGCTGCCGCGCTACCGACCTCCCTACTTAGATGACAGATAAACACCCGGTGATAGCTTCCTGAAAACCCGCTGTTTTCACAACTTTCAATACTTTTTGAACGTTTTGTATGCTATACTATGCATGAAGCAGTCAGGAAGCACCATTGTAAGCAACGCCTGATTGCACAACCACGATATTAGCCCTCTCGCTGGATATTGTGGTGATGGGTACACGTTTTTGTACTGGTATGGTAAGCGGTGTATTGGTACAGCGATCATTGTTTGCATGGTGCGGCAATGATCGTTTTCTTTTTCAGGAACGCCCCAGCAACACGTACACGAGAAACCCAATCGGGAACACCCCAAAAAACGACACCAGCGCCCATAACCACCCCGGCTTACGGCGACTATTCGCGTCTGTAAACGTCCACACACTGGCGAGCATTGCCGCCGGGAAATAACACAGCGCCGCGACCACTGGCGAACTGCCAGAACCGGGCCACTGGATAACGCCGCCAGCACTGCTCAAGCCAATGCACAGCACCGTGACAACAACAATGACGACGACTGGAAATAATAGCGCTTTACGCATAATTCACCTATCTAGCACCGTGCAGGCGCGGGTTGTGGTCGAACAGGGTCAGCGGTGGCCGGAGGCGTGGCAGCCGGCAGGCGGTCGGTGGTGAAGTGGCGCACCGTCATCACGCCGCCGATGGTCAATGTGCCGCCAATGACCAGCGGCCATGTCAGCGGCTCACCCAGCAGCAAAATCCCCGCCACAGCCGTCACGGCGGGTTGAAAATTGGTGTAATTGGTGAAGCGCGTCGGGCCGATCTTTTCGATGGCATAGTTGGAGATAAAAAACCCGGAAAGGCTCGCCAGCAAGCCGCTATAGAGGAAGTTCGGCGCGAGTTCCAGCGGCAAATCGTCCGGCGTCAGGGTCACAAGGTCGGGCATCGCCACCACCACGAGGCCGAAGGTCGTAAACAGATGGCGATAGATGGCATTCGTCACGCCACCATAGCGCTCCACAATGCCGCTGGTCAAGACAGTGAAGCTGCCGAGCAAAAACGACCCCAGCAACGCCAGGCCACTCCCCACAACGTCTGGCCCTTGCAGCCGAAAGGTGCCCTCGCTGCTACTGAGTACCACCAGCGCCACCCCGAACAGCACCGTCACCAACCCAACAAACAAACCCGGCCGGGGCAATATCTGCCCGATGACCACTGAAATGACCGCCGCCCACAGTGGCATCGTCGCCACCACCAGCGACACGTTGGTCGATGTCGTGAGTTCCAGTGCCAGCACAATCAACACCTGAAAACCGGCCAGCCCGAATAACGTCGCCGGGAATAGCAGCAATAGGTCGCGTTTGTCCATGTGCAAGCGCCCCGTCCCGCGTAGCCGCACCACCAGCACGCCCATAATCACTGCCCCAATCATGAAGCGCAGCGCGTTGAAGGTGATCGGTGCAAAATTGTCCACGGCATCCTTGAGTACAATAAAATGAAAGCCGAGTACCAGCACCAGATAAATTGACAGCAGGTCGGGCAAATAACGACGAATAAATGACAACGGGCACTTCCTCTGAGAGTCGTGTGGTGGGTATGCAATGCTGGCGAGTGTAGCGGAGCGGAGCGGGTGCGGTCAATGGCGGGGTGGGCAGGTTATAGACTGTTTAATGTCTGCTCAGTGCTTATGCTCGGCTATCGCCACCACCGCATAAATGTGGCACAATAGGTTTTATAACGACTGGTCTAGATACAGACCACATGAGCCGGGATATTTACCCAACAAGGAGCAACTTAAACCGTGCAAACGCAATCTTCGCCCGACATACTCGTCACTGGTGCAACGGGCAACGTCGGCTACCCGATTCTTGACCACTTTCCAGAACCAACACGCTTGCGGGCTGCGCTCCGTGCAGGTGACGACAAGCCCCTACCCGCTGGCGTCGAGTCCGTTATTTTTGACTTTGCCGACACCACCACCCACGCCCCCGCGCTGGCAGGCATTCGCAGCATGTTTTTATTGCGCCCGCCACAGATCACCGACGTTGACGGGGTTTTTGTGCCGCTGTTGCAGGCCGCCGAACGGGCCGGGGTGCAGCATGTCGTCTTTCTGTCGCTGCTTGGCGTCGAAAATAACACTGTCGTTCCGCATTACAAAATTGAACAGGCGCTGATGGCCAGCCCGATGAACTGGACCTTTCTGCGCGCGAGTTTCTTCATGCAAAACCTCAACACCACCCACCGCGAGGAAATCCGCACGCAGGACGAGATCATTGTGCCCGTTGGCAAAGGCAAAACCAGCTTCATTGATGCGCGTGACATCGGCGCAGTGGCCGCGTTGGCGCTACAGGGCGACCCCATTCACCACGGCCAGGCCTATGACCTGACAGGCAGCGCGGCACTCACTTACTGGGAGGTGGCGCGAATTTTCAGCGAAGAACTGGGGCGCGACATCGCCTATAACGACCCGTCTGTGTTCCGTTTCTGGCGGCACATGCGTGCGCAGGGGCATCCGCGCATGTACGTGCTGGTGATGGAGTATTTGTATTTTATGACGCGGCGTGGGCTTTCGGCAGAAGTTTCTCCGGTAGCAGAGATGTTGCTGGGGCGGCCGCCAATCACGTTCCGGCAATATGTCCGAGATTATAAGGCGGCGTGGGAACGGGGGTAGGTTGTCGCCTCCCCCGAACGCTAAACAAACGTTAACGTTGACCAGCAGCCCCCCCCGCCATGCCTACCAGAGCGCGTCACTATGCCAGATAACGCCTGAGAAAGCGATGCATTAAGCCCGATTTAGCTTGCCAGCGTCACGCAGCATTCGTGCTAAAATACACAATGTCGCACACAGTGTGCGATTGTATGATTCTACGTTTGAGAAGGAATGAGTTACCATGAAAACCCATAAATATTGGATGGCAGCCGGCCTGCTGGTTGTCGGCATGGCGCTGCTGCTCGTCACCGTGATGGCGTCTGGTGGCACCAGCTTTGCCCAGGACGACGCCGCCGTTGACTACCCTGAAGCGATCCCCTTTGCCAGTGACAGCGATGACCCCGTTGAGCGCGGTGCGTACCTCGCATGGGCTGAAATCGGGTGTATGCATTGCCACACGGGCGAGGTGTTGAGCGGCGAAGACTATTTTGACGCAGTACCGAGCGGCGGCAAGTCCTTTAACCTTGACGACTGGTTCGGGCTGGATGCGGTAGTCTATGCCAGCAACCTGACCAATCTGCAAGAGTGGAGCGACGACGAAATTGAAGCTAGCATCCGCTGGGGTGTGCGCCCTGACGGTGAAATCATGGTGCAGCCGATGGCTTATGAAGCCCACGCGGGCATGGCTGACGCCGACATGGACGCCATTATCGCCTGGATTCGCAGCTTTGAGCCAGTCGAAAGCGACATCCCCGCCATTGAACTGCCCGACGACGTGACCCGTGCCGACCTGCGCCCCCACGCAGAAATTCCCGAAGACTTTGAGGGTGTTGACTACCCTGAAGATATGGACAGCGACCCGGTTGTGCGCGGCGAATACCTTGCCCAGCACACCACGCACTGCTCCTACTGTCACGGCCAGCAAGCCGACGACCTCCCCGACGGTATCCCCAATGTAGAAGAAGCCCCGAACGGTAGCGCTTTCGCTGGCGGCAACATCATCTTCCCGTCCATTGGTCAGGAAACCACCATCTTCTGGACCGATGACCAGCTCCGCACGATCATTCAAGAGGGTGTGCATCCGCAAGAAAATAACCGCAATATCGTTATCATGCCGTGGGATGCCTATCAGTACATGGACGACACCGACGTAGAAGCGATCATCGCCTGGTTGCGCACGCTGCCCTAAAGGCCACCCCACGCCCTGGCGCCACCTGACTTATCTGATCGTCTGCCTCGGCCTGATCGCCGGGGCATTTTCCCCCCACCCACGCCACTCAACCCGACGCCCCGCCACAAAAAGCCGGGCTGCACCTGCTGCTCGACGCCAGGGCTTTTGCAAAGTCACATCATCTTCTGGTTCTGGAACGGGCCGTTTGTCACACGCTGTAGGGTTATAACAACCTGAAACGCAGAAAGCATGTGGCCAGCGACTATCCGCCGCACGCGCTGCCGTCAGGCGTGTGCGTTCGCCCGACTTGAGAGCGCCCTCGGTCAGGCGGACTTGAGTCCTGTCTGACCGCCACACCATGCTAGCCCCGTACTTTAGTGCGGGGCCCTTTTCCCCCGCCGTAAACGACGGGGCTATGCAAGTCCTGTGCGTGAACAGCCCTGAAGGGCGCTCACGCAGCGGATCGGGTTGCCATACCCCGCTTGCGTTT
>DAOTTU010000043.1:0-3216 GCA_034437655.1 Anaerolineae bacterium
ACATCAACAACACGGCGGTACCTTTAAGCATTCGAGATGCCGTTTATGATATTTATATACCGGAATTGCAGGATCTTATCGGGTATTTGTTTGAACTCTCTGACCGGTGGATAGTCGATGGCCACATG
The DNA here is from genome assembly GCA_034437655.1 of Anaerolineae bacterium. Classification (GTDB taxonomy): domain Bacteria; phylum Chloroflexota; class Anaerolineae; order Aggregatilineales; family J027; genus J027. Next base: position 129 of record DAOTTU010000043.1, read on the forward strand.
CTGTCTGCGTTTCAGGTTATCTCAACCCTACAGCGTGTGACAAACGGCCCGTCCGAGAACCAAAAGATGATGTGACTTTGCAAAAGTCCTGCACGGGTTCACCCACATTTGCCCCGCCTGCCCCAGAACTGGTACAATCCTCCCCGCAGATGACCCGAACCCAACACGCAAGGATACCCTCCCCTATGACCGCGCCTGACTTCCTGCAAGACAGCTATGACAACGTACCCTATCCGCTGCTCAGCTATCGCCAGACGCACCCCAACCGCCTCGCGATGGTGGCGCTGATGCTGGGGCTAGAACCAGCGCCCCCGCACAACTGTCGGCTGCTGGAACTGGGCACGGCCAGCGGCGGCAACATCATCCCCATGGCGGCACACATCCCCACCAGTCATTTTGTGGGCGTGGACTTCAGCCCGGTGCAGATTGTTGAAGGGCAGCAGATTATCAACGATCTGGGGCTGGACAATATCGAACTCCATGCAATGGACGTAGCCGACATCACCCCCGAGCTGGGTGAGTTTGATTACATCGTCGCGCATGGGCTGTTTTCGTGGGTGCCGGACGAGGTGCGCACCGCGATTCTGAACGTGTGCAAGCAGAACCTCGCGCCCAACGGCGTCGTGTACATGAGCTATAACTGCTACCCCGGCTGGCATATGCTGGGCGTCTCACGCGAGATGATGCTCTATCACACTGATGGCATTGACGACCCGGTTGAAAAAGTCCGCGCTGCGACAGATTTTATGCAGTTCGTGCGCGATAACCACGTCCGCGACAGCAACGAACCCTTCACGGCGTTTATTGACGGGTATCTGGAATTGCTCGGCTTGCGGGGTGGGGGGCTGCGCAGTGGGCGCGACTTCTCCTCGGTGTATCATGATGAGATGGAGTCCTATAACCAGCCGTTCTATTTTGAGGATTTCATGGCGCGGGTGCGGGAACATGAGCTTGATTACCTCGCAGACGCCAACTTTGCCTCGAACATGCCCAACAGCTTGCCGATGGACGCGCAGCAAAAATTGGCAGAACTCAGCGGGCAGAGCCTTGTCCGTATGGAACAATACATGGACTTTATCCGTAACCGGGGCTTTCGCATGTCGTTGTTGGTGCATCAGGGCGCACCGATCAACCGCCGCTTGAGCCTGCGCCCGATTGTGGCCTTTCTGCGCACGGTCGGTTATGCCAAACCCGAACCGAACTCCGACGACCCCGATGCCCTGCCGACGACCTTTTCCGCCGGCAAAGAGGCGACCTTCAAAACCGACCACCCCGTCACGCAGGCGGCCTTCCTTCACCTCTACGAAAACCGCCCGAAGTCCTTCACCTTTACGGAATTGATCGAAGCAGCGCTGGCCCGGCTTGGCAAAACAGAGGGTGATGCCGACGACGCCGAAGCACTGGCGCTCAATATTTTGCGGGCGATGACCTTCAGTTCACAATTGCTGGATTTAGAGCCAACAGCGGATGATTTCATCATTGAACCGAGCGACCACCCCCAGACGAGCGACTGCATCCGTTATCTGGCACAGCGACTTGAGAAGGTCACTAATCTGCGGCATGAGCGCGTTGAACTGGATGATGTGGTGCGCACGCTGATTCAACACATGGACGGTACCCATTCCCGTGATGATCTCGTCGGCGTTTTGCAGCAACACATGCGCGAGGGCACGTTGACGGTCGTCCTCGGCGGCGAACGTGTGCAGGACCCCGACGCTGTGCAGGATCACCTTTACAATCAACTGAACGCCGCGCTCGATTGGATGGCCCGCTCCGCGTTGTTGACCGGGTAGCGGGCACGCTGCGTTCATGGGGCCACAACCCCGGCGGGCACGATCATCGGCGGCGGGGTATAGACCGGGTGCGTTTCAATGATGCCGCCCGGCAAAATATACAGGTCGCCGCCGGGGTGATAGCCGATGCCATACGCGCCAAACTCGCCCAGATCAATGTGATGCACGCGCACAGCCTCCCAGTCCGTCTCCCCCGTGGGCGACACCTGCCACACCTCCACCGCTTCGGCCCAGCCCCAGCGCGGCCACGTATGCAGCGCAACACGATCCCCATGCACCGCCACGCCGAGAATACTGCCGCGCACACGAATTGGTAGGGGATTCACATCGCCGCTGACGGTGTGAACGCTGATGACGCGCCCATTGTCCAGCCCGACGATAAGCTGCTCAGCACGCCCTGGCACCTGCATATAGTCCACCCCGCGCACCCGCACTGCAAATGGGATGGTCTGCGGTTGTGTCGCTGCTGTGGCGGCGTCTGGCGGTGTCCAGAGTGCGACCTGTTGCGTCATGTGGATGGCCAGCGTTTGGCCCGAGGGGCTATAGTGCAGGGCGTGAATGGCGTCGGTCACGGCGAAACGGCGCGGATAGGCCGGGTTGTTCAGGTCATAGACTTCGATGAAGCGGCCACGGTCGTTCAGGGCGAGGGTGTGGCCGTCGGGGGCGGCCGTCATGACCGTAGTGCTATCAATCCCCGTGAGGACGGTCGCGAATCGCCGCGTGTTGAGGTCAAAAGCCCGCACGCTGTCGCCACTGCGCAGGTCGCGAAAATAGACGGTGTTGCTGTCGGCGGCAAAGGCGAACGGCAGGTGAAAGATATGATCGGTGACGGTGGTCACGGCGTCCAACGTGCCGGCGTCGCGCACAACGAGTTGCGGTACGACAAGGCTTTGCACCAGCGCGACATAGCGACCATCGGCGCTGAAGGCGATGTCTGTGTTGAGCAGGTTATCGTAGACGGGCGCACGGTCGGGGTGGGGGAGCGGGGTGGTGTCGGCAACGCGACGGGCGTCGTAGTCCTGCCCGTAGATGCTCCCCAACAGCCCGGCCACCATGCCACAGGCCGCCAGCATCACCAGCAACGACACGACCGCGTGAACACCGGGCCGGGGCGTGAAGACAATACGATCCATGCTAGCCATAAGGTTTTCCCTGCGTTGCGGGTTTTTCATTAATTGAGCAGACCGCCGCACTGAAGTACGGCGCTAGCACTGCGCCGGGCGAGCAGACAGAACTGAAGTTCGCCTGCTCGGTGAGCCGCTCCTGACGCGCAGGGCCCTCGCTCACGCGGACTT
>DAOTTU010000044.1:0-367460 GCA_034437655.1 Anaerolineae bacterium
GTTGGTGAGGGTCTGCGGAGCCGCTTCGCGGTCGGACATCAGCACGGTGTACAGGCTGTCATCTGAGCCGAAGTCGCTGCGTCCAGTGGTAACGAGTGTGGCGTGCGCCTGGGAGTCGGTGTCGATCAGTAGCACGCGGGTATTCTGGGCGTTGATGTGGCGCAGTAGCCGCACCAGTCCGAGCGCGATATTCGTCGCGGACGTGGTCTTGCCTACGCCGCCCTTGTGGTTGGTGAGTACAAAAGTGGGGGTTATCATTTAAAGCCTCCAACAGCATCAAAAGGTTGAGTAAAAGCCACCGGAGGTCGGATGTGTGCTATACTTCGTAACGAAGCGTTGCTGCACCGAAGCCTCGTGGTGACGCTATCCGTCTGGGGGAGGGTAGATGAACTGCTTCTCCCCTCAGTGCGGGTTATAGCCTGATTTAGTTGTTTTGAAGCTTGTTGTGAAGAAATCGCTTGAAGGCGACTTTGTGGGGGAATGTTACCTGGGGAAGTTGAAACAATAACGAATTAGACGCTGCGGAATGTTCGACTTGGGTCTCATCTTTCCCTACCATAAATCAACCGTAAGCCCATAATGCTTGCGGTTTTTTTGATCCTGGGCGCGGTTGCAAAACTATTTGAATGTAGCCTCAATTAGATTATAGTTATAGAAAAGGGCGGGACACCAAACCATAGCAAGGAAAGAAGGCCACTGTGGCGGAAACATTCGAGATTCGCTTGCCAGCCGTGCGCGAGAGCTTAAACCAGTTCTATGACTTCTTCCGCGATGTTAGCACCCAAATTCAACTGAATAGTCAGCTTCATTTCGATATTGAACTCTCTATTGAAGAAGCCCTCACCAATGTCATTTCCCACGCATACGGCACTGATGAGACAGGCGACTTTGTGCTGCGCATCACTGACCATGACGACTGGGTAGAAATCATGATTCAGGACTGGGGCGAACCTTTTGACCCCGCTGAGATCAGGCCATTTGACTATAACGCCCCGGTGGAAACCCGCATTAATGGCGGCATGGGCTTGCACTTCATGCGCACACTGATGGACAGCGTCGAATACCACTTCGATGAACATGACGGTACAATTCTCACCATGTCCAAAGAGCGTGAGCCTGTTATTGACGCTGGCCCGGCCATTGACGAGCGCGTTGAACGTGAATTACAGGTGTTTGACGCCGTTGCAAGGGCACTTTCTACCGAACGGAATGCGAATTCACTGCTGGACTTGATTGTTGATAAGCTCACTGATGTCGTTGAAGCCGACCGGGGCACGCTCTACCTGATTGATGCTGAGCGTGGCGAATTGTATTCGATGATTCTTCAGGACGAAACTGGCCGATTAACCCAGATTCGGCTACAGATTGGTGAGGGGGTCGCGGGCTACGTCGCAGAAACGGGTGAAACCGTTAACATCACTGATGCCGAAGCAGACCCGCACTTTATGCAATCGTTTGATCGTAGTTCTGGTTACCAGACCGAAACCATGATCTGTACCCCCATGCGTAATGCTGGCGGCGACATTATCGGCGTGATTCAACTTTTGAACAAGCGTGGCGGGGTCTTTACCCGGCGCGACGAGATTATCCTCGGTGTGCTGGCGTCGCAGGCCGCGATTGCGATTGAAAATGCACGCTTGCTGGCCTCTGAGAAAGAAAAGCGCCAGATCGCTGATACTCTGCGCGACGTGTCGTCAATCATCAACAGTTCGTTTGAACTGGATGAAGTGCTGCAATTGATCCTGCGCGAGGTTGAACATGTTGTTCCTTTTGACACGGCCTCTGTATTGTTGATTGAAGACGGCATGCTGGTGGTTAGGGCCGGGCGTGGCTTTGAAAATCCGCTGCCTGACCGTTTGCCACTTTTTGAGGTCAACGAAAATCCATTAATGCGCGAATTGATGGAAACACAGACGCCAATTATCATTCCCGATGTCACGCAGGATGTGCGCTGGGTACGTAGCGATTATTCTCCTGAGCAAATGCGATCCTGGCTCGGCACACCGCTTCTGGTTGAGGGTCGCGTTATTGGAGAACTGAGCATCAACCATCGTGATGCTGATATTTACCGCAGCCATCATGCCCACACAATCATGACGTTTGCCAATCAGGCTGCGACCGCTATTGAACGCGCCCGCCTGCATGAGCAAACGATTTTGCAAGCCCGCTTGCAGCAAGAAGTCGATACCGCACGCACTATTCAGACCAGTTTTTTACCGGACAGCGCACCGCCTACGCCCGGTTGGGATATTGCCCCAAGCTGGCAACCGGCCAAAGAAGTTGCTGGTGACTTCTATGACTTTATTGAACTTTCCGGCAATCGACTTGGCTTTGTTGTCGCGGATGTCTGCGGTAAGGGGATTCCAGCGTCGTTGTACATGGCCCTTTCGCGCACAACGCTCCGTGTGATGGCCCAAACTGAACTGGCTCCTGATGTGTTGTTAGAGCGAGTCAACAATCAGCTTAAAGCCGACAGCGCGTCCCATCTCTTTGTAACGGTGTTTTACGGTATTTTGGACCTTGAAAGTGGTGAACTGGTTTTTGCCAACGGTGGTCACAACCCGCCATTTCTCTACATGCCCGGTCAAACATCCCTCTCAGAATTGGCATCTGATGGCCCGGCGCTTGGTGTTTTCCCGGGGGTGGCCTTTGCACTGGGGCGCGTGACGTTGCCTGCGGAGAGCGTACTGGTTGTTTACACGGACGGTATTACAGAAGCAATTGACGACGTTGAGCGAGAATTTGGTGAAGATGGCTTGCAAAAGAGTATTTTCCGCTATGTGAAAGACACCGCCGCCGACATCAACATCGGCATTCGGCATGATGTAAAGGCGTTTACGGGTGAGCGTCCACCAGAAGACGACGCAACATTGCTTATTATTAAACGCAACGAAGGAGTCCCATGATGATGAGCGACGCAATGCGCTCTGACCTCGACATCGCTCAGGCAGCTACGCCGCAGCCAATTACGGAAATTGCAGCCCGACTGGGGTTGAATGAAGATGAACTGATTCCCTATGGCAAATACAAAGCTAAAGTCCGTCTTGATGTTCGCGACCGTCTTGCTGACCGCCCACAGGGGAAATACATTGACGTAACTGCCATTACGCCAACCCCGCTTGGTGAAGGTAAAACCACAACCACCATCGGCCTGACGCAAGCATTAGGCGCGCGTGGACATCGGTCAATCGCATGTATTCGGCAACCAAGCATGGGGCCGACATTTGGGATTAAAGGCGGTGCGGCTGGTGGCGGCTATAGCCAGGTTATTCCAATGGAGGACTTTAATCTGCACCTGACCGGGGATATTCATGCGATCAGTGCTGCGCATAACCTTATCGCTGCCGCGCTGGATGCCCGCCTATATCACGAAGCCATTCGCACCGATGCTGGCTTGAGTAAGCTGGGCCTGGAACGTCTCGACATCGACCCCTACAGCATTACCTGGCGGCGTGTGGTAGACATCAACGACCGGGCATTGCGCAATATTGTCGTCGGGCTGGGGCCAAAAGCTGACGGTGTTGACCGCCAGACCGGGTTCGACATCAGCGTAGCCAGTGAATTGATGGCTATCCTTGCACTCACGACAGGACTAAAAGACCTGCGCGAACGCATTGGGCGCATTGTCCTTGCGCAGAGCCGTGGCAAGCACCCTATCACCGCGGAGGATTTACAGGTGGCCGGTGCAGCGACCGTCCTCATGCGCGATACGATCCAACCGACGTTGTTACAGACGCTTGAAGGACAGGCGGCTTTTGTCCATGCCGGGCCGTTTGCAAATATCGCTCATGGTAACAGCAGCGTTGTGGCTGACCAGATTGCACTGCGACTGGGAGATTATGTCATCACTGAGAGTGGTTTTGGTGCAGACATTGGCATGGAGAAATTCTTTAACATCAAATGTCGCGCCAGTGGGCTACAACCAGATTGTGTGGTGTTGGTGGCAACAGTGCGCGCACTGAAGATGCATGGCGGCGGGCCCAAAGTAACACCCGGCAAGCCACTCGACCCTGTGTATAAGTCCGAAAATCTTGATCTGGTACAGGCTGGCGCTGCAAACCTGGTGGCGCACATTGAGATTGCGCAAAAGTTTGGTGTTCCTGTTGTCGTCGCGATCAATCAGTTCAGTGAAGATACCGACGCCGAACTGGAACTTATTCGCCAGATTGCGCTTGAAGCGGGCGCTGTGGATGCCGTACCGACCTCGCACTGGGCGGACGGTGGTGACGGGGCGCTGGCATTGGCTGAAGCGGTTGAAAAAGCCTGCGAAATGGACAGTAACTTCCAGTTCCTTTACGACGTTGAACAGCCCATCAAAGCCAAGATTGAGACGATTGCACGTGAAGTTTATGGCGCAGAGGGGGTAAGCTACGAAGCCGCTGCTGAAAAGCAAATCCGCACCTATGAAGCCAACGGTTATGGTAACTTGCCGATCTGCATGGCGAAAACCCACTTGAGCATCAGCCATGACCCGGCGCTCAAAGGCCGTCCGTCCGGGTTTGTTGTACCTGTGCGTGAAGTTCGAGCAAGCATTGGAGCCGGCTTCATCTATCCGCTGTTGGGTGAAATGCGAACTATGCCGGGGCTTGGATCGAAACCTGCTTACATGAACGTTGATATTGATGAGGACGGGCGTGTGGTCGGGCTGTTCTAATTGTCGGCTGTATCACCGCTGTGGAGCCGATGCTGCCCCAGTAGGATAAGGCTGGCCACGCTGTACATAAACACAAATGGCACCACAGGAGCCGAAAAACGTTCGTCGGCAAAGAAGACCATAGTGACCACGGTGAAATAAACAACAATCAGGGCAGGCAAAGCTATATGATTGACCTGTCCTTTGTATCCATAGCGTCGATATAGCAACGGAAACCCGGCCGCCAGAATCCAAAGCGCGGCGTACAGCCCACGTGTTAGCGGGCGCAGTGGCATTATATCAATTGTTGCGCCATTACTCGCCCAGCCAATCGCCTCAGTGTTGTCTCGGTACATGCCCAGCCCTTTACGCAAAGCCAGACCGGGCATGCGTTCCGGGTGTTCTGTAATGTATTCAATGGCCAGACGCCGTGCAGTTCGGTCACGAGATAATTCGGATGCCGGGCCGGGTTCATCTTCATCACCGATTGCTTCCCAGATTTGTGGTGTTGTCCGGTAAAAGCCTTCTGCCTGCGGGTTGTTGCCGAGATACAGGTTAAAGCCACCGTTTGTAGACACAAAGACAACCGCATTAAACACCGTATGATTACGATACAACCAGGGCATTAACAGGACGAAGATCACGCTATAGATGAGTGCGGCGCGGCGCAGTGTGTGCATATCTGCCTGGTGTGGAACGGGATTTGTGCTGTAGTGCCGCCATATCAATACCACCATAGGGATTATCAACACTTGTGGCTTGGTCAAAACGGCGACAGCGAATATGATTGCGCTGAGGAGGTCTAGCCACCAGCGACGTTGTAACAACAACGCCACGCCAGCCATGAGCAGTGCAGTGAAAAAAGGCTCAGTAAATAACAGCGCGGTATAGGCAATGTGATTGGGGTAGAGTGCGAGGAGTAAGGCAATCGTTAGCGCGATGATCTCATGAACGGGTTTGGTGTCTGGCGAGGATGAGCGGCTCGTTTGAGCCAGAGGTGCAAAAACATGGCGTGCAATGTGATAGGCAGCAAAAATCGTAATGACGGCAGAAACGATGTTCATCAGTTGAGCAGCAACCCGGGAGTCGTCGCTAACCAGATAGATGATCGCAAGTGCCCCCGGCCACCCCACTGGAAATAGGGCAGACGGTTCACCGTGGCGTGTGTAGTCCTGACCGTCGGCCATGCGCTTTGCAGCCTCTGAATAGATGTATGCGTCGCCTTTAGGCTCGGCGGGCACTAATGCCACGAATACCAGCCGCACCACGACCGCCAGTAGCAGGATCATGTAAATGTTGAACCATATTGAGATACGCACTGGCATCGTCTTTTCATTAAGTGGCTGAATGCGCTACAAAAACTTATGGTTACTTAACGCTCGTTTAGTTGTTGATTATAGCATATTCTTGCTAGCGTAACGGGCGACCATTTCGCGGTGGATATGCTATAGTTAGAGCGAGAGGCGAAAGGATAAGACGATGAGCGAACTCGACGATAAAGTCAAAGAAGCGATTAAGGCTTATAAAGCGAAAAAACGTTCGGCTGCACGCGACATTCTGATGGAAGTCGTTGACCGCGACGAAAAGCATGAACAGGGTTGGCTGTACCTGAGTCTGGTTGTCGATTCCAAGCAAGAGCAGCAAATTTGTCTGGAAAATGTGCTGGCGATTAACCCGAATAATCAACAAGCGCGGCAGGCGCTCGAAGTGTTAAATAAAAAACTGGGAGATCCTCCACCACCACCGCCGCCCCAAACACCGTCCAGCGCACCCCCCACGATTTCTGGCTTCGGGAGTCTACCTGATACTGCTGACAATGATGATGGTGGCACTATCAGTTCCTGGGGAGATATTGATACATCCTCTGCGGGGTTTGGTGACAGTGGCACACCACCCAGCGCTGCTTCCGGAAGTGCGTTCCCGTCGCCCTCTTCAGACTCAACCAGTCCATTAGACGTTGACCTGCCACCAACTGCTCCCCCGGCAGGTGATGCTGCGGGCTGGTTTAATGATATGGAATCGCCCTGGCAAACAGATGCAAGCGATCCGGCGACTAGCGGCAGTGTGGACTTTGGCGGCATAGGCAGTAGTCCGGCAGACCCCGCCGAACCGGGTTATTCCTATGGTCGTTCTGGAGTGGATACGAGCAACGAGTTCTCATCAAATGAGCTTGATAGCTGGATCAGTGAAATGGGTATTAGAGGTACCAGCAACTCCGCACCTACACCTGCGCCTGAACCGACAACGCCTGCAACCAATGACCCATTCGCTGGGATTGGTTCCGGGGGGCAAAGTGGCAGCGCGTTTGATGATTTTGACTGGGGCGCGTCTGCGACGAGTGACAGTGATGATAGTGGGTTTGGCGGTTGGGACGATGACTTTGCATCGCTCGGTACACCCACAACGCCTGCGGAACCAGCCCAGACGCCTAGCAGCACGCCTGCGTCTGGAAGTGCCTTTGACGCTGGCTGGGATCAAATGGGTACTAACACATCCAGTGCGTTTGACAACAGTCCCTTCGACAACACATTGCCCGCTGATGATCCTGCGCCGACCCCGGTTTCTGAACCAAGTGGTGGTAGCCTATTTGGCGCTGACGATGATGAACCCGACACCACCAATACTGGCAGCATTTTTCCCTCATACGAGGGCGATAGTTCGATGAGTCTCTTTGAGGACGATGATGTCGATGATATGGCATCAATCCTCGGTGAAACGTCTGACCTGAGCGACATTGACGGACTGGATGAAAGTGGCGAAATCCGTGCTGATGCTGCCGCGATGGAGTATCTGTCGATGATTCCCAACGAAATCCAGGCGGTTGAGTTGCCTCCGTCAGAAACCAGAAAACGTGACAAGAAACGTGGTGGTATTGGTTTGGGGGTTGTTGTGCTAGCGCTTCTGAATATCGGGCTGGCGGCAATGGCGTTTATGCAGTTCAGCAGCATGTGAGGTGTTGTGAAAGTCTGGTTACCCTTCGGGGCAAGATTTCGTCTCGTCCCGAAGGGAACCTGCACTACACGACGATGTTCACCATATGGCGTTGCGCAATGTAGATGATTTTGCGTGGTTCGCTACCATTCAAATACTTCTGAATATTGGGGGCGGCCAGCGCTTTGGACTTTGCATCCGCTTCGCTAATGTCTGCCGCAACATTGATACGGTCACGCACCTTGCCATTGACCTGAATCACCAGCGTAACTTCGTCCTCCGCAGCAATCTCAGGGTCATATTCTGGCCAGGTTTGCTGATGAATGCTATACGGTAGCCCCAGATGCTCAGTCCAGAGTTCTTCAGCAATAAACGGCGTAATCGGTGCCATCAGACGCAACATGATGTTCATAGTCTGCTGCCACGTCTCGGCGTCGATCTGCTCGTCGCGTATGACCGTGCGCAGATGGTTGCGTAGTTCCATCAGAGCAGCAACCGCCGTGTTAAAGCTGAAGCGCTCCATACTTTCCTCAACACGCTGAATGGTCTGGTGTGCTTTGCGTAGTGTCCCCCGGTTTGCGCTGTCGTCGCCCTCACCACTCGGCGGGCCATTCGACACCATATCCCAGACATCTTTCACCCAACGCACAACACCCGAAACACCTTGCGGATCCCATGGGCCGCCTTTTTGCCAGTCAAAAGCAAACATCAAGTAAGCCCGTACTGCGTCTGCACCGTATTGCTCGACCAGTTCGTCCGGGTTAACGACATTGCCTTTACTCTTGGACATACGCTGTACTTCCAGATGGTGTTTCAACTGATCGTAACGCGCTGTGCCTTCCATACCCGGGATGATGATGTCGGCGTCTTCGGGGATTTCGACAACGGTAATTTCATCTTCACCACTGGCGACACGGATGACGTTTTCGGTGCGGTCCATAATTTCGCCAGCAATGCCGTCTGCGGGCATATTGTCGCGGTCAATGACTTCAACGCGGCTGGCATGGATGCGGCCATCCCGTTCAACGCCTTCAACACACACGACATCGCCATCACGCTCAGCCCCCAGAACTTGGCCCTGATTGCGCAACATCAACATCGGCTCATCGAAGATCGTTTCTGGGTCGCGACCGTGTTCTTGCATCACCGCGCTGGCATCATCAAACACGCCAATATCACGCAGCACTTTGGTAAAGAAACGAGTGTACAGCAGGTGCAACGTCGCGTGTTCAGCGCCACCTGTATACACATCAACGGGTAGCCAGTAGGCGGCTTCTTCAGGGTCGAAGGGTGCTTTGTCATCGTGTGGCGACAGGTAACGCAGTTGATACCATGACGAACACATGAAGGTATCCATCGTGTCGGTTTCACGACGCGCCGGGTTGCCATCGCTGTCATGGGTACGCAGGAACGGCTCGTGATAAGTCAACGGGCTGCGACCACTTGGTAAGAAATCGACATCTTCTGGTAATTGCGGCATATTGTCGTCTTGAGCCGGTTCAATGGTGCCATCTTCGCGGTAGATCATTGGGATGGGCGCACCCCAGTAGCGCTGGCGGCTGATGAGCCAGTCACGCAGACGATAATTGATTGATTCTGTGCCAATATCCTGTTCTTGCAGCCAGTCGATTACAGCGGCGATGGCCGGGTTTTTGCGGCCCTTCTCATTGTTAGAAGGCGTACCGTCGAATTGCCCGCTGTTGACCATCACCCCGGCACCCGTCACAGCTTCGTGCATCGTCGCACCGTCTAACGTTTCGCCTTCGGGTTGGATAACAACACGCACTTCCAGGTCATATTGGCGGGCAAATGCGAAGTCGCGCTCGTCATGCGCTGGCACTGCCATAATCGCACCAGTGCCATAACTGATCATGACGTAATCAGCAATCCAGATGGGGACGCGCTCGTTATTCACCGGGTTGATGGCATAACCACCGGTGAAGACACCCGTTTTCTCGCGCTCATCGGACATACGCTCGATTTCAGTGGCAGCAGCGGCTTTTTCACTGTAGGCTTTAACCGCTTCCTGTTGGTCATCCGTCGTGACGTTGTAGACCAGTGGATGTTCTGGTGCCAGCACCATAAACGTCGCGCCCCAGAGCGTGTCTGGTCGTGTGGTGAAAATCTCGAAGGCATCACCACCTTCAGTTTGGAAGGTCACGCGGGCCCCTTCGCTGCGCCCAATCCAGTTGGTTTGCATGATTTTGACAGGCTCGGGCCAGTCCAGTTGCCCAAAGTCCAACAATTCATCGGCATATTTTGTTATGCGGAAGAACCATTGCTCCATCATCTTCTGGACGACGGGCTGCCCGGTGCGCTCATCTTTGCCATCGATAACCTGTTCGTTGGCCAGTACGGTTTGCAACGTCGGTGACCAGTTGACCATCGCTTCATCACGATAGGCTAGATCATTTTGATAGAATTTCTTAAAGAACCACATCGTCCAGTGATAGTATTTGGGGGTGCAGCTAATGGCTTCACGTTCCCAGTCGAACATAGCCCCCATGCTGCGGAGTTGCTTGCGCATCCGTTCAACATTACTGTATGTCCATTTCCAGGGGTGGATATTGCGCGAAATAGCAGCCTGTTCGGCAGGCAGACCAAAAGCGTCGAAGCCCATCGGAAACAGGACATTATAGCCTTTCATACGCATGTAGCGGGCGCGTGCGTCTGAGGGGGTCATTGCGAACCAGTGCCCGATGTGCAAGTCGCCCGAGGGGTAGGGCAACATGGTCAGGGCGTAGTGCTTGGGTTTGTCCCAGTCAATGGTGGCACGGTAGATGCCGTCGGTTTCCCACTGTTCGGACCAGCGCTGTTCAATGGTTTGGTGGTGATAGGTCTTTTCAGCCATATATCCTTCCTGAAAGGGGTCATTAAAAATGATTCAACGGTTAACCAAAAAATGCTACCAGTGACGTACAACAAAAAACCGCAGCAAAATGCCACGGCTTGTACTCAGGGGGTTGGGGGCGTTCCGGTCAGTGACGGTTCTGAGGTCGATTGCGGACCGGAATGCGTTGCGGAGCCTGTGGCGCAGGTTTGAGCGCTTGCTCAAGGGTTTCAAGCAAGTCACGAAGGCGGTCGGTAAAGCTGCGTTGTTGGTTGCGTTCTTGCGCCATCTTTAAGCTCCTTGGATTGGCAATTGTATGTTCACTTCTCTCATTATATGGATAACGCGGCCAAAATGGAAATTACCTTAACGCGGCTATTATCTGCGCTAAAACAAAAAATCCTTTTCATACCGTGCAGTTATTACTACACAGGGACGAAAAGGATTCCGCGTTACCACCCTGAATTGGTAGCATTTTCAGGTTAGTGGACCCAAAGGGACTCGAACCCTTGACCTCTTCAATGCCATTGAAGTGCTCTCCCAACTGAGCTATGGGCCCCGATTTTAGGACTAACAAGCTACCCGCTTCATTCCGCTTAACGTGCGCGACCCGTCATCATTTACTGAGCGCAAAACACTCACGCTGTTCAAAGATGATGCTCATGAACGAGTTCAGTCTGGTGGCGACACCTACGCCGTGCCAAGTTTCCAATAAATCTCGGCTTTCTGTGGTGTTGACCTACTACTTTCAATCACAGCAAATGTAATTCACTTGTTAAAGTAAGCACATTGTAGAGGGCAGCCCTGACGTTGTCAAGACACAGGATTGCCCACCACAGTCGCTATTCCGTCGCGGTTTCGTCAGTGGTGGTCTCGTCTTCGGTATCGGTGCCACTATCTTCGGCCGAGGCATCCGCATCGTTGCTATCTGCTTCGTCAACTTCGTCTTCAGCAGCACCCGTTTCAGTCTCATCGGCGGCGGCGTCATCACTGGCAGCATCGCTTTCAGTATCGAGCTGTTCCGTAATACCGGTTTCCGGTTCAGTGGTGTCACTATGCGTGTCGATTTCGGGCAGCAGAATGGCAACAAGAATAACCCCGACGACGATCACACCAACGACGGTGCCAACGATGGCGGGCCCTGCCCAAAGGAGATTGTTTGGCTTTTGCTCCATAGGTTTTCAATACTTTCCTGTGTGTTTTCCCGAAAATATCACCGCTAAATCATTGCACAGAATGTCGTGTTACGCAACGGATCAGCGCAGATCATCCAGAATTGCGTCAATGTCGGTTCTGTCTGCCGCTTCTGGTGTCAGTTCCAGATAAGTTTCGAGGTCGTCAAGTGCCAATTCCGGTTCGTCATTCGCCAGTGCAGCCAGTCCACGCTCACGATAGGCGATAATCAGCTCATCATCCAATTCAAGCGCGGTGGTGAAGCTCTCAATAGCGGCGTCGTAGGCTTCAAGCTGGGTTTGCACAATGCCGGCCGCCAGATAGTAGGCTGCTTGCCCGGCATCATATTCCAGCGCTAGTTCATAGTCTGCCAGCGCGGCTTCAAAATCTTCCAGTGAAAAATAGACGGTTGCCCGAAAAGCGTACACTTCTGCGATGGTCGGTTGCAATTCGATAGCCTCAGTATAGTCACTCAGTGCCCGTTCAAGGTCGCCTTCTTGCTGGTACAGTTGCCCACGCTGAAAATGGGCGCGAAAGAGCGAAATCTCGTCGATGTCGTCCAGTTCCAGTGCGGTATTGAGCAGATACAGGGCCGCAGTCGGTCGGTCGGCATTGTTCAAGAGCCGTGCCTGTTCAACGAGTACATCAGCAGTGGGTGCGGATGGGGTGCCGGGTGTGCTGATGGGTAGAAAATCTGGGCGGGCGTCGCTGTTGGCAGTTGTGTTGAGAAGCAATAGAATTGCTAGTAATGTGCTGATGATGCTAATCCAGATAAGACGCGGCATGAACAGGCTCCTGTTGAGATGAGATCAACTGTGTGGAATGCTTGACGGGTGACGTTGCTGATGCTATTCTACGAAGAACAATTGATTTTCTAAAGGCTTTGATGCGGAAAAGTACGCCTGTTGCAACGTGTTTTAGAGAGCCGCTGGTGCTGGAAATGCGGTACACCCTCACAGGCAGAATGGGCCGCAGAGCTGCGCCGAAGAACCGCCCCATAGGTGGGTACAGTATTCTGCGCCGGAATCACCCCCGTTAGCATAGGTGAGGGTATCGGTAGATAATGCGATGCTACCCGTACCTGCATAGAGTGAGGCAGTATCGCGTTGTACTGTCTAATCCGAGTGGCACCACGGGCCCCTTTCTCGTCTCGGGAGGAAGGGGCTTTTTACATTTATTATGAGGAGTTCACGTTATGAAACCAGCCACACAAGCCCCAACTGCGCGGTTGTCCCCACAGCCGGAAGATATGCCAGCCCTTTTTGCACAGGGTGATCTCGTGCCTGTGTACCGTGTTTTGCCCGCTGACCTTGAAACCCCGGTGTCGGTCTTCCTGAAGCTCTTTCGTCGCGACGAACCAGCGTTCTTGCTGGAAAGTGTCGAAGGTGGCGAGCAGGTCGGCCGCTATTCGTTTATCGGTGTACAGCCACAGAAGATTCTGCGACCCTCGGCTGCACCAGACGCCGACGCCCTCGCCGAAATCAAAGCCGAACTTGACCGCTTCGAACCCGTGCATTTGCCCGGATTGCCGCGCTTTGTCGGGGGAGCAGTTGGTTTCCTCGGTTATGATGTCGTGCAGCAATTCGAGTGCCTGCCGCAGAACGCGCCCGACGCCACCGGGCTTCCTGACGCCCGCTTGATGCTGTGTGATACGCTGGTTATCTTCGACCATGTGAAAACACAGTTGATCGTCCTTTCGAACGCACACAATCAGGGCGAGCCTGATGCAGCCTACACCGCAGCGGCCGAACGCATCGCCAGTATCGTCAAGCGCCTGCGTGCCCCGCTCGGTGACATTCCCGTTGCTGAAACGGTGCTGGACGAGCCGCTGGAATCGAATTTTACACAGGACGATTTCGAGGCGGCAGTGGGCAAAGCCAAAGAGTACATCGCCGCTGGGGATGCGTTTCAGATTGTGCTGTCGCAGCGATTCAGTCGCAAAACCAGTGCCCCGCCGTTTGCAATCTATCGCTCATTACGGATGCTAAACCCTGCGCCCTACATGTTCTTTTTCCACTTTCCACAAGAAATGGATGGTGAAGACTTCAACATCATCGGGGCCTCACCAGAATTGCAGGTTCGCCTCGAAGATGGAACGGCCAGTGTACGCCCTATCGCCGGGACACGTCCGCGTGGTGCAACACCAGACGAGGATGCAGCCTATGAAGCCAGTTTGCTGACCGACCCCAAAGAACGTGCCGAACACGTCATGCTGGTTGATTTGGGGCGCAACGACCTCGGCCGTGTCTGCGACTATGGCTCGGTGCATGTGCCTGAACTCATGACGATTGAACGCTATTCGCATGTGATGCATATTGTGTCGCATGTTGAAGGTAAGCTCCGCGCAGGGTTGGACGCTTACGACCTGATGCGGGCCACCTTCCCCGCCGGGACGGTCAGCGGAGCGCCGAAAATCCGTGCAATGGAGATCATTGATGAGCTAGAACCCGACCGCCGTGGTCCATACGCGGGTGCGGTTGGTTATTTCAGCTTCAGCGGCTGGATGGATACCTGTATCGCCATTCGTACTATGTCAATGGTTGGCGACCAGGTCTATATGCAAGCGGGGGCTGGTCTTGTTGCTGACAGTGACCCGACCACCGAATATGAAGAAACGCGCCACAAAGCGGCTGCCCTTGCCCGCGCCGTTGAACTGGCCGAACGTGGCTTTGACGAGTAACGGAGATAACCATGATTTTAGTGATTGATAATTACGACAGCTTTACCTATAACCTTGTGCAGTTGCTGGGTTCGCTTGGCGCAGAAATGACCATCATTCGCAACGACGATATGACCATTGACGAGATCAAAACCCTTGCGCCAGATCAAGTCGTGATTTCACCCGGCCCGGGCACGCCTGACGACGGTGGCATCTCGCTCGATGTGCTGCGTGAACTGGGCCCGACGACGCCTGTACTCGGTGTATGTCTTGGTCATCAGTGCATCGGTCAGGCTTATGGTGGCAAGGTCATCCGTGCCCCCAGGTTAATGCACGGCAAAACGTCGCAGGTCTTTCACCGTAACCAGCGTCTGTTTACCGGGATACCGAGTCCCTTTGAGGCCACGCGCTATCATAGCCTGATTGTGGAAGAACCACTGCCCGACTGCCTGAGTATTACGGCCTTCACTGATGAGGGCGATGTGATGGCGCTGCGACACAAGGAACACCCGGTAGTCGGCGTACAGTTCCATCCAGAAAGCATCCTGACAACGTATGGCGTGCGCCTGCTGCAAAACTTCCTTGAAGGTCGCCTTTAACCGTGTTGACGCAACCGAAAACGCATAGGACATAACCCATGCCTGACTTTAACAACGTTGTCCCTTCACTACGGGCCCAATTCCCCGCGCTGAATCGGCCGGTCGATGGCCAGAACACGCTCCCTGTGCATTTTGATAACCCGGCCGGCACGCAGGTTCCACAGCGGGTTATGGATGCGCCCCGTGAATACTGGGAATCCATGAATGCTAACGCGGGTGGTACTTTCCCCACCAGCCATCGTAACGACGCGATGGTCAAAGCGACTCGCGAAATCGTCGCCGACTTCATCAATGCGCCGCGTCCAGACGAAATCGCCTTCGGCCCCAACATGACCACGCTCAATTTCGGGCTGTCTCGCGCCATCGGCAAAACATTACAACCCGGCGATGAACTGGTGCTTACCCGTATGGATCATGACGCCAATGTTGCGCCGTGGATGCTGATTGCCGATGATCTGGGGTTAACGGTGAAGTGGGTGGACATCCACGACGCCGACGCCACGCTGGACATGAGCAGTCTGGAAGCAGTGCTTTCCGAGAAGACCCGCGTGGTCGCAACTGTTCATGCGGCAAACTCGGTTGGTACCATCAACCCGATTCAGCAGATTGCAGACATGGCGCATCAGGTTGGGGCCTATCATGTGGTAGACGGTGTGCAGAGCGCGCCACATCTACCTGTTGATGTGCAGGCTCTGGGCTGTGACTTCTTCCTGTGCAGTGCCTATAAGTTCTTCGGGCCGCATCTGGGCCTGATGTGGGGTAAGTTCGAGTTGATGGAAAGTCTGCCAGCTTACAAAGTCCGCCCCGCCAAAGACAGCTCGCCCTATCGCTGGGAGGTTGGCACCCCCGTCTATGAGACGATCAATGCCACCAAAGCCGCGCTGGAATACCTTGCTGAAATCGGTGAGTTGCACGGCGACGGTTATGCTGAGCAATTCCCGGGATTCAGTGGACGGCGCTTGCATTTCAAAACGGGTATGGCAGCCCTGGCAGCTTACGAGCGCGAGCTGGCCGCCCACTTGATCGAAATCCTACAGAGCGTTCCCGGTATCGACATCGTAGGCATTACTGAGCCAGAGCGCTACGAATGGCGAGTGCCGACGGTAGTGTTTTCTGTAAAGGGCAAAGACCCGCACGCTGTCGCCCAGTTTCTGGCCGATCATCATATCTACGTGTGGAGCGGGCATTACTACGCCGTTGAAATTATGGACCGTCTCGGCAAAGCTGAAGAAGGGGGGATGGTGCGTGTCGGCCTGGCGCATTACAACACGCACGCTGAACTAGAGCGCCTGGAAGCGGTTTTGCAGAAGTTGGTGGCTGAATGACAATGCGTTAAAGCGTAACCAGAGGCCCACCGGTCCCCGTTGTGTTATACAGTGGGGGTGGGTGGGTTTTCGTCGTGCTTGCGGTTGGGTTGCGATTCAGCAACGGTGAGCTTGCTGTAGACTTGCAGAAGTGAATGCACTGCTTCAGTGGTGGCGACTGCTTCAAAGATCAAGTCTTCGCGCTCGACTTCGCCAATCAGCAGCACAATATTGCCTTTGCTTTTGACATGAATGGGCTGTTCTGCGAGAAATTCGTTGGCTTTCAACGCCTTGAGTACAGCCAGATTAAGTTTTTTACCCATTGGTTTGGTCTCCGTCTAAATTTGAACGCGCCAATTGATAACCAATCCGCTGCGACCTGTCAAGCAAATTAGACCATTCACACAAATCAGTCGTCATGGTCGGGTGTTGTCACGGTGATGTCTTCGACAAAGGTCCACCCATCCCCGGCTGGCTCACCATCAACAGTTAGCGGTAGCCGGACAAACGTTTGTGGATCGTATACCCCAATACGCAGTTGATAACGTCCCGGTGCTACTTCTAATGGAATCATCAGGTTACGGCGATCCTGAAAGGTCATGTGCGGCGTCAAGAAACGGGTTGGATAGTTGCTATACAACAGTCCACCATCAGCTTGGGCGAAAATTTGCGTTGGGTCATCTAACGCAGTGAGGTGTAGGTAGATGCTGTAGTCACTGGGTGGAGGGGCGTGTTCTGTGCCGCGCCAGTAAACTTTGAGTGTATAGGTTTCCCCGGCGGTGAAGATTTGCGTGGGTAGATCATAGCCCAGCAGTTGCATGGTTTCACCAAATATCGCATTTGCAACACGGGTTTCTGGCGCGACGTAAGCATAAGGTGCTGTAGTATCAATTGCATAGACTTCATAGCGTGATACGCCATCGTCAATCGGTGTCATGATAGGACGCAATAAGCGTGGTTGCGGCAAATTCTGCGGCCCGTCGAGTGCTAACGGCTGCCCGGTTGCCCCGAGCGGATATAGCGGCGCAATGTCGGTCCATGCCTGCGTGATGTTGGGGTACAGCCCCGCTTCTCGCCACAAAAATTCAGCAACATAATCCACAAAAACATCATATCCGTGTAGGTCTTCAACGTCGGTGGGGAGTGTTGTGTCGTCAATCTCCCACTCTGGGAAGAAGAACGCCAGCCGATTTTCGCCGGGTGCCAGAATGCGTAAATGGTCAATATCATTCGCTGCTGTATGGCGTTCCAGAAACGCGACGAGATCCAACAGCGCCGGGTTAGCATACTGATATTTCTCGCGAGTAGTGTCAATGCCCGTGTCATTCAGGGTGTTCAGAGCAGTGTGATAGGTAGCCGCAATCGGTGCGGGAATACATAGCAGCACCACAATCGTGATCGTCCCCCAGCGCCGCGCCGCGTTCTGAGTGAGGAAGGGCAATGTGAATTGCACCAACAGCGCCCCCAGCGTTGCGAGGATGATCGGCAAAACGGTCAATGCCAGCCGATAGTGATAGCTGAACGACCAGAAATACACGACGAAAAACGGAAGCCCTAATCCCCAACTCAATAGCCATGCTTGCCTATAGTTGGCCTGTACTTCACGCCACGCCGGGAAACCCGACCAGGCCAGCAGGCCCACCCCGACGAGGATCAATGCGACTTCAAATGTATTCAGGCTGCGCGTCGGTTCACGGAAGCCGTTGAGGGCGTTCCAGGCGACGGCCGGTGTTAAGCCTTCGGGGGGCAGACTTAACATTGTTGGGAGTATTGCTGCGCTGAGGAGTATCCCTGCGCTGATTGCCGTGCTAACCCGAAGCCATTGCTGCCGTTCGATGGCGTGGCGTGCAACAAGTGCCACTGCTAGCAATGCAATGTAGTACAGCCAGTTGAGCTGCATTCCCGACCGTTGAGCAAAGCCCGTCCAGTAGTCGGCGGGGAGGTTGGTCCATGAATGTCCGACGAGGATGTTGCGCACATACCACACACCACCAATCGGTGCAGCGACCAATCCCAATACAATCAGCAACCACACCCGTTGTCGCCACCGCGCCCACTGACCGCTGTAGGCACTGTACGCAGTTTGCCCGGTTGCCAGCAACCCCATGCCAAAAATAAACGCCCCGGCCGTGGGTTTCGTCCACATCGCCGCACCCAGCATCAAGCCGGCCAGTACCGCATAACGTTGGGCAGCAGCCGCGTTTGCATCTCGCCATGCCAGCACCACAAACAACGCCGCCAGCGAGAAATAAATCGCCATCGGGTGTTCTAAATCCCCGGAACTCGACCAGACCAGCACCGCCGGGGTCAACAGCCATAACGCCGCTGTCACCATGCCCACAATGCGCCGCCCATAAAGCCGCCAGCCGAGTGCATACGCCGCCAGAACACTACTGAGCATAAACCACGGTATAGCCGTGCGTGCGGCATAATCACTGAATTCACCGTGGGCGAGGGTGGCGAAGGTAAAGGTCAACGGTACAAGTTGCGGGTAGTAGTCGATAGTGTCGGGGATATGCCCTTCAAGCATGAAGATTTTAGGGTTATAACCAAACGTCCAGAGCGTGTCATAGCGCAGGAATGGCCAGAAGGCGGTGTCCCAGACATTTGCCAGTAAGCCGATGAGGATCATCAGCGCGAGGGTGTATTGTAAACCGCGAAACTCTACGGCGTGTTGATGGGATTCATTTGGCGGAAGTGTGATGCTGCGTCCAGCGCGGGAAAATGCCCACACTGAGCCAATCGCAGCAATTCCTACAGTGCCGAGCAACGCACCAGCAAACGAAAATGTGCCAAACGTCCCCAGCGCAAACAACCACAGCGACCCGAATAGTGGGCCGAGTGCCAGACCAGTAGCCAGCACCATTGACTTATCATGCCAATCTACACGTGGTAGCAGCACAAATGCCCATGGAATGCCTATTGCGAAAAACCAGGCCATCCACGGTGTTACGCTGAGGAAAATTTCCAACCAATCAACCATCGACAAAATGTTCCCAGTCCGACCGCCGCTATAAGCGTGACAGCCACTGTCCAGAGCAAATAATAGCGTTGCCAGGCAAGCGTCGTGCTAACACCAATAACCACACCGGTTATCAACACCCAGCTAAGCATAATCAACGCGCCAGGCTCAGCCCGACGCCGCCACAAGTGTACAAGACCGAGCCCCGCCAGCCCTGTCCATACCCATTCGCTCGCCTGACTGTGTGGCCACCCGGCATAACCTCGGGCTTCATAGTTGACAATATCGCGGTGAATGGCATATTCAAAAGCAGGGGTTTCGTAGTATTGCAACGGGACGAGAAAAGGCTGTTCAATGAGCGCAAAAGCCTGTTGTGCGGGTGTGTTATAGGCGTGTTCGCTGGCGGCTGTTTGCCCCTCTAGAATTACTTGCCGCTCGGTGATCATGAAGCGCATCATGTCCGGCGGGTTACCCCAGATGGCCGGCGTCAGCAATACATACACTACGACACTACCCACGCCGCACACACCAAGCGCTGCTGTTCTGTAAAGGCGTTGTTGCCGCGTCGAAGATGCTTGCCATAGCACCACAAACAAGCCTAAAAACACAGCTAATACTGTAATCGCCCCCGTTGGTTTGGCAGCAACACATAGCCCGCTCAATAGTGCCAGCAGTGGCAACGACCAGTAGCGCCAGCGTGCGGCCAACTGCATCGTCAAAAGCACCAGCACCAAACTCAACACGACCAGCACCGATTCTTGCATTACGCGGCGGCCGCTCAGCAACCATACCGGGTGCCACCCTAACAAAACAGCGGCCGTGAGTGCTGTCCAGTGGGGGAAAGGTGGTTGCAAGCGCCACACCAGCACAAACGCCAGCGGCACACTCAGCACCACCAGCAACACATGCGGCACCCGTCCGCGTTCAAGGATACGATCCTCCGGCCAATGCCCTTCTGTGATGTTCCACCTCACCGACTGCGGATAGTACCACGCCTGCGGCCAGTCCTGCGGCTGCACCTCAATTGACCACAGCGCATAGCCCGTCAACGTGGCGTGAACATTACCTGTCAGCAGGCGGATATGCTCGGTAGAGTCTGGCTGCACAGGCAATTGCACGCGCAAATCCTGTGGCCGTGCCTGCACAAAGGCGACGTTGAAGTCGATGCTTTTGTAGAGGTGGTCGGCCTCATCGCCATGAAAGGGTACAGCACGAAAGCCGGCCCACGCATAGGCCATCGTCACGCCGAGAACGGTAGCCACTACCAGTCCGCGTATAATCGACCACCAGCGTTTAACGTGTGCCAAAACGTATTCCCGCTTGCACAGCCCATGCCGCGCCGAGACCCATCAACACACTGAGCGGAAGTTGCAGCGGTAGATAGTAGCGTTGCCACGCCATTGGTACCGACACCAGCGTCACAAGGATCATACCGGCCGCCCACAGTAGCAACAAACCGAGCATTGTCCGTGTTTTCGGCTGTTTCCAGATTATCACGAGGCTACCCACGACACCCCACGCCAACAACACGCCACGCAAGACATCCCATCCATCGCCCGTCAAGCCCGCCAGCGCACGGTTTTCATACTGTTGGGTGCTATCCGCTACCCCGGCGAAATTTTCCCAATACGGAGCCTCATAATATTGCGGTGGTATTTCGATACTTTCGCGCCAGAGTCCCTCAACGCGGTCTTGTATTGTGTCGTATTCACCAAAGAGCGCGGCTTGTAAATCAAGAATTTCACGGCGTTCTTCGATCACTGTTTCCGGCATGGCCAGAGGGGTAGCCCACCACAGCGGGGTGAGCGCCAGCATGGTCAGCAGCGCCAACCCGGTGGCCAGCATCATACCACCAATGCGCTGCATCAGTTTTGCACGCAAATTGATGCCTCGTAGCAACGGTAGAACCAGCAGCCCGGCGTAGAGAATGGTCACGGTGAAGGCTGCGCTGTGTTTGGTGGTCAGGGCCAGCCCGGTGAGTACGCCTAACACGCTATAATCACGCCATCCAACGTTCGTATAGCGCCGCATCAATGCAAAGACACCCCACCCCACCAGCGCCAACCCAAGCAACAAGCCGCCCTCAAACATAGCCCGCCGTCCATTGACCAGCACCGCCGGATTCAGCGCATAGAAAGTCATTGCTATCCAGCTACCGACGCTTACTGCCGCTGTATTCGTGAATAGCCCACCAAGCGCTAGACGTGCCATGCTCAGCACCAACGCCACGCTGACAACCATCATCAGTGCAGACGATAGCCGCGACACAAACAGCAGCTTTTCGGAGGGTAAGTGTCCGTTTTCGCGCTGCCAGTTAATATCAAGGTCGGGGCTCCAGACCCATTGTTCGTTGATGTCCTCGGCACTGAACCCTGTGGCTGTCCAGGCTGCGCCCATACTTAACTTGGAGGCATTCATCGTGATGACGCGCAGGTGTTGCTCGGTGGTGCGGCGCGGAGGCGGCTCATAAAACACGGCTTCAGGATTCGCCTGTAGCAGGATGGTGTCAAAGTCTTTGCTCATCCAGATGGTGGTGGCTTCGTCGCCATGCAGCGGTACGTCTCGTACACCGAGCAAGATATAGCCCACAAGGAAAAGTAATACGAGTACATCTGCGGCAAGGTGTAGCCGGGGACGATGTTTGGTTCGTACGTGTTGTTGCAACATGTTGCTGCGTAGTTCACCAGTTTAAAAACTTCAAGATGCGGTTGTGTTGACGCAGAATTTGAAGAAATTCTTGAAATGCTGCGTCCGTAATATGCGACGTATTAAACACGCCAAGCCGCCGCCTGTCTATATCCAGAAATACCAGTCCCGGTGAGCGGGTTGGGTTCGGGCTTTGAATATACTTGATGCGGTTGATGTCAAAGCGTGCGTACCTCGGCATCATCCCAACAATACTGCGCATTTCAACCTGTAGCGTTGTGGTAATGCCTAGAAAGTAGTAACGTTGCGGCGTGGGCCGATATGCAAAGAGATAATTGTCGTCTGTCATAACCACTTTTTTATTCTATGTGTGTTTGTCACATCAATCAAAGGCAAAACCGAGGGTGATTCCTATCGGCATTCTGCACGAAATGCGTTACAATGGCATCAATAATACATTGTCGGTTGTTCACACAGCCAGAAGGTTTGTATATGGCCAAAATTTTACTTGTCGACGACGAACCTGATATGCTTGATGTCTGGACGCTGTTTCTGCGCCATTCTGGACATGATGTGATGAAAGCAACCAATGGCGTCGAAGCACTCGACATCGCACAAGAGTTTATCCCGGATTTAATCATTCTGGATTTGATGATGCCGGCCGCTTCGGGCGACATGGTGCTGGGTATTATCCGCAGCACGCCATCACTCAATGAGACACGGGTTATGGTTGTCAGCGCTCATCCCAAGGGGGCTCAGCTCGCTGAAGATTTTGGCGCAGATGGCTACCTCGCCAAACCTGTGCATCTTGAGCAGTTTCAGGCCGAAGTCACCCGTCTACTTGCCTGAACCGCATAGAAAGAGACAAAATATGCCACGCGGTTTATACTTCGAAGACCTGGAGGTTGGGCAGACGTACACCACCGCTGCTCGCACCGTTACTGAGGCTGACATTGTCAACTTTGCCGGAGTATCTGGGGACTTTAACCCGGCCCATACCGACGCAGAGCAGGCCCGCGAGGGTCAATTTGGCCAGCGCATTGCGCATGGGCTGTTAGGCTTATCTATCGCGTCAGGGCAAGCGTTTTCGTTGGGCTTCTTTGAAGGTACTATTATCGCCTGGACTGGCCTTGACTGGAAATTCCGTGCGCCGATCTTCATTGGTGACACCATCCACACTACAACCGAAGTCAAGAAACTCCAAGCGCGGAAATCCGTTGGTGGTGGCTTTGTGACCCTTGAAATCAAAGTGGTGAACCAGAACGGCGACACCACGCAAAAAGGCACATGGACGATCATCGTCAAAAGCCGCGAAGCTGAAGAAGAAGCAGCCGAGTAAAGTATGCCCACGCTATCCCCTACAATTCATCAGTTCAATATTCCAACGCCGTTCCCGGTCGGTGACGTAAATGCTTACCTGCTTGAAGGCGAGCGGCTAACGTTGGTTGATGGCGGCCCGAACACCGACGAGGCGCTTCAGGCACTCAAAGATGGGCTAGCGAGACCGGGCTATAGCCTCGCGGATATTGAGCAAGTGATCATTACCCATCATCACAGCGACCACATGGGCCTTGCTGCGCAGGTTGTGGCCGCGTCTGGCGCACAATTGCTGGCTAATGAATACGCTGTCCCCTTTTTGAAAGCCCCCCGCGAAACCCGCCGACACTTTGACCGCTTTTTTCAGCGTGTTTGTGAGGCTGGAGCTGTCCCGCTTGAAATGCAGCAGATCATTGCAGGCGTCAGCGACTATATTGAACGTTATGTCAATGCACCGATTGATGCGGACCGGGTGTTGTGTGAGGGAGATATGGTTTTTGCGGGTGGGCGCGAGTGGCGAGTCTTGCATACCCCCGGCCACGCTGGTGATTTAATCTGTCTCTATGATGTGCCAGATGGTATATTGCTGGCCTCTGACCATATTATCGGGGAAATAAGCTCTAACCCACTCATCGAACCACCGCCCGGCGACGACCCGACGCAACCACGTCCCAGGCGCCTGCACGAATATCTCTATCACATGCAACGGGTGGCAGATTTACAGCCACAAATTGCCTATTCTGGGCACGGTGCCCCGGTGCATGATGTGCCGCGTCTGGTGGCAGAGCGAGTGAAATTCCACGGGCGACGGGCTGAGAAAATCCTGGCGTATTTTGACGATGGGCCCGCGCATTTGTGGGACATCACCGAGCGCATGTATGGGCACTTGCACCCTCGGCAGAAATTTCTGGCGATTTCTGAAGTGCTGGGTCATATCGACCTATTAGAATTGGACGGTCGTCTGCACCGTCGTACTGAAAATGGGGTGGTGTACTGGTTTCAGCACCACTAGACGACCCGCTTTGGCAATAGGTTGCGCACACGCCCTGGCAAGACTTTCCCGCGCCCGATAAATTCTCCGTATTCGTTCTCGAGCAAAATAATGGTGCCTTTGGGATAGCGTGACGTAAGATCGTTTCGCAGATCACGCCCGTCAAGCCAGATGGATTCCTCTTTGGCAGTATCAAGTTTCACTCGCTGCCCCAGAAATTCGTCCCAGAAGCGCGAAATAAGTTCGTGTGACGGTATGAATGTCTCGCCCTCGAATTGACCAATCAGCAACCCCAACGACATAGCAGGCAAATCACCCATTTCTGCCAGCAACCGTTCTGGCAGTGCATAAACTGCATCTTTTTTGCCAAGCAGCACAAGCTGATAGGTATCAATAATGCTCAAGAAATCGACGCTATAGGCCCCCGATAATTGTTGCACAACTTGCGAAACCTGTGTTCTGGAAAGCTCATTGTAGCTCGTGATTGCTGTGGTGGGGGCGTTGCTTTCTGGCGGGTCGATGTGGGCAGTTTTGCGCAAGCGAGCCGCGAAAAAGCCCGATGTGCGGTAGGTGTGCGGCCATAAACGTGTGGCACGTTGTACGGTCGGGTCAAACTCCTCGGCTTGAATACCTGTCTGTGGCAAACCTTCAACATGTTCGATTTCAAGCGGAAAGTCACGCAGCAAAGCCGAAAGCACACCTTCATTTTCCGCCGGGTTCAACGTGCAGGTCGAGTAAACGATTTCAGCGCCGACCCGCGCCGCGTAAAAAGCACTGGTCAGCAGATTTTGTTGACGTTGCACAAGCTGGTCGCGTTCACTTTCAGAAACGGTACGCTTTTTGCGGCCCTTGTCTTCGCGGAGCGTGTCGCCGCTGCATGGGGCGTCTAACAATATGGCGTCAAAAGTATCCGGAAACCACAAGCCCAGTTTTTCGCCGGGATAGTTAGTTGTCATAGCCCCAAAAGCGCCCCAGCTTTGCAAATTAGCACGTAGAGCGGTGATGCGCTTCTTACTGCTGTCATTGGCGACGATACTGGCGTGGTCGTTGAAGCGGCTGACAAGGTGCGTGGTTTTGCCTCCGGGCGCGGCAGCGAGGTCTAGCACGAGTGGTGATTCAGGGTCACTGAACATCTCAGCGGGGAGCATAGAAGCGGCGTCCTGGATGAAGAACAAGCCCATGCGGTGCGGTAGTGTTTGCCCCGGTGCATGCCGAAATTTCGCAAGTTGCCAGCCTGTTTCACAAAACGGCACTGCTTCAGTCTGCCAGCCGAAGCGTTCAGCGTAGTGATGGAGTTGTAGCGCGATGTCTTTAATCTTGAGCGTATTGAGTCTAATCGCGGGGTATAGCGGCTGGTCAAGCGCAGACTGCAACGCTTGTATGTCGTCGATACTTAGATATTGCCTATATTCGTCTAACATTCGCCGCCTTTGACGCAGATTCTGATATGATCGTGTATAATTGTTGTCAGAAAATATAAACTTTTATTCGGGATTAGTCCATAATCATGAGCGATTCAGCCACACCCCAAACGCAGGGCTGGTACGCCCCAGATTCTGCCTATCAGCGACGCCCAAAATGGTATAAACCCCCGGCCGCGCTCAGTGAAGAGCAACTGGCGGCGTTGCTAGAGGATCGCGATGCGATTGCCCCAGCGCTGCAAGCGACTGTTCTGGAAGACGTGAGCGCCCGGCCAACGCGCCCCGGTGGTTGGTATGCACCACAGGGTGGCCTTGGCATTGAACCAGCACGACAACTTGGCGAACTGGTAGGTGCTGGCAGCTCAGAAGCACCGCCACCAGAAGCGGATACTGCTGCCGACACACCCGACGATGATGAATTTCTGGACAATGCACCCGTTGTAGACGTGGATGCCGAAGAAGCTGCTTTCCGCCAATCCCCGCGCCTACTCGGGGAAAGTACACAGGAGTTGCGTGACGCCCCAGACCTGCCCTTGTCAGCGCAGCTTAACCCGGGTTTGGGCGGGTTACGTGACGAAGAACGCCCCGACGTAGACTGGCAAGCAGGTGATCCGGCCGCACCCGCCACGCCACAAGGTGCTGAAAATGCCCTGACGCCTCAACAAATTGCACAAATGCGCGACGATGCCGCCAACACGATCCAGCTTCCGGCACAGGCTGCTGCGGATGCGCCACAGTCTGAGCTTCAGCTTCCAGAACGTGGGCTTGGTGGTGTTCGTGATATCGATAGCCCAGCGAAATCCGATACAGGGCCGATGCCCGCCGTCTCTGCCTCTGAACAACCGCAACAAGGCCAAGCCGCTGGCCCACAACCTGCCGGCTCGGCACAACAACAACCCTCATCTGCATCCGCACAACAACAATCTGCAAGTGGTCAGCCTATGCCTTCAAAATCCTCTGTCGTGCAACGCTTTCGTGAAGTCGAAAACTCTGTGCAAGCACTCAAGCAACAATATGCGCAGGGACAAATCACCCGCAACCAACTTGAAACTGAACTGCGCCGTTTGATGGTGCTTGATGAAGAAGGACGCTGGTGGACACTCGGCGTCGATAGCAAGCGCTGGTATCGCTACGATGGGCGCGAATGGGTGCCAGATACCCCACCACAAACTGCTGGTAGCCCACCAGCTTCAGAGCAACAACCCGGTGCCAACCGTAGTATGCCCCAGCAACAGCAACCTTCACAGGGGCAACGCCAGGGTGGCACAGACGCCGCTGCACTCAATGTACCGACGGAAACGGGGGCGCAACCGGCCGCCGGGAGCGCAGCGCACCCGCAAAGGCCACAAACCGCTGGCACCGGCGCATCCAGTCAAACGGGTGGTGTCGCGATTGATGATTATGGTATGCCCCTGCCGCAGCGTGTCACCGTAGATGATCCCGGTGCAACAGCAGTCAATTTGAACGCTGTCACAGCGGGGGGGGATGAAGTTACGATAGAAAAGCCCGGTCCGCGCGGTGATGCTGGTTCGCAGGAATCTGGGGCGGGGCAGCAAGCTGGCTCAGAGCAGGTGAGCGCTGTTTCACCTGGGCAGAACGAGGGTGATGCGTCCGGGGCGAATATGACACAGGAAGGAGCCCTTGCGAACGCTTATCAAATTGGCCCGGATGGACAAGCCAGCCCAGACAACTACTATTCGCAAGAAGACGCCCCACAAGCGAAACCCAAGCGCGACTCCTTCCAACCAGACTATAGCGAGGCCCTCGGAACCTCCTTTAGCCGCAGTAGTGTATTGCGTGTTGGGGTTTGGACTGGTGTGGCCGGACTTGCTGCCAGCCTGGCAGTGGTCTTTTGTGTGTTGATGGCAATGGTAGCCTATTATTTCAATACGGTCGGTGCCTACGATCAAGAAATTGAAACACTGCCACAACGCGCCAGTACTTTCCAGACAGCGATCATTTATGGACAGGACGAAAGCTTGGAACTGGCTAGCTTTAACGACCCGAATCGTGGGGCACGCACCCGCGTTGAGCTAGAAGATATTTCACCGTGGGCCATTCATGCGCTGGTTTCTACTGAAGACGAAACGTTCTATGAAAATCCCGGGTTCAGCGTCTTTGCGATCGTGCGTGCTGCTTATACCAACGTCACCAGCACCGGCCCTACGTCTGGGGCAAGTACCATTACGCAACAATTGGCGCGACGCTTGTTACTGGACGAAG
This sequence comes from Anaerolineae bacterium, assembly GCA_034437655.1. Classification (GTDB taxonomy): domain Bacteria; phylum Chloroflexota; class Anaerolineae; order Aggregatilineales; family J027; genus J027. The sequence continues at coordinate 27,690 of DAOTTU010000044.1, forward strand.
AATTCGCCACCGAACTTTCGGCCCAGCGCAAGGTTACTGAAATTATCCTTGCTGCTGAAATTAGCCGCCAGTACACCAAAAATGAGATTCTGGAACTCTATTTCAATGAAATGAGCTTTGGTGGCTTCACAGTCGGCATTGAAGCAGCAGCCCAGGTCTATTTTGAAAAGTCAGCCGCTGAACTAAACGTCTTTGAATCGGCATTGCTGGTCGGGTTGGTGCAGTCACCAAGCCTGTACGATCCTTTCCGTAACCGTGAAGCGGCGCTGGGACGTATGGACACCGTGTTGCGCCTGATGACCGAATCCAACGATACCGGGTGTGTGGAGATGGAACATACGACGAACGTCTCTGGTTTTGACCTGAGTACGCCGCTGTGTGTGAGCAATGAATATCTGGTCAATGAGGTGCCTGACCTTAAAGCGTTTGTGGAAGGGCGGCGCTTCGAGTTCTTCGGTGCAGAACGGCGTTACGATCACTTCACGCTATGGGTGTGGGATCAGGTGAATCGGCTATACCCTGAGGAGGAAATTTTTAACAACGGGTTCCGGATCTTCACGACGATTGATTCTGACATTCAAGAAATCGCGCAAAGCCAGATTCAGCAACAGGTGAGCAACCCCAACTGGCAAGCGAATAACGGGTCTGCTGTTGTCATCAACCCACAGAACGGCGCGGTGCTGGCGATGGTCGGTAGTGCCGACTTTGACAATCAGAATATTGATGGTGAGGTGAACGTTGCTTTTACGCCACAGCAGCCGGGCTCAGCAATCAAGCCTGTCGTCTATCTGGGGGCGTTGGAAGGTTTCCCCGAACAGAATGACTATTGGACTGCTGCCACGCCGATCTGGGACGTCCCGACCCAGTATGGCAGCGGCCCGGGGGCCTATAACCCTACCAATTTTGATCTGACCTTTAGAGGCCCGGTCAGCCTCCGCTTTGCGCTGGCGAACTCGTTGAATGTTACGGCCGTCAAGGCGCTGGCCTACACGGGCACTGCCGATTTTGAAGAGTTGTCGAATCGCATGGGGATTACCTTCCCCCTCCAATCGCCACAGCAAGCCGGGTTACCGTCGGCCTTAGGGGCAGCTGAAGTGGAGTTGTTCGATATGGTAGCGTCCTATGCAGCGTTTGCAAATGGCGGCTTCCGTTATGAGCCGTTCGGCATTTCACGCATCGAAGACATCGACGGAAATGTGATTTATGACGCTTTCGTCAGTGAACAACTGGCAGCGACGCAAACCGTCAACCCGCAACACGCTTACATTATCAGCGATATCTTGTCTGACCAGGCAACCCGCTCGACTGCGTTTGGTAATGCGTTAGTCGTACCCGGCTTCCCGAACGTTGCGATGAAAACAGGGACCAGTAACGATGCACGCGACTTGCTGACCATTGGCTGGACACCGACTGTGGTTGCTGGCGTTTGGATCGGTAACACCGACAATACGCCCACCTTTGCGACAGCGGGTTCACAGGTGGCCGCTCCGGTTGTCATCAGTATCATGCAACAAGCCTTACCATCTCGTCAGGACGCTGCGCTCGACTTTACGCCACCGGGGGGGCTTGGCCAGGCAACGATTTGTAATGTTTCAGGAACACGAGTGCCAGCTACAGGGTGTGCGGTTGGTGGCACCCGCGAGGAGATTTTTGTGGCCCCCGGCGCACTTGAAACGTGGCCAGAAGGGCAATTGCCGCCATCTGGTGAAGAAGGCTTCGTGCAGACGGTGCAAGTCGATGCGTTCACCAATCAGCTTGTGAACCAGTTCTGCCCGAATTTCCCGGTGCAGCGTACCTTTCTCAACGTAGATGATCCGACAGCTATCAGTTGGATTCGTGATACTGCACAGGGGCGTAGCTGGGCAGAACGCAACGGTATTGATCCCGACAATATCAACGGTGAACTTCCCAGCCAGGAATGTAGTGAAGGCTATACCAGCCCCACCGCCACCTTGACCGGCCCAGCCAACGGTCAGGTGCTTGAAAACCGTGTGACGATCTATGGCTCGGCGGCGTCGGAAAATTTCGACCGCTTCGAGATTCAGTTTGCGCCACTCAGTAACCCGGAGAACTGGCAGGCTTTGCCGGGACAGGTCTTTGAGTTTACGTACCCACAGCCGAACTCGGTGCTGGGCTTATGGAATACGACAAGCGCGCAGGATGGTCAGTACCGTCTGCGTGTGGCGGTCTTTGCAGAAAATACGTTCTCGATCACATCTGACCCTATCACTGTGACCATACGTAACAATCAGGCGCAACCGACCTCGCCACCGCCAGACAATACAACTGCGCCGGGCGCGACAGACAGCAGCAACATCCCGTCCTTAGATGATATTGCGGCACCAACAGGTGAAGCAATCCCTGCGGGCGAACAGTAAGCCAGCAGCGTATAGAGCTGGTCGGCAACCATGACCGGGACAATTCTCAACGTGATGACGGTCGCGATAGGCAGCACCCTCGGGTTGCTCATCGGCGACCGTTTGCCCCAGAAAACGCAACAGTCGGTGGTGTTGGGGCTAGGGGTGGTCACAGTGGTTGTTGGTGTTGACAACGCACTACGCTCTGGCAATATCATCATTCCACTAATCAGTTTGATTATCGGTGTGCTGATTGGTGAAGCGCTGGAGATTCAAAAACGGCTGGATCTTTTCGCTGGTTGGTTGCAACGTCGCGTCAGTGCTAATCAGCAACAGACAACCGCTGCTAATGCTGCCACAATTGACGCTGAAACTGCCCGCGAACGTTTCATCAGTGGCTTTGTGACTGCCAGTTTGGTTTTTTGCGTGGGCCCTTTGACATTCGTCGGGTCCTTGCAAGATGGCATTTCGGGTGACTATGAATTGCTGGCCATTAAATCAGTGTTGGACGGCTTCGCGTCTTTAGCATTTGCAGCGTCACTCGGGGTGGGCGTCATGTTCTCCATCATTACAATTATTGTGGTGCAGGGCGGGCTTTCGTTGGTGGGAATACTGGCCGGCGATGTGATGTCTACCGCCATGATTGACGAGATGACCGCCACCGGAGGGTTGATTTTAATTGCGCTGTCTCTGGTGTTGCTTGATATCCAGAAACCGCGTGTTGCCAACTATCTACCAGCGTTACTGATTGCACCGATTATCGTCGCCGGGGCAGATTGGCTCGGTGTTGCCATTTATCCAAATGTATAACCGCAGAGACGAGACCTCATGAAAGCTACTTGTCGTGCAACAAGCAACATTGCATTTGTGAAATACTGGGGACGCTTGGATGATCAACAGCGACTCCCGATGAATACCTCTGTGTCAATGAATCTTGACGCTGCGACGACGCTAACGACGGTCGCATTTGACCCTGACCTCGACGCTGATACGATGCATCGCAAGAGCTTGCAATTAGACGATAAACAAGCGGCTCGCGTCTTCAAACACATTGATCGTATCCGTGAAATGGCTGGTATCCAGACCCGGGTGATGATTGCTACACAGAACAATTTCCCGATGGGCGCAGGTATTGCGTCATCGGCGTCAGCATTTGCCGCATTAACCGTTGCAGCGGCCAGTGCGGCTGGTCTTGAACTCGACACCAAAACGCTCTCGATACTGGCGCGGCAGGGGTCGGGCTCAGCATCACGCTCGATTCCAGCCGGGTTTGTGGTATGGCACAAAGGCACAGATAGCGCTTCATCCTTTGCAGAACAGATCGCCCCCACAACGCACTGGGACTTGCACGACCTGATTGCGGTCACGCAGACTGAACATAAAACAACAGGTTCTACTGCTGGTAATGCGCTGGTGAATACCAGTCCATTCAACGAAAAGCGCGTCGAACTGGCGATGTCTGCTGCTAAGGATGTACGCAACGCCATCCTCAAGCGTGACTTCACCCAACTTGGCGAACGCATGGAAGCCGAAGCCATCCGCCTGCATATGATCGCAATGACCTCTGTGCCGCCTATTTACTACTGGAACGCCACCACGATGCGCATTATCCTCGCGGTTACGACATGGCGCTCACAGGGGCTAGAATGCTACTTTACGATTGACGCGGGCGCGAACGTACATGTCATTGCGCAGGCTGCCGACGCAGCAGTGGTTGAAAAGCGCCTCCAGGCGATGGAAGGGGTGCAGGATGTCATCAACAGCGGTGTTGGTGAAGGGGCGAAGTTAATCAAAGCGCCGTTGTTCTAAACACAGGCAAAAGGGCAGCCATCGCCGCCCTTGCATTGTGTCTTTTAAGCTGCTGGAAAACGCTATGCTTAACGGTGCATCCGTTCGTAACGCGCCACCCATTTCCAGTTGGACGTATCACGTTCGTTGCGCTGCACGATCTGTGAGGATTTCTGGCGGGCGTTGTGTTCAACCAGAGTCGCAACAATTGCAGCGACATCTGCCTGAAGTGCATCTTCATCCGCTCGCATCTCGAACTCTTCTTCGACAAAATGTGTGTCATAGCGCCCACCAAGCCAGCGTTGGCTGTCCATCAGGCGTTGATGGAAGGGAATATTTGTTTTCAATCCCATGATCTTGTATTCGTCCAGCGCACGCCGCATTCTGATGATTGCCTCGGCGCGGGTTTCGCCCCAGCAGACCAGCTTGGCCAGCATCGAGTCGTAGTATGGGGTGACCTCATAGCCTTCATAGATGGCACTATCTAGCCGAACGCCCGGGCCGCTGGGCGCAAGGTGCGTGGTAATCTTGCCTACGGAGGGCATAAAGTTGTAGTAGGGGTCTTCAGCGTTGATACGGCATTCAATCGCGTGGCCGCGAATCTGCAAATCTTCTTGCTTCACACTCAGTTTGCGCCCTCGGGCGATGCGAATCTGCTCGCGTACGAGGTCAACACCTGTAATTTCTTCGGTGATGGCGTGTTCAACCTGAATACGGGTGTTCATTTCAAGGAAGTAGTAGTCGCGGTTGTGGTCTACCAGGCATTCGACCGTTCCTGCGCCGACATAATCCACAGCGCGTGCAGCCTCGACCGCCATCGCCCCCATTTTGGCACGTAATTTGTCATCCATAATGGTGCTGGGTGCTTCTTCGACCAATTTTTGATGCCGACGTTGGATGCTGCATTCGCGCTCAAAGAGGTGAATAATATTACCGTGATGGTCGGCCAGCACCTGAAACTCAATGTGACGGGCACCCTGAACGAGCTTTTCAATATAGACGACGTCACTACCGAACGCGGCTTCTGCTTCGCGGCGGGCGGTTTCGAGTGCAGCGGGTAGGTCTTCTTCGTTAAACACCATCCGCATTCCTTTACCACCACCACCTGCGGCTGCTTTGACCATTACCGGGAAACCGATGTCCTCTTTAGTGGCGCGGATCATTTCTTCAGTAGAAGCCCCCGGTTCGGTCCCCGGGATGACACGCACACCTGCTTCAAGCATAGTGCGGCGGGCTTCTTCTTTGTCGCCCATAGTACGAATGGCGTCTGGCGGTGGGCCAATCCAGGCGATACCCGCTGCAATAACGGCTTCTGCAAACGGCGCACGTTCACTGAGGAACCCATAGCCGGGGTGAATGGCGTCTACCCTGGCACGTTTGGCGACATCCAGCAGCTTGTCAATTACAAGATAGCTTTCGCGTGGTGCCGGGGGGCCAATATGATACGCTTCATCAGCCTGGCGCACATGCATAGATTCACGGTCAGCATCAGAAAAGACAGCAACCGTGCGGATACCCAGTTCGCGGCAAGCACGAATAATACGAACCGCAATTTCACCACGGTTTGCCACCAGCACTTTTTTGATGTTCACAATCGGCATTTGTTCGGTCATCAAATCCTCTTTCCCTGAAAAATTTAAAAAATTGTAACGCAGAGGGCACAATCGCCGCAATAATTCAACGGTTCAGGTGGCGTTGACCTTCAAATGATGTAATTGCCGAATTGAGCCGCTACCCTCTTCAACAATTAAAAGCAATGTCGCCGCTTCAGTGGCAGTCGTCAGTGGACGGTAGTCAGGGACCAATTCTTCCGCGTTTTCTGCTACTAAACGCAGATGCAAAAAACTCGTTATACGATAAAAGTCCCAGACCCACAGCAGATGCAGTTGGGCATCAGTTGATTCGCCCTGCCAGGCTGTATGGCGCTCAGGCACGTAGTCTTTGCGTTCGAGTACCAGGTCGGCAATAGGCCGGGACGGATTCGGCGGGTTTTGGAGAATGACTTTAACCTGAATATGCCGGGGTGTAGGATGATGTTCCGTCCGGCTGTTTGTCAGGTAGCGGCGCGGCCCTGCAACGCCATAACGCATGTAGTTCTCGGTGCCAACAGCATCAAGGGTATGCTGAGATTGAATATCAAACTGCATCATGATGATTGCTGCCATTTCATTACTGCCAGCCATAGATGTGCGGCAAACAGGCCAATAGCTGCCCCGGCTGGTACGAATCCAAACACCAGCCCGGCGACTAACCCCACGCACAGCCCTATCAATAGCAGACGCATGTGCTATACCGCTTTATTCTATGGAAGCAGCGGTTGGTTAACTGTCGCCACCGCCGGACGAGCGTCCGCTGTCGCGTAAGCGATAGGTAATGCGGCCACGTTCGAGGTCATATTCACTCAATTCAATGCGTACACGGTCGCCAAGCAGAATGCGGATATAGTTTTTACGCATCCGGCCAGACAAATACGCCAGCACTTTGTGGCCGTTGTCTAGTTCAACGGTGAATTGCGTATTGGGCAAGGCTTCAACAACCGTGCCTTCAACAAGAATTTTGGATGAGTCTTTGTTTTCCTTTTTGGCCATAGGATCTCCTGATTATGGAATTGGTTAGTCTGGTTAGTCAGTGTTAGCGTGTGTCTATGACAGGTAGTCAACGGTTGGTTGTTTTCTTGCCATACGACATGCAAAAAACGCAGCACATGTCGGCTGCGTTTCTTGTTTTCGAGTGAGTGAAGCCAGTACGCTAAGCGCGATGCTTAGCTATACTGCTGCATCTTGCGCTGCTTACGCCGTGAACGACGGATCGCTTTTTTCTTCTGAATGCGACGAAGTTCGCTCTTAGAGACGTACCAGCGCTTACGGCGCACTGTACTCAGCACACCATCTTTTGCGATGGCTTTGCGGAAGCGTTTTAGGAGCTGCTCCTGCGACTCATTTGGCTTAAGTTCAACGTGCGTCACTTAGTTATCACCACCTTCTCGAATGAACTAAAACAGGCGACTGTTATAACGCCTGCATATTTGTTGTGTTTAGACGTTTACTGTTTCTTTCTCTTCCGACTCTACCGCATTCTCAAGACTTTTTCCAGAGGTAAAGCCCGGAAGCAGGGCATCGTTAATCGTCAGGTCATCTGGGTCAAGGTCATGCTCATCAGCGTAATTTTGACGCTCGACATAGGTCACATCTTTCAGGCTTAAGCCGAGGCGCTGGCGGTCAGCCTCAATGCTAATGACACGCAACAGCAATTCCTTCTCAGGCTGTACCAGACCTTCAGCGGTATCAGGTGACGGCTCGCTGAACTGTGAGCTATGTAGTAATGCTTCAATACCGGGTTCTAGCCGCACAAAAGCCCCATACGGCGCAACACGGCTTACCTGCCCCAGCACCAATTGGCCAATGTGATACAGTTCGTCTACCTTCGACCAGGGGTTTTCCTGCAACCGTTTGAGTGACAGGCCAATACGCTTGTCATTCGCGTCCAGATGCATCACATAAACGTCGATCTCATCGCCAACGTTCAAGACTTCACGCGGATGCTGGACACGGTGCCATGCCAGTTCTGAGATGTGGATCAGGCCGTCGGCACCACCCAAATCTACAAACGCGCCAAAGTCACGCAGCCCAGAGACCACACCGCGCCGAACCTCGCCCTCGGAAAGCTCATCCATCAGTTGTTCCTTGATGTTGGCCCGTTGTTCGCGCATGGCTTCGCGTTGACTGAACACCAACCGACGGCGTTTGCGGTTGACTTCGATAATTTTCACCGGGATGGTTGTGTTCACCAGCTTACCAAGCGCGTCCTGGCGTTCCTGTTCAGAAACGTTGCGTGGCAGATTCAGGACATGGCTGGCCGGCACAAATCCGCGCAAATTGCCAAACTGGATAATCAAGCCCCCTCGGTTGGATTCAACCACCAGACCTTTGTAGATGTCGTCAGCTTCCATCAACGCTTCAGCCTGTTTCCAGTCTTCGGCTTGCAACGCCTGAGAAATTGACACGGCAAGGTTACCGTCGCGGTCTTCCATGCGTGTGATAACGACCGTAACTTCCTGGCCGATCTCGAAATCCAGGTCAGGGTCAAGGCGCTCGAGATCATTCTTTGAAACGACACCGTCCTTTTTTAACCCGACATCAACAAGCATCCCTTGCTGGTCAATCGCAAGGATCGTGCCATCAACGAGATCACCTTGTTCAGGCATCGGGCGTTTGAAAGATTCTTCAAGCAGGGCGGCAAAATTGAGTTGTTCTTCAGACAAGACTGTCTGCTCTTGCATTAGAAAGTCCCCCTGGGGAAAGTACTATTCGGCAAAAACACCCGTTGGTATGGGAATGGGGTAATCCCAGCACAGTTGTTTCTGCACACGAACGATAGATGATGTCGGTTAGTGTGAGGTGTAGAATTGTCTTGCAACAATAAGTACGCCACGCGCTGTTTGTGCGCTTTCCTAACAGAACAAAATTTGCTTCTTTTTTCAGAAGCGAACCGCATTATAGTGCCACTGTTGACCCTTGTCAAACTTTTTTCTAAAAAAGCAGGCTGAATATACAAATTTTAGAAATTATCGATGCAACTCACATGGAAGAGTACCATAACACAAAATAGCAGCCGTAATAGCTGCTATCTTGGGCGAGAAATATGTTGATGTCGAGCCAGGCTAGCCGCTGAGATTATGCACTGCGACTAGTCAGAGCTACTTTCGCTTTCTGGCGTTTCAACGACTGTCGCATCGCTTTCACCGCTCTCAGCACTTGCATCGCTTCCGTTACTGCCGTTTTCAGTACTTGCTTCGGGTGCTTCGGGGGCAGCAGGCGGGGCAGCATCGGCGGCTTCTTCAAGAGTTTCTGTGCCCCAACGCTGGGTAAACCCAACACGGCGACGTTCTGGTTCCAGACGACTGATGCGCAGCTGCAACCGATCACCCTTCTTAACGTAGCTATGCGGTTCTTTGAGTGAACCATCACCCATTTCACTGAGGTGCAACAACCCTTCCAGACCATCGTCCAATGCAATGAACGCGCCGAAGTCTACCACATTCGTGACAATACCTTCGACAAGCTGGCCTTCGTGGTAGCGTTCGTTGGCTTGCTCCCAGGGATCGGGTAACAAGCGCTTGCGGCTCAGCGCAATGCGGTTGGTTTCGCGGTCAAGATTAAGGATGAACACGTCAATCTGGTCACCAACTGCCAGCACATCGCCAGGGTGGTCAACGCGGTGCCATGCCAGTTCAGACACATGGATCAAGCCGTCAGCATCACCAATATTGACGAATGCGCCGAAGTCACGTAACCCGGTGACCGTACCGCGCACGACCTTACCCTCACTTAATGACTCAAGCAGTTCAGCCTTGCGCTGGGCCCGAATCTCGCGCTGTGCTTCGCGTTCAGAGAAGATCAGGCGGCGACGTTCAGGGTTAACTTCGATCACCTTCACGTTGAGCGGGTCAGCATCGCGACGCTTGAGGATGTCCAGTGCATCTTTACGATCCTGGCCCTGAACTGTCGGGCTGACGGTGACCATGTGTGAGGCCGGGATGAACCCTTCGAGGCTCTTCCAGCGCACCAGCACACCACCTTTGTTATAGCCCGTGACCTGGACTGGCACGACCTCTTCGCTTTCTTTCAGTGACGAGGCATCTTCCCAGTCATGCTGTTGCAACCCCATGTTAATGCTGACAATCAGGTTGCCCTCTTTATCGCGTGGTTGCAAGATAAACACGGGTACTACCTGGCTAACTTCGAGTGATTCGAGGTAGCGCGGGTTGAGGTGTTCGAGGTCTTTACTGGTGACAATACCATCTTGCTTGGCACCAAGGTCCACGATTATTTCGTTGCGGTCAATCTGAAGAATCGTAGCATCGCGGATTTCACCCCGGCGTGGGGGGGTGTAGTCGAACTCGCCTTCGAATAAGGCGCGAAATTCGTCGTCTGACAGATCATCTCCTGGTTGAATGTCGTCGATATTGATTTCTTGGTTTTCCTGATCCATTTGTTTCACTAATCACCTTGACAGAGTAAATTTCCCAATATGCCTTATTCATGCATTTTGAGATATTGTCAGTGTACAATGTTCACGGCGGTACGTCAAAAGATATATTAAGGAAATAAACGGTTCTAATGCAATTTTATGTATCATGGTCGTTTTTTTCATCCGCTGTTTAGTGTGGAACCACTTCCAGTTGTTTTAGTGTCGAATAGCTCAAATTTTTGTGACATATCTCATATAAAATTAAAAGGCACACCCCCAAGGTGGGGATGTGCAGTACTTATCTTTTAGAATCGAGATGTATCTTTAGCACTCGCTATACCCGCAGCTATAGCAATGCAAGCACCCTTCCTCACGGATAAGGGTCGCCTGGCCGCATTCGGGGCAGATATCCCCGATGGCTGTTGGGCTCGCGGAACCGTTCCGGCCGCTGGTTTCCTGCGGTGCTTCGTCCGTAACGGTGAACGTTAGCGCTAGCTGCGCGTTGCTGCGCGAGGTGTCGGGCTCAATGTCGCCGTCGATAATCTCTGACTCGTTAAGGTAACGCTGCAATATCTGTGAGATACCATCCGGCAAGCTAGAAACTCGGTTAGAGCCGAAGCCCAGCGAACGTCCGCCGCCTATGTCTTCAAGCTGGCGAATCATTTCTTTCACGCGGTCGCGGGGGCTAACGGGGGAAGTTTGCCGTAAGATCAGCGACATCAAGCGTCCGATGGCCTCGGACACCGCTGCAATTTCAGACCCGGCCTTAGACGTATGAATAAAGACCTCAAACGGTTGGCCCTGACCATGCCCGTTTTCATTGATGGTAACGTAGGTCGCACCAACCGGGGTGGGCATCCGATACGTTTTGCCCGACAGCACGACATCGCGCGGCTTCTTGTGTTCGTTGAAGAGTGGCAACGGTTGGTCTTCGCCAGCGGGGATGGGTTGTTGGGTGCTTTCGCCTTCACGTTTCTTCTTGGTGTCAGCAGTCTCCAGCACGACGGTTTCACGGCTGCCCGTGACATAGACAGTCATACCCTTAGCGCCGAGTTCCCAGCCGAGTTGGTATGCGGTCGCCACATCGGCCTCGGTGGCACCAGCAGGGAAATTGACTGTTTTGCTGATCGCATTGTCCACGAAGACCTGCATAGCGCCTTGCATCCGCACGTGTTCTTCGGCGGTGATGTCGCCAGCAGTCACAAACACACGGCGCACGTTGTCTGGCACCCCTTCAGCCGTCTGGCAGGTACCGAGGTCGTTGACCTGTTCGACAATGGCTTGAATTTCATCCGGAGAAAGGCCGGCGTTTTCCAGCGCTTTCTGGAATTGGGGACTGGTGTATTGCAGTGTCATGCGTTCGCTGCTGTTGCCCGCGTTGGTATTGACATAGCGCATGTATGCAAGCGCAAAGACAGGTTCGCAGCCATAGCCCTCCACGCCAGACACGGTCGAGATGGTGCCCGTCGGCGCGATAGTCGTCTGCGCCCCGTTGCGGATGCCGTGTTGGATGAGGTCGTCGCGTAGCTTGTGCCAGTCCAATGTCGGGCGGCCCCAGTCGGTGCGGTGTTCAACGATGGGCTGTGGGATGCTCCATTGCAGGTTCTTCTGGTCATAGCGGCTACCCTCGATAGCCGGGAAGGGGTGACGTTCGCGGGCCAGTTCGATGCTGGTCTTCATGCTGTGGAAGCGCACAAATTCCATCACCTGGCTGGCGAATTCCTGCCCTTCTACGGAGCCATAGCGCACCCCGGCAGCGTACATCATATCGGCCAGTCCCATAATGCCAAGCCCGATACGGCGCACCCGTTCGGCGGCTTGACGCAATTCAGGGATGGCGGGCACGTAAGCGTTGGATGTCACGACGTCGTCCAGGAAACGTGTGGAAAGCGCGACACTCTCTGCGAGCGCATCCCAATCCACACTGCCGTCGTCGTTAAGATGCTGGGCCAGGTTGACCGAGCCAAGACAGCAATTTTCAAATGGGCCAAGCCACTGTTCGCCGCAATTATGAATAACGATGCCGTTCCCAATAATTGAATGTGTCACAGGTTCGGTCAGGTCGAAAACTTCTTCGATTCCTTCTGGCGTGATTGATTCAACAGTCGCCGTAAACTGCTCCGCATAAGGATCCCGTTTGCAGTCTGCGAGGAAGCCTTTGAGTGCTTCTTGCTGGTATGCCATCAAGAATCCAATTTCTTTGGCGAACGTGACTATGTTGCGCTTGGAGATGACGATTTCGTGCTGTGCTTCCGTCCAGTACGACTTCTCACCACCATTTCCGTCAGACATATCGCGATATTGACCTTCGCGACGATTAGGATAGAGCGTGCTGGCAATACCAAAATTGAGCAGCAATTTCTGAACGTCTTCTAACAGTCTCAGATCGCTAGCCGCGAGGCGAATACTACTACCTTTGAGATCATTACGCTGGAAACTACCATCAGCGGTGAACAAGGCCGCGAGAAAACCCCTTTGCATATCTTCGGTGCCCATGAATACCTGCACCGGCACCTGGTGCTTGTTTTCAGCGAGACCATATTCAGCGGCAATCGTGCGCAGACGGTCGGATTGCACGCGAACCTCGTCTCGTTCAGCGATTTCGGTCTGTCCTACAGTGTATGTTCGCGTGGGCGTGGTCAGCGGTGCGACCATCTCATCGACATAACCAGCAAACAGGGGGGCAAGCTCATGTTTTTCTTCACCAGAGAATGACAAGACAGCCCGCACTTTGTTGCTAGTGTCATCCCCCACCAGCCAACCAAGCACACGCCCGAGTTTTTCGTCGCCATGAATGCCAAAGCCACCTTTGCGATTCAAAATATGGATTTCATCGCCCCGGGAAATCTCATCAAGGCGACGCCACCCTTCACTGGTCATAATCTTGTGATCAGCCGTAGCGCGGATATAGTAGCCTTCTTTGGTTTGGAGACGATAGACTTGCTTCTCGCCTGTCAAAATAGTGCGCGTGGCAAATGCAAACGGCTCATCATGCCCAAAACGCCCGTCAATCACTACACGAGTAGACATTTCTTCATCGAAAAGCATGTCAGCACGTATCATGCCCTTGTCCGTGTAAATGAGTGTATCCCCCGTTACACATGGATTGGTGGATTCCAGTTCATATAGATGCGGCACAGGGTTTTCACGGTTGGCGGCGTCCAGGAACAACACACCCGGTTCACCGTTGTGATGCGCGTATTCAACGATCATGTCGAAGATTTCGCGGGCACGCACCGTCTCCCACACTTCGCCATTGGCCGGGTTAATGAGGTCGAAGTCGCTGTCCTCACGCACGGCTTGCATGAATTTGTCGGTAATGCCGACCGAGATATTGAAGTTGGCGATGGTGCCTTCCTTGGATTTGCACTTGATGAAGTCGCGCACATCCGGGTGATCGACACGCAATACCGCCATATTCGCCCCCCGGCGGCTGTTATGAGTAACCAGCCCATTGGCGAGGTAGGTGTGGTTGTCTTCAACTTCAATGTCAAGCGTCAGCGCTTCGCCAGCATCCTGTACATCGCTCACAGTCACAAACCACAGATCATTGAGCGGTTGCGCCATGTCAGCGAATACGGGATAGTCTGCGGCGAGAATTGCATATGCAGAAGCAGTCAATTGACGCTCACCGCGCACATATTGCAGCAGCTTGCAGCCTAGTGCTGGCTCAGAGCTGCGACCATTGGTACCTGTACCACGACCACGACGATCAATTTGTGGAAGCGCGGTGGCGTCAAGGACAGGATTCAGCCAGTAGGCAGGGTTTGGTAGTGGATAGCTACTTTCACGCGCTATGTCCGGCTCAAGGTCGTTGCAGGCAGCAAAACGTGATCTGGAAGAACAACCGATGTTGTCTTTCCAGGCTTGCAGACCAACGAAGGAATTGACACGCACAGACCACAGTGGCGCGGTTCCATAGCGATCACCGCCGTTGGGCTGTTGGCGAATGCTTACCGGGCATCCTAACCCAATGAGCATCACGGCAACCTCATCAATGAGCTGTTTGGAGGTACTCAGTAGCTGAGGGTAGCCATGTGACAGCGCACCATCGGCTTCAAACAGACCGCGCAAAAATGCACCGACAATATTGCGTGGACTCATACGAACCAGGCGTGGTACACGAACCTCGCTACTCATCGCCTTCTCAAAGCCGTTCATCAGGAAGTAGTCTTTGATGGCACGGTTATCGACGGTGAACGTGACGGAGGCATCATCTGCTTTCTGCAAACGGTGAATATTGATCTGCTCACCAAAGAGTCGCTGCATTAACGCTGGCATTTCTTGCATCAAATAGCTGTCATGTGCGACTGAAACGCCCAGACGATGGTCGCTTTCAGCGGAGGCGATGAAACCCTCCCCCGCCATATAGCCGAGGAAGAACGCCAATTCTTCATCCAGGATAGGGCTGAGTGTCGGCATAATCTGGTTGCCGTGGCGCTGCTCTGGACGTTTAAGCGCTTGTATAGTTCCTTGATGTTGGTTGAGCTTGACCGGGATTGCGTCACCTGCACCCAACTCATCAAAGCGCCGCCAGACAAAGCCTTCGTCAGTCATGACTTTGACCTTGTGGTTATGCGTTCCGGTCAGCGCCAAACCCGCATCAGTCTGCACCTTTAGCACGGGCGCAACACCGTTGTTATATGCTTGAGTTGAGCGGCGTTCACCTTCATCCGTGCTGATAGTTAACGCGTGTGTACGCCAGCCGTGTTCAGTGTGGCGGACGATTTCATCCAGGCGCAGCAACCCATTTTCAGTGAAGACTAGCGTATCAGGCGTCAGGCACCCACCCTGCGCAATCTCACCAAAGGCTCTGTCATAGACATTCAGGAAGCCGACCGGGCCCGTTGCGGTACCGCTTGACGACTTCACCAGCGCACCTTTAGGCCGCAGCCGACTGAAGGAAAAGCCATTGCCGCCGCCCGTCTGTTGAATTAACGCGGCGTGGCGCAAGGTTTCGAAAATACCAGAACCTGTGCGGCCCATGTCGTCTTCAATTGCCAGCACAAAGCAGGCGGCAAGCTGGCCGAGTGGGGTGCCGGCCCCGGTAAAAGTCGGGCTGTTGGGGAAAAAACGTAAATTGGTCAATAAGTCAAAAAATTGTCGGGCCCAATACTCAACCTGAGCCTCATCGCCACCATTTTCTTTCTCTGCCAGCGCGACGTGATACGCGACACGCCAGAACATTTCCTGTTCCGTCTCAACTGGTTGGCCATCAGCACCCCGGCGCAGGTAACGCTTTTGCAGCACAGTGCGGGCGTTGTCTGTCAAATTTACTTTGCGATTCACCAAATCCGGCGGAATCGGTACTTTTTTAAACTCGTTCGTGCGTGGTGATAGTGTCATCTGTATTACTTCCTTTTGAGTATGAACTTAAACTTCCGGTTACAAAAACAAAATCGCGCAGCGGCGGGTAGATTCTCGCACACTGCGCAACGGTCAGTGCTTGGCTTGCGGTGCGGTTCAGGTGCCTACATTGGCTTCCAATTTGTCATCGTCATCAACGGGAGGGGCGTCGTCTGCGGCCGCTTCAACAGGCGTTTCCTGCTCAAGCAAGGTGTCAATCTCAGCACGAATGCTGTAGAGATTATTCAGCCCCAGATAAACGATGGCGTAACGGACATAGGCAATCAGGTCAAGGTCTTTCAGCCCGGCAATCACCATATCACCAATGACACGGCTCTCCACTTCCGACCGCCCTAACTGGCGAAGCTGGTCCTCAATGCTGTTCACCAGACGGTCAATATCAATCGCAGCAACAGGGCGTTTTGCGCAGGCAATACGGATTCCACGCAGCATCTTCTCACGCCGATACTCCTCGCGACTTCCGTCAGACTTCACCAGCATTGGAATGCCGACTATCGCTTTTTCCAGCGTGTTAAACCGATACCCACACACCGTGCATTCACGACGCCGACGGATATTGTCGTCATCCGGGGTGGTGTCTAGCACTTTATGTTTGCCAGATGTGCCGCATTTAGGGCACTGCATGGAAGACCTCATCCCTGTTAAACGTTCTTTACGGTGATGTGTTGTATCACCGCGAATGATTTGCGCAGAAACCGCATTAATGCACCATATATAGTGAATTAAGGTAATCAGAACGCTATATATGGTGTTTTTTACCGTGAAAGTAGCTACACTCTACCACAGAACAGGTGTTCAACGAACGGTACTACGGTACTGGAACAGGTAGGAGTTGCGTTAACTGAGATTAAGAATGCGGCCACTACTGGGGATTGTGTGAAACCTTAAAATTTTGGATTCTATAGAAAAAATCATCATGAGGGGGTGAGACATTTGACTC
Organism: Anaerolineae bacterium; assembly: GCA_034437655.1. GTDB lineage: Bacteria > Chloroflexota > Anaerolineae > Aggregatilineales > J027 > J027. The sequence continues at coordinate 44,112 of DAOTTU010000044.1, forward strand.
CTGATACGTGCAGGCTATGGGGTTGAAGGTTATGCTTCGATACGCCTGCTTTCGATGTCTTTCATAATCGCGGCGTGAGCATCATCAAGCGTTGCAACAAAGATCGTTTTGTTTTGGACAATGCGCATGACAATGCCCGCAATGGTCCGAATCAGCAGGTTGTTGATCACCATCGAAACCTGCACCACGTTTTTGTGTTTGATGAGGGGGTCGCGTGTCAGGTGTGAAAGTGCGGCTTCTGGCAAATAGGTGTTAGTACCAATGTTGATAATCGGATAAACCCTGATGTCCTGTGCTTCGATTTCCTCAATAATTTGAAGATGAAGTGTGTGAAACTGTTCCCATGTCCATTTGCCTTCGTAATCGAAGGTGATGATCTTAATATTCGAATGTTCCGGAACGTCTTCCCATTTGTGTGTGATATTTCCCATTGCTTTGACCTGCTTTGCGTTGGTTTCGACTAACAAGCCCGGTGGTACAACAGTGCATTAATTTGCGAAAGCACCGTTGCGACATTATAGTCATAGTATGTGTTTCGGTTGTGCCTGTCAAATTCTACGCCAAACCTCAATATTTGTATGTAGAATCGTCTTAAATTGAAAGAAAAACATGGCAAATATTCTGGTAGTTACCACGCCAAGTCCCGGTCATATTAATCCGTTCTTGCCGCTTATCAAACAACTCACTGCCAACGGGCACAATGTCTGCTGGTACACTGGCGAAGTTTTTCGAACCGGCATTGAAGATGTCGGCGCACAATTTGCACCCATCAAACAAGCGGTTGACCACGGAGGCGTGCCGAAAACAGAGGCTTTTCCGAACTTGCAGGACTTAACAGGCTTGCAGGATTTTGTCCAGAGTTGGAAAACAATTTTTCTGGACAATGCACCATTGCAAATGCAGGATCTTCTCGATGTTCTGGAGGATTTTCCGGCGGATGTGGTGCTGTCTGACGAAACGACTTTCAGTGCTGGTTTTGTGTGCGAAAAAACAGGCTTGCCACATGTCGTGGTTTCGACCTCTGTTTACTTCTACCGCAGTCATGATACAGCACCGCTTGGGCTTGGTATGTTACCAGACGCAAGTTTGCTGGGGCGGTTGCGCAATGGTGTACTGGCTTTCGTTGCGGATCGCATTCGGCTCCGTGAATTGGTTGCACATGGAACGAAAACACGTCAGGCAGTCGAATTGGAACCTCTCCCCGGCGGCGTCTTGCAGAATGTCAACCGCAAGCCAGATATGTACCTGTTAGCGACAGTTCCCTCCTTTGAATATCCAATGCACGACATGCTACCAAATACCCACTTTATCGGCTCGTTAAATGTCCCCTTTCAACATGATGATTTCTCCGCGCCAGACTGGTGGCCACGCTTACAAACTGAGCAGCCTGTCATCCACATTACACAAGGCACTGTCAATAACAACAACGCCGATCAATTGCTACGGCCAGCTCTGGAGGCGCTGCAAGACGAGAATATGCTTGTGGTGGTGACGACGGGCGGGTTGCCACCAGCGGCGCTCAATCTGCCGAATAACCGCTCCAACGTTATTATTGAACCATTCGTGCCGCATCATCAGTTGCTGCCGCGTGTTGATGTGATGGTGACCAATGGTGGCTATGGCGGTGTGCAACGCGCTCTGCTGTATGGTGTTCCGCTGGTGATTTCCGGTGCGACGGAAGAAAAACCGGATGTCGCTGCGCGGGTTGAATGGGCTGGTATGGGCATCAATTTGCGTCAGATTCAACCCGACCCTGTTACCCTGCGCAACGCCGTGCAACGTGTTCTTACAGAATCGCGATTTGCTGAAAAAGCCAGAGCATTGCAGGCTGAGTTTGCAACCTACAATGCCCCCCACCGTGCTACCACTTTGTTAGAGCAATTCCTTGCCGAACGCGATACCCCTCCTTCGAAATAGCGCCGCTATGCGCTGTTTTCAGTGCTGAATGTCATGTTTTTTGCTGTGAAGCGCCAAAAGTATACGACAATTAACATATAACCGAATGGCTTGCTGTTGCGTTGAGCGCTGGTCGGTATCGCCATATCGCCATACTGTTTTTGAATTGCATTGGTATCTGTAGTGAAAACTATTGGTTGCTAACCCTGCTGGCTAAGAGAATGGAGCCATCTTATGGTCAAATTCCTTGCAAGAATAACCGATACGCTTGAGCATTTTTGGGAACAATATTTCATGCAGCGGCTAGCGGGAACCCTCCTCGTTGGCATTTACCTCACCTTTATTCTGCTGGTTGAGTTCAACCGGCTCGGCATTCTCTTTGCTCCATTCAATGACTGGCTACCCACAAACCACTTTTACGCGGTTGAAATCGCCTTTACCCTGCTGTTGTTTGCTGAGGTGGTTAGTCTCGTTTTTGCACTGACACGCTCGTTTTCGCGTTCTGTAGGGATTCAACTCGAAATTCTGTCGCTAATTTTACTGCGTGATACGTTCAAACAGTTCACCGATTTTAGCGAACCGATTGAGTGGGAACAGGTTTCTGATGGCGTTATCCCGATGATCAGTGATTCTTTGGGGGCGCTGGCTATTTTTATTATCGTTGGCATTTATTATCGGCTTCAACAACGGCGTCCGATCACAGCCGATGAGGTTGAGCAACAAGAATTTATTGCCTACAAGAAGGTGATCGCGCTGGGGTTGCTGTGCGTTTTTGCAATCATTGGCATTGTGGACATTGTGCGCTGGATACGCGGCCTGGAAATTTATCCCTTTTTTGAAACATTCTATACCGTATTGATTTTCACCGATGTACTGATGGTGCTTATTTCCTTGCGCTATGGCATCAGTTTTTCAATCACGTTCCGCAATTTTGGTTATGCTGTTGTCACTGTGTTCATTCGTCTTGCATTGATTGCCCCCACCGTTATCGGCGTTTTGCTGGCAATTGGCACAGCCCTGTTCACACTCGTATTGACCTATGCCTACAACATGAGTGGTCAATTTATGGCTGAAGAAGATGAATTAAGGCCTGCTCCAGATAGCCCTACTGCTGATGTACCTGCTGCCTGAAAGCGAAAACAGGATTGTGGCTGGCACAACCCTGCTTTTGCTTGCGATTGACTTATCTGCTACTTCACTGGCGCATTTCCTAGCGGAGGTGTGCTTCCAGGAAGTACAGTAGTTTGTCGCTTTCACGGGTGATTTCGACGAACAGGTCTGCGGTGATTTCGTCGCCGCCTTCCATTGCAGCCGAAGCAGCCCTGCGATTGCTGTTAGCATATGCCCCAAGGCGTTCAATCAACGCACGGACAAAATCTTCGCCAGTGCTCAGGTCGTCGGGGAATTCTGGAAGGGTCGTATTCTGGGCAGCCATGCGAGCAGTCCCCTGTGCATCTGCGCCCAGTGCCGTAACACGCTCGGCCAGGTCATCAACATGGTCTTCGATGGCGTCTGCAATCTCATCAAATAGCCCATGCAAATGGAAGAAGTTCATGCCCTTCACATTCCAGTGTGCCTGCTTGGTTTGGCTGTAGAGGTCGAAGCTGTCAGCAAGCTGCTGATTCAGTAGACCAATCATCTCACCCTTCAGGGTTGTATCAAGATCAACGCTAGACTTGTATGTTTTAGCGGTAGGTTTCATTCGTAACTTGCTCCTTAGCTGGTTGCAAGATCATTTTTTCTACTATATAGTCTACATCATCTGATTTTTAATACAAGTTAATTTGATAGATAATCACGGTTTTTTAATCTCAGGCCGTATGGTTAAACCTGAGATGAGCCAGTCGTAAAGTTCAAGCATAATCAGCTTCAAGTCAGACTTAATCAATGTGATAGACAAGCACCGCGCGCTCATGTATAGTGGGGATAGTACAGAATGAGTAAATAATGAGATGGCCCCCATGGAAAACACACTGTTCCTGCTTAGCAAATGCGACATTGACCGTCAGATTGAGGTCTGCGATAACGATATGATCCACGTGACATGGCAGCACATGACCTTCCGTTTGAATGTCACCGGGCTGATTCAGCTTGTTCGTTTCCTGGATATGGACTATGAAGGCGAATTGTCACGGTATTTTGTGCTAGATGGCAACATGGATGATGGATATAACCTCTGGATTCACGACGTCGCCATCCATCTGACAGTGGACGAGTTGCGTACATTCCGCTATTTGTTGGAAGATGCATTGATTGCGCTGAAGCATCGTAATATGTTGCAACCGGGTGTATTGCCGGGTGTGCTACAGTTCACCACTGCGCTCAATGCTGTCCGACCACAAATGCCAAGCCTCAACTAAAACCTGTTCTCCCACAACAGCTTTCCCACCTAACGTGACGTGACATGTGCTAGAAAGAGGCTCATTCCTCTAGCACATGCGCGTTGCGAGTAGACGTTGCGTTTACAACTCAAACGTTTTTCTATCCCCCATTCGCGGCAACGTGTTGTAGAGTAGAATATATTGTCAACTCAGTTAACCAACAACCATCGAAGAGGCTTGTTATGCCTTCTCTTATTCGTAGCGAACGTCAGACGTTGCGTGCGATTCAACAACACATTCTGGCACTAAAAACCCGTGCAGGTGGAGCCTACACACAGATCAGCACTGTTGGTGCGCTCTTTCATCCCAATACTGCCCAACCCGACCTGAATCTGGTAACGCCACACCAGGGGGTGGCCTGGACGCGAAACGATGATCTCAACGAAGCCTTTGACCTGCTTGAATCTCGTGGGCGCAAAGCACGTCTGCAATACTTGCGTGGGCTATTCCCAGAAGCATTTGAACGACAGCTAGCGCTGTATGGGCTGCATAGAGAAACACAGACCCCTATCTGGGTATATGCGCCCATTGAGGGACCATTTCCGCCAGATGAAATCCCCTTCGGTCGGATTCAACATCAGGGGTTTGATCTAGACGATTTTTCGGTGGAAATCGCTACTACCCGTGAACAAACTGCCGACTGGTTGCGTATCTATCGGTCAGCCGCATATGGTGTTGACTTGCCGGGCACCGACCGGGTTGAGCTTGAGTTGCTCCGTAATGAGCAAAAACAGGGGCACAGCCTGCTGCTGATCGGTACACACCATGACACCCCCATCATTGCTGCGAAGCTCACGGTCGGGCATGACGCCGCAGAAATTGAAGAGCCCATGATATTGCCAGACTGGGCCGGGATGGGGTTCGAAGAGGCGGTGATCGCGTTTGCGGTTCATCAATTACGACAAGATAGTCACCGAGTGATCTACACGGCGGGCGATCCTTCCTACCACCGTGATTTATACCTGCGGATGGGTTTTATCAAAATGACGCAACTGGTTACATTTGTTCGTGCAAAAAATGCGGTGAATATTTGATGCACTGGCAAACCGTTTTGCTGCAGTCGAACAACGACTTTGACGCGACCACCCTCAAAGACACCCTGAAGCAAACGGGTTATAAATTCTATGACCCATTTCCGGGTGGGCTGGGCGCACCGATTGGAAAAGTAGACCGCTATCGCATGTTTCTATCACCGCGTGTAGAGGGATGGCAGCGCTTACTTGTCCACCCGCAGGACACTATTTCTGAAAGTCTTGTGTCGCTGCTGGCTAATGGTTCTACGACCCTGCATCTGATGGTGTATGGCGACGAAAAGTTCCAAATCGGCGTCAAAGGGGCAGATGTTGGCACAGACTGGCAAGCATTGTCACCATTTTTGCGCGATGGTTGTACGTTGGAAGATGTCGCAGCGGCCGCAACCCAAACGGTCGTGATTGAAAGACAAGACGAAGCCAATTTACCACCTGAACTGCAACAGATGGCACGCGAACAGGGCGTTAAAGGCGAGGACGTCGATAAGTTGATGGGCAAAATGTCGAAACGTCTGTTCAAGAAAGCTGCCAAACACGACAGTGAAGCTGATATACAACAGGTACAGGCTGCTGTCAGTGGTCAGTCGGCTGGTATGAATTGGAATAGTGTTGCCGGGCAACGTCTAGCGGCTGTAATGCAATGCGTGGCTGTACCCACAGACTATTGGCGAAAGCCAACATGGCATACACTGACAGGCGCGTATCAGGTCGCACGCCAACAACAACGCGGCAAAGGTCACCTGCTCCCCGGTGACGAAGAAAAGCTCGCGGCGGTACCAAATGCGCTGGATTACCAGTTGTTATACTTCAGCAAAAAGCGGGATTAATCTTCTGCGCCGCCGAAAATTGCTAGCCATTCTTCAACTTCGGCTTTGGTCAGGCGTGGGTTGCGTTTCATCGCCTCGGCGGGCGTGGGGGCATCTTTGAGGATTTTCGTCAGGTCGCGCGCAAATTCTTGTGACTTGATAACGCGCATCTTACGACGTATGGCCATCGCAGTCACTTCATTGTCAGAGGAAACGACTGTCCAGCCGGGGGCATTCCGCCGGCCGCGAATAATGCTACGTAGCACATCGTCAGCCGTAGAGTGGACGGACGCAAAACGCACCTTTACTTTGCCATTCGACAGACTGCGGTCAAAACCAGATGGAATGCCTTTGTCAAAGACAACCGTGACCTGTTTGCCAGTGCGGGCGCAAAAGCTGCGCAGTTTTAGCACCAGCTTGGCCTCGTCATGTGGGTCAGCAAGGTCGATGTCTGGTAATTGTCCGATAAGGTTGTGTCCATCAATCAAATACGGCATGTTTTGTTTGGTTTGATTCACTTTACTTGCTGCCTCAGTATAACCGAATATGCATCCAGCGCTCATAAAATTTTTGTATATTTGCCAAATATTCACCAAGGTCTAAGAGGATAACGTACGGAATGCAACGCTTATTGATCGCTGTGCTGCTGCTGGCTGTTGTCGGTGGTGGGGCAGTGCTGGTCTACGAGACGTTAACGGAAGAAGAACCGCAAGACTTCGCCGCCAATCTTATCAGCGTGGACGATATTGAGCTTCCTTCAACAGGTTTTGCCAGCGTTGAAGGTGAGTATGACTGGCAATTCCCCGCCGATTACGCCCCACACCCTGACTTTCAGCGTGAGCAATGGCAACTCGCCACCGCCGACAATTGTGCTGGGCAACTGAATGTGGTGTTTGAACGGATTTCGCTGGTACCCGCCGCATTCGTCCAGGAGTCTGAGTCAAGCTGGCGCGTAAATGATGTGGTGCTGGCACAAGGATTCATCGAGCAGGGAGGGGAAACGATCGTCGAGGCTGAACGTGCTGAACGTCAGACACTTGACCTCGCCGGGGTCAGCGATGAGCGCGTCTTTGTGGATGCATGGTCGTTGAATTTTGCTGAAAATATCCTCCAGCTACGCAGCAAAGACGGTGAACTGACGGCCAGTTTTATGCTACAGGATGGGCAACCGCAAGCCGCTACGGATGAATGGTATCTTTACACCCGTGCTGGTCAAATTACGGTTGAAAGTAACCTGACCGGGTTAGACAACTTCACCTGCGACATTACCTTGACGCACCGTTTCGGGAGTAGCTCATGATCTATGACCGTGAGTTTTACACCCGGAACGCGCGTGACATCGCCCGCACCCTGATTGGGGCACGGTTGGTGCGTGAACTGGACGGGGAACGGCTTAGCGGTACGATTGTCGAAACTGAAGCCTACACCGGGTTGGATGATCTGGCGTCACACGGGCGAGTCGGCAAAACTGAACGGAATATGCCCATGTGGGAAGAACCCGGCCATGCCTACCTGTATCTGATTTACGGCATGTACTGGTTGTTGAATATCGCTGTAGAGCCTGCCGGCCAACCAGCAGCCGTGCTTATTCGCGGCATTGAACCCGTTGAAGGACTGGCAACCATGCAGCGGCTCCGGGGGCCACGACGAGAACGCTACCTGACCAGTGGGCCCGGTCGCCTGACCATTGCGCTCAGCTTGACGGGGGACATGAATCGGGCAGATATGACCACCGCTGATAGTGGGTTGTGGATTGAGCATGACCAGGCCTTCGAAGACACAGAGGTCGAAAGCGGACCACGCATTGGGCTGGGCAAAAATGTACCCGAACCGTGGCTGAGTATGCCGTGGCGCTGGTGGCTCCGTGGTAACATGTTTGTATCGAAATAGTAGACGAATATCCTAAACGCAATCGAAAGGACATCAGGGGGATGTCAGCAGCAGAACAAATTCGGGTAAGTTGTGCGTCGTTGTGTCGCTTTCTGGTGGACGACAGGTTGTTATTGTTACTCAACCATAATCGTCGTGCGCAGGGTATTTATGAGCTTTCTCCACTTGGCGGCGCGCTCGAAGCCTTCAATGAGGACATATTCGCGCGGTTTGCAGTACAGCGTGAAAATGAAAACTCCCTCGATTTACGCTTCTTTATGGACCCGGGTCACCTCGATGAATTTCGTAAATGGTTCCAACAACGCAAAGACCGTGAAACCGACCCCTTCCGTGAAATCTATGAAGAACTGGTCGAAGAGACGCAGGTTTTACCCGATATTAAGCGCCATGATCTGCGCATTTTCTACCGGTACACCCACGAATCAGAGAAAGTGACGCAGCGCTCTGGCGTGTCCGGCCAATTGACGCACTACTTTCTCGACGTGTTTGAAGTATGGGCGATGAGTCCGATGGTGAAGCATCAGCTTAATATGCTGACCCAGTCCAGCGGGGTATTGTTGCTGAATAAAAAAACTGCACGCCACACCGAATCTGTCCAGATGACAGTAGACGATGCAACGCGCAGTGTACCGCTTAATGTAGCGGTCTTGTTTGAGGGTTAGCCCAACGCTTTAGCGATATTCACCGCTCGCCCAGACATGAACCTGCGGCAGGTCATAGCCAGCTTCTTGCGTCCAGTGGAACAACCAGTGTGAATCGGTGAGGGTCATGTTGACGCACCCGTGGCTGTGACGGTATCCGAAGCTGTCGTGCCAGTAGGTACCGTGTATGCTGATGTCATTGTCATAGTAGAGCGTCCACGGCACATTTTCGAGGCTGTAAAAGTCTTCTTGCCCTTCTGCACCGCTCATCGGGGCGTTCGCAATACGTGCCCATGTTGTGAAGGTGCCTTCGTTGGTTTCCCACTGTGGCAAACCGCTTGAAATCAGCGTTGCGAAAACGGGTATATCTTCTTCATAGGCAACTAGCACCTGCTCATAGAGGTCCACCGAAATCCAGCGGCCTTTTATCCCCTCGGGGCGTTCAATCGGCAAAATCTTACCGACGTGAACTTGCTTAATCCACTGGTCCGGGCCAATCAGATACCAGCGCCAGCCATCAATTTCGACTTCACGATAGATATACAGGCGTGTGTAGCGATTTATGCGTGAGTTTTCCTCTACAGCCGGACCGCCCGGATATGCGCTCGGTTGAACCGGATACAGTACCCATGCCATTGTGTAAGGCAATTCACCGTTGTTCATCAATACCCCCGAGAATGTGCTGGGCTCAACGAAAGTCGTGCCCGCAGCTTGCACCCATTGTCCGGGGTTAATTTCGATCCAGCCTTCAACCGTCTGGCCAGCGCTGATATAAGTAAAGCCGGGTGCAATGCTAGAGATGGGGTTGCCACCGGGCGCATCGTAGATGGTGGTGCCGTTGGGGTTAGTCAGTCGGCGGAAGTCAAAGCGGTTGAGTTCGCGCTCGTTGGGCGGCAGCACTTGCACAGCCGGTTCGGGGTGCAGCAGCATTTCGTCCAGTGCTTGCTGATAGTCTACGGCAGAAATTCCGGCGTAGCAGCCATTGGTAAAGGGTGTATCGACACAACTATTGGCATTGGCAGGGGCTGGGTCGCGGCTGTCGATAACAAAAATCGCTGCCGCTGCGATGATCGCAAGCAATGAAATGGATAGTTTGCGCATTGAAGTCTCCTTGTAAATAAAGCGTTGAAGTTGTTTCAACTATAACACGCAGCGTTACGTTCCTATTACACGTCAGGACGCCGTTTTCCCTATGAAACTGGTACGGCCAGCACATCCATGACGTCGGCGGCCATGTTATAACGGGCGAACGGCGGCATCAGATACACGCCCTGCACGATGTCTTTCAAATCCAGCAACAATTCTTGCGCTACCTTGACTCCTATGTCGGATTGTTCGTCTTCATCGGCGCTGGCCACCCGATCAAGAATAACGTCTGGAATGTTGATACCCGGGACTTCGTTGTGCAAGAAATTGCCATGCTTGGCATTATAGATCGGCAGCAGCCCAACGATGATCGGTAGGTTCAACGGGCCATACAGTTCCTCATAGCGAGTAATGAAGCGCTCAGCCAGATGTGGGGAGTAAATGGGTTGCGTCAGTGCGAAGTCGGCCCCCGCGTCGATTTTCTTCTTGAGCAGGTCAACTTCCTTGTCCAGTTCAGGACGGTTGAGGTTCAGCGCCGAGCCAACGAGGAAATTGGTGGGCTTGTTAATGGTGTTGCCCGCACCATCAATGCCTGTGTTGAGCTGTTGTTTGATGAGGCGTACTAACCCCGATGGCACAATGTCATGCGTGTTCGAGGCGTCAGGATAATCACCGATATGGGTAGGGTCGCCCATCACGACGAAGATGTTGCGAATGCCCATCGCATGTGCCGCCAGCAGATCGCCCTGCACACGCAGCAGATTTCGCCCGCGTGTCGGGAAGTGCAGTACCGCTTCTAGCCCGACCTGTTGCTGAATGAGGTAGGCGACGGCCCAGGGGCTCATGCGCATCCGTGCCATTGGGCTGTCGGAGACGTTGATGTTGGTTGCCCCGGCCCGCTTGAGCATTTCAGCCGCAGCAATGACTTTTTCGGGGGCGCTGCCACGCGGTGGGGCCATTTCGACGGTGACAACGAATTCCCCATTAGCAAGACGGGTGGCTAGCGCACTCGGCGGTTCGGCTTCAACGTCGGGGTCGCCAACTGTGGCCGGTGCCGTGATGTCGATGACAGCGTGGGGTTGGGTGTCATCATCCAGCGCTTGACGCATTGCTTTAATGTGGTCGGGCGTTGTGCCACAACAGCCGCCAATGATTTTCGCACCAAGTGCCTCAAATGAGAGGGCGAAGTCTGCAAAGTAGTCTGGCGCGGCAGGATAGCTCAGGCGGCCGTTGTGCATTTCGGGCCAGCCCGCATTCGGCATCACCAGCAGGTGTGCGTCTGGCACGGCTTCGCGAATCTGGCGGAGAATGTTGCGGAGTTGGGTGGGCCCACCGCTACAGTTTACGCCAATAACATCCGCTTCAGTCTCAACAAGTTGTCGTCCAACGGTGGCGGGTGTATCACCCAACATGGTGCGGTTGTCACGGGTGAATGTCATGCTGGCCACAACGGGGATGCCCGGCTTGATGCTTTTCGCCGTCTCAATCGCGATTTTGAGCTGCTTGAGATCAGTGAACGTTTCGAGCAGCACCAGATCAACGCCAGCATGGATCAAGGTAGCGAGTTGCTGGCGGAAAAGGCGCGTGGCCTCCTCACTGCTGATACGGCCCAGCGGTGCGATGTGAACGCCCAGCGGCCCCAATGCCCCGGCGATATATACATTGTCACGATAGGAGGCGCGTACGGCGTTCTGTGCAATTTCCACAGCGGCTTCATTGATGGCGACCACCTGATCTTGCAGATTATATTCGCTGAGTTTGATTGCGTTCGAGCCAAATGTGTTTGTCTCAATAATTTCGGCACCAGCGGAAAGATAACGTTCATGGACAGAGCTAACCAGACGCGGGTCGCTGAGATTGATGGCGTCGTAACACACCCCCGGCTTTACACCGAGCTGGTTAAGCATCGTGCCCATCGCTCCGTCTGCCAGGAGTGGCCCGGGCTGTTGTAAACGTTCTAAAAACGATAAAGAGTTGGCCATGAGATCGGGTCTCCTATGCTTTCATAAGCTGTTCAACGCGGTTGACACCCACGCTGTAATAGGTGGCGTCGGGGTGATGCACGACGATAGCCGCTGTGGACTGTTCTGGGATGAGTTGATACGCCGACGTTAAGGTCATACCAAGTTTTGCGGTGGCCTCTGGCAGCAGCTTAAAGAGTGTTTCTTGGTCTTCAAGGTCCGGGCAGGCCGGGTAGCCCCAGCTATAGCGCTTACCCTGACGCGGGTCAACGCCCATGTCGCGGTTGACGATCTGATGAACATAATTGGCCACCCCTTCCGCAGCCTGAACCGCTAACCCGTGGAAGAAATAGGCTTCTGAGTATTCATCACGGGCTTGCATGGCGTCAAAAGCGTGCGATGCAGCTTCACCCACCGTCACAATTTGCAGCGGGCAGACGTCCATCACACCGCTTTCCACCGAGGCGAAATAGTCACTGATGCACAGATAATCGCCAAAGGGTTGACGTGGGAATGTGAAACGCCCAATTTCAACTGCTTCGCTGTTTTCCTGCAAGCGGGCCGGGTCATAGATAATCAGGTCATCACCTTTAGATTGTGCGGGGAAGTAGCCGTAGACGGCCTGAGGTTGCAGGCTCTGGTTGCGTTTGGCATCGGCCATCATTTGCAGCAAGCGAGCATCAAATTCCTTTTGGAGCTGTTCCCACGCCTCGCCACGGGTGTTTTTGCCACCCCAACTCAGGCGATACAACTCTGGCTTATGAATGTGCGAAATGATGTTTTCCAGCGGGATTTCAAGCACCGTGCGCGTGCCCCAGAACGGTGGCTGGGGAATTTCTGGCGCAGGTTTAACGGTCGATTTGCCCGCTGTACGTGCCGATGCGACGGCCGGCGGCTTGCGGTCCATTTCCTTATAGGCTTCGGCGACGGTCTTCTCGATCAACACCTCGCGCTTATCGGGCACCACCAGTTGATCCATGACTTCAAGCCCTTCAAAGGCGTCTTTGCAATAGAACACGCCCGGTGAATAGGGATCGTTGCTGTCTTCAAGGAACAGAATCCGCCGCCCAAAACGCCGATTAATCGCGGCACCGCCAATTAACACCGGGTAGGACAGGCCCCGGCGCGCCAGTTCATTGACGATCAGTGGCATTTGCTTTGAGGTACTAACCAGCAAGGCACTCAGCCCGATGGCGTCAGCGTTATAGTCCTGTGCCGCCTGAATGATGTCATTGGCGGGTACCTGCTTGCCGATGTCGTGTACCTGATAGCCGTTGTTTGACAGAATTGTTTTCACCAGGTTCTTGCCGATGTCATGCACGTCACCGTATACAGTGGCCAGCACGACCGTTCCCTTGTGGCTGCCTTCCTTCTTTTCGAGGAAATTTTCGAGGTATGCTACCGCCTTTTTCATCGCCTCGGCACTTTGCAGCACAAACGGCAGAATTAACTCCCCCGCGCCGAATTTGTCTCCGACTTCTTTCATCGCTGGTAGCAATACGTTATTCAATACCCCAACCGCGTCTTGATTTTCCAGGCTGTCGTCAATGAGCGCCTCAAGTCCCTCTTTCTTGCGGTGGACAATCTGCCAGTGGAGCGCTTCTTCGGACGTCATCCCCTCGGTGGGGTCCGCAGCATCATCACCGCCCAATTCAACGGTGTTGGCTTCGAAATACTGAATGAAACGCGGTAGGGCGTCTTCATCGGTGTTGAAGATCAGATCGTTCGTGATTTTGCGTTGTTCGTCAGGGATTTCAGCATAGGGTTTGATGTGTTTCGGGTTCACAATCGCCATGTCGAGCCCGGCCTGCACACAATGATACAAAAACACACTGTTCAACACAGCACGCGGCCCCTTCGACACGCCGAAACTAACGTTGCTGATACCAAGTGAGGTCAGCACGCCGGGGACATGCTCTTTGATGAGTTTGATGCCTTCAATCGTGGCGCGGGCGTCGTCGCGGAGTTCTTCTTGCCCGGTGGTAACAGGGAACACCAGCACGTCGAAGATTAAGTCCTGCGGCTTGAGCCCGTATTCGTTGATGCAAATATCTGCAATGCGCCTGGCAATTTCTAGCTTGCGTTCGGCGGTGTGCGCCATACCGACCTCATCAATGGTCAGCGCGACGAGGGCCGCCCCGTGTTTCAATGCAATCGGCAGCACCTCGTCAATGCGTTCGCGCCCGTTTTCGAGATTGATGCTGTTGATGATGCCACGCCCCGGATAGACTGCCAGCGCTGCTTCCACAACGTCGGCTTCAGTGGTATCAATCATCAGCGGGGTATGCACACTCATCGCGAGTTTCTTAACAAGGCTGCGCATCTGCTCGGCCTCGTCGGCGCGTTCAGTGAGGGCTACACATACATCGAGAATATGCGCCCCGCCATCGACTTGATCTTGTGCGACCGTCAGTAAGCCGTCGTAATCATCTGCCAGCAACATTCGCTTGGCGGCACGGCTACCCTGACTATTGACACGTTCACCGATGAGGGTCGGTCCCGGGTCTTGCACCAGCGTTTGGAAGGTCATGCCGCTGGCGACCATTGGCTCGACCTGTGGCGTACGTGCAAGTGGCTTACGGAAGGACTCCGCGCCGCGTACGGCTTTTATCACCGCGTCAAGGTGTTCGGGCGTCGTACCACAGCAGCCCCCAACGCAACTCACACCCCAATCCACAAATTCGCCTAGCATTTCGGCGAAAGGCTCCGGCTTCATCGGGTAAACCGCCTCACCATCGACGTTAATCGGTAGCCCCGCATTGGGGAGTACGCTGATCGGTTTGGTGCTATGTTCAACGAGGTATTTGATCGGGGCCCGCATATGTTCTGGCCCGGTTGAGCAATTCAAACCGAGGATGTCAATCGGTAGCGCTTCAAGAATGGCCAACGCCGCGCCGATGTCGGTTCCAAACAGCATCCGCCCCGATACATCCAGCGTGATCTGCGCTTGAATCGGGATGCGTTGCCCTTTGTCGGTAAACATGCGCGCAATACCATGAATTGCGGCACGGACTTCGAGAATATCCTGACTGGTTTCAATCAACAACACATCGGCACCACCTTCTAGCAAGCCCTGCGCCTGTTCATAGAACAGGTCGGCCAGCTCATCAAAGGTAATGTTGCCGAGGTCGGGGTCGTCTGAAGACGGCAAGAACCCCGAGGGCCCAATGCTGCCAGCGACGAAGCGTGGGATACCTGTTTCTTGCTCGTAACGGTCAGCAGCACGCCGGGCTATTTGCGCAGCAGTGCGATTAAGGTCAAGCGTGAGTTCGCCAAGTCCGTATTCACCGAGGGTGTGACGGTTGCCCCGGAAGGTATCAGTTTCAACAACCTCTGAGCCAACAGCTAAAAAGCTACTATGAATTTCTTCGATGATGTCGGGCCGGGTGATGACCAGGTAGTCATTGCAACCATTGTACTGTTCGCCGCCAAAATCTTCAGCGGTGAGGTCATAGCTTTGAATACTGGTACCCATTGCACCGTCATAAATGAGTACATGGTCTTCGATAGCATCCAAATAACGCCGATTGGTAAAGGGTTGTAGTTTCATTTCGTGTGGTTTCTACTTAATTTTCTGCTACTTATCGCTGATATTGCCATGCAGGCTGGCTAATGCAGGCTGTATGAATTAAAAACCCCCTCACGATAAGATTCTGAGGGGGGTAGAGTGCTTGCGTTGATGTGTATTACGGCACATCTCTTCAGAATCGCTTCTGCGGGATTTGGCACCTTCTTATAGATAAGGGTTGCCGCAGAATCAACGGGCCCGTTCCCTCCTCTGCTCTGGATGCGGTATTGCATTTTACTCGACATAAATGCTAACCAGGCGTGTGTTGAATGTCAAGCACATGCACTTGTGCGTTTAGCATAAGCTCATACAGTTGTGATTACTGTTCTAAAAAGCACAAGATCCCCTGTGCCACACCTTCTGCGATGCTGTCCTGATTCTGGGTCAGGAAGGCACGGTCTGCGAACATAAAGCCGACCTCGATAATAGCGGTAGGTGTATCCAACGAGATTTCGCGGAATGTATGATATGACGTCATGTCCTCAGTCACCCCAAAATGACGTGGCAGCCCGGTCACAGCGCCGTATTCGTTAATCAAACAGCGCACAAGCGCCTCATCTGCACCTCTGGCGACAATTGCGCGTGCTGATGGGCCCGCGACATTGTAGCCCGTCGCCCCGCCGCCATAATCACGACAGTCATTCGCATGAATAGACACCAGTGCTGTAGCACGGTAATCGTCCAGACGTGGATCCCATTCCGCCAGGATTTCGACAATGTATCCCGCTGCTGTCAACTTATCCGCGACGCCACGCGCCACAACCGTATTAATTTCAAGTTCGGTCAGTTCAGGGATACCGTCGCCGTTGTCATCACACACAGCGCCGGGGTCAACCGCATCCGTGCCATCGCGTAGTGGGCCGCTATGCCCGGCGATGATACCAATTACCTGTCTGGGCGGTTCAGTGGGGAGCGGCGTAGGGAATACCTCGAAGGGTTGGTCTGTGGTCCGCACGACTTGCATCTGAGCCCGGAAAGTATCGGGCAGCGTTTCTTCAGGAGTCCAGTAAGAGAACACTGTTGCTGCCAACACCGCCGCCAGCAATGTCAGGATGGAGGTGCGGAAAAAAGCCCATGTCGATGGCAAGGCGGCTTCGCGGGCAGAAGGCCGTTGGCGCTTTTGAGATTTCCGGTTTGGTTTGTCTTCAGCGGCGTCTTCCAGCAAAACCTCTGGCTGTTGTAACCCGATGGGCACACGGCTGCTTTCGGTGGGGTCGTCGTGATCATCGTCGTCATCGACAAACAACGGCAAGTCGTCATGCGGTTCCTCGTCATGGGGAGGCTGGGATGTAGAGTCGAGGTGTTCGGGCATGGTGTGTGCTTTCTACTCGGTTGCGTTCTGGTCCGCTGGTTTGGGGTCTGGCTCAAGGGTAATGACACGGTATTGTTCGGCGTAGTCCATTTCACGCCCTTTACCACGTTCGGCCGCGCCTTTGCGCAACCATTCGGCCACCTTCTCGCGCGTGTTTTCAGGGCGTTGCCCCTCCATTTCGTCCATCTGGCTGGCATGGGCCATCAGCGCTTTGATTTTGCGCTCAATAGTGGTGGTGATGTTTATCCAGGTGTTGGCAAGTTCGGGATTCCACGTTGTGACGTAGACTTTTTTCGTTTTATGCGCGGTCAATCCCTCGTCTTTAAGGTTTTCAAAAACGTGCGGCTGCCCGGCAGCGGGGAACACCGCATCTAGCGCAGCCATTGCCACAGCACGGTGGTCCGGGTGATTGATATAGCCTTCGGAAGCAAATAGCACCGTCGGGTCCCAGCAAATTACGGCATCGGGTCGAAAGCGTCGGATTTCGCGCACCAGCTTGCGGCGTAGGTCAAGCGTGTTGACGACCTCGCCATCGGGCTCACGCAAAAAGACGACTTCATTCACACCAACAACGCGAGCAGCTTCGCGCTGTTCCGGTTCACGGATGTCGCGTACCTGTTCGCGGGTCAACGTTGGGTCAGCAATCCCTACGTCACCACTGGTAACCATCACATAACAGATTTCTGTGCCTGCATCTGCCCAGCGGGCGACGGTGCCAGCGACGCCAAATTCGATATCATCCGGGTGTGCGGCAATGACCATTGCGCGGTCTGGCACCCAGAAATGGTTGGTTGCACTCACAATATAATCTCCAATTTGATACGATACTCAACCTAAGTATAAACAGCGCCTTCAGCTTCATCTACCGGAGAAAGCAACGGCTTGCCGTTTTCATCCTCAACCAGACGTGCCGCCATCATGGTGACGTCATGTGGGAAAACGGTAATGGCCTTGTGTTCAAGTAGCCAGGGTTGCCACTCACGTTTGGTTTCAAGCGTCACCAGCGGCTCGACATCGTAAGCAGTCATCCATGCCAGGCGTTGCAACTGGATTGCATAGGTAATCAGATCACAGGCGAAGAATAGATGCTCGTCACCAGCCGAAACCAACACGCTCATATGACCGGGGGTATGTCCGGGCGTCACAATGCCTTTGATCCCGGGGAAAAATTCTTCATCGCCATCCAATAACCGCATCTGGCCAGCGTCCATCACAGGTTCATAGTTGACTGGGATATAGGTGGCGCGGGTGCGTTCGTTGGGGTGCATAGCGTCGTCATATTCGCGGCGCTGGACGGCGTATTCTGCGTTGGGGAACGTAGGCACAATACCGTCGTCACTGAATTTGGTGTTGTTCTCACAGTGGTCGGCGTGCAGGTGAGTATTGACCACAAGGTCAATATCTTCCGCACCGAGACCAAGCCGCGCTAAGCCCTCAAACAAGGTGCCGTGTGGGTGTGTGAGTCGTGAACGCCTGCGGTACTTGTCATCAACTTTGTTGCCCATCCCAACATCTACGAGGATATTCTTGCCATGTGCTTTAACCAGCAGACAGTTGAGGCACATGGGTAACAGATGGTCGTCGGTAGGGGTCTGGTAACGGCTCCATAGCGCACGCGGCACAAGCCCAAACGGCCCGCCTGCGTCCACGTACAGGTGGCCGCCACTGAGGACATGAATTTCAAAATCTCCGATTCGAAACATAGACACTCCTTGATTGCAGGCTTCAATTATAGGCTTATGAGTGTCAATTATGCCAGGGCAGCACTACAACTTGGTTTCAGGGACGAGGGGGTCTAGCTTTTGGAGTTCAGGCTCAATTTCTTCAAGCAGCAGGGTTTTTTCATCTCTGGGCAAAAACGCGCAATGAACCGCATTCAGTACGCAGGTTTTGAGATACGCTAGCGGCAGATGCAATCCCTGTGCCAGCAGCGCATATTCATCGGTCAGGGTGATGTTGTGGATGCTGGGGTCGTCAGTGTTGATGGTAACGTTGGCCTTCAAAAAATGCAGGTCGATCAGCGGATGTTGTTCCAGCGTTCTTGTGACACCTGTTTGCAAATTCGAGGTGGGGCAGACTTCGAAATAGACATTGCTGTCGATGGAGAGCTGTAGCGTTTCAGAGTCTTCAACTGCCCGCACGCCGTGCCCGACGCGCTCCGTCTGAATATGTTCAATCGCGTGGCGCACATTCTCATGCCCTGCCCACTCACCGCCGTGGATCGTGATACCCAAACCAGCAGCGCGGGCTTCTTCGAAGATAGGCACGAAAGGTTCAGCCGGGAAACCAACTTCATTGCCACATAAATCAGCACCGACGATACCGCGTTCACGGAACTTGAGACCAGCGGACAGCATTTCGGCGCCAATTTCAACCGATTCATGGCGGTTCATAGCGATAATCAGATTGACTTTGATGTCATGCTGGCGAGCCGCTTCAACCGTTGCCTCACTGATCCAGTTTACTACATCGTCAATCGCAAAACCCATCAATTTCGCTTGAGCATAGGGTGTGAAGCGTAATTCCATGTAGCGGATGTTGTCGGCAGCGGCGTCCTCAACACATTCCTGTGCTATCCGCCGGATAACCTCCTCAGAGACGAACAATTGCCGCAGAAAGCTAAATTTCGTCAGGAACTGGCGGCTGCTGGCTTCGTCATCCCGAGTGACCTGTACATAGGGTCGCAGGAACTCTGGATCATAGGAAGGCAGCGGAATATCGTATTGAATCGCGACATCAACTAATGTCTCAATACGAATTGCACCTTCAAGGTGGCGATGCAGCTCAATTTTGGGCAATGCTTTGAGCATGCGCCATAACTTGGTATCGCGATCAATAGCGTCGGTGACTTCAAAAGCCACAGTGCAGCCCTTTCCTTACGCTTTGGGTAGCCCGACAGCAAAACATGTGCCAGAAGACGGATCACTTCTGACAGCGATTCGCCCCCCATGCGCATTCATAATCTGTTTGACGATCGAAAGTCCAATCCCAATACCTTCGACTTTGACACCGGGGACGCGGTAAAAGCGCTCAAATATTTGCTCGAGTTTGTCGGCAGGGATACCCGGCCCCTGGTCATGGACTTCTATCCAGAATAGGTCATCGGTGTGATGGCAATCAATGGTGACGACACCATTTTCTGGCGAGAATTTAACAGCGTTGCTGATCAGGTTAGACAACACCTGTTCAATTCGTAGCGCATCAATGTTCAACGAAACAGGCGGTGGGTCGCACGCCAGCTCAATGCCGACCCGGCCGGTCATGTACGCGAGTCGCGCCGACTGGAAACTCTGTTTGATGACGGTATCAATGGCTTCGGGCTGACGGTGCAAGGTTTCGGGACGTATTTTTTCCGCTTCGAGAATGTCATTAATGAGCCGCAACATATTGTTCGTCTTGCGGTCAATAATTCGGAGCGCTTCTTCTTGCTGCTTGTTGATCTCCCCGAGTTCGCCGAGCGACATCAACCCAATGTAGGCGCGTGCATACGACAACGGTGAGCGGAGTTCGTGGCTGACGTTTTCAACAACTTCTTGCCGTAATTTATGCAAGTCTTGTAGTTCAGCATAGGCAGCTTCAAGGTCAGCAGCACGCTGTTGAGTTTCCTGTAGGAGCTGACTGTTGCGGATCGCGGCCGCGCCGTTTGTGGCTGCAATTTTCAGCAAGTCGGTTTGTGCAGCCGAAAAATGGTTTGGCGCTGTGCTAGCCAGTAACAGGTGGCCAGAAATAGTTTTATCGACCACCAGCGGTACTGACATAAACGCGACATGGGCGGTAGGAGCAGCGATGTTTTGCTCGGTAGCATTGTAGATAGTAACGGCCGTTGTACCGTCGAATAGTGCCGCCATTGCACTCGTGTCCAATTCTGGTGCAGGTTGGCTAGCAGGGGCAAAAGCATTGATGTACGGCACGGATGTATCTGCCCAGACCAGCGCACTGACAGAAGCCATGAAAATACGATGCACCTCGTCTACAAGTGTCTGACAAACTTGCTGCGGGTCATTGATGTTAGCAAGTTGTTCCGCAAGGCGATGTAATGCCGAAACTTCGCTGAGGCGGCGCTGGGTGTCGCCGTGGAGTTTCGCATTGTAGATCGCCACTGCCACTTGTGCGGCAATAGCCTCTAACATACTGACGTCGTCAGTTTCGAAGACGCTCTCGGTCTTGCTTTGCACAGAAAACACGCCGACGATGGTGTCATAAACCTGTAGCGGCACAAAGACACACGACCGGGTACGCTCACCATAGGGTTTGATGTGGTCTGGTAGCCGATGCGTATCAACACTGTTGAGGGTTAGCGTTTCGCGCTGTTCAATAACCCATGCGCTAAAGCTCGGTTCATCACCTAATGCGACTACCCGATTAGGTAGCGGTTTACCATCGTCGTAAATGCCACGTAGCGTAAGCTGATGCGTTGGTTCATCGTAAAGCCCGACGAAAAAATGCCTGGTGCCCATCAGTTTATGCAACCGCTGGTAGACAACTTCCAGGATTTGGTCCAGGTCAAGACGATTCACCACGAGTGCAATTTCGTTGACGATTTGCAGACGCTCAAGCTGCCTGGCGTACATATTACGTTGTTCGTACTGGTTCCCCGGCATAGCAGCCATCGTCATTCATTAACTCCAAAATTCAATATGCTACAGGAGCGTTTTACCATCACTGGCATAGACAAGCCAGCCCCAGTACCGCCATGTAATGACCAACCCAAGCACAACCCCGGACATCAGGGTGAGGCTGTAGAGTAGCCCAAAGAGTGTGTCGCCGCTGTCAGTATGGAAGTCACTGAGGGTGAAGCTAATGCTGAGTAGCCGAATAATTGCACTACTACCGGTCAGACAGGCTGCAACATAGTACAAGCGATGCTGTTGGCCGAGCTTGAGTACAGCCCCGAGCCGCTTACTGAGTTCTTTCAACACCAGCAGCATCACGGTGATGGCAATTGGTGCCACTGCCGCCAACAGGCTAAAAACTGGTATCATGCGTCACGACGACCATGGGTCATGCTGTAATAAAGTCGTAAACAAAGGGCTAAAAGCACTGCGCCTCCTGAAAACATCAAGCTGTCTGCAACGACATCGCCACCCCATTGGCTGAGGCTCACATACCGAACGCTGGCAAGCCCCAACAGCATCACAGGGGCTGCATACCAGCGATAGAATGTCGTCCGCCCACCGTTATGTTCATAGAAACGGGCAATCAACGCCAGCACGAAAATAAGCATTGCCAGTGCGAACCAGAATATCAGGAATGCACCCTGGCTGACATTTACGGCATTCATATCATTCGCACAAGCTTTACTAAAATAGCACAGACTGTCGATTTATGCTGAAATGGGCACAGCGTTTAAACGCGGCTTTACCGCTATTTAAGGGGCAGCAAACCACACACGACTGTTCAGAATTCTGACCACATTCTAGCAAGCACCAAACAAAAAATAAACGCTGCCCGGCCTTGCTAGACAGCGTTCTGATACATCGCCACGGGTCGAATCCGTTAGCGGGCACGTACACGGTCACCGGTGCTGGTGCCTTCCAGGTCGGTACGATAATGACAGTGTTTGTATTTTTTGCCGCTGCCACACCAGCAAGGATCATTGCGCCCAATCTTCTTGTTGACGTTACGTATTGGCTCAGGCTTGCCAGAACCGCCATTGGTGTTAATGGTCGGTGCGGCCAATCGAATATTCGTAATCTGGCGTTGTTGTTCTTTGAGGTTCATCGCAGCGACGTAAATGTTGCGCACGCCGAGCCGACGAATTTCGGACTGCATCGTTGCCCACATGTTAAAGGCTTCGATACGGTACTCAACCAGCGGGTTACGTTGACGCAGCGCTTGCAGCCCAATCCCCTCGCGCAGCATATCGAGGTCGGTCAGGTGGCGTACCCAGAGGTTATCAATCGCACGGAGCAGGGCCCGTTTTTCGATTTGCGCCATAGTTTCCGTACCACCGATGTCTGCCATACCAGTTTCATAGACGTCAATCGCCGCTTTAATCAGCTCATTTTGTACGTCTTCGACATGCTGATATTGTGCAAGTGTGTCTGGCGTAATGTGGGGCGGCACAGGGAACAACGTTAAGGATTCACGGTAGAGGCCTTCGAAGTCCCATTCGTCTGGCGCACCGACAAGTATGCCTGCACACATCTCACTGATCTCTTCAGCGATCATGGTCTGGATGCGTTCGCGCAGTTCATCCGGCTCGGCGTTGAGAATTTCGTCGCGCTGTTCGTAGGTGGCATGGCGTTGCTTATTCACAACGTCGTCGAATTCCAGCACACGCTTACGCATGTCGAAGTAGTAGCCTTCAACACGGGTCTGGGCTTGTGCAATGGAGCCACTGATCCACTTATGTTCAATTGGCGTGTCCTCAGAACCCGTGAAGCGTTCCAGGAAGCCTTTCACACGCTCAACACCAAAGCGTTGCATCAGGCTATCTTCGAGGCTGAGGTAGAACCGACTTTCACCGGGGTCACCCTGACGCCCAGAGCGGCCGCGTAACTGGTCGTCAATACGTCGCGCGTCGTGGCGCTCAGTACCCAGCACATACAGCCCACCAGCATCCAGTACATGTTGCCGTGCAGCCTGCGTTTCTTCCCGGGCAGCCGCAAGTGCTGCTTTCCAGGCTTCAGAGTGTTCATCGAGTTCTGTCAGGTCATGTCCCTGCCTGGCGAGGCGTTCACGCGCCACACCTTCTGCGTTACCACCAAGCAGAATGTCTACACCACGCCCGGCCATGTTGGTTGCAATTGTGACAGCACCGGGTTGGCCAGCCTGCGCAATGATACCCGCTTCACGGAAGTGTGCCTTCGCGTTCAGCACTTCATGCGGCACCCCTGCCTTTTTCAATAATTTGGCGAGGTGTTCGCTGGTTTCAATGGCGACCGTACCGACCAGGACGGGTTGCCCTGCTTCGACGCGCTCTTTAATGTCATTGACAACTGCTGTCCATTTGCCTTTTTCGGAGACATAGACGAGGTCTTCTTTATCCAGGCGCGCAATCGGGCGATGCGTCGGGATTTCGACAACTTCGAGCTTATAAATCTGGTGGAACTCATCGGCCGATGACGCAGCCGTACCGGTCATACCCGAGAGCTTGGCGTACATCCGGAAGAAGTTCTGATAGGTGACTGTCCCAAGCGTCAGGTTCTCACGCTGAACCTGGACGTTTTCTTTGGCTTCAATTGCCTGGTGCAAACCTTCAGAGAAGCGACGACCGTGCATCATGCGTCCGGTGAACTCGTCGACGATGACAACCTGTCCGTTTTCGACCACATATTCCTTGTCACGATGATAGGCGACATGTGCCCGCAGCGCGTTGTCCAGATACGCCAACACATGGGTGTTTTCCGGACCATAGATATTGTCGCCATCCATACGCCCGGTTTTGCGGAATGCGTTTTCTACCTTTTCGACGCCACGTTCAGTGAGATAAACCGATTTTGACTTCATCTCATAAACATAGTCACCATCGGGGTCTTCGTCTTCAACCGAGGCTTCTGAAGATGGGTGCAGTGGACGCACAATTTGTGCAAAGACCTTGTACAGGTCAGACGGTTCTGAAGCCGTGCCAGAGATAATAAGCGGCGTACGGGCTTCGTCAATGAGGATATTGTCGATTTCGTCAATGATAGCGAAGTTATATTCGCGTTGAGTTTTGTCTTCTTGTGCCATCACCATATTGTCGCGCAGATAGTCGAAGCCGAACTCATTATTCGTTCCATAGGTAATATCGGCTTGATAGGCTTCCCGGCGACTGATAGGACGCAAGTGCTGGTACCGATCGTCGGCACTCTGGAATGACGAGTCAAACATGAACGATCCGCGCTGCTGCGAACTACTTTGAATGACCGCACACGAAATGCCTAAAAACTCGTAAACTGGCCCCATCTGCTGTACACCCACTTTCGACAGATAGTCGTTGGGAGTAACCAGATGCACGCCCTTACCAGAGAGGCTGTTCAAGAACAGGGGCAATGTCGCGACGAGCGTTTTACCTTCACCCGTCTTCATTTCTGCAATTTTGCCTTCATGCAACACAACGCCACCGATAATTTGCACGTCGTAATGCCGAAGACCGATGGTACGGCGACTGGTTTCACGCACCAGTGCAAAGGCTTCTGGCAGCAAGTCGTCCAGCGACTCACCATCTTCCTGGTGGCGACGCTTGAGTTCGGCTGCAAGCGCCCTTAGATCATCGTCAGAGCGTTGCTCCATCGCGTCGATCAGCGCATTGACCGCTTGAACAAAGCGATCATATTTACGCAATACACGCTGGTTGGGGTCACCAAAGACCATATCGGTTAAGCGTTTTAGCATAGTTTCCTCTTTCGCAAGCAAATCTCGCGGTTGTTATCGACCGGTTATTATAACACCCGAATGTTGGATGATGATTGGAAGGTGAATTAAAAACACATCTGCACAATAGATACACAGCTTTCACCGTTTCTACTGGGCGAAAGCTGTAACACCATGACCTGTTCAGTAAGCGCTTATTGCCGGGCTTCCCACTCACGGATGACATTTTGAATGAAGTCGCGCACATCTGGATCAATGACTTCGTCTACGTGGGGGTAGGTTCGCCCATCAACGACGATCCGGATGGTGCCATCTGGGTTAGAGCGCACATGAATGCTACGGTGCTGGAAAGCGGGCGTTTGAGAAAGGCGGCGTTGCAACATTTCTTCAATCTGGTCGGCAATGCTGCCACCGCCACTGCCAGCCACGCTGGTAGCGATCTGGGTAAACTGAGGATCAATGGTTGGCTCTACAGTTGGTGATGTTAGTGGTGGTACCTGACGACGTGCCCAGTCGCCCTGTTGCGAGATGATCGCTGAGCTTTTCTGAAAATCCGGGGGGTTTAAACCAGACGCCAGCGCACCAGCATGGGCTACCCGTGCCATGTCTTCGACGATTTTGATAAAGCGCTGCGAGAAGCCGTTGTCATGCATTTCTGGCAATGTCTGGAACACACGGTCACCCATCTGGAAGATCAAAGACCCATCACTGACATCACGCCAGACACGCATTATTTCCACCGCATCGGCTGGCAACTGATTGCTGCCGGGTTGAAACGAAAATTCGGCGCTGCGTTCTGGTTCGGCTCCGATATGTTCTGGCATTGTTGTGGCGGGTGGCGGTGCTTCAACAACTTGTTCGTCGGGGTCTGGTACATCTGCAAATTGTGGTTGCGGTGCTGGGTGTTCTGGTGAGGACGGCGGTTGCGTTTCTTGCGGGGCGGTTAAATCATCAAAATCGGGTTCGGGTAGATCAGTGGTCAGGTCATCCATGGAAGGTAGAGGCATCTCCATTGCTTGACTTTGTAATGCGGACTGATTGTTGGTGGCATTGGGGTTATTGCCCTGGATCATGTTAAACAATTGAGTCAGGGCATTGGGTAGCGGCGGCTCACCTGCTTTACGGCGGCGGCGGCGCTCGTTTTCACGCCGTAGAACCCACGTAAACAAAGCCAGCCAGATGATACCCATAACCACCACGGCGATCACCAGGTTTAACACGCCGCTTTGTGTCAGGAATTCGGTAAACGAATCACTACTCTGCATATCATTGCTCTCGCTGACAGTTTGGACAAAAATGAGTACCGCGCTGGGCGACCGTGATTTTCGTGATGGTGTCGGCTTCACAAGTTAAGCAAAGCTCACCAGCACGACCATAAACTTTTAAACCATCCTGCGCTGTGCCTTTGGTGCCATCTGGCTTACGATACCAGTTGACGCTAGCACCTTCACGGGAAATCCCGCCTTCAAGCGCATGTCGAATCCCATGCCAGAGTTGTTCAATGTCAGTTGCAGAAAGGCTATCGGCGGTTCGGGTGGGGTGAATGCGTGCAAAGTGTAGCGCTTCATCCGCATAAATATTGCCGACCCCCGCGACAAATTGCTGATTTAATAGTAGCGGTTTGATTTTACCGCTTCGCCCCTGCATGCGTTTGTGGAAGACTTCGGCTGTGAAATCTGCGTCAAGTGGTTCTGGGCCCAGCTTACCAAGCACGGTATTAAGGTCTTCGGTTAAGTAGACACGGCCAAATTTACGTGAATCTGAAAACCGGAGTTGGTGGGTATTGTCAAGTTGGAAGCAGAAATGCACCCAACGATCCGCATAGTCTTCAGCGGCATCAGGCACGACGTATAACCGCCCTGACATTTTCAAATGAATGATGAGTGTGTCAGCCTCAAGGTGGATAACGATGTATTTAGCACGACGGGTGACAGCCTGCACCGTTTGCCCTTTAATGCGTCCGGTGAAGATGTCTGGAGTTGGTGTGACGAGGCTGTTGGGCCAATCTAACCAGCTATCAATGATTGTGCGGCCGATTAGATGTGGCCGAATGGCTCTGACAGTAGTTTCGACTTCAGGTAATTCAGGCATAATAACTTTATTGTAACGTAAGATGGGGCTTATGAGGCGGTTTCTGTGTACAGTCTCTAACAATTTTCAACGAAATGCGAACGTCGCAGACGGTGCTTATGAGATGCTCATTTAATGGTGAGGGCGCATGGCGTTTAGCGAGTTTGTCTAAAATTGAACAGCTTGGCTTGAAACCGAAAAATCAACGCTGTATAGTGAAAATAAGCTACAAATTGCAAAGTTTGTATAGAAGCGCTCTAGAAGTTAAGCAAAATCATCCAGGGCAATTATCCTCGCACTTGCCGTCAAAGATAGCCTATCAAAAATCAAGTTGAAAGGACCTTCCATGACACCGACTGTGTGTCACTCATCATGAGCGAAAATGGAAACAAAGCACAATCACCCTCAAAACCTACATCCGTTGATCCATTGATTGTTATCGCTTCCAATCGTGGGCCCTATTCTTTTAGCCGCGATGACAATGGTGACTACAAAGCCCGTCGGGGTGAAGGTGGATTGGTGACGGCGCTCAGTGCGCTGGCACAACAACAAAAAGTGCTGTGGGTGGCGGCTGCGCTCAGTGACGACGACCGTGCCTGGGCCAAAGAACACCCCACTGTGCAAGACGTTGATGATATTTTGTTGAAGTTAATCATCACCGACAAAGACGAGTACGACGCCTATTACAATACCATTGCAAACCCGCTGCTGTGGTTCATTCAGCATGAACTCTGGGACATGCCCCGCCAGCCAACAATCACAGAGGCAACATGGAAAGCATGGGATAGCTATGTCTCAATCAATCGCCAGTTTGCGGAAGTGATCGCCGACAGTATTAAAGACGAAACCCGGCCCATTATTGTGCTACCACAGGATTATCACCTGTATCTGGTCGCGCACTTTCTGCGGCAACGAGTTGGCGACCGGGTACAGATTCAGCCATTTGTGCATATTCCATGGCCTGGCCCAGACGCCTGGCGCTTGCTTCCAGAGCGGATGCGTACACCGCTACTACAGAGCCTGATGGCTGCCAATCGCATTGGGTTCCAGACAACACGTGATGCGTTCAATTTCGTCCAGACATGCCGCTTTCATATTGACGATGCCCATTCATATGGATCGCGCGATAGCATTAATTACAAAGGGCACAAGGTTGGCGCGAAAACCTATCCCATTTCGATTGATGTTGACAAAGTCCAGTCCATCGCGAGTGAGACTGAGACGCAACTGCTTAAAACCTCGTTGCTTCAGCATATCGGTGGGCGGCGCTTAATTTTGCGCGTTGATCGCGTTGAGCCCAGCAAAAACATCCTGCGTGGCCTTGAAGCCTACCGCACGTTGATTGAACGTTACCCTGAGCATCGCGGCAAAGTGACGATGATGTGCTTGCTTGTGCCTTCACGCATGGAGGTTGACCACTACCAGAACTATCTGCGCGAAATTATGGCGTCTTCAGGTATGATTAACGCCGAATATGCCGACGAAATCTGGGAACCTGTACGCATTATCGTCGGTGGCAACTACCACCGCGCAATTGCAGCGATGCAACTGTACGATGTATTGCTGGTTAATCCGATTGCGGACGGGATGAACCTCGTTGCGAAAGAAGGCGTTCTCGTCAATGAGCGGGACGGCGTGCTGCTGTTGTCCGAATATGCAGGGGCATACTATGAAATGGGTGACCATGCGCTGAGCATTACCCCGGTTGATGTCTTCGGAACAGCCGAAGCGATGCATCAGGGACTAACGATGTCAGGTGATGAGCGTGTCCGTCGCAGTAATGCACTGCGTGAACTTGTCAGTGAGAGCGGGGTGCGGACCTGGTTCTATAATCAGGTTGAAGACGCCACCGAGGCTCTCAGAACCGCTGAAGCTGACTCCTAAACCAATAGATAAAGGCAAACGAATATGAGCGATCTAGCGCAAAAAGAAGCATCGCAAACCGCTAAAGTAATCACTGTTACGCTAGCCCCGTCATTGGAACGGACAATGGTCACGCATTTTCTTGGCACGGGCTATAAAAACCGAGTAACTGAGCGGGTGAAAGTTGCCCCGGCCGGGCGTGGTATCAACATTGCGCGTGCGCTTTACCGTATGATGTGTAATACCACAGCAGTTGTTTTGCTTGGTGGGGATGCCACGGCCAGTGCGTATACTGCTCTCATCAGTCAGGAAGGCTTCGATACTATCGTCTTACACACAGACAGTATCACTAGTAGTGAGGTCGTTATTTACGACAGCGGCCACCACACAGAAACACGGATTGTCGAAGACAGTGCCGAAGCAACTGCTGACGACATTGCTGCCGTGAGCGATCTCTTGCAGAATATGCTCAATCCTGATGACTACGTTGTGTTCGCGGGCGGGTTGCCACAGGGCGTCAATACAGACACTTTTGGCCTCCTTACCGACAGGCTCCGCAGCAAAGGCGCAAAAGTTGTGCTGGTGACAGAAGGTAAAGCACTTGAAGATGCCTTGCGGGCGCGTCCAGAACTAATTGTGCTTACGAACGGACAGCTTGAAGCCTTTTTCAATTATCCTATTCGCACGTTTGGAGACATTGCTAGCAGCGCCCACAAGCTACAAGAGCGTGGTGCATTGCGCGTGCTGGTCGTGAATGATGAACGGGCAATCGCAGTGCTGGTTGATGAGGAAGCTGGCTGGCTGGCTGAACTGAATGAAGAAGATGATGGTGGCACCACCAGCGGTGTTTGGGATGCGTTCGTCGCGGGATATTTGACTGGACGCATTAAACGGAATCCGCTGGATCAGTCTTTAGAACTGGGTGCAGCCGCTGCATCATATGCGATCAGCCATGTTGGCACTGACTTCGGTGATGAAGAAGAGATTGCTTCCCATCAAAGTAACATCGAAGTGATGCAGATTGATGAAAACAATGAGAACACAACAACCACGCCCGTAACACCACCTCAATAGCCATTCTGTACACAGGAGTTTTTTTGTATGGCACTTGTTCAACTCGATGAACTTGAACTGTATTATCAGCGTGTTGGCACAGGTGCCCATACGCTCCTGGCATTGCATCCTTCCACAGTGGCGGGGAACTTGTTTCGCTGGGCGTTGCCGCAGACAGATAAATTTACAGTGTGGTTACCTGACCAGCGTGGACACGGCAAAACACCCAACCCCGGCGGCAACTTTCACATGCCAATACTTGTACAGGACATGCTTATCTTTATCGAGGCAATGGAACTCACAATGGTGCATGCGATTGGCTATAGCATGGGGGCGAGTGTGTTGCTGAATATCGCTGTGCAACAACCACACCTTTTTGAGTCGTTGGTGTTGATTGGTGCGAACCATCGGCCACCCACTGAGGACGAATTTGAAGCCATCGCCGGCCCATTTGAACAACGGACAGGGTTGGCTTATGAAATATTCCACCCTGAACGTGGTTTGCAGCATGGCTGGTCGTTTGAGTTAGATGACATGGCGCAGATCACCTGCCCCACCGCAATTATCAGCGGTGACCGCGATCCCGTTAGCCAACCCGAAGATGCGCTGGCAATGTATCGCACACTTCCGGCTGGGCAGTTACTGGTGGTTCCACAGTGCGGGCATTTTGATTACTACACAAGCGAACCGGTCAAGACGTTTTTGACGGAGTGGTACGAAGAACGCTAGGCATTAAGTTTTCCAACGGAGCGCCCCGACGGCCGTGCGTTCAAGTTCATCAATCACAGCGTCATCCAGTGAACCCGCCAGATAGTGGGCATAAATAACCGCGCCAATCACGGACGGATAGCGAGCGAATTCAATGGTCGCATCTGGCGCAACGGCACGCACTCCCGCTTCAAATGGTTCAATGAGATAATCTCCAGAACGGAAAGCACCACCAACTTTGCCAATGGTGAACGCCTGTCCTTCGAGGCCCAACCCCTTAATTACAGCAACCACCCCCTGTGCTAGTTCTTCCCCGGCGCGGCGCAAAATCTCCTGCGCGATAGGGTCATTTTTATCAACAGCACACGTGGAAACTTGTTTTGCAAAACGGGCAATCCGCGGTTTGTCGAACGCTTCACTGTGCGCATAGGCCAACATAGCTTCGGCACTATCCAGCTCATACTGTTCGATCATCGCCTCTAGCAAGGGGGTATATGCTGTGCGGCCGTCCCAGGCTTTGATAGCAGCGCGTACGCCTTCGAGCCCGATCCAGTACCCACTACCCTGATCAGCGAGGATATAGTCCCAGCCCAGCGCTTTATAGCGTTTACCCTCGGCATTAACGCCAAAAGCCGACGACCCGGTGCCGGCGATGACGACCACGCCCGGCTGACATACCGTTGCGGCTGCCCAGGCGATGACAATATCGTTTTCGACATGAAGATCACCACTGAGCCCAAACGGTTCTACAAGGGATTGATATATTTGTTGGTCATGTGTTGAATTGAGACCAGCCAACCCGATGACAGCAACCTCACAGTCGGTTTTGCTAACCCCTGCACCAGAAATGACATCCTCTATTACCGCTTGCAGGGCTTCTTGAGCCGCTTTTTTGCCCACTGCGATATAGTTTGAGGCGGCTGCACTGGCTGTATGCAGCATTTTGCCGTTTTTGTCTGTCAAAATAGCAACTGTTCCCGTCGCGCCACCGTCGATACCGATCATATAACCCATATAGTCAACTTCCTTGTTGTGGTTCCGATCATCAATGATGCATGTCTTTAAATTGTAGCAAGACCAGCACAGATTTGGCAGGTTCTATCACAACACCCCAGAGCCCTCGACTGAAGCAACTTGCGTGGTTTACCGGGGGGGGGGGAGCATACTCAAAAAACCTACCTGACCCTAAAGGTGCATGTCAATTTCGTGAGTTTCATATGCCACCACGCACCAAATTCGTACAAAACGACGACTAAAATAATGTATACAAATTTTATAAATACAACCCGATGAGGTGTGAAAGTTGGAACTCACCAACTTGCATCGCTAAAACTTGTAAATTGCATGAATTTTTGCGAAATTAGGTTCAACCTGGCCACCTGTCTAATTGCAACGGGGCCGGGCAATGAGTACAATACAGTACCACAGTAGAAAAAAGTAAACCTAGTCATAGGCAAGTGCTATAATGTCAACCCGGCGTTTTGACGACGACTATATGGAAGAAGAAATACCCCAAACACCGCCTGCCCCCCAGCCGGAAGCATCAAAACGCCAGCAACCTCGGCGTCGCGGCAATAGTCGGCATATGGCACACATGCCTCGGACGCTCTCGCAGGTGCTTACTGAAACCAACGATATGGTTGTGCGCGGTGACCTTTCAGAGTTCATCCCATTGCCTACTGGCTTCGATCCGCTAGATGGTTTGATTGGCGGGGGGCTGCGCAAAACCGAACTGGTGCTGCTTGGTGGCGCGCAGGGTATCGGCAAAACCATCAGTGCGTTGCAAATGGCGCGCAACATAGCGATGCGCAATGATCAGTATGCGTTCTACCTTTCTTATGAACATACCGAAACGCATCTGATGAACCGTCTGCTCTGCCTGGAAAGCATCAACCCACCTGAAGTTGAACTGCGGACAGGGTTGCGCCTTAAAGATCTCTACGACACGATTTTAACAGAGCGGGCGCGGTCAACGTTGCGTGGGGGCAATGGTGTATCGTTGCAGAAGATTCTGCGTGAAAATGAACGCACGGCCATGCCGATGGCTCGTATGTCGCGCTATGCCGACCGGCTGATTATGGTGAAAGCCAGCCCAATTGTGACCACGCTCCGTGCGATTCGTGAGATGACGATGCGTCTGGTGGAAGCGACAGGTGGTAATGTGACGGTATTTGTCGATTATCTGCAAAAAATTGCTATCCATCCTGAACGTGCTGCGGATGAAGCCGAAAAAGTAACGATTATTGTTGAAGGCTTGAAAGATATGGCGCTGGCGCTTGGAGTACCTGTGGTGGCGATTGTAGCGGCTGATCGTGAGGGGCTACGCGCAAACCGTCTGCATCTCTACCACCTGCGTGGTAGTTCGGCGCTAGATTATGAGTGTGATATTGCGATTATCATGAACAATAAATTCCACATTCTGTCTAAAGAAGTGGCGTCGTTTAATCCATACCAGGCGCGGCAGTTCCGTGAATGGGTTGTTTTCACTATCGAAAAGAATCGTGCTGGCCGGGCAATGCAGGACATGGAATTTCACCTCCATGCCCCATACTTCGCCTTTGACCCCCGCGGCCAGCGGGTACAGCAGCAGCTTATTGATGATAAACTGATCGAGAGCTAGTGCTACTTAATAGCCGTAAAACTCGGTGCGGCGATCATCCAACACAGGCATGTATCGCCGCAGTTTATCCACCAGTGCCAGATCAACTTCAGCCATCGCTTGTGCTTCACCATATCCCAATTCGATAATGGTTTCCCCGTTCGGATCAATAATTGCCGAATAGCCACCATAGCGTTGTGCAGGACGTTCTTCCCCCTGCGACATGTCTTCACCGACCCGGTTCACCGCGACGATATACATCTGATTTTCAATAGCACGGGCACGAATCAAATTCCGGAAGTGTTCAATACGTGCTTTGGGCCATTGTGCAGGCACAAAGACGATTTTGGCTCCGTCAGTTGCATAGCGACGAAACAACTCAGGGAAGCGTAAGTCGTAGCAAATCGCGATACCTGTCGTGCCCCATGGAAGGTCAAACACAGAGACGGCCTCACCGGGGGTCAGCCATTGGTCCTCTTGCATCATCGGGAACAGGTGGATTTTGCGGTAGGCTCCCATGACGCCACGGTTGGGAGAAAAAATCGCAGCGGTGTTAGAAACCCCGAGCCCGCGTTTTTCCATCATTGAACCGATAATGAAGACTTTATGCTGTGTAGAGAGGGCGCTGACCTGTGAAAAAAGCCCGCCGCTGAGTGAGCTAGCAAATTCTTTGGCTTTATCGAGTTGATAGCCCATGTCCCAGAGTTCGGGCATCACCACGACATGTGCTTTTTGTCGCGCAGCTTCTGCAATTACCTCTTGTGCCTTAGTCCAGTTGACGCGCGGGTTTCCCATCTGAACGTCAAACTGGGCCAGACTGATGCGTAGTTTAGTCATTGATCTATAGCTCCTTGTCCATGAATATTATATGTCAAGAATTGTAAATGGACTACAGGACTACAGGTCTATAGATCAGCTTGGGTCATCCAGAAGTCAACAGCGCGGTCTGTAACTGTTTCAACGGATAGCCCGGTTGTATCAAGTTGCGGCAAATCCAGCGACAGAACACGCATTTCACGTTTCATACGCCCCAGGACTACGGCGCGGGCATCTGGGGCATGAAAACGCGCACCTCTTGCCACATGCATACGGCGTAGTACCTCATTCAATGATGCTGTCAGACATAATACCGGGCCTGAGTCCTGAAGTCGGCTTAAATTCGTCGCATCAAGCAATGTCGGGCCAGTAATGACCAAAATGGCACCACGCACCAGCGCCAACTCGCGGACAAGCTCAGCTTCTATGGTACGGAGTCGTGCTTCCCCAAGCATGCTACGAATGTTTTCGGGGGAGATACCTTCACGCATTTCAATCTCATTTTCGAGGTCAAAATACTCCACCTCTAGCCGAGATGAAATGGCACGGCCAACGGCGGTTTTGCCCACTCCCAAAAAACCTGTAAGCACGAGATTACGGTAGGGAATACGATTGATAACAGGCATTTGACATTATCCTTGCTGCCAACCGGGGAACCAGTTGTCCAGCATATCGAAAAGTTCGTCCAGGCTATGGAGCTGACCGTCAGGGGTAATTTTGTTGTTTAAGGATGCTGTTGAATCGGGGCGTGTACGCAGAACAGCCCGCATATTCACATTTTTTGCCCCCAGAATATCGGCTTCGCGTGAGTCACCGACGAATACAGCTTCCTGTGGCTGGACACCCAGCGCCTCAAGCGCAACTTCAAATATACGCGGATGTGGCTTTAAGTAGCCAACGTCTGCGGCTGAGAACATTGCATTGGCTTCAAAGTAAGTATCCAGACCAAACGCAGACAACTCTTGCAAGCGAATCCGCATTGGCTGAAAAGCGTTCGTTACCAGCCCGATCTTGATCTCATGTCTGCGGAGCCGTTCCAACGCGGGCGCGACGTCACTAAAGGGTTCGACACCCGTGAGCAATTCCCAGCGATAGGCGTCAATAAGTGCGTCGGGGTCAAGCGTATCAGTCGCAACGCCAAACTCTTGAAACGTCGCGACAAGAATGTCTCCAATGTGCGGCGCACGTAGCGATTCTCGTGCAACTTCCCATGCATCGCGGGTCAATGTCAGCATCACGTTACAGACAGCTTCGGTGGAAACATCCAGCGGGGTGATATGTTCTTGCACATAAGACAACACATGGCGGGTGTGGCGGGCATGGTATTCAGCCCAACCCACATTTTGCTTGCTCCAGTCCAGCAAGGTATCGTCCATATCAAAGAGAATTGCTTTCAGCATAGAGCTACTCCGCGCTATTGGGTTCTGGTTGTCAGGGGTGTCTCTCATCCTAATGGAAACTGTGTACAAAAAAAAGTCTGACACGCTATTGCATGCCAGACTTTGGTGGTTTATGAATGTGTTGCAGACTACTTGCTGGGGGCTATTCTTCGCCCTTTACAGCCTTCTTGAGTTCTGCGCCAGCAGAAAACGCGGGTCGCTTGGTAGCAGGGATCAGCACTTTTTCTTTGGTGCGTGGGTTAACACCCCAACGCTCCTTGGCTTCACGAACTTCAAAGGTGCCGAAGCCAGTCAAAACCACACGGTTTTCTGACTGTAATGCTTCAGTAATCGTATCCAGAACAGCCTTAACGGTTTTCTGTGCTTCGCTTTTGGTGATGCCCGCTTTGTCAGCGACAGCAGAGATAAATTCCGTTTTGTTAAGAGATTCTTTGCTCATCGAATCATTGCTCCTTGGCATGTGAAAATGAACGTTTGTGCGCCAAATGCCGGAATTGTACGCAATGATGCGCTTTCTGCCAAGCCCCAATCTGCTTTAGAAGCAAAGTGTCTTTAATTTTAAGTCCACGAGCTAAGCTTTTAGCGCTGCGAGTACTGCATGGACTATTTCTGATGGCCGTACGGGTTTGGTCAAAAATTGGTCCACATTGAAGTTTAAAGCCTGTTCACGATACTGTGGAAACGCCGTAATGACGACCATCCGCACCCTGTCACCGTCAGGACGGGCGCGGATTTCGGCAAGTAATGCTTCGCCATCGAGACGCGGCATCATCATATCCAGAATCACCAGGTCGGGTGCAATTGCCGTAAAATTATCGAGCGCATCTTGCCCATCGCTGGCTTCGAAGACTTCCAGTTTTTCTCGTTCAAGGGCCGAACGATAAATTTGGCGCAGTTCTGCATCATCTTCTACAACGAGAATTCTGGGCATTTCACCTCCTAGTAGTAGTCTTGCGCATCACCGGGGTTATCATAACGATACCCGTCGTCAGAATAGCGTTCCTGGCGGCGCTGGTCATAGCGGCCGGGGTCTTGCCCATAGCCAACAAAGTTGCCGCGCGGCCCGCCCTGACTTGTTTGGGGAACGGTGTATTGGTCCTGACCACCTAACTGGTTGCTGTAGTTGTAGTTTGCCGGTGCATTACCGCGCGGGAGCTGTGCGGCAGACTGTTGCGGCGGTGCATAATTGCCGCCACCAGCAGAAGCCTGCCCGCCCGTGCCAATTGAACCCTGGCTCTGGCCCCCGGACCATGCTGGAACTGTCACCAGTTGGCCTTCGGCTTCGACAACGTACATTGGCATCCACCCTACCCCAAACAGATCGGGGTGAATATCTTTTTTGTATGGCGTGATGCGAAATTCTTCGATCTGATTGGCTATCTGATTCCACTTCTCGTTGATGTTCGCCAGTTCACGTTCAAAGCGAGCCTGCAAGGTTTGAATATCCTGCTCTGTTTCACGCAAGACCTCGTTGCTCTCGCTGATGTCCTCACGCGCCTGGCCTTTGTAGCGCCGTGTCCGGGTTACGCGCGATAGTGTGTAAGCAGTGCGCCCTTGCAACAGGCTCAGCACGGCTTCACCCATGGTCACAAACTCTTCACGACCGAGGTCTTTGAATTCCTGTTCATCGGCACGGAGTTCGCGGGCTTCACGCCGATAACGGTCTTCAAGGCGTTCGAACTCTTTTTCATACTTGCCAGTGACTTTGCCGATTTCTTCATCGCGGGCTTCACGGGCAGCCGCAACAACCTGCGACTGGAAGTCATAATAGGACATACCCGGTACACTGTGGATTTTGAGCTGCGGATTACGTACCAAAGAGATACCCGCTGTTTTATAGATATAGTCCACAACTTCTTTACGCAACGCTGTGATCCGCGTCCGCTCTGTCAGGCCAGATGGCAATTCGCCCCAGCCAACATTTTGTTCGAAGGGTTCATGCGACACATTAGTGGTCACAACTGGCGCGGCTTTGTGCTGATCCCAATGCACCAATCCGCCCCGGTCGAGGTCAAAAATATGGTATGCGAAGGACTCAATGGTGTTAACACCCGTTTTGCGGTCCAGATAGCGGACTTGAAGCTGTGCCAGCAGGAACGGTTTGTATACGAGTAAGTCTCCGCCGAAAGGCTCGGTGATGCGGCGGCGATACTCTTGCTCATAGCGTGCCATTGCGTGTGAAAACTGTACGATTGTTGGTAGGAAATATTCTTCAATTTGCGACGAAATCACGGGCTGGCTTTCACTATAGCCCTGTGGGTAACGGCGCTGGCGTTGTGGCGGTCCGGCTTGTTGTGCAGGTTGCATTGCAGAAGACGCATTGTGGTTAAACCCGCCGGTGTTGGCTGGATTCGCGGCAGATTGCGGTTGGCTCGGTTGGCTACTGTTACCGACTTCCCAGGCCGGCGTTGAAGGTTGTTGGGCTGGTGGTGGTGTGTAGCCACCGCTGTAGCCACCTGTCCCACCGAAGGGGTCTGGTTGCTGCTGTTGCTGCCAGGGTGCCTGCGATTGTTGTTGCTCGAACTGCTGCTGTCCATACGCCGACTGATTCCCCCAGTTTTGTTGCCCACCTTGCTGTTGACCGCCATACGGAGCCGGTGGGGGCGTGTGCGGCGCAAACCCGGAACCTGAATAGGGTGCAGATGGTGGCTGATATGTGTTGGACGGCGGCGGGGGTGGGTTATTATTCCCATAGGGAGCAGTAGGCGGCTGATAGGCCTGCCCCTGTTGGAACTGTTGCATCCCCGGGGCGCTTTCGGGCAATGAAGAGGGTGGTGGCGGTGCGCCAGCAAAACCACCTGTCGGCACTTCGGGGATCGACGGTGGTGGGGGTGCAGACGAGGCCGCAAATGGCGCAGGCGGCGGTGTATAGCCCGGTGCCTGCGACTGTTGTTGTCCACCAAAGCCGGGCGGTGGCACGTTCGGCGGTTGCGGCTGCCCGGCCTGCTGATTTGGACCTTGTTGGTGTGCAAGTTGTTGCGGGTACATGCCCGCGTTTTGAGCCTGTTGTTGCCCCCACTGTTGCTGTTGCTGGAATTGTGGCTGCTGCTGACCGTATTGACCGGGTTGCTGTTGCCATTGTCCTTGCCCCTGACGTTGTTGCTGTTGATAGCGGGCTTGTTGTTCTAGCCGCATCAGGTTGCTGACCTGTTGCCGGGTCAGTGGGCCGCTTAAGAAAGACATCGCCCAGCGTGAATGCATCAACCGTGGACCGCCCGACTCATGGACGTTGTTCATCACGAAGACCCGGGGCTCAACGGAACTGATCAAGTTGTTGAGGGTGTCTACATCCAACGGATTATTCACTGTCGAGGCCGTTGTCAACCCGTCGAGGACTTTCTTTTTGTCGTTTTCCGTCTGCAAACGCCCGATGAACCACGTCCCTGCATTCGTCAACCCTTTGTAATCGAGGTCGCCGGGGTTTTGCGTCGCCAAAACAGCCCCGATACCAAACGCACGCCCTTGCTTGAGCAAACGCAAGAGTGGTTCTTTGGTGGGTGGGTTGCGTGGATAAGGCGGTAGGTGCCCGAATACCTCGTCAAAGTAGAACAAGGCTCTTAAGCTGGACGTGCCGCGCATTTGCCGCATACCCGCCAGAATACTTTCCAGAATCAGCGTGATGATGAAGCTACGTTGCTCGTCAGAGAGGTGCGCAATATAGAAGATATTGACCCGCGGCTTATTGCCTTGCGGCGTCTGTTCAAACAAGATCCGCTGGAAGTCAAGCGGTTCGCCTTCAAGCCAGCTCTGGAAGCTCGGCGCTGCGATAATGTTATTGAGTTCAATGGCCAGTTTAAAGCGTTCTTTTTCCGGGAAAAAAGTTTCTATGTCGAAAGCCCCCAGACGCTCGAAAGGCGGACGTTGCACCTGTAGCACAATGTCCTGCATGGTGACGTCACGACCTTGCCGCCATGAATATTCAAAAATGTTTGAAATCAAGACGTGTTCGCGGTCTTTAACGGGGTTGACCTTCTTCATACCAATCATGGAAAGGATGGCCGTGACCAGTGCCCGAATATGTTCACGGTGGAACTCTTCACCCCCGGCCCAGCCTTCACGCGGTGCTTTCATCTGCGCCAGAATGCTGATGGGCATCCCTGAGTCAGAACCCGGTGTATAGATGTTGAAGCGGGCGCTGTTGCGATACGTTTCGATGCGTTGGGGACCAATTCCCCAGCTATCCAGACCTTCGCGCCAGCGTTGGGCGATGTCCTGCGCGTATTCTTCGGGGCTGAGTCCACTGCGGGCCGCGTCCCCGGCGTTAATCCATGGCAAGAAGTTCTCTGGCCGCAGGTCAGAAAATGCCAACATCAGATTCGTGATGTCGCCTTTGGGGTCGATGATAACTGATGGAATACCATCCATAATGGCTTCTTCCAGCAACGTGATACACAACCCTGTTTTACCACTACCCGTCATCCCGACGACAACAGCGTGAGTCGTCAGGTCACGGGATTCGTAGTAGACAATTTCGTCGGTAATGGCTTGATTTTCGGGGTCATAATAACGACCCAGGTAAAAGTTAGAAGGTGCTTCAATAAAGGGCATGGTGGATTCTGCCTCAACTGTAATCTATACGGGGCAAACGACTTTCCAATCATACCACAATCTAGCACGCATATTCTACTAAATTTCGGGGGTATTGTTGATTTTATGCGGGCTGTGTCCTGAGCCTGTGAACACGAAGAAAGGAGACCCGAAAGCCTCCTCTTACATTTAATGTTATGCGACTTGCAGCATGTGCTAGGCTGGCTGCGCACCTTCGCGGGCAAGGTTACGCAGCACGGTGTGCAAAATTCCACCGTTGCGGTAGTATTCCACCTCCACAGGCGAATCGACACGGGCCATGGCTTCAAACTCACCAGTACTGCCATCTTCACGGGTGAAGCGTACCGTCAGCATCTGGCGCGGTGTGAGGTCGTCGGGGATTTCGATGTCAAAGACCTCGTATCCGGTCAGGTTGTGTTCTTCAATCCCTTCACCATCTTTGAATTGCAGCGGTAACACCCCCATAAAGACGAGGTTGCTGCGGTGAATGCGTTCGTAGCTTTTAGCAATCACAGCCTGGATGCCAAGCAGGAGCGTGCCCTTGGCGGCCCAGTCGCGGCTGGAGCCTGTGCCGTACTGCTCGCCACCGAGTACAATCAACGGCGTGTTTTCTGCGTTGTAGCGCAGCGAAGCGTCGTAAATCGTCATCACTTCGCCAGAGGGGATATGTGTTGTCCAGCCACCCTCAGTGCCGGGAGCGAGTTGGTTGCGCAGGCGGACGTTGGCAAAGGTGCCGCGTGTCATCACCCGGTCATTGCCGCGCCGCGAGCCATAGCTGTTGAAGTCGCGCAGTTCAACGCCTTTGTCGAGGAGATACTGGGCGGCCGGGCTCTCCTTGGCGATGGAGCCAGCCGGCGAGATATGGTCTGTCGTGATGCTGTCCCCAACTTTGACCATCACCCGTGCGCCTTCGATGCTTTCAATGGTCGGTGTTTCGGGGGTTACGTCCAAAAAGAACGGTGGCTCTTGAATATAGGTTGAGTCCTCATCCCAGGGATAGACTTCGCTTTCGATATTGGGCACAGCGTTCCAGGTTTCGTTCCCGTCGAAGACTTCGCCATAGTGTTGTTCGAACATCTCCGGCACGATGTTGGTGTCGATGAGGTCCATAATTTCCTGCTGGCTGGGCCAGAGGTCTTTCATATAGACCGGGTTGCCGTCGCTGTCTTCGCCGATGGGGTCGTTGTACATATCAATGTCGAGCGTGCCGGCCAGCGCATAGGCCACCACCAACGGCGGGGAAGCCAGATAGTTCGCCCGTGAATAGGCATGAATACGCCCTTCAAAGTTGCGATTGCCGCTCAGCACTGCGCCGACGACGAGGTCATTTTCTTTGACCGGGTTCAGAACAGGTTCTGGAATTGGTCCAGAGTTGCCGATGCAGGTCGTGCAACCGTAGCCGACGACGTGAAAGCCAAGCTGTTCAAGGTACGGCATTAAGCCAGACTTGTTCAGGTACTCCGTTACGACCTTAGAGCCGGGGGCCAGGCTGGTCTTAACATAAGGTGGCACCTTTAGCCCTTTTTCAACGGCTTTCCTGGCAATCAAACCCGCGCCGACCATCACGCTGGGGTTACTGGTGTTGGTGCAGCTTGTGATGGCCGCAATCACTACCGCGCCATGTTTGAGGGTTGCCTGCTGGCTACCATCTTCAGAAACATAGTCGCCTGTCGCATCGAGATGATCTTTACTCAAACCAAACCCCTTTGCACCGACTTCATTCGTTAACGCGCTGGTGAAGTCATCTTGCATGTTTTTGAGCAGTACGCGGTGATGTGGCAACTTAGGGCCGGCCATGCTTGGCTCAACGGTCGAGAGGTCAAGTTCAAGTGTATCGGTAAACATCGGGTCAGGGGTGTCGTCGGTGCGGAACAGGCCCTGTGCTTCAGTGTATTGCCGCACAAGTTCGATCTGTTCTTCGGTGCGGTTGGTGCGACGCATGTATTCGAGCGTTTCTTCGTCGGTGGGGAAGAAACCCATTGTCGCGCCATATTCAGGAGCCATATTTGCAATGGTGGCACGGTCTGGCAGGCTGATATTGCTCAAGCCGGGCCCGTAGAATTCAACGAACTTGCCAACAACACCTTTTTCGCGCAGCATTTGTACGACGGTCAGCGTCATGTCGGTTGCGGTGACGCCTTCTTGCAGGCTACCGTGGAGCTTGAAGCCGACAACTTCTGGGGTCAACATAAACACAGGCTGCCCCAGCATAACCGCTTCGGCCTCAATTCCGCCGACACCCCAACCAAGGACGGCCAGCGCGTTAATCATCGGCGTGTGCGAGTCTGTGCCGACCAATGTATCCGGAACAGCGGTCTGTATACCATTGTCATCTTCGCGCACAATGACACCCTTGCCGAGATATTCCAGGTTTACCTGATGCACAATCCCGGTGGCAGGTGGTACAACGCGGAAGTTGTCAAAGGCACTGCGTCCCCACTTCAAAAACTCGTAGCGTTCGCGGTTGCGGCGAAATTCAAGGTCAGCGTTCAAGCGGAGCGCATCTGGTGAGGCGAAGTAGTCCACCTGCACCGAGTGGTCAATCACGAGGTCTACGGGCACAACCGGGTTTATGCGAGCCGGGTCACCGCCAAGCCGTTGCATCGCAGAGCGAAGCGCAGCGAGGTCAACGACGGCCGGCACACCTGTGAAGTCTTGTAACACGACACGCGCTGGCATAAAGGCGAGTTCATCTTCTGTACCGCCGCCATTCCAGGCTGCCAGTCGCCGCACATCGTCTTCAGTGACAATGTAGTTGTCTATACGCCGCAGCAGGTTTTCGACCAGAATTTTGATGCTAAAGGGCAATCTATCAACGTGCCCGACGCCGTCTTCAGTAAGTTTATCGAGGCGAAAATAGTCAACAGTACCCCGGGTGGTGTTCAGTTGACTCCGTGCGCCGAATACATCTTGAGTAGGGTGAGTATTGGACATAACCTTGCTTTCTAATGAATGGCTCTACATGGATAGGATGCTCGGGTTACATGAAACGTTGCATTTCTT
Source organism: Anaerolineae bacterium (assembly GCA_034437655.1). Taxonomy (GTDB): domain Bacteria; phylum Chloroflexota; class Anaerolineae; order Aggregatilineales; family J027; genus J027. Next base: position 87,042 of record DAOTTU010000044.1, read on the forward strand.
CCCAGGCGCGCAACGACTCATGTGTCTCTCAACACCCATTATAGATAAATTAATGGAACGAATGAAGGTATGTCTTCGGTGCTGGTGGCGCTCGAAATGTCATGATTTTGGGTAGGACAGCCAATTTCAGCTTAATGACAACCCGTTACAATTGAAAGATCAATGAACTACAACGCAAACAACGAAAGGTTTCCAATGAAAATTGCGATGTTCAGCACCAAGCCTTATGACAAGCATTTCTTCCAGGAAGCAAACAAAGACTATGGCCATCAGATCACCTTCCTGGAGCCACGACTGACAGTCCACACCTACATGCTGGCGGATGGCTATGAAGCGATTTGTCCCTTTGTAAACGACCAACTTGATGCGGCTGTGCTTATTCGTCTCGCACGGCGGGGGACAAAGTTGATTGCACTGCGATCCTCTGGTTTCAACAATGTTGACCTGACCGCTGCTGAAGATTTGGGGTTAATGGTCACCCGTGTTCCGGGCTATTCCCCATATTCAGTGGCAGAGCATACGGTAGGGTTGATGCTAGCCCTCAACCGTAAGATTCACCGCGCCTATAACCGTGTGCGTGATGGTAACTTTAACCTTGAAGGGTTTGTCGGCTTTGACTTTCGCGGCAAAACGGTTGGTATCATCGGCACAGGAAAAATCGGGCGCGTTGTAATAGAGATTTTGAACGGATTGGGATGCAATGTCATTTCCTACGATCCCTACCCCAACGATGAAGCCGCTAAGCTCAGCACGTACGTCGACCTGCAAACGCTGTTCCAGACCTCTGACGTCATCAGCCTGCATTGCCCACTCACCCCGGAAACCTATCACATCATCGACAACCGCGCCCTGGCACAGATGAAAGAGGGTGTCATGATCATCAATACCAGCCGTGGGGCGTTGATTGATACGGTGGCGGCCATTGATGCGATTAAAAGTGGGCAGGTTGGATACCTGGGGCTGGACGTCTATGAGGAAGAAAGCGACTTGTTCTTTGAAGACCTCTCTGACCGCGTGATTCGCGATGATGTCTTTTCACGGTTGCTCACGTTTCCAAACGTCCTGGTGACGGGGCACCAGGCTTTTTTCACGCAAGAAGCATTGGCGAGTATCGCGAATACAACGCTTGCCAATGTTAAAGAGTTCAGCGAAACGGGTAGCTGCAAACATTGTGTAACAACAAGGCAAATTGCCCGCTAGCCAGAGGTAAGAAAGCCGTGCTTGCCTGGGTCTAAGTATTGACGATGCTTTCCCCACCACGTATAATCGCTACTCTGAATTTCCCGCTAACCAATTTTCCTCGTAGTGATGTTGTCATTGCGTACAACGATCAGCTATGGTGGTTAAAGTGAGAATTGGAGTCACAATTCCATGTATGCAATTGTAAGGACAGGTGGTCGCCAGTACCGTGCCGAGGTTGGTGCGACAATTGACGTTGAAAAGCTCCCCTTCAACGAAGGTGACAGTGTTGAACTCGACGAAGTTCTGCTGGTTGCCCCCGAAGGCGGAGACCCGCAAATCGGCAAGCCGCTCGTTGATGGCGCAACGGTGAAAGCAACCGTCGTAAAGCAGTTCCGTGGGCCGAAAATTTTCATCTTCAAATATAAGCCCAAGAAACGCTATCGTAAACGCCAGGGCCATCGTCAGTATTATACGCGGCTCAAAATCGAAAGTATTGATGTTTAGCCGGAGGTAACCCAAAATGGCTCATAAAAAAGGTGGCGGCTCTAGCCGTAACGGTCGTGATAGCGAAAGCAAGCGCCTGGGCGTGAAGCGCTATGGTGGTGAATACGTCATTCCCGGAAATATCATTGTGCGTCAGCGTGGCACCAAGTTCCGCCCCGGCGACAATGTTGGGATGGGTAAAGACCACACCATCTATGCGACTACTGAAGGGTTTGTCACATTCGTAACCAAGCGTGATGGCAAGAAGTATATCCATGTCTTGCCCGATCATGTGTCGCAGCAGCAATAAACAACGGCTGCATTCCCTGGAACATTTTCGAGTACCGAGAGGCTAGATCATGCGTGAAGGTATTCACCCAGATTGGTATCCTGAAGCGGAAATGACCTGTGTGTCGTGCGGCACCGTGTGGACGATTGGCTCAACTGTGCCGTCGCTGCGCCTGGATGTCTGCTCGAACTGCCATCCGTTCTATACGGGTGAACAGCGTATTATGGACACCGAAGGTCAGGTGGACCGCTTCTACAAGCGTTTGCAGCAGCGTGACGAGATTATGCAGTCGCTGCAACGTGAAGAAGAAGAACTTTCGACCGAAACTGATTTGGCAGAGGTCGTGAAGCTCAACGACCGCTATATCAGCATCCTTAACGACGAAGGTATTGAAACCGTACAAGATGTACTTGATACCCTCACCGAAAAGGGTGACGACGGGTTCCTGGATTTGCCGGGCATTGGTCGTAAAGTCCTTGCCGACGTCAAGCGTGGTCTGCGCAATGCAGGCTTTGAAGTCCCTGAACCAGCAGACGCCGAGCCAGAAGGCGCAACTGAATAGCGTCTACTGACATGACAGGTTAGGGCTGTGCGCGACATCCGTTGCGTTTAGTGCCCACAACTGAATATTCTAAGCAGGCAGATACGCCAGTTGTACTCTGCCTGTTGTTTTGTTTAAGGGGTAAAGTTTGAGACATCATACCGGACGTATAGAAGTTGTCTGTGGAAGCATGTTCAGTGGCAAGACCGAAGAACTGATTCGCCGGGTGCGCCGCGCTGAAATTGCTCGTCAGACGGTACAGGTATTCAAACATCGCATTGACGACCGCTATCATAAGACCGAAGTTAAGTCACACAGCGGGCAGGGCTTTGAGGCCATCCCGGTACGGAACGTCGCTGACATTCAAGAAAAGCTCGATGAAACTGCAACCGTCGTTGGCATTGACGAAGCTCAATTTTTTGACGACGACCTGGTACAGTTTGCTGAAGACCTGGCCGCTAAGCATGTGCGCGTTATTATCTGCGGGTTAGACCTCGACTTTCGGGGGATGCCTTTTGGCTCGATGCCTAAACTGATGTGCATTGCCGAAGATGTGCAAAAGCTCCATGCCATTTGTATGACCTGTGGGGAAGCTGCATGCCGCACACAGCGTCTAATCAATGGCGAACCGGCCGACTTTGATGACCCAATTATTATGGTAGGGGCAGATGAAGTCTACGAGGCCCGCTGTCGGGCACACCATTTTGTGCCGCGTCGCAATGGTGAAAAAATTGTCGTGTCATAGCGCACGGACTGAGGATAAATTGTGGGGCGTTTTCTTATTTTACTGACTATCTTGACCCTCGGTATTGTCGCCTGTGGGGAAGCTGCGCCGCAACAATCGCCGCGTGTGCAAATCACCACTGCACCTGTTGTGACCTCTACCCCGCGCCCTGCGCAACCTGCCGCGACTAATTCGCCTGTGCCATCCCCACTACCGACATGGACGCTGGAGGCGTGGCAAGAAGCCACTCCGCGTCAGGTCAGTGTGTCGCGGGTGAGTGATAGTGTTGATCCTACACAGAATTTGCTGATCCAACCCGGACAACCCGCCCCGCCGGTGGTACTCACTGATATTGATGGCAATACCTATCAGCTTGACACACTACAAGGCCGTGCCGTGATCATCAATTTCTGGACGGTCGGTTGCGGCTCGTGTTTCTATGAGTTCCCACTGCTGCAAGAAGTGCGCGATGAGCTATCAACGGATGATGTACTCATCCTGGCGGTGAACGTCAGTGATCTGGCAGAAGAGACACGCATTCTTGCAGCTAACCTCGGGGCAACATACCCGATGGTGGTTGACCCCGGCGCAGAAATTTTCGTCAATTTCTTTGGTGGCGCAGTGGTGCCAACGACATATTTCATTGCACCAGATGGGACAGTGCAAGAAACGCTGGTGGGGCCGATGGATCGCGGCGTGCTGCGGTCGATGCTTGCCCAGAGCGGCATTGAGCTTGCAGGTTAACTCAATGCAAAGACGTTCTGCGCTTTCCCGACCGGGGTGGTGGCTTTGGGCACAGTGAAGTGAACGGTGGTGCCTTGACCGACTTCGCTTTCTAGCCAGACACGCCCACCGTGCGCGTCAATGATTTTGCGGACGATGGCCAGCCCCAGCCCCATGCCACCGTAGGCGCGGGTTGTGCTGCCATCAATCTGATAGAACTGCCGGAAGACACGAGCCTGTTCTTGCTGTGGAATACCAATACCCTTATCTTTGATAGCAACTTTGATCATCATGCTACCCGTATCGCGTATCTCAATTTCAATTTCTTTGCCATCTCCACTGAACTTGAGCGCGTTGTCAATCAGCGCTTCAAATACTTCGCTCATAGCAACTTGATCAACCATTACCACCGGTAAGTTGCGGGAGATACGAGGTAGTATTTCGATACCCATTTCTTCAGCACGCGGGGCCAGTGTTCGGACGGCCAGTGCTGCGAGTTGTTCTAGCTTGGTTTCTTTCAAATTCAGGTTCATTGAATTGCTGGCATGGACAACGACCATCTGCTTGACAAGGTCTGCGACGTGTTGTGTTTTGCGTACGGCCTGCGTCACGATATCAGTTTGTTGAGTGTTAAGCGCACCAAAAGCATGTTCTTCAAGTAAACTCAAGTACCCAAGAATATGTGTTAACGGCGTCCCCAATTCGTGCGACATATTTTGTAGCAGCTCATCTTTTAAGCGGTCGGCTTGCTCTAATTCATGATAGGCTGCTTCAAGGGCTTCGGCGCGTTGTTCAAGCGAATTATACAGTGACGAACTTTCAATCGCATTGCCGATAATATTCGCGATCCCTGTGGTGAGTGACATGGCGCTGTCGTCAAATTCATGGTGATCGCTGGCGGCTAATTCAATGATCCCGATGGCTTCTCCATGCTGCACAATCGGCGCAATCATGGCATTGGTGATACCCAGTAATGCGAGATATTGTTTTTCACGCGGTGCTTCAGAATCAAAGCGTGAGGTGGGGATTGCATTGGCTGTTTGCAAGACGTTTTCTGCTGAAGGCAGCCAGGTTTTTTCTAGCACAGACATCATGTGTTCACCCCAAAACCCGGTACCCATTTCGTAAAGCATCAGCAGCTTGTCACGAGCGTTGTTGAGCAGGTAAATGGTACACCAGCGCGATTCAGTCGCTTGCAACAAGCGATGGCACAACAAACCCAGTCCTTCCGATGGCATATCAGTTTCCTGTTCCCACCGTTCAACTGCACTTTGAATCGTATTGGTATCGGTCTCAGTGAAGGCCGTGATGTTGTAAAGTGTGATGACACCCACAACTTCTTGATTGAACTTGAGCGGAGCGTTGGCGGCAAATGTGGCACCGCGCAGCCGCAATTCCGACATTTCTTCTTCGGTCAGCTTGCCGGTTTCAAGTTCAATGAAAACCGTTTTTTGGAGCGCTTCTTGCTTGGTGGGTACACGCCCTATCGGAATCGCAAGGGCACGTTCAGGCTCCCACTGGCTGTCAGTGACCGCGACCACGCGCTCAAGGTCATCGTCAGCATTGCTGGTGTAGATATTCACACGCTGAATGCCGAGTGCTTCACGAAGACGGCGCGAGATATGCTCGACAATAACCTGTAAACCCATGGTAGAGGTCGCCATTGCGCTGGCATCAAGAATCGTGCTGAGTTCAGTTAAGCGGCGATTGGTTTGGTCAAAGAGCGTTGCATTTTCAATGGCAGTGGCGGCAGCAGCACCGAGGTTTTCGAGGATTTCGAGGTCTTCAGTAATAAAATCACCATTGGCACAATTGATGACCACCAGCACGCCAATTACTTCAGCGGTGGTAATCAGCGGAATGGCGATCATTGAGCGGGTGAGAATTGTGGTTGAACTGTCAACATAGCTGCGATAGCGTGGGTCTTGTTCAACATCGTTGACCAGCAATGATTCTGCATGTTTTGCGACCCAGCCAACGATACCCATCCCAATGGTGACTGCGCGGCCATGTATATCAGGTATACCACGTGTCGCCACGACAATCAGGTCGTCTTCGTCGTCGCGAAGTAGCAACGCGGCCGCCTCACCGCTCACAACTTCGTGTGCAGAAGACAGTACAACCTGGATGACATCTTGCAGGCCGATGGGAGAATTAATCGCACGCGACGCCATGTTCAGGGTGCGCAGGCGACGTGTTTGTTGCTCCAGCGCAATTTCGTGGGTCTGTAGCCTGGATCGGTCTTTGAAAATGAGCAAGCGCCGGATAACTGTATCATCAATTTCGACGTCAAGTGGAACAGCGCGCAGGCTGACATTGAGCAGGGAGCCACTCTCATCACGGATATAGTGTTGTTCGTTTTTGTCCCCTGCAATCACCATTTCATTCACCGAACGCCCAACAATTTTGTCTGGGCGAAACGCGGTCATAATGCAAAAACGTTCATTGGCGTGCAATACCCGGTTTTGGTCATCTACAACCAGAGCAGCATCATCAATGGCGGTCAACATGTCTTGGTAGAGTTTATTGCGCTGGCGGCGTTCATCTTCTACGCGGTCTACGTAGGTTTCAAGACGCTTGTAGTCAATTTCGAGGCTAATTTGCCGGCGCAACACTTTGATCAGATTCTGGCCGTGGTCAGAACGGATGAAACGGTCGTCATCGTGCCCCAGCAAAAGCAACCCATTTAGCAATTTACCGTAGCGTAGTGGAATCAGCGTGATAAAAGGTAGATTAAGGTTTTCAAATGCCGCTTTCAATGGGGTTGCGCCGATGACTTCTGTCAATTTATCAACGCTGAGGCCGACCAGTGGTATGTTGCGCAGCAGAACATCACCCAATAGATTGTCCCCAATTTCGGCGGGGAAAGTATAGGCAGGATATTCTTCAGCCAGCAAGTCTAGAAAACGCTGGCTATTGTCTGGGGCTTCACAGTCAAGGGCACGGTGCAACAACTGATCATCTTGATGAGTCAGCAACCAGGCCAATTGTCCACCAATAGCGACACGTGCATTCGTTATGATTTGGTTGAACATAGATTACGAAGACTCTATATTTGAGAATATCACCAATTATAGTTTATTATATCTCGCTTTTTCTGGTGTGGTCGAATTTAAATGATTGCAGCGATCAACCAGACGAAAAGCGTAATGTTGATCACGTAGAGAAACTGGCGTTGAATAAGGGCCATTGGGTCGTCAGTCTCGCTGCCCCGCATATCACGGGTGTTGTTACGTAACAAAAACAGCACAACAGGCCCCACTACAAGTAGCACAATCCCCAACCAAACCGGAAAGATGCCTGCAATTGCTGCAATCACGATTCCACCAACTGTCGCAACACTGGAGCCTATTGCAAGCAAATTTGTAAGCTGCTTGCCGAGAATACTGGCGGTATTGTTGAGCCCAGCGGCTCGATCCATCTCATAATCACGCACCTGATTATACAGTTGACCGTTGGCAGATGCCGTAAATGTCAGGATAACAACCATCCATAGACGGCTGAGGTCATCAGCATAGATGAAAAACGCCGCCAGATAGAGCAAGGTACTCAGCATCAATGCATGTGAGATGATGTCAACCAGCGGTTGTGACTTCAGGCGTACAGGTTTCCATGAGTATAGATGGGCCAGAATTAAAGTGATAATGCCGATGATAAAGGGGGTCGTGCCAACCAGCGCATAGGCCGTTGCTGACAGCACTGCAAACCCTAGCGCCGCAACCCACGCAACACGCACTGATAGCTCGAGGTTCGCGATAGGATTGGCCTGCGCTCGGCCGGGGTCGCGGGCGTCATCTTCAGCATCTTCAATATCGTTGACCATAAAGGCATATGCCATGGCTGCGAGGTTAGCGATGAGTACGGCGAACAAGCGCCAGTCGAGCGTCGTATCGTCGTCAACGCGGTAGGCTGTCAACCCGCCAAGCATTGTCAAGATGGTCGTAAATGCTAAAAACTCTTGCCAGCGGGTGAGCTTGATGATTGCTTTGGCACGGGTGCGCAAACTATTTCTCCTTTGCGTGCCTTCAAAGTGTAGCAGGAAAGTCGTGACTTTTGGACTCTCATTCAAGTCGCAATTGGACTGGAGAAAGTCTTGTTTTAAGATTAATATATGATAAGTAAATATGTCTATCACAAGGAGACACGACATCATCTATGCCCTGGAAAAGCCAATACACCCCGAAGCTAACAACTGCTCAAGACGCTGTGCGGGTCATAAAAAACAATTACCGGGTCTTTTTGACTGGTAACGCCTCAGTTCCGCAGATGTTGTTGAATGCATTTGTCGAGTACGCGCCACAACTATGTGATGTCGAGCTTGTGCAGGTGCTGGCACTGGCAGGTGATGAATATGTTGCACCGCATATGGCGCCACACTTGCGCATCAATACGCTATTCATTAGCGACAACGTTCGTAAAGCGGTCAACGATGGCCGTGCAGACTTTACCCCCTGCTTCCTGTCAGAAATCCCCGGGCTATTTGCCAGTGGCGTGTTACCGCTGGATATCGCCTTGATTCAGGTTAGCCCACCTGATGAGCATGGCTACTGTTCGTTTGGTATTGAAGTTGGTGTCAGCAAGACAGCGGCCGAGTCTGCCAAGATCATCATTGCTGAAGTCAATCCAAAGATGCCGCGCACGCTTGGGGATAGTTTTATTCATGTCTCTAAGCTCGACTATATTGTCGAGGTAGACTATGATCTGCCAGAACTCAGAATGGGGGTGACTGATGAAGTTTCTGATCAAATCGGGCAACACATCGCTGGTCTAATTCCTGATGGCGCGACGCTGCAAACGGGGATTGGAGCGATTCCAGACGCGGTGTTGCAATATCTGACGAATCACAAGCACCTCGGGCTGCACACCGAATTGTTCTCTGATGGCGTGATTGACCTTTTCGCAGCCGGGGTGTTGACATGTGAACGTAAAACCTTCCACAGTGGCAAGATGGTCGCTGGTTTTCTATTGGGAACACGAGCCCTGTACGATTTCGTAGACGATAACCCCATCGTTGAACTACACCCCACAGAATACGTCAATGATCCGTTCAATATCGCTCGTAATGACCGCATGGTCGCAATTAATTCTGCGATTGAGGTAGACCTGACTGGCCAGGTTTGCGCAGACAGTATCGGCACGCGTTTTTATTCCGGGGTTGGTGGGCAGGTCGACTTCATTCGAGGAGCCTCACGCAGCAAAGGTGGTCTACCAATCATCGCATTGCCAAGCACAGCCAAACGTGGTGAACTCAGTCGCATTGTGCCGACGCTCAAACTCGGGGCTGGGGTTGTGACCACTCGCAACGATGTGCATTATATCGTGACCGAATACGGCGTTGCTCATCTGTATGGTCGTTCAATTCGTGAGCGGGCAATGGCGCTGGTTGAAATTGCGCACCCAGACTTCCGCGCCGAACTGGCCGAACAGGCGGAACAGCATTACCATATTCCAAAATGGGCGGTTGCAACCGACATCTCGTCCTGAACGTATCATTAAGCCCGGGCGCGCCATTGTATATCCCTTTAAAAGGGAACGCATGGGGCGTCCTTATCCGTTAATTTGCAACTATAGTGCCAAACGCCACGCCAGGGCACTATAGCGCGTGGAGAGTTTATCGTTGCGCACGGCAATCGCAATCGCTTTGCGGCTACCGACCAGCACAACCATCTTTCGTGCGCGTGTGACAGCGGTGTAAAGTAGATTGCGCTGCAACATCATGTAGTGCTGCGTCAGTATTGGCATTACAACCACCGGGTACTCGGCACCCTGACTTTTATGTACCGAAATCGCATAGGCATGGACGATCTCGTCACACTCGATCCAATCGTAATTAACAGCGTCAAAATTTGCCTCAAACTTGACCTGCAACACGCGATTTTCCATGTCGATGCGTTGGATGCGGCCAATATCGCCGTTATAAACTTCCTTGTCATAATTGTTGCGGGTTTGCATCACCTTATCGCCCTCACGGAATACGGCACCGTGAATAGATTGTTCTGGTTTATTGCCAGATGGATTCAGCACCTTTTGCAGTTCATGGTTCAACGCATTAACGCCGATGCTGCCGTTGTACATGGGTGAAAGCACCTGTATATCGGCAATGGCATCAAAGCCAAATTTACGTGGAATACGATAATTGACGACATCTACCAGCAAATCGGCAGCGGCGGCGGGGTCACTTTCGCCAAAAAAGAAGAAATCACTGCTGGTGTTGCTGGTATCGGGTGTTTTGCCCTGATTGATAAGGTGCGCGTTTTCAATGATTTTGCTCTCGCTGGCCTGCCGAAAGACGGTGTCGAGGCGGATGACCGGGCAAATTTTGCTGCGGATAACGTCGCGCAAGACATCTCCTGCGCCGACACTTGGCAACTGATCGACATCGCCGACAAGCAAAAGGTGTGTGTCTGGCTTGAGGGCACGAATCAGGCTATAAAACAACAGCAAGTCAACCATTGAGGCTTCGTCTACGATGACGATATCGGTGTCCAGCGTGTTGTACTGGTTGATCGTGAACCCTTCCGCCGGAGAGAACTTGAGTAAGCGATGCAGCGTTTGGGCTTCATGGCCGGTAGCATCGGCAAGGCGTCTGGCGGCACGGCCGGTAGGGCTAGCCAGTTCAAAGCGACAGTGGTGATACTTCAGCATGGCGATAATGGTGCGCAGCGTGGTGGTTTTGCCTGTACCCGGCCCTCCGGTCAGTACACTGACTTTGTTGGTGAGGGTGGTGCGTACTGCGGTGGCTTGCTGCTCGGAAAGACTGATGCCATCGCGACTGGTGATTTCTGCAAGTACCGTTTCCCATTCAATCGGTGTCATTTCTGCAAGCGTTTTGAGGCGTGTATCGGGTGTATACATCAGGTCAAAAAAGCGTTTAGCGGTGCCTTCTTCGCAGCTGTGCATCATAGAATAATAGACCACCTGCCGCATAGCACCATTTTCGGGGTCGGGGATGTCTTGCATCACAATGTCGTCGTTGCCATGCATGCCGTCCAGTTCAGTTTCAATAAGATGCTGTTCGATCTCAAGTAACTCAGCAGACTGGGCGATGAGTTCTTCGGTCGGCAAATAGACGTGCCCCTGACGACGGGCTTCGTTGAGGGCATGGACCAACCCGGCCCGGACACGCGCCGGCGCATGGGCTGGCATGCCGATAGCACGGGCGATGCGGTCTGCGGTACGAAACCCGACGCCATGAATATCTTTCACCATGCGATAAGGGTCTTCTTGCACCTGTTCAAGCGCGTTGTCACCATATTCACGGTAAATGCGCAGGGCGAGTGCAGTCTTGATGTTGTGGCTCTGTAAAAAGAGCATCACCCGCTTAATTTCTTGTTGTTCGGCCCAGGCTTTGGCGATATTTTGCGCACGCTTTTTGCCGACCCCCGGCACCTGTAGAAGCTGGTCAGGTTGGCGGTCGAGTATGTCCAGCGTCTTTTCACCGAAATGGTCCACAATCTTTTCAGCGATCCCTTTGCCCACATTGCTGATAAGCCCACTGCCTAGATAGCGTTTGATGCCTTCAACGGTAGCGGGGCGTTCTTGTACGACAGTTTCGGTTTTGAATTGTTTGCCGTGGCGTGGGTGAAAGGTCCACTCGCCACTGAGGCGAACGTTTTCGCCGGGTTGCAATTCTGGCATATTGCCGACAACCGTGATAAGTTGGTCGCGTCCACCGAGCCGTAACTGGCTGGGGGCAAGGCGCATCACACAATAGCCGTTTTCGGGGTTATAATACGTGATACGTTCGACATTACCTTCAATTGTCTCCATAAAGACTGCCCTTCAATCGCTCAGAAAGAGGTGTATACCCCGCTATGACTTTTCAAGATGGCTATATAAAATGGATTCGTGAGCATGTTGGCCATCAGCTCATCTACCTAGTATATACGACGACATTTGTCTTCGACTCGCAAAACCGCTTACTTGTCCAAGAGCGCTATGACTTCGACTGGCTAAGCGTTCCCGGTGGTGCCTTAGAACTCGGCGAGTCACTTGCAGTCTGCGCCCGGCGTGAAACCTTCGAAGAAACACATATTGATATTGAATTGGAACGTTTTGTTGGAGTTTTTAGCCACCCGGAGTATGAATTACTTTACCCCAACGGTGATCGTGTGCAACCCTGGATGGCGACATTTGTCGGACGCCCGAAAAACCTTGATATTCAAATTGACGGGCAGGAAACCCTCGGTGCGTCGTTTCAACCTGTAGACGCTGTACGTCACCGTCTGCCCTCTCACTATCAGGTGGCACTGAATGCCATTGAACATCACCCCACAGAAGCCGCTGTTGAAACTGTATACGCCAACGACGCGCTTTTTGCGTACTATCCCATCTTGCGGGCGGGTGTCGGGCAAGAACGAATTATTCTGCCGGGTGGCTCGGCGGTCATCTTTAACGATGCTGGACAGGTGCTAACCGTCCATGAAACAAGACTTGACCACTGGGATTTACCCTCTGGCTTTGCCGATTTGGGCGAGTCAAGTACTGCGACGGTGGTGCGTGAAGTCTATGAAGAAACCGGCCTGCGCGTCGAGCCGACACGGGTACTCGGCATATACTCAGAACCCCCCTATAGCAATATTGAAATCACAAACGGTGACAAGTGCCAGCTTGTAGACCTGATGCTGCAATGCGAGATTGTTGAAGGTGAGTTTAACCCCCAGGACGACGAAGTTGATGCTGTGCGCTTCATGGACATTAACAAGCTACTTGCCCAACCGACAACAAGTGCCCATCGTCGCCGGATGCTTGAAGATTTGAAACAACTCGATAAAGCCCCATTTATCCGCTAGTAACTGAATCTTTCGAAAGGATATTGCTCTTATGTCACGCGAAGTTGTCCGCACCACCAATGCACCACCCGCCGTTGCATCCTATTCACAGGGGATTATTGCTGAAGGGAAATTCGTTTTTGTATCCGGTCAAGTTGGGATGGACCCGAAAACAAAGGACCTTCCTGAAGGCGTCACAGCGCAGACTGAACGCGCCCTCGAAAACATGAAAGCTATCCTCGAGGCAGCGAACTCTAATCTGGAGAATGTCGTCAAGGTAACGGTACTGCTACATTCCATTGACGATTACGCCGCCATGAATGAGGTCTATCAACGCTATTTCAGCCAGAACCCACCGGCCCGCGCTGCATTCGGGGGAAATGACCTGCCATTGGGGGCGTTGGTCGAAATTGAATGCATTGCATTGGTGCCACTGGTGCTGTCGTAATAAGTTTGGACTTTGCCCAAAACAAAACGCCTCTGTAGTGCGCGAACACTACGGAGGCATTTGATCTGTTGTTAGGACAGCAGTTCGTTGTGTGATGTGCCTACTTAATTTCGACGACAGCGCCTTCGGCTTCGAGCTTCTGCTTGGCGTCTTCGGCTGCTTCTTTGCTGACATCTTCGAGAATGGGAGACGGCGCACCGTCAACAACACCCTTGGCTTCTGCCAGTCCGAGTGAGGTCAGGCCACGCACAGCCTTAATGACGTTGATCTTCTTGGGGCCGATTTCCTTGAGGATGACGGTGAATTCAGTCTGTTCTTCTTCTTCTTCAGCCGCCGCAGCAGCGCCAGGGGCACCAGCAGCCATCACCATGCCAGCGGCCATCGGGGCAGCGGCTTCGACACCCCAGTGTTCTTCGAGCATTTTCTTGAGTTCAGCGGCTTCCATCACGGTCAGTTCGCTGAGTTGATCTACAATTGCCTGCAAGTCTGCCATTGTTTTAAGTCTCCTGATTGATTGCTAATGGTTGTGAGCGTCGTATTTGTGCGCCCAGAATAGAATTTAATGAGATGATATGCTGAGGCGTGGCTATGCGGCTTCTTCGCCGTCGTCGCCAGTGCTTTCACCGCCCTCGTCACCTTCTTCGAGCTTGGTGACGTAGTTCTGCAAGATGCTAACGATGTCGCGTTGCGGTGCGGTCATCAAACCAACGAGTTGTGATAGCGGTTGCGCTACCATACCAGCGATAGTGGCCCGCAGTTCGTCCAAAGTTGGCAGCTCGGACAGTTCTTTGAGCTGATCCATGTTATAGACGTCTTGCTGTGCGATGGCACCTTTCAGTTCCATGCGCTCGGCCTCTTTATTGAGGTCTAGCAACGCTTTGATCGTGCCCGGGAAGTTTTCATGAGCAAAGGCCACGACAACCGGCCCGCTCAGTAGGTCTTCGGGTACGGCCATTTCCATGCGTTCCAGGGCGATCTTGAAAAGTGTATTTTTGGTGACGACGTAAGTTGAACCGACCTTGCGCATTTCGCTGCGGATTTTGTCAAACATCGGCATGTTCAGGCCACCGTTTTCGGTTACGACCACACCAGTTGAGTTTTCCAGCAGCTTCACATAGGTCTCGATCAGTTCGTCCTTACGCGCTCTTGTAATAGGCAAGGCGCTTCTCCGTTCATTTGATCTATCTGATCGATCTGCGGTGGTGCAACCGTATGGGAAAGTCTCAGAGGGATAGCGCCTCTACATGATAATCAAACGTAGCAGGCCGCTAAGTTCACTGGGGACTTCACCTCGGCAGGCACCATTAAGTACGTAGGCGTACACCTGCTGTCTTTGGTAAAGCAAAATCGCTTTTGAACCGTGCGAAATGGTAGCAGGTTGTACGGCTGCTGTCAACATCTAGCGTGGGCAAGGCGTGCTTTGCGTCGCATTTGTGCGTATAATGGGAATGGTTTTGGCGGCCAAAGCAATTCGGAGAGGTGACGGTTTTGGATGAACTTATTTTGGCGCAGTCCCTTATTTCCCTGGCATGCGGATTATTGCTGGGGGTGATGGTAATGGGTGTACTCTACGTGGTAGAAATACGGCCACGACTTATCGCACGCGACGCCGCTGAACCCGACCCACGCAGTATTGTGAGCCAGCTAGCAGCGCAGTCAGTCGCAGTGCAGTCGCTGCATCAGGCGTTTATGGCAGCCTCGACGCAACTTGAAGTTGAGCGCGATACCCTCGCCATGGCCTCAGCAGTAGAACGCCCTGCCAGCATCGCTCGCATTGCAGAATTGCTCCGTGAAGAAGCAAAAGTCATGACAGCATTGGGTGAAACCGACTACGGAGACACGCTCAGTATGCAGGCCCGGCAGCGGATTTTGCAGCAGCAGCTTGTGCGCAATGAAGCCACGTTGCAACAGCTTAAAACCCTACTCGACGCACCATCTACAATTGATTTGCCTGACGAAACAGCACCCGACAACACCGACATCAACACCCAATACAATGAAATCCTGATGCAGCTCGATGAACTGGCCAAGCTGGTGCAGCAACAGAGTACCAAACAGCACCCCGCCACCACGCCAGCACCACCCGCCGCTGATGACAGTTTTATTGACTTCGATATTTTGAGCGAAATTAAGGGGATTGGACCCGTCTATTCTAATCGGTTGCATGAAGCTGGCATTTTTCGCTTCGAACAACTCGCCCGCCGTAGCCCGACTGACATTTTGACGATTCTTGAACTTCCCAGTTGGCGACAGGACGATGTGCAAGACTGGATTGCCGAGGCGCAAGCACGTGCAGGTCACGCTGAAGCTGTGGAAGGTCAAGGATGAAGGTGTTTTCATCAGAGCGGGGTGTGCAGTTCTATGATCTAGCGGTGCTGGTTATTCTGGGTGGTTTCACCTTTCTCGCGGTGATGCTGTTCGTGATTGGTGGGCTGGCAACACAGACAGATGATGACGATGATGGCAGCGCAGCCGTTGATGTCTCGCCCACACCCAGCCCAACACCACTGGCACCGCCCACATTGAACTCGTCCATACCAGCTATCTATGATGCGGGCGAGCCGATTGTGTTGCGTGGCACGGCATCGTCAGGCGCAACAGTGCGAATTGCAGAAGGTCAACGCGAACTGACAACGGTGACAGTCGATAGGTACGGTGAATGGACAGCTCGCCTTGAGAACGGTCTGCCTGCTGGTGAATATACGTTTGTGCTGACTGCAACGGACGAAACGCAGCGTAGCGAACGTCTCTTGTTGCGAATTGAGACACAAGCACGGGCGGTGGGTGGTTTACCGCCTGCGGGTGAGCAGCAACCCGGGTATGGTGCCCCAACCGGGCGCATAAGCCCACCAGAAATTACGCCGCTGCTCAGCAGTACCCTTCAGGGTGATGCGCCTGTTCTGTTGCAAGGAATGGCCCGCGACGCCCGTTTTGTCAGTGTCCTTAACGGTGATGAAGTGCTTGGGCGTGCAGAGGTGAATATTGTTGGGCGCTGGCAACTTGAATTAATGCTTGAACCCGGGACACCTTATGCCCTATCTGTGCAGGCGCTTGATAGTGCAAGCAACCGTAGCCGTGCTGTGAGTGTTCCCATCATCATTGACACTGCTGCCCCACCGACGCCATCCGCATCACAGGCAGGACGCTAGCTCTATTGTAATTCAGCGTATGGCTCACTATCATCCCTACCATTAAACTGACGGTAATTTGTTGATTGGCAGCCGTGAACGCTGGTTGCCGTGCGGAGAAACCTATTTTGAATGTCAAAGTTCCAAAATCAGAAAAAAAGAATCGTGGGCGCGTGTTCGTCTGGACATTTTTGCTTGGTGTTGTGGCTGCCATCGGGTTTGGGGTGTGGTATGTTGCTATTCGTGACGTTGAGCCCGAAGAAAACGTCATACAACAGCCAACGCTATCGGTGCCCGAGAACGATACTGCTAACGATGCTGATATGAGTGCTGCTGACGATGACACGCAATCTGATGCTGAAGATGCAAACGCGGTCGCAGAAGATGCTGCAACTAGAGCCGAACCAACTGACAACACAGGTAGTGAACTCGCCGCGCCAACTGTAGTGGCCGATGTTGAACGCTATCGGTTGTATGCCTTTGACCTCGAACAGTCGTTTATTGACTTCACCATCAAAGCGACGGGTACAACGGGGCAATTTGACCTTTTTGGGCACTGGTTCGAGTTTATCTATGATGATGACGCGGACGCATGGCGCATCGTGCTGTGGTTTGACATCGACGGGCAATCAGTAGATACTGGAACTGCACTTATTGACGAGGTCATCCGTGTAGCGTTCCAGTCCGAACGATACCCTGTAGGGCGTTTTGTCGGCGAGTCAGAAACTACTATCGCTGAACTGGAAACGGGCACCGAATACGACGTCACTCTGGTGGGGCAGCTTGAACTAAGCGGACAGGTACGTGCCTTTGAAGTACCACTGACGTTTACACTCAGTGACGAGGGTGTTATGACGGTGAATGCCAGCCTGGTGATTGATGCTGCTGAGTTTGGCGCTGATATTACAGGTGGAGAAATGAATGGTGAGATTACAGTTATTGCTGTTGAAACCGACCCCGCTGACCTACCACCGCTGAATTTGCCCAACGCTGCACCGACGACCGCTGAAGACACAAGCGAGTAAGCCATTATGAACTACCGTACTTGCCCAAACTGCAAACACCGGAATCTGGCACGTGCCAGTTATTGCTTTGAGTGTGGCGAAAATCTGGTTGACCACAAATTGTTACCGGGTGCGAAGCCTTATCACCATCCATCCGCCGCCAGCCACGGCCGCACCGATCAGACGCTCAAGCCACTTGACAAAAAAGATGTGGATTCGACTCGCGAGGACCGCGAATCGTCGTCCCTATACAATGCCGGGTTGCATTGCTTGCGGTGCAGTGCGTTGAATGATACCACTGCGACGGCCTGCCATGTTTGCGGCGCAGCTTTGATCGTCCCTGATGAGGTTCATCAGTCACAGACAACGGGGAGTGCGCGCACCTCTGTCGGGCGGGTACGCACCAATAATGAGGATACGGTCGGTTTATGGGGGCGGCATGGCATTATGCTTGGGCTAGTGGCAGATGGCATGGGCGGTGCAGCAGCGGGTGAAGAAGCAAGTCGTTTGGCCAAAGAAGCTGTGCAAGCAGACTTTGTTGGGGCCCTGCGTGGCAGCGAAAGCCTTTTTGAACTTTCTGATCTGGAAATCGCGCATAAACTACGCATGTCGATTACCCACGCTAACGAAGCGCTGCTCGAACGCATCAAAGAGAACAGTACATTACGTGGGATGGGAACAACAGCCACGATTGGCATGGTACGTGGCGGAAAGCTGATTCTGGCGCATGTTGGTGACAGCCGCGCTTATCTGATCAACGGTAAACATGGGTGGATTCAGCAAGTCACCGACGACCATAGCTTTGTCGAGGCGTTGCTGGCCTCCGGACATATTACCCGTGCGCAGGCCGAACGGCACCCCATGCGGAGTGTGCTTTATCGTGCGCTGGGGCAAAATGAAGAATTGGGCTACTCTGACATTTACATGCGCGAAGTGCGCCCCGGTGACCGCATCGTTCTGTGTTCGGACGGGTTGCCGCGCCATATCGCTGACCATGAGATCGCTAGTATCGCTATGCAACATGATGATCCAGAAATCATCGCGCAAAGTTTGATTGACCTGACCAACCAGCGCGGTGCAGAAGATAACGTCAGCGTGGTAGCATTCGTTGTCCAGGCGACCGACGCCCTTACACCGATTGAACGCCTTGCACCTATCCCCGGTGAACGTGAAGAGATTGTGCTTTCTGAGGAAGATGCGTTCAGTACCGGCCGTATTCCACCCGACGAATTGCAGCGTGCGCGTGAAAACGATGCTACACCGGACGATGAGACGGCAACCGAAGAATAGGGTTTCAAAGAGCCGAAAGCTATGCAAAACAAAAAAAGCGCCCGCACTGCACGTTTGATTCGTCAACGCCGCAAACACCGTGGCCGTCGTCAAGGTAGCGCACAAACTATCGGCACCTGGATGGGGTGTTCGGTCGGGATTATAGTCATTTTAATGCTCAGTGGTGTTTTATTAGCAGGAACAACCGTTGTTGCAGTGTATGCGGTCTATGCGCGGCAGCTTCCGCCGGCCGAAGCGTTGATGAGTGCGCGGGATGATAATTTTGAGACGACAATTTTTTACGACCGTACCGGGAACCATCGCATTTTTGAAGTGATTGACCCCAACGGTGGTGACCGGCAGTCAATTGCGCTAGAAGATATACCCCCATATGTGTCACAAGCGACAATTGCCATTGAAGACGCCAGTTTCTATACCAACCCCGGCTTTGACCTTGAAGGGATTGCCCGTGCGGCGTGGGTTAACCTCACCAGTGACCGTCTCGAAGGGGGCAGCACAATTACGCAGCAGCTTGTCCGCAATCAGTTGCTTTCCCCGGAAGAACGAGCTGTGCAGACGGTTGACCGCAAGTTGAAAGAGATCATCCTTGCCGCTGAAGTCGCCCGGTTGTATGACAAAAATGACATTCTAGAGATGTACCTCAATACCAATTTCTACGGCAATTTAGCCTATGGAATTGAGGCCGCCGCACAGGTCTACTTTGCCAAGTCTGCACGCGATTTGACGCTGGCCGAGGCGGCAATGCTGGCAGCAGTGCCACAATCCCCGGCGCTAAACCCACTGGACAACCCCGACCTGGCAGTGCAACGCCAACGGGTTGTCCTCCGCGAGATGGTCAATCAGGGTTATATCACACAAGAAGAAGCAATCGCTGCCGAAAACGAAGTGATTACGCTTCGGACGTTGGACCTGCGCTTCGATCTCAGTGCGCCGCATTTCTCTCAATATGCTCGGCAGGAAGCCGAACGCCGCCTGAATGAACTTGGTTATGATGGCAGTGATCTGATCCTTGGCAATGGGCTGCGTATCTATACGACGTTGGACCTTGATCTGCAATTACAACTTGAATGTACGGCGCGCACGCATGTTACACGGCTGAGCAACAATGACCCGACGTTTAGCCACAATACCAGCACCGCGCAACCGTGTGCAGCAAACGAATTTTTGCCACCACTGAACCCTGAATTGCTTCAGACGCCGCGTTATGTCTCGAATGCCTCTGGGGTTATGATGCGGGCTGAAACGGGCGAAATCGTTGCAATGCTCGGCAGTCTCAACTATTGGGACAACAATATCGGTGGGCAGTTCAACGCTGCACTTGCGCAACGCCAACCTGCTTCGACGTTCAAACCCTTCGTCTACGTATCGGCTTTTAACACACCGCTGAATGCAAACACCGTCGTCACGCCTGCGACGATGACTTATGACGTACTCACTGAATTTAATAACGGCAACGCCGACCCATATATCCCCTACAACATTGACCGTCGTTTCAACGGCCCGGTGAGCATCCGTAATGCCCTGGCGCGGTCATATAATGTGCCTGCTGTTCAGGTGTTGAACTGGGTTGGGCTGCGTGAAGTGCTGAACACGGCGCACTTTATGGGTATCAATTCAATGAATGAGAACATCAGCAATTATGGGCTGTCGCTGGCGTTAGGGACGGCCGAGGCCAGTTTGCTCGATATGACCTATGCCTACAATACGTTCAACAATAACGGCACAATGGTCGGTGCGCCGGTTGCTTCAGAACAGGCCCGCATCGGGTATCGACAGTTGAACCCGGTTGCAATTTTGCGCATTGAAGACGCGAATGGACGGGTGTTGTGGTCATATGGTGCTGATGCGGGTACATTCGACCGCCGTGCTGTGCTTGAGCCGGGCATGGCATATATGATCACCGATATTCTGTCTGACAACGACGCGCGAATTTCAAATACATTTGCACCGGGTAATCCGCTCGAACTCAATAACCGGGCAGCCGCCGCCAAAACAGGCACCAGCGACGATTTTCGTGATAGCTGGACGATTGGCTACACACCACAATATACGCTGGGGGTTTGGGTCGGCAATAACAATAATATCGGTATGGAAAACGTGACAGGATCAGTCGGGGCTGCTCCAATATGGCATGCAGTGATGGAGTACGTGCATACCCGTGACAGCCTGCCAGCCGAGATATGGCCTCAACCAGCAACAATTGTCACACAGGATGTCTGTGAAATTTCCGGGTTACTACCGAATGGCAACTGTTTCACCCGTGCAGAAATTTTCTACTACGATCAACAGCGTGGCATTGACTATCGTCCCAATCAAGTCGATTTCTATTGGGAGACGCTCCGAGTTAACACGTGTAACAACACCCTCGCCGTGACCACATCACCACCAGATTGCGTCAGTGAACGACCCTACTTCCGCTATCCAGACGAGTTGCTAGCCTGGGCGACTGAAACCGGGCAAGACTTGCCGCCAGAAAACTTCGACACCGTTGGTAGCACCTCGCCCTTTAGCCCGCTGGCGGTTGTTGAGCCGACGCTGCTAGCACATGTGCGCGGTACGGTTGAAGTCCGTGGTAATGTGCGTGTCGATGAGATTGACTATTATATTCTGGAAGCGGGGCGTGGACCAACACCGGACACCTGGCGGCAAATTGGCGATCGTCGCAATACGCCCGGTGGTAATATTGTACTGACTACGTGGGATACAACGACTTTGTCCGATGGGGTTTGGACATTGCGCCTGACATTAGTCCGTACAGATGGTAGTAGTGAGGTCTCGACGCCGCGTGAGGTGATTGTGGATAATACGCCGCCAACGGTCACATTGTTATCACCAATGACCGGTAGAAGCTATAGTGCGTCAGAGGATGTGTTTATGGAGATTGTGGCGGAACCGTCTGACAATCAGCAGACCGCCTACGTTGATTTTTATCGCGACGATGAGTACCTTGGCCGTGATATTGACAGCCCCTACTTGCTCCGCTGGCAGATTGAAGCGGATGGTAGCGGCGCGTTAAGCACGTTTCGGGTTGTGGTCGGTGACCGTGCTGGCAACGAGACAGAAAGTGCTACGGCAACCGTTCAGCTTGCACCATGACCGTATAGGCTGGGGTATCAGGCATCTTTGATTAGATTGCCGATTTCTTCCCGCAAGCGTGCCGGGGTAATAGGCTTAATCAAAAATGACGATGCTCCTACCGCCAGCGCATCATCGCGTACATGGGAAGCACTATAGCCTGTGTAGATGATAATCGGAATGTGTGAGGTTTCTGCCTCTTTGGTCAAGACACTACATGCCTCCAGCCCATCCATTTTAGGCATATCATAGTCCATTAAGATGACATGTGGCAGTTCTGCTTTTGCTACTTCAATGGCTTCTGCGCCGTTATGGGCTTCGATAACATCCCACTTGTTCCGCTTGAGTGTCAAGCCGAGCAACATGCGCATATCTGATAAATCATCTACAACCAGTATTTTTACAGACATTATCTATACTCCGACATAACAGTAGCTTACGCGAGTAAGCGTTGAATTTCTCCAATAAGTTCAGGGAAGTCAATGGGTTTGGTCAGGTAAGCATTAGCCCCTTGCTTGAGTGCGGTATCGATCGTTTTCTGGTCATTGCGCGCCGAGATGATGATAATGGGTAGTGTCTTCAAGTCCTCATGTTGACGAATGCGCCTGCACAGTTCGAGTCCATCAACATCTGGCATCATCAAGTCAGAGATGATTAATGTTGGCGATTCAACCTTGGCCAGCACTAACCCGTCATCCCCGCTATAGGCACCGACTGTCTCATATCCACTTAGCTCTAAAAATGTTGACAGCATATCGACTGTGGCTTCTTCATCATCAATAATGAGCAATTTGCCAATCAATGTTGCAACTCTTTAGAATCTTCCGGCGTTGTGAGCGATGGTACACTGATCAAGTGAATATTACCAAATGTACTGGAGACTGTGATCTGAATGGCAGGTGCGTCGGGCTCGTATTCTTCAGTCACGATGGCGCGGTCAGGTTGTTCCAGATAACGGCGTGAATGCCGGATTACGCGCACCAACGGGCCCGACTTTACACGAATGATTGCTGGTATACCTTCGGGTACAGCCAGCCGCACATCGCCGAGTGTTGCCCGCGCATATACATATCCTGCCAGGCAATCCGAGCAGATCAAGCGAATATCACCAATGCCAGAAGCGACATAGGCGTGTTCAACTTGCAGGCGGCGCATGTCGATATCAAGCTGCCCGAGGTAGGAACTCACCAACATCGACCACGGCAAGTCACGCGATAGTTCGACATTCCAATCTGCCAGTGAAAACAGCCAGGTATTGCCGCGTTGCATCCGTAGTGTGGCACGGTTGTTGCGCACTTGCAAACTGGGGCGTGAACGGGCGGTGTATTGCCCCATAATCAGGCGGTCCTCACGCGATGCCGCTTGCAGCCGAACATCAATTTCGCCGCTACTGACTTCTAAAAGCCCTTCAGCGACGTTACCGCGTGTGATACCAAAACTTTGTGCTTGCCAACTAGGTGCAATGTCGCCGCGCCACAGCAGTTGTAGCCCGACAAAGATCAAGAACACGGGCCACAACGCTGTGACGTCCAGCGACACCAGCAAAAAGTTATTGAGCAGTAACAAACACCCGGCAATGACCAGCAACAGCGGCCACAAGAACGGGGTCTGGTTTGCAGAACTGCGCATGGCGTTTTAACCTAGCGCAAGTAGTCGATCAACAGTGTGTGCGCAGATGAGCGGCGCAAACGGTTGAGGGCCTGGGCTTCAAGCTGGCGAACACGTTCGCGCGTTACACCAATTTGCTTGCCGACTTCCTCAAGCGTGTGGGTTTCACCGTCTTCAAGCCCATAGCGTAGCCGCAAAATGTGGGCTTCGCGATCTGGCAAGCGGTCCAGCACCTGGTCCAGTTGTTCACGCAGCAAGTTCTGCATTGTCAACTCATCAGGGGCGGGGCTGGTGGTGTCTTCGATGAAGTCACCGAGGTCGGTGTCCCCTTCTTCGTCAATTGGTGTGTCCAGGCTCATTGGGCGGCGCGAAATTTCGATGAGTTGGTGTACCTTTTCAGGTGTTGTTTCCATCTTCACCGCAATTTCTTCTGGCGTTGGTTCGCGGCCGAGCCCCTGTTGCAGTTCGAGCGTGACACGGCGCATTTTATTGAGCTGGTCGCCCATGTGGACTGGCACACGGATCGTGCGCCCCTGGTCGGCAACAGCACGGCTCACCGCCTGGCGAATCCACCATGTCGCATAGGTGCTGAACTTGTGCTTACGCTGATATTCAAACTTGCGCACGGCACGGATCAACCCAATGTTACCTTCTTGAATCAAGTCCAGGAATGGCACACCACGCCCGACAAACTTCTTGGCCACACTGATGACCAGACGCGAGTTGGCACGAATCAGGTGTTCACGCGCAATCTTGCCGTCTTCGATGATGTTGACCAGACGGTCCTGAGTGTCAAGGTCCAGCGTTTCGCCAAGTTCACCAAGTTGATCCTGCGCAAATTCGGCGGCTTCCATACGCTTCGCAAGCGAAACTTCCTCGGCCGCGGTCAGCAGCGGAATGTGCCCGGCTTCCTTGAGGTACAGCCCGACGACATCATCAGCATCGATAGCTTGCTGGTACCCGGCATCCTTCAACAGGTTAGGGGTCAGCAGCTCCATTTCAGACATCGCTTCTTTTTCATCGAGCATAATTTGCTCAAGCGCGTCCAGGTCCAATTCCAGCGGTTCCTCATCTTCATCACTGGCGTTACTCTTGGCGACAGCAATGCCCGTTTCAACCAATTCATCAACAACCTGGTCGAGGTCAGTCGGGTTCGTCTTGGTGGCCGGGATGAGATTGAAGATGTCGTTGTAGGTCACGAAGCCGTTTTCCGCAGCGATCTCCGCGAACTGTTGTTGAACCGTATTTTCCATATGTTTTACCGTTGGGTCCATTGCTTTTGCTACCATACTCAGTATCTAACGATTCTCCCTGTCGTATAGATGGTGGTTAACGTGTTTGAAAAAGCCCTACCGCATCGCTGTGGTAGGGCCTTTAGACAGACAATAAGAGTACTCAGGCACAGTACTCATGGTTCTGTCGTCTGGCCGCTTGATTGCGATTGCTCAGCCAGTAAACTGACCAACTCATCCAGGCGTTCTATATACACAGTTGGGACCGTATATACCCACTCGCCTCGATAGCTATCGGTGTTGAGGTTCACAAACACGGTGTAGTACTCCCGTTGACTTGTTGTCGTATCGCCGACAAAAAAAGTGAACGTCTCAGCCTGACCTGTTGCCACTGAGTCAAAGCTAACGCTATAGCGGCGTTCATCAGGGGTCAGCCCATACTGTGCAAGGTCAGCGCGTTCATCAAACGTAACAAGCTGAGTAAATTCAACCAGCATATTTTCGATAAGTAGCGCGACCGCTTCGGCTATTGCAGGTGGTAGTGTCGCTCCTTGCCACTCCCCCGCATCGTTACGTGTGTCTGCAATACGTACACCGTTCGAGAGAATATCAAATGATAAGATATTCGTCGATGTAGGAGATTGCGTAGGTATACGAACAAGCGGTGGGCGAGGCGGCCCATCAACAATAAGCCATGATACCATCAGTATAGCAAAAACCGCCAGAAATGCATTAAATCTGTTCATATTCATTAAAATCGTTGTCGCAAGCCCCAGACCAATGCCCCGGCAACCAGCACCAGTGCAGGCATCACCAGCAATGTTATGATTTGTATGCGGCTTTGTTCTGCCTCAGTTGCGGTTAATGGCAGCAAGTCTGGGCGGGTAGCAACATCAATTTCAGCAATTGCTGAGAATTCGATGAGCCAGTCTACCAGTCGCCCCCAGATGATGAAATTCCCCGTGACACCGGCCGTACCATCTTCGGGGGCCAGAAATCCGTTGGTAATCCAATCACTATCACCAACCAGCACCAACCGGGGTTGCGTTTCCTGGTCAAATTCCTCAATGCGGCGGACAGTTGCTGCGATTACCAGCGGGCTCTCGTCGTCAACAGCCGGGTCGAACTCGCTCAGGTTTTCACGCTGCACAGATTCGAGTTGGGTTTCACCATAGGCCCCCTCACGCGCAAAAATGAGCGGCGTACGAACATAGCCAGCCGGAGCCGTTCCCGGTTCTGGGCTGAAATTGATCTCCACGGAGCGCACAAGGTTAAAGACAACTTCCTCTTGCCCGATGCCGCTCAACGCTGAACCGGGCGATGTATTGACCTGCACACCTGAACCAGCAATGATAAATTCACTTGGTACAAAGGCACGGTTTACATCGGGGTCAACAACAAGGTTGTCTTGAAAGCGCACGCCGAATTCTTCCCATAAATAGTCGCTAAAGGGGCTGCCTTCGCGCAAAAACTGGTTTTGTAGCCCAACTTCTATGGGTGGGTCAACAATCGGTGGGTCGCTGAGTACAAACATCCGCCCCCCGGCGTCCATATAAGCGCGGATTTTGTCCACGTTGGACTGTGAAAAACGTGCCAGCGGGCGCGGGATAATAATTGCGGTCGCGTCGTCGGGCACTGCGTCTGCGTCGCGGAGATTCAGCGTATCGATCAGAACTCCATTGCCTGGCAGGGTGCGGTAAATCAGCGAAATACCGGGGTCATTTTCGGCGCTGGTATCGAGTTCTTCCTGCCCGGTGACGAAGTAGAACTTATACGCGCCATCAATCACAATTCGTCGCAGCGCATTTTGCACCGTGCGTTCGTCAGGCACACCGATATTTTCTGGTGGGCGAACAGGTACGCCGGGTTGAGTGTTGCTGTAAATTGCCAGAAATACCGGGCCGCCCAATGGATTGACCCCGCCTTCATAGCCAAATTGCGCGGCCAGCCCCGGTTCAATGTCCGGGTCAATAAAATCGAGCGTCAGCTTGCCGCTGCTTTCTTCGATGAACTGCCGCAACAAAAATTCTGCGGCACGTTGGTCACGTAGTTCCTCGCGGGTGTAAAAGCCGATAAGTCGTGCTTCGTAGGTAATATCGCGTCCTTCGGCCTGGCTCAAGCGAGTTTCAGCCTGTTCCAGCGTGGCTTCGAACTCTTGCAGCGCAATCACGGACGGTTCGCTGATGGTGAAATTCTGGCTTTCAGTGAGGTCAACAAGGATATTACGGTCCAGCACAATTGAATAGCCGACAATGGCAATGCCGCTCACGACAACGACGATCAAGACCGAGCCTGTGCCGTAATAGACCTGACGCCCGCTCAGCCACGCCGCGATTTCATCCGGGGCCAGCATCACCCATGCCCCGATACCGATTACGCCGGCAACCAATGTCGCAAAGCCCAGTGTGCCCAGTTCAGATTCGGCCAAATAAATGATCAGCGTCACCAGCAACAGCAACGCACCCAGATTGGCACCCCAGCGCAGTAAGCGTCGGAGCGGAATGTTGGCGATAGATTGCAGCATAGCCTAGCGCCATCTCCTTGACTCAACCAGACGGGTGGTGATGAACAGCGTCACGGCGATCAACGCGACATAGAAATACACATCTTCCAGGGTGACGATTCCGCGTAAAAATGACGTGGAGTAATGCGCCTGCAAACTGATAAACCGCAGTGCTTCAATCACATCACGGCTGAGGATGGAGGCCGGCACCAGCCCGGCGATGTCTCCAACCCACAACGACAACAACACAGCCATGCTCAAAAAGCCAGCAACGATCTGATTTTCGGTGACGGCCGAGAACATGGTGCCAATAGCAATCGTTGCGCCACCATACAGAAACATCCCAATATACCCCGCAATGATAGGGCCAATATCCAGCCGCGAACGGGCAACAAATTCGAAATTCTCGCCAGCGATAACCTCTGGCTGCGGTGCCCAATTTGTGATAGATAGCAACAGGATTTGATAGGCCATCGTCAACATCAGCAGGAATGTGTAGAAGCTCCAGGCACCCAGAAACTTACCGACTACCAGCTCCACATCACGGCTGGGCATGGTCATCATAAGTTCAAGTGTGCCTTCACGGGCTTCTTCTGCGAACAGTCGCATCGTCAGCAACGGTGCAAAAAAGACCATCAAGAATGCAAAATTGCTCAGCACGACCGTTCCGTTGGGGCGCAGCGTGTTATCAATGCGATAGTTAATATCTGTATTGAAGCTGATGCCAAGCAACACCAGTACCGCAAACGCCACCAGATAGGCAATCGGTGAAACGAAATAGCCACGAAGTTCACGCTTGAAGATCGTCCAGATGTTTCGCATGGCGCTCCCTACTGCGTATATTCCAGGAAAATATCTTCGAGGGTGACGGCCAGCGGGCGCAATTCGAGCAGTTCCAGTCCGTTATTTAGCACGGCGGAAGCAACAGCGGGGCGGATTTCCTTGTGTGTGTTGCCGCTGACAATAAACCCATCGTGATAGGGCTCGACGGATTGAATGCCTTTGATTTTATTCAGGTTTTTAATCAGGGTTTTGTTGTCGGCGCGTCCCTGCACACGCAAAAAGACACGGGTATTTTTCTGCAATTTGTCGCGCAGGTCTTGCGGTGCCCCTTCTGCGACGATTTCACCGCGATTGATAATCACCACCCGGTCGCAGACCTGTTCGGCCTCTGACAGAATGTGTGTGCTGAACATGATGGTGTGGCGTTCACCCAGGCGGCGAATGACTTCGCGTAATTCAGCGACCTGGCTTGGGTCTAGCCCGATGGTGGGTTCGTCAAGAATCAGCACAGCCGGGTCATGCACAAGGGCCTGTGCCAGCCCCACACGTTGCCGCATTCCTTTTGAGATTGTGCGGATAACGCTTTTGGCCCGGTCAGCCATGCCGACCAGTTCGAGCGCTTCCATAGCCCGTTTGCGTCGATTGGGGAGTTGGCGCAACTCGGCGACAAACTCGATATAACCGCGCACCGTCATTTCCGGGTAAAGCTGGATAACTTCTGGCAAATAGCCAATCTGCTGCCGAACCTGCAACGACTCCTCAAAAACATCGTAACCTGCTACTCGCGCTGTACCACGGGTCGGCGGCATGTACCCGGTCAGGATGCGCATAGTAGTGGTTTTGCCAGCACCATTCGGTCCCAGAAAACCAAGAATATTGCCTTCCTCAGCGCTGAACGAAATGCCATGCAGGGCGATAAAGTCACCAAAATGTTTTTCGAGGTTTTCAACGTCAATCATGGGCGTTGTCCTCTACTGCTTGTACCAGATGCGATAAAATATCCCATGCAGTGCTGACGGTATCGGGTTCAATAATATCGGTCGAATCGCCGCGGGTTTGCCAGTGAACCGGGTAATCGGTGTCGCGTTGATAGCCAGCCAGAGTCACGACATTGATGTGTTCGCTTTGCAACGGCGCGGCCGGGTCTGCAATAGCGAGTGGCCGCCCAAACAAACCCCAGTGCCGATTTTCATTGGCGAGACGGCGTGCCAGCGCTTCCATATCCCGTTCGGGGCGCGCGGCATCGTTGACTACCCAGCACACCTCCCCCGCACCAAGACTATCCAGCACAATCCAGCGGTCTTCTTTCCAGTTGTCGCGATGTTCTTGCAACAGTGCTTCCAGTCCGCGTGTACTGAGTGTGTCAGATTCTGTAAATGCCAGCACAACCTCAGTGCGTTGCAAGGGATTTTCTTGCAAAGTCGCGCCCAACGCCATCAGCAACGCAACCCCAGAGGCGTTATCGTTCGCTCCCGGCATCGGCGCACCACCTTCGTCCAACAGCAGGCGCGTCAACTGGACCGCTGTGGCAGCGACCATCAAGCGTCGTGTCCAGATAGCACCGCCAAGTGGCAACGTCATCCCCAGTGTGGGAAGGCGTTCGATAGTGGTACACACATCACCGAGTAAGGTGCGTACTTCCGGAGCTGAGGAGCGGCGGTGGCGTTCACTGTCGATGTGAGCGACACAGATAAGGCGGTTTTTGCGTTCCCCTGCTGCTGGAATCGTAGCGTATAGGTTTTCGGCCGGGTGTTGCACCAGCATTTGTTCATACCACGCGGGCGTACCGATGCGCGTCTGACGGGCTCCCCACGCGGCCAGTCCCAATAAGCCAACACCAGCCGTGCGCAACCAGCGATTATTCAGGCCACTCAACCACAGCCCGGAGATGGTCATCATTCCAGACGGGGCCCAGCGCATAAATTGATGCTCAGTGCTGAAGAAACGGTCACGGGCCGGGTCATAGCCAAGCATCTTCAGGCGTTGTTCAACAAAGTCGAGTGCGTTTAACACGCCTTGCGACAATGGCGGGCGCGGACCGATTTCATAGGCGATTGTATGGATGTCGTGCAGAATGTCTTCAATTGAGATCGGCATGATTGTTTTCCTCAAGGGCGAGTCTACATGCATTTTGGGTACAGGTGGGAACTTTTGACAATTCGCCAACGTCACCTGAGCAGAACGCCAACAATTTGACCGCACACATGATAGTTCAGGAGAAGTTCCACGATGGCGAAACGGTTTATAGTCTTGATGATGGCAGCGTTTTTGCTGGTTGGCAATTCGCTGGCCCTTGCTCATTATAACCCAGACAGTCCTCAACCCTCTATGCCACAGGGCGATGATACGTTCCGGCAACCTGTTTTCATCCGCTCGCACACAGTTGACGTCGAAATCCGCGATCAGGTCGCCAAAACCCGTATCACGCAAGTATTTGTGAACAACAGCGAACGCATGGCTGAAGGTACCTATGTCTTTCCCTTGCCGCAGGGCGTCACCATTTCTGACCTCGAAATGATTATTGATGGCGTGCCTATTCAAGCAGAAATATTGGAACGCGACGAAGCCCGGCGCATCTACGATGAAATCGTCCGGCAATATCGTGACCCGGCC
Source organism: Anaerolineae bacterium (assembly GCA_034437655.1). Classification (GTDB taxonomy): domain Bacteria; phylum Chloroflexota; class Anaerolineae; order Aggregatilineales; family J027; genus J027. The sequence continues at coordinate 117,439 of DAOTTU010000044.1, forward strand.
CTATTGGAATACATCGGCACCAACGCAATTCAGGCCAGTGTCTTCCCGATTCCAGCGAATGACACTCGTACCCTCGAAATCGAGTTCAATCAGTTGCTACCCGTTGAAAATGGGCTGGTGCAGTACGTCTATCCCCTGCGCACGCGCCACATTTCGCCGCTCCCTGTCGGGCAGTTGAATATTCGGGTGGATGTCGAAAGCAATGACCCTATCGGGCCGATTTATTCACCGAGTCATCGTATCGCTGTGGATCGTGATGGTGATACGGGCTTTGTAGCCAGCTTCGAGACAACTAACACCACCGAAAGCACCGACTTCAACCTCTACTATGGCATCGCCTCTGATGAAATTAACCTGAACCTGCTCACCTACCGTGAAAGCGCAACTGAGGATGGCTTCTTCACATTGCTACTGGCCCCGCCGGTCGACATTGACGAAGATCGCGTTATCCCCAAGGATGTGACCATTGTGCTGGACCAGTCTGGCTCTATGTTTGGCGAAAAGTGGGAGCAGGCTGTCGCGGCGGCGGGGTATGTGCTGGATAACCTCAACGCGGAAGACCGCTTCAATATTGTCGTCTTCAATAGTGATGCCCGCGTCTATGCCAATAGTATGCAGCCCCCTGCAGAAGTCCGTGAGGCCAAAGAATGGCTCCGCACCCTTGAGCCCGTCGGCGGGACGAACATCGACGCCGCGTTGCGCGATGCCCTTGAACGCCTGGAAAGTAACCGCCAGAGTGTGATTCTGTTCATGACGGATGGACTGGCCACAGAAGGCGTCACGGAAACAAGCGCGATACTCGAAAACCTGGAGAGTTACAGCAACCCCAACACGCGCATTTTTACCTTCGGTGTCGGGGATGATGTTGATACCTTCTTGCTGGATCGTATCAGCCAGGACTATAGCGGAGCCTCTAGCTATGTGCGCCCTGATGAACCGATTGACGAGGAAGTTGCGTCACTCTATAACAAAATCAGCTTGCCCGTGCTGACCAACCTTGACCTTGCGTTCGACGGTGTTACGGTTTATGACTTGCAGCCTCGTGAGTTGTCCGACCTGTTCATCGGCTCACAGTTGGTTGTTGTTGGGCGCTACAGTGGCGATGCCGATAATGCAACGGTGCGGTTACGTGGCGAGATCGAAAATGAGGTGCAAACCTTCACCTATAGCAACCTCGAGTTCCGTGAGAACGCTGGTGGCGAAGAACTGATCCCGCGCCTGTGGGCCACGCGCAAAATCGGTGAAATGCTTAATAGCATCCGCTTGAATGGTGAAAGCCCGGAACTGGTCGATAGCATTGTGCGCCTCAGTATCCGTTATGGCATCATCACCCCCTACACCTCGTTCCTGATTACAGAAGACGATATTTTCTCGCAGACCGGGCGCGACCGTGCGGTTGAAGAAGCAGGCGAGATGGCCACAGAGCTTGAATCCAACGCGGTTGGTGCGTCAGCAGTGGATGCAGCGGAAGATGCGGCGTCATTAGCAGATGCTGACACAGCACAGAGTCCTCCGTCAGCCGTCTCAGACGGTTTTGCCGGGTCAGGTGAACCAACTGACGGTACGGGTGACACCAGTTTACGCAGTGACGAACCGTTGCGTTATGTCGGTGATCGGACCTTCATCAACCAGAATGGCGTGTGGATTGATACGCTTTACGACAGTGACGCCATGCAGCTTGAAGAAATCGTGTTCTTGAGCGACGCATACTTCGAGTTGCTGGATGCTGACGACCGCGTTGCAGACTTCTATGCACTGGGCGAAGAAGTGATCTTTGTGTTGGACGGGACTGCATACAGCATCGTCACTGAGTAATCGAAAAGACGTAAACGCTAACAAAATCTATACACTTTGAGGGTGGTTTTGAAGTCTGCGGCCACCCTCCAAGAGTTGGCCGGGGTGACAAGGGACGCTACAATGCAGCTAGACGACTTTGCTAGACGAAAGAGACGCTCGTGATGGTAAAGCGCTTCATTGCATTGTGGATTCTGGCTTTCTTGCTGATAGCGTGTGACAGCGACACGGGTGGGGGAGCTTCTAATCAATCCCGGCTTTTTGACTGGGATGACTCTGCTGACTTTATCCTGTTTCGTATGGATGCCATCGACACAGAAATCTCTGACTACGCCGAGCTACAACTTGCCAACACCATTCCCGACTGCACGATTTATGGCAGCGGACGCTCTGTGATGACCAGTGAGAGCGATGGCGAAAACGAGGTGCTAGAGGCCCGCTTGACCGAAGACCGTATTCGAGCCTTTCTCGAAGATGTTATTGGCATGGGCTACTATAGCTGGGAAGATGACCTGTTGCAGGAAGGTTCTGATACCACACTGCGCAGTATTTCCCTCAATCTTTATGCAGAAGCGCGGACTATAGAACGCTATGGCGAGTGGCCGGTAGATGCTTATGAGCGTCTGGCTGACATGTGCCGTAACCTGAGTACCCGCCGCGCATTGGTTGCGCCGCTGCAAGGAGGGTGGCTGCGTGTTGTACCCGCGCCAGATGCGGAATTTGGGCTTGGGGCGCAACAATGGCCACGCACAGCCCCGTTTAGCCTGCAAGATGTTGCCATCAGTGGCAGCCCGTTGTGGGTGGACGACCGTGATTGGGCGCAATATCTCTGGGAAGTGGCGCTTGAAAGTGAACTGGTGCCGATTTATGAGCGTGACCGCGCGTATTACATCTCATTCCAGATTCCGGGGATTTCCCGCTCGGCACCACCATTACCACTCGAAACACAGACGAACAACTAGGGCGCTGAGCAATCCTCATCAAAACGTAAGCGATAAACACGCATATTACCGTCACCACCCGCGTCCACGATATAAGGTTCCCCGGTACTGTAACGCAACTCCAGGCGTGGGTCATCTGCCACAGCAGGACGCTGCTCTGGTAATACCATCAACCACTGCGCGTCATGTTCACAGATGTAAGTCATCAGCGCATCAGGCTCGCGGATGATAGGAACTATTTCTGGTGTCACCAGTCCAGCAAGGTCGATGATGTCACGCGGCGCAAAATACCCCACAGCACCGATATCATGCACCGCCAGCAGTTCGCCCGGTGGCACATTATCTTCTACCCATTTCGCTGTCTTGACCATTTCAGTATTGATGATCCGTACATCGCGCCCATAAGCCTGTCCTCCAATTACTAAAAAGCCCGGTATGGCAAGAATCGCACTCAACGCCAACACACGGCTAAGCACCCGTGGCACCATCTGATTTTTGGCTGCTTCTGTGATGATGTACATGCCGCCAGAAGCATACAGCAATAACGGTGGAATGATTGGCATCACGTAACGCCCATGCTGGTAGGGTGCGGGGAGTCGCAGCACAAACAGCGTTAAATGTGCAAAGGCCCACACCAGCGGCAGCAAATAGAGCCAACGACGCGCATTGTTATTGCGTCGCCATAGCAACGCAAGTCCTACTACAACCCCGGGTATCCACAACACCTGCGCCCCTGCCATAATCGGAAGCAACATTTCACCATATCGGGCCAGTACCGATTTATCACGGAGTGGGGCATTTTGTGCAATTTTGGCGTCGGCCGTGGTCGGCAAGATGCGCTCGGTCAGGGCAAAGTTGACGATAGCATACGGAATCATGACCACGACGAAGCCAAGCACCACGCCACTGGCCCACTTCAGGTAATCCTGAAATCCCCCGCGCCCGCGTGCGAACAACATCGTCAAACCTGCCAGCCCAGCCAGGCCAACTCCCTCTGGCCGCGTCAGCGTCAATAAGCCGCCTACAACCCCAACCCACGCTCCTCGTTGAAGCAAATGCCGGGTATCCTGCGGCATATCATCATTTGCTTCGCGCCAGGTTAGCCAGATGACGCCCAGCGCAAGTGCCATAAACTGCATGGTTTCCATGCTGCTTGCTGCTGCCCAGACCATATGCCAGCTCCCGATAATCAGTAAGCCGGTCGCCAGCCCCACAAAAGGAACCTGCGGATAGAGTTGTTGCGATAACCGGGCGGCGATGGCTCCACCTGCGAATAGCGTCAGCACACCGAGGGTATGGGCCCAAACATAGGGGGCCAGCCCCAGTGTGTGCCCGATAGCCAGCAACACTGAATAAAGCGGCGCTGTAGAAGCAGCGGAGGCTTCGCCCGGCACAAAGGCCCATTCGCCTTCGGTACCGAGGTTACGGGCATAGGTCTGATGAATCCATGAGTCGTCCAAAGGAAAGCCGATGTCGTTCATGGTGGCGGCGAATGCCACAAACAGCATCACCAGTGCGGCTGACACCAACAGTAGAATGAAATCAACGTTCCGCTGAACAGCCAATCGTGAAACGATAGATGCGTACATCGTCTTTAATATCCTCAGTTCCCCTATCTATGTGCGCGATTTGTGTCATAAAGTCCGGCGGTGCTGCCGTGCCATTGAACAGGGGGTCAAAATTCTCGATAATGTTCAAATCTAGCACCAGATGAGTTACGCAAAATTGCTCAACGATTTCTGGCAGGAGTTCTAGTGGTGTTTGTGGCAAGGGCACGCCCCAGTGACCAGTAAAGTAATACCAGGTCGGCGGCGAATTGACCATCAGCACGGCGTCTTCTGGCAAGTAGTTTGCGTCAATCTCTTGGTACAGGTTACCCCCATCTTGCGTAGCGGCCTGCAGGCGGCTAAACCCAACACCAATCCCCACACCCAGTACCAGTAATGCTGCACCGAACACAGTGCGAGCCTGCGCCGGGTTCCAGTTACGCCAGCGGGCCATTTTTTCAATTCCCATATCAAGCCCTATTGCGCCGAATACTACCCAGAAAGGAAACAACGCCGCTGAGGAGTGCAACAGCCCACCGCGAAAGCCCGGATAAGCGAAAATAAACGTCATCACACCATGCAAAGTGAGGGCATAGAGTCCAAATGCTATCACCAGTGGCTCCTGGCGATGTTTCCACAGTGCCCACAACGCCAATGGTAATAGAATCACCATACCTTCAACAGCCACCAGCGTTGCGCCATTGATGAGTAGGGCTTCTATGCGTGAGTCAATAATATTGGCGAGTCCCCAGTCCAGAAAATTTGCCAGTGACCAGTCCACCGGGTAAGCAAATAGTTCATGGTACCCGCGCAGAAAAATCGTCCCCACACCACCACCCGGCAATGGCTCACCCGTGACGGTAATATTGCGGATAAACCACGGCAGCATCGTCAAGATATAAGCGCCAACGACTGCCAGTGATGCAATGCCGCGTTGAAGATGCTGGCTAAACGTCGCTGGACGCCACGGCCACCAGATTAACACTAGCGCGATAACTGCCAGCAAAACGCCATCATTACGGGCAAGGTGGGCCAGTCCACTCAACACGCCCGTGGCGATGAACCAGCGCCAATCACCATATTGCACACCATACCCCATCGTGACCAGCGCTGCTGCACCCAGCAACCCATACAACGCAAAGGCATCTGTGGTCAACCAGAACGGGAAATAGTACCCACCGCTGAGTACCAACAGTCCCCCTAACCACCCATAACGGGCACTGCCCCCAAGCGTATTGCCGAGCCACCCCGTAAACACGACCAGTGCCACCAGCAGCACCAAGGATGGTAGTTGCGCAGCAGTGAAACTGGTTCCAAAAAGAGACATGCTCAGCCCGGAAAGTAGCGAGGTCAATGGCATCCAGTAGGTATGACTTGGTGCCGGGAGTTCGTCAGGGGTGTTGAGGTATATCCAGATATAAGGATCAGTCAGGCCGTCGCCCTGAGCCAGCCGTTCCGCAGCGTTATAGTAATAATAGGCGTCGGTATAGCCCGGTTCCTGTACGCTCAGCATTAGCGCCACACCAACCCCCAGCGCAATTATGCCGAGCAACAGGTAGTCACGCGGTGACATCGTGCGCGTGATCATCGTGGTGTACTCCGTTCAAAGATAACGGCAAGGTCATCGTTGTAAGTTTCTACCCACGTTTCCGGGTTTTCGCGCAGCAACGTTGCCAGCGCCGTTGATTCTTGAATGACAATAACGTTTATATCGTAGCTATCAAAAACCCTTTCCCACTCTTCTCCGCCAAGAATAGCGCGAATATAATCCTGCAAAAATTCGTCACCATAAAGGTCTGTGCGCCCGTCTACAAACACTGGATAGTCGGGCAACGCAAAGATAAAGTAGCCACCCCAGTTGTAGTCATTGAACATGGGGCCGGGTGGCTGCGTTTCCTGCAAATACGCGGTTGCCTCCACAGGGAGCAGTTCTTCGTGAATGTCTTCAACGGATTCTGGCGCAAGGGTGGTTCCAAGTTGCGCAGCAGCCCCGACAAACACCAGCACCAGGATTACTAGATTCAGGCGCGATTGCTGCTGTGTGGCTTTGGCTGAGGGGGTGATGTCCCAACCGCGTGATTGTAACCAGGCATCGAGCTGTCGTGCTAACAGCGGTGTGGCAACGATGGCGAAGGTTGAAATATTGCGGGCAGACCACAACGCCAGCGCGGTTGTGCCAGCGATGAGCGTCAATTCGCTCCAGTTCAACTTTGCACCAGAGCGCCCACTGAGCAGCAGTATCAGGCCCAGCATGGCGATGAAGGGCCATGTCTGCGGAATTTTGAAATCGGGTGACCGCCATTCTTGAATGAACAGGTTCAGCACGTCAATGCCGGCTGTGTCAAATGGGTACAGGATCATACGCGGGCCATAGGGGTTGATGCTCAGTGCCAGAACGCTGACCACAGTCACCAGCCCCAATTTACCGATAGCGGACCAGTCGAGGGCGTTTTCTTGTTGCAACACCCTGCCCATCATTTCGCCAGCGATAAAACCAAACAAGAAGATAAACCCAATCGCGAAGCCCGCATGCAGGTTTACCCACAGCACCATCAACACTGGTAGTGCCCATAACCTGTCAATCTGCCGATAGCGATACATATACAGCACATACAGCGTTACGGTGCCAAAGAAAAATGAAAACATCTGCGGTCGTGGTGACCAGAACACCGCCGCCGTTGCAGCGCCAAGTACCAGCACAAACATGCGTGTGTAAACGGTGCCGCTTGATAAGCGAAATAGTAACACCATGCTTGCGGTTGCCAGAAATGCGGTGTATAGTGCCAGCCCAACGGTTCCAGTTCCGGCAGGATCATCACCCCCCCCGGTGAGGCGATACATGCCGTAGAGAATAATCTGTGCGCCCCAACTGTGATTAACCCAGTTTTCGCCGTCACGAGTAAATGAGAAAATGTCTTCATTGAGGATCGCACCGTCTTCAAGGGTGGTTTCCCCGCTACGCAGGTGCCACCAGGTATCGGTATCTACGGGAACCTGGATGGCCATAATAAACAGCAGGGTAAAGAGAATCCAGCGGGCAAGCCGTTCAATTGTAAACTGTTGCAAGTCTGGCTCCTGTATGTTCCGCGAGCGACTTTGACGCCTAACATCGCTCTATGCTACTGTATTTCACTAGAATGTGCATTGAGGCTTGTAAATTTATAGTCTTGCAAGCACAATTCGACAAATTTCTGACAATTTTCGGAGGAATAGAATGGCTGAAGCGACAATGCCAACCTGGCGTGCTGCGCTGACGAACCGTGACCATGATCTGTACGCAGTGGCCTGGACGTTATTTTCGAGAACGTTTTCACCCGACCTCGTCGACGAACGCGCTGGTGAGCAAAAAGATGCAGCAATCGATTTGATACTGGAAGTTATTCAGGATGAAGACTTGCAGGATCAAACCAGTCTGGGCAACGGACGCGCTCCTGTGAATGCGGTCTACATGATTCAGAAGTGGGAGGTTAAGGAACATATCTCAGCATTGTTGGCTATACTGGAGCAAACCACCAGCAGCCAAACCATCTATAGACCAACTATCGACGCTATTGTTAGTTTTGACGCAGACGCAATTGACCCGGTGCTGGAATGGGTCGAAGTTGAAGAAGAAATGCGGCCTGAAGCTGCTGAAATCTTGAGCAGGCTTGAGGTTGAGGACGACGAGCGCCCATATAACATGATCCTCTCCTGGATGGAGCCCGATGAGTTCAACTTGATTGAGTTTGCTGAATATCTGATTGATTTGAACCCAGAACGTGCTGTAACCGACCTACGAACCCTGGCTGCAAATAGTGAGTTCGAAAAGGAAGAACGCAGCACATTCCGGGATCTAGCTAAAGGCGCCCGTAAAATAGCAAAACAGCGCCAGAAAGAAGCAAAAGCCGCCGAAGCTGACAGCGACAACGAGTAACCAGGAACACGCCCTGCTCTTGACTTGCCTGACCGCCATCGCTAAGCATCATTTGTCCCCAGAAGTCCTGTGGCAATTAGCGAGACGATAATAAACAGGCTAAGCAATGTGATCACCGCAGCCGCAGCCGCACCCGGTGGTGTATACTGCAAGGTTATCTCGGTATTGCCAGCGGGTACAGCGATTGCCATAAACGCTAGATTTGCCTGATGAATCTGGACAATCTCGCCATCTACGCGCGCCTGCCACCCCGGGTAGTAAGTCGTAGCAAGTACCAGGTAGCCAGCCGTTTCAGTTGTAACACTATACTGACGCTCAGTTGAGGTGTCACTCAAAATGCGTACTGTTGAAACATTAGGTGTTGGGGTTGTGGTGGTAAGGTCATCAGTTGTCAACAAAATGACGGTCTGCTCTGGATTCCATGTCGGGTCGCGCAGGGCATCTTTAGCAGCAGTGGTACTTTCTACTGCGAGAGCGGCAGGCACAACCCAAACGGTGTCGGCTGGGGCAGGGGCAAGCGCAATAGTCTCGGTGCGCCCCACGTTCCATCCTTCAGGAAGGATAGTACCGTACGTTTGCGTCACCCCAGCAGCACGGAGCAGCGAACCGGCTTCCGGCCCGGCTTCCTCAATCAAGTCGATGTACTGACGATGAACACCAACCTGTAATGGATCAAAGTTGTTGAGCAAGGGCACGCGGTCTAACATATTGATGTTGGGTAACAACGACGTACGGACGTTGGTCCAGCGGTCAGTGGCAACGCGATAATCAGCCAGATCAAAATAAGTGTCAAATTTCACCTCTTCTTCATAGTTAGACCACCAGTATAAGCGCTCACGTGGTGTGCTGATGCTAAACTCTCGGCTGTAAAAATCATCCGGGGCGGTGGGGTTTAAGCCGGCCCCAGCCCATGCCAGGTCAGCCGCTACGAAGATTAAAACCGCCATCTGCCAGAGTGCAGTTGATTGTGCGGGCGTGGCTGATGGCTTGCGTAGTGTGAGGATAGCTGCCCCGAAAATCCAACAGCCCACTGCAATCATAGCAGTGCCCATTGTCTGTATCAGGTCCGCGTTTGGTGCATCATTGCCAGTTGTGACGATGGCAGCCAGTGAAACAAATGCGCCCCCCGCCCCGGCCGCTGCCCCTAGCCTTGTCCAGAACAACGCACGTTTGCTTTGACTCCAATAATGAACGCCAATGCCAGCGAGAATCGATAACCCAAATGCTGGCCACAACAACCAGCGCACAGGCTCGCGGAAATTGTCAAAGGTTGGTATATAGTCGTACAGGAAACGATAAACGGGACCGAAACGCCCAAGAGCCAACACAAACCCGACAATGCTGATAAAAACCCAGAGTGGGACTGATCGAAAAACACGGTGATGTGTCAATAGCGTGCGCCACTTGAACCAGCCATAAATTGCAAAGGCGACTGAAATAAGTGGTAGAACCCCAATATAATTGGCATCTTCAAAGTAAACACCACGCTCAGGGGTCAGGTAAGAACCATCTACCGGACTACCGAAAAAATTTGGCATGAAAAGACCGATTATCCGTGCTGGCGCATAAGAAAAATTGGTGAGCGTTTCAAAACTGACGCCACCAGACCGTTGTGATTCTAGCAAGAACTGTGCTGTCAAATATAGTTGCCACGCCGCCAGCCCTGCACCAAGCAGCAAGCCACTCGCTGCCAGCACCAGTAGTTCTAATCGCTGCAATAGCCCGGATTTGCGCATTTGCCAGATGACATACCACAGCGCGAAGATGCCCAGTGCAAGCAGACCATACCATGTTGATTGTGCGTGCCCTGCCAGTAATTGCAATCCACTGAACAAGCCCAGCAAACCGATACTGCTATAGGTACGCTTGGTAAAAAGCATTGATAACGCCCAGAACAGCCACGGAATCCACGCAATACTTTGTGCCGTTGGGAAAGACCCCAGGCGCCCGATGGTATACGTGCCGAGCGCAAAACATAACATGCTCACCCCACGCCCAAGCGGTGACATGTCCAGTTGGCCTGCAAATTTCCACATACCAAATCCGGCCCACAGCACATGCAACAGCGCCACAAGGCTCATGGTGTATGCCTCGGGTAGTATCAGGTGTAGCCAGTTGGGAGGGTAGAGAATTGCGCTTTGATAATTCGCCAGCAACGGTGTGCCTGCACCATTGTAAGGGTTCCAGTAGGGAATCCGTCCGCTGCTAATTTCTTCGAACGCAAACCACCGCCACGGATAGAATTGAAGGGACGGTAACCCCCAGAACAGCGTGTTCCCCAGCAACAAGTCGTGAAACAGGACAACGATTGCACCTAATAAAATGCCAAACGGTACCCAGTGTCGTATATTCTGCCGTGTACTCATTGTGGTGGCACCTCAAAAATCTGATAACCATTGTGATCATAGATGAGGCGAACTGATGCCATCCATGCGGGCGCGGTATCGACGGTGGTGTGGTTTCCCAGTTCGCGTTCAGTCTGCCCATAGAAAATATAATCCACGCTTGCTAGCAGTTGTTGTTGTTCGGGTTGAGGCATCTCATCACTGAAGAAATCTTCTGTTTGGCGTTGTTTCGTATCGGAATCAATGGTTTCAGGGCCATGGCCAATATAGACCTGAATGTTGTGACGAGCAGCCAGCACGTTGCCGATGCTGCGTGTGCTGAGGACGATAGCATCTTCATTTGCATACAGTGCTAGCCAATCCATCGCAGTGATTTCAGCTTGTGGGCGAAACAAGGGCCGTTCAGGCGAAATTGCTGTGAAGCTACTGCCGACAATAAACAGAAACGCGGTCATTACGGCAGGTAACAACCATAGTGTTCGTAGTAACCGCCATCGACGCAGATAGGATTGGCCGGGAAAGCGTGCAACGACCAGGCTAAGCCCTGTGACCGCCAAAATGGACAGCGGAACGATGACGCCTTCAGCCATACGGCGTTGCACATTGATAGGTAAATAGACCAAAAATGGTACAATGCACACCCAACCGATAAGTAGTAGTGTCTGCGGTTGCTGTCGGTAGCGCCAACGCCAGCCAACGCCAACCAACACCAGCGGGATAAACAGGCTATAAGCCACGATATAATGTAACGGGTGTGGGGACGGAAGGAAATTCTGTGCTGACCAGCTTACAAATGTATCATTCAGACTAAAAAGCGCAAGAAAATAGAAAAATAGGGGCCATGTCATCACCACGGCAATGCTCACACGTTGTACCAGTGTCCATGGGAATTGCCGAGTTCGTAGCCATACCATCGCGCCCCAGGCAATGACGACGCAATAGATAATTGCGAGGTAAAACGCCACGCCAAGTCCTACAACTAGCCAACTGAGCCCGGCCAAAGCTGCCCACCGCCATGCTTGCCCAATTGGCTTATTTAGAGACTGAAACAGGCACCAGAAGCCAAAAAGCAAGGCAGCACGCGCCAGTGCAATATGTGGTAAGCCCAGTAACACCAAAAACCCAAACCCCTCGGGGATATGAAAATCGGGGGGTAAGTTACCAAGCCATTCACTTTGACCACTGAGAACGAACAACCACCCCCAACCACCGCCAAGCGTGGCCAGCACCACTGCCAGAAATCGCTCAATCATTGTTGAGAGAAAAGTGCTGCTGAACACGTAAATTGCGATGATGAGGACAGTATTTGCGAGCAGACGGAATATGTGAAAAGCAACAATCATGGCAGAAAAACGTGTGGTAGGGTCTTGTTCATCAATGAGTAGTCGGATGAGGTGGCCGCTGGCAATGTACGGCAGGTACAACAGCGGTGCAGACTGGTGTGTTGTGTTGGGGGTATAGAACAGATGAAATTGCCAGTACCCCTCTACACCCAGACGAGTTTTGCCCAGGTAAGCGTTGCCGTCTTCAATCCCAAAGAGAAACCCATTAAAAATCCACTGCTCCCCGGCTTGCTGCTGTGCAATCAGGTAGGGGATGCTCGTCAAAACCAGCAACAGTATGATATACAGGCTTAGTGTCTGCCATTCACGTCTGGAAATCATCATCACTAAAAAGAGCGCTATCGTAATTCGCGTAATGTATAAAGCGTGATGTCACCGAACACCTGGATAGCGGCGTCGTTATCTATATCAGCCGTTAGTGTTGTGATGCAGCGTTGAAGCTCTGGGGGAATATCGTTGTGTGTATCGTCTTCATTGTCTTCGAGAAGGATATGTGCATAGTCAATTTCGCGCGGACCGATGACCAGATATGAGACTGTGAAGTCACCTTGCACAACCGCGTTGCAGTCTTGCCCACTGAAGAAGTTCTCAGACCAGGCTTCGAGTTCAGCGGCTGGAACCGTTTCAAAGGGGTGCGCATAAAAAGGGCGCAGCGGGGTTTGGGCAGGAATCCAAATACTCGTTTCTGGTGATGCCAGCACGACTTCATTTTCTGAGCCAAATTCATTCAACCAGTCGAACAGGTCACTATATTCTTGTTCAAGCAAGATCGCACCATCGCCACCACTTTCTTCGTCAACAAGCGTGCCAAACAGCGGAACACTAATGACCAATAGGTTGCTGGGTAACATGGCAATGAAAACCGCTGCCAACATGACCTGTCGCCATCGTGCTTGTAGGTGTTCGAACCAGTAATCTTCCAGTGAGCGCACTGCAAAGTAAATTACCGGAATAATGAACCCGATAAAGAAACGCCGTTGTAAATCAGTTGGTATGTAAATGGCAATGAGATTGATAATTAACCACAAGAGCATGAACTGGTCGCCATCCCGAACAAAACGCCGTATTGCATGGTAAATGCCCGGTGTTGCGACGGCAAGCAACAACCCAAAACTAATGATGGTTAGGAGGATATTGGGTGACGGAATGATATTTTGCCCGTTAAAGTCTGAAAAAGTCTCATTGGTTTGCAGCACCATAAAATAGTAGACGGCCACTGGTAATGCAGGTAACACAAGCATTGAGGTCCAGCGGATTTCGTGCCAGGGGATTTCGCGGCGCGTATAGCCACTCACCCCCACAAATAGAAACAGGGCACCGCCGATCCCAATGAGTGCGGGCGGTTGTATCAACGCCAGAATGACCGAGTATAACAAAACCAACGAACCGCCATTTTCAACGGTGGGCGCTTGTGAATAGCCGGGACGAAACACCATCAGGTAAATTCCTGTCAATAATGCCAAAAGCCCTATGCTGAGTGGGAAATGTGGGTTGGCGTAGGCAGCATATAGGGGGAAGGCTTCTGGAATACCTAAATCTGGTGGGAGTTGATCGGTACTGACAACAAATGGTGAGAATAGCCACCCTAACCCACTACCAACGGATGATAGCAGAAAAAAAAGGCGGCGTGGGCGTTGCCGTTGCCAAACATGAGCCCCGAGGCGATACAGCGCTGTAAACATGAAAAACGATGCGGCTATCCGGGCGAGGTGAAAGATAATAAACGGAGAAAACCCAAACACACGTGCGATGTGCCCCAGGAATAAGTAAAACAGAAAAAAACCGGCTGGTTCATGTTCACTCGGGGTATGCTGTAGTTCATATAGCCAGGCGCCGCCCATCCCTTCGCGAATCTTGGCAAAATAAGTCGCACCATCCTGCGGGTTAGCCAGAATACCCATGAACGTCCAGTCATTGTTGGTGAACAAGACTGCCAGTGCATAGGGGATGAGTGTTAGCGTGACCAAGACACCAGCCCACAGCGCTACCCAGCGCCACTCTTGTTGGGATACATCCGGGGTGAGTGAAAATCTCATGCAGTCAACCTTCTGTTGTTTGGACGCCTAACACGTTCTCGATTATAGCCTGTTTGTGCAGACATGCACGCAGTCCGTTTATCGTGGATAACTGCTATAGTATAATAGCCACAGAAACGGACAAAAATCGGATAAATTTCATGTCAGATGCACTAAATACATTGTTTAAGGTTCAAACCTACGAACTTCAGATTGATGAAACCCGGCAGCGGCTCGATGAAATTGAAGCAGCGCTTGCTCATGATGAAGAGCTTCAGCAGGCACAACAGGCCTTTGAAATAGCTCAGGCAACTGTACAACAACACCGTGCTGAGGTAAATAACCTCGAATTGGAGTTGAGTACGCTTCGCGAAAAAATTGAAACTGTAAACCAGATGCTCTACGATGGGTCTATTAAGAACCCTAAAGAGCTTCAAGAACGCCAGCAAGAAGTAGAATCACTGTCCAGACGCCAGGAAATGCTGGAATACGAACTTAGAGAAGCACAGACAGCATTACAACAAGCCACTGCCACTTTTGACGATGCAGAGGTGAAGCTGTCAGAAGCGTCTGCAAAGCGTGAGGCTGACAACGCTGCGCTGGTAGAAGAACGGGCTGAACTGGATAAAATGCTAAAACAGACCCTGCGCCAGCGCAAAGCGATTGTTGGGGATGTGCCGAAGCCAATGATGAAACAGTTCCGATCTTTACGTAAGAAAAAAGGACAAGCGATCGCGCCTTTGAACGGCAATGCTTGCGGGGTTTGTAATATTGAACAGCCAAGCTCTGAGGTGCGTCGTATTCAAGATGGTGACGATATTGTGCAGTGTGTTGGGTGTGGTCGTATCATCATCGCATACATTTAAAACAACAATCCCCTCTATTGGTTGAGCCTACACAGGAGCTGTAATGCTATGGGCGTTGATCCGCTTTCGTTTTTGCTAGGATTTGGCAGCGCGTCCGGGTTGTCATATGCAGTTTATCGTAATCGTGAGCGTCTGAGCCGTGTACCAGCAGCGGTACCCTCGGCAGGGTCTATTGCCAATTTGCGCGATTTGTTGCGGCAGTCTGCTGACAAGCGCTATACTATTGAGTTGACCAATTATCTACAAGGCAAACACCTCGGTGGTGAATTGGTTGATCTCACGACCATATTGGTGGAACCTCGTTTACTTACGCTGGTGCCGGCCGCCCGAGAAATTGTAGATGAAAAAGCGACGCCAGCCACGTTCGAATACGTTGTGCCGCGCATCCCTGAATTTCCTGAACTGGTGTCGGCCTACTATATGGAGAATTTGCCGCTTTCGGATATCGCCGCTGGTGACCCGCATGTCATGATCCTTGGCAAAGCTGGGATTGGCAAAAGCACGGCGCTGGCAACGCTTGCATTGATGGCGCTTGATGCCGTGCAATTTGAAACATTGCAAACGTTGACAGAACAGGCTCTCGCTGAATCTTACAAAGACCTCGATGAAGCGGAACGTCAAGAACGACTTGCTGAACTCAACGATTTTCAGCGACGCATGGTCGAAAAGCTACGCGAAACCGAACAGGACATCACCGAAGAAGCCAGGTTCGAACCACCGCCCCCCATGTCATCTTTCTTCCCCATTTATGTTGACATGAGCCTGCTTGACCTTGACTTGAACTTGTATGGCATGAGCGTAGACCCGGCCGAACCTGTGATTCGCGCCTTTCAGCAGACGGTTTCTGTCGTAACAGCCCAAAGTGCGCCCCCGTTGATGTACCAGAAGTTGAGCGCGGGCAGGGCACTGGTATTGCTGGATGGCTTCGAAGACCTCACTGAAACTGACCAGAAGCGCATGTATCAATGGCTACGCAGCTTCCTCGAACACTACGGGCATAATCGCATCGTCATGTCGGGGCCGCTACATGGTTTTCATTCGTTGGAATACCTTGGCTTTACGCCCGTTTATCTCAAACCCTGGGCCCCTGACGAAAGCGAAGCCCTTGTCCAGAACTGGATGACCGCCTGGGATGCGCTCGCCAGTGGTGAGCTGTCCCCGCGTACCCGCGGAGACATAGACTTTTCTGCCATTACAGATGCGACGCGGGGAACCCTTGCGCAAGACATACGCCTGCGGCAGGCATTCGAACTCACATTAAAGACACTCGCCGGATTACAAGGCTACACGGCATACGACCTGCGGGGATGGTTCGCGCAATATGTCCAACTGATGTTGCCCGATAAGGAACACAGCGGCCCGATTCTGCGTGAAGTTGCAAATCTTATGCTAGAACGCGATACCGTCTTCCAACGGGAACAAATCACTGAGATCGTCACCAAGCAACTGACACCCAATGAAGAAGAACCACCGCTAGCCAACGTAGACCAATTTTCACGACAGTTGCTTGATGGCGGGTTGTTCACCAAAGCGGCAGGCAACACAATGGTCTTTCGGCATCGACTGTTGCGCGACTACTTTGCGGCTGAAGCAATGATTCACGACATGACACCCCAGCGCATTGCCGAGTTCGGTGCTGAACGCCGCTGGGAATATGTCTTCCGTGTGGCGGCAGGACATGCAGACATCACCGGGGCTGTAGGGACAAAGCTATCGTCCTTCACAGATATTTTGCTCTCAAATGTGCTGGCGGTTGCCAATTGGGTATCTTTTGCACCGCAAGATGCAAAATGGCGCGAGGAAATTCTCAAGCGTATTACTGCCGTGTTGTTGGCCCCGGCACAATATCGCAGTTTGCGCGAGCGGGCGATGGCCGCACTCATTGCATCACATGACCCGAATTTGATTCCGATCTTCAGACAGGCTGTTCGCAGCGGTGATGCAGCCGTGCGTCGGTTAGGGTGTCTTGGTCTGGGGGCACTGAATGCGGAAAACGCCATTGCTGACCTGCGACCAATGCTGGTTGACGATGAGCGCGATGTTCAAGTGGCCGCCGGCATGGCTCTGGGCGCGATTGGGACCGAAGCCGCCCTCGAAGTTATGGTGAAGGGGTTGCTTGAAGGTAGCGAAAGCCTGCGGCAGGTGGTCGCGCAGTCATTGGCAGGCATTTCGGTTGATGGGCACAACGTTTTGCGAGATGCCGCCGAGCATAACGACATCATGGTACGACGTGCGGCTGTGTTCGGGTTGGCGCGTATCCCGGCGAATTGGTCGTTGATTTTGCTGTATAACATTATGATCAACGATGGGGAATGGTATGTGCGTACGGCGGCGGAAGATCAATTCATTATCGCACGTAACCCCGAGCGCGAGGGTCCACGGCGGCAACCGCACGCACACGAAATCCCGTGGTTGTTTAAGTGGGCGCAGAATGTTGGCGTAGAAGAAGTTACCCAACCAGAACAGGTACAAGACCTGCTGATACAAGTCCTGCGCGACAAACGTCCCCAATTACGAATGCTGGCTGCACAAACCATCGGGCGTATTGGGCTGGTTAAGGGCATCAAAGCATTGTATGCGATGCTCATGGACGCTGAACCGAGGGTGCGCAGCGCTGCTTATGAATCCCTGAGTCTCTTGGAGATGCGTACTAATCAGGATTTGCCCGGTACGCTTTAAGCTGTACAGTGACCGTTTTACTATTGTTGCTGCCTGGCGTGTTCGCACCCGGCCAGACATGGTACAATCAAAGCTCTGGAGGAAAACGAATGTCGCGTGTAACCGACCCCATTGCAAAACACCGCCGTGATGTTTGGTTGTACATGGTGTTGCCTGTTGTTGGTGTTGGCGCACTGATCCTGCTGATGCTGGTGGGGATGTTTACCCTGGCCGTTGCCGGCACATGGAGCGCCCAGCAAATTGAGACTGTTGCCAGCGTTTTGATGATTGTTTGCATTTTGACGCCGCTGGTCGTCATGATGTTGGGGCTTAATGCAGTCGTGGTCGTAGTTGCCGTTGGGGCGGGCAAAGTACCAGCGGTCTTGCAACCCTGGCTGGAAACAGGGCGGCAATATGTCGAAAAGGCAGCTAACCTGGTGCAACGTGTGAGCAATACCTCGGCTCGACCGTTTATTGCCTTCACAGCACGCTGGACACGCTGGGAGAATTTTGTGCGCGGCATTTTTCGGACGACACCATCACAAGCGAATTCCGCTGAAGAAAGGTCAACAGTAGATGAGTAAGCGTAACGACAACTGGAAGACGCAAACGTATATTCGTGGTAGCCTCATCGGGTTAATTGTAGGCATCATTGCGTCGTATCTGTACACACGTGCGGCCGAAGAACACCAGTTGATGGACGGCAAAAATGAATTGACACCGATTGGAGCCTCTGACATGGTTAAAATCAGTCTTTCAATTCTGGCCCTTGTACGTCAAATTACTGAGCTAGGTAGCTCAAAATAGGGACGCAACGCGTCCTTAGATAGCCTTGCAGGGCGCATCCTATGTGGCGCTTATACTGGGCTGGCCGCCTGATTGTTTTGTTTATAGTGGTCGGTGTATGGGCGCTACCAATGCCACAGTTTCGCTTGCTTTCTCCAGATGCGCCGACTCGTACTGTCACCCTCGACCCACCGCAGACCGTCCAAACCAATGACCCCCGTTTGTGTGTGCATACCCGTCTCACCGATGAAGTTGAAGAATGGAAAATCCAGGAAACGCTACGCATGGTGCGTGAAATGGGGGCTCCTACAATTGTTGAGTTTTTCCCGTGGGCATATGTCGAACGCGACGAAGGTGTTTATGACTGGTCTCACCCCGACCGCATCATCAAGCACATTGAAAACCAGGGACTAGAAGTCATTGCGCGGTTGGGGTTGGTGCCGCCGTGGGTTAATGAAGACAGTACCGACGTTATTGCAACGCTGAATTTGCTGCCACGTGAGGACTTTGATTTATTCGCTGAATTCGTAGGCGCGTTTGCTGAGCGCTATGCCGGCCGTGTCAATTACATCACTGTCTGGAACGAACCCAACCTCGACTTTGAGTGGGGCAACCGTCCTACCGACCCCGAAGCCTATGTTGAACTCTTGCGCCTGAGTTACGAAGCCGCCAAAGCCGCTAACCCGGACATGATTGTGTTAAATGGTGCGCTAGCCCCCACCAACGCCAGCCCAGATGCGAATGGTGGTGCCTGGAATGACCTTGACTTCTGGCGGCGTATGTATGAAGCGGGTGTCGCGGATTATTTCGACGCGGTGGCTTTTCATAATTACCCTTTCGCTGAGCCGCCACAGGCTGAACCATCGTCTGACGTTCTCAATTTCCGGCGTATGGAATTGTGGCTGGATATCATGGCTGACTATGACGACGGTGACAAGCATATCTATATCACCGAAACAGGCTGGAACGACCACCCACGCTTTCGAGACGCCGTTTCACCTGCGGAACGGATTAACTACACACTGGATATGTACCGCTATACAGCCGAAAACTATCCGAACGTACAGGCCGTGTGCATCTGGAAATTCAGGCTCCCGGCCCCCACCAACCGCTACCCGGATTATTTCACGTTGGTCACGCCCGAATTTGAACCCAAGCCCATCTACAACGCACTGCAAGCCTATGCACACGGCACGGAGGACGAGTAATGCTACACTCGCGCCAATTATTAATCTGGGGTGCTGCTGTGGTCATCATCGGTTCGCTGTTGCTGGTGGTTGTGGCGCTTGGTGGTGAAGGTACAGCCGCTGAGGATACGACCTGGGAGCATATTCAAACCCAACAAGTGCTTGTTGTTGGCATAGACATTGCGTTTCCCCCCTTCGGGCTTGTGGAAGACAACCAGATACAGGGCATTGACGCTGACCTGGCGCGGGCACTGGTGGAAGAACTTGGCATGGCAGTGCGCTTCGTGCCGGTGAATTTCGATGGTATGTGGGATACCTTGCGGACGGGGCAGGTAGACATTCTCATTGCAGCGGTGCGCCCGGACCCCAATCAAGTAGCCGTTGTACGCTATACCTCACCATATTTTGATGCAGGGTATGTGTTAGTTGGGCGCGGCCAGCTACCGCTCAGTTTGACAGCTATACCGGATGACACAACGCTTGCGGTTATCCCTGGTTCGCACGGAGATTTGACTGTGCGGGAGATATTGGAAACTGAACAAGCCACTTTTCAAATTGAACGGTTGGCGGCTGTCAATGATGTAACAGCGGCTGTGGCTTCGGGAGAGGTTGAACTGGCGCTGCTAGATGCAGTCAGTGCGTTTGACGCCCAGCGACGACACCCACTTTTGCAGGTCGCCACTGAGCGTTTTTCTCATGATCCGCACGTTATCGCGGTTCGTCGTTCAGACTGGAAGCTCCACCATGAAATAGAGGCGATACTGTATCGCTGGCGGCGTGACGGCACGCTGGACGAAATCCTGGCGCGGTGGTTGTCGCCCGATTAGCTTTGCAGGTCACCAACAGCTTCTAGCAGTAACTGTTCAGCGGTGCGGTCAAGTTCACATTGGTCGATTGGCTGCCATGTCCAGTCTTCTGGCAGATGTTGTATCGGCTGCTCGGGTTGCAGGATGTAAATATGGTTGCGCAGAATCGTTCCATCAGGCCGACGCGCATTTTCCATCATCTGGGGTGCTTCGAAGCTAATGTCTACAATACGCTTGTCAGCATTGGCGCGGGTCGGTAGGAAATCGACGGTAAAGTGTCGGCCAAGGAAATCGCGCAGCGCGGCAAACGGCATCTGGTCGGTGGTGACGTCGACATAGGGTAATGCATCATTGTGACGTAGAAGGTGTCCGCGTTGCGGGATGATAACCGTAGCCCGACAATGCAACATGTCTGGCGACCAACCGAGCGTATTCAATCCAGTCCCACGATGCGTCTTAGCACGTTCCCGGTCAATAATTTCGCGGGTGCGGGTAACGCTTTCGTCCAGTTCGCCATCACGGTTCACAATGACATAATCGTAGTGATTCCTGAAGTCCATCTCGAATTCGGCACGTCGCATCCGGGTGCGTAGTTCAAGCTCTGTTTTGACGTCATCTCGTTCACGCAAACGGCGTTCGATGGTAGCCATGTCGGGCGGCTCAATGAAAATCAGCATGATGTAATCGCCAAATTCTTCTTTGAGCGCCATTGCTCCCAATACATCGACATCGGCAACTGCGATCTTACCAGAACGGATAAGGGTCTGCACAGTGGCCCGTGGGACGCCATAAACGCCCTTGTCGTGGATAATCTGCCACTCAATTAATTCCTGGTTGATGATGCGCTGACGAAACTCGTCTTCTGAAATGAATTCATGTTCACGGCCTTCGCGCTCATAGTCACGACGGGGGCGAGTGGTGGCGGTGGGTAACTGCTGGAGCTGCTCATCATTGTCGATAACGGCATGCATGATGGTGTTCTTTCCGGCACCGGATGGCCCCGAAAAGATAAATAGAAGCCCTTCTGCTTGCATCGCTTTTCCAGACTACTTGGCTAGGATCGGATTAAATCATTTTACCAGACGGATGACGAACAGGGCTTAAATTTCTTGTGAATATTGTCGCAACTTTTGCATTTAACGGACCATTGACGCTTACGGGTCGCCAGCGTCGTCAACTTGTTTCTGAAAACGTTCTTTTAACCATCCGGGCAAGAGTGAAAGGGCCGCTGCACGCGCCAGCAATATCTCGTCGTCGGGGTGGTGTACAAGATGAAACACATCGCGCACACTTACCGCGTCCGGGTCACTTTCTAATTGTGCAATGGGGTTGCCCGCCTCAATAAGTCCTTCTTCAAGCACGCGCAGATAGAAGCCGCACCGTTCTTCGGCTGCAAAGACCTTCGGAAAGCCTGAATCACCCATCTTAATGCCGAGTTTAAAGCATGGAATGCGCGGTTGTGTCACCTGGACAACAGCTTTGCCAATACGATACACATCACCGATGAACATATCATCTTCCAATAGACCGACGGTGGTCAAATTTTCGCCGAACTGGCCGAAGGTGAAGTCTTCGCGACCAAGGTGCTGTTGCCAGAATGTGTAATGTTCATGCGGATAGCCATAGACCGCTTTGTGTTCGCCGCCATGATTACGCAGGTCTGCTTGGCCGTCACCATCCAGGTTCAGTTTGCGAAGCATCACGGGGCCGCTGACGGGCGTCTTGAAGATACCTGTGCGTACTGTCTTGCCGTTGTGTTGGACCTCCTGCGGCATAGACACGCTGACAGCGAGGAGTTGTGTGGTAGTCATGGGCTGCTGCACTTTCTAAAAAAGGTGGATGTCACTGTTCAGTGTACACCCACCCGGTGTTGCTATGCATCTTCTGTGTTTTCGGCCAGCGCAATATGTAGTTCTTCGACTTGTTCTGGGAAAACCACTGAAGGCGCACCGGCCATGAGGTCTGCGGCGTTGTTGTTTTTGGGGAAGGCGATCACTTCGCGGATATTAGGTTCGCCTGCCAGGATCATCACCAGACGGTCGAGCCCGGCTGCAATACCACCGTGCGGCGGGGTACCATACTCAAAGGCTTCGAGCATATGCCCGAACTTTTGCTGAGCGTCTTCGACATCTAGCCCGATGAGCCCAAAAATCTTCTCCTGTACATCGCGCTGATGAATACGAATGCTGCCGCCTGCGACTTCATAGCCGTTGCAGCCGAGGTCGTATTGTAAGCCACGGGCTTTGCCGGGGTCGGTTTCCAGTAGTGGAATGTCTTCTTCGTACGGAGAGGTGAACAGGTGGTGCGATGGATCCCAGCGTTCTTCATCGGGGTTCCATTCGAACAGCGGAAAGTCGATGATCCAGGTAAAGGCAATCTGATTGGGGTCGGCCAGTTCGAGTGTTTTGGCGAGGTAACGCCGCAATGCATCAACCACTTCGTAGACAACCATCCGCTCATCCGAAATAAATAGCAAGAGATCGCCCGGTTCTGCACCAACCGCGTCAAACAGCTCTAATTTCAAGTCGTTGGGGAAAAACTTGCCAATCGGCCCGCGAACTTCACCGTCTTCTTCGGTTGGGATAGCCATATATGCTAAACCTTTGGCACCGTTGGCTTTCGCGAGGTCTTCAAGTTCTTTATGCATCTTTTTGATCTGACTGTTGCTCTGCCCGCCCTGTTCCGGTACACGAATGCACTTAACGGGTTTGCCTGCTTCCACATTCCCGGTAAACACCGAGAAACCGCTGCGCCCGGCAATCTCAGAAACGTCCACTGCTTGCAGCTCATAGCGCAGGTCGGGTTTATCTGACCCATAGTTTTCCAACGCTTCATGGTGTGACATCCGCCGGAAGGGTTTTGTCACCAGTTCAAGGTCAGTGAGGTCGTCAACAATCGCGGTGAACATCTCCTCAATCAGGCTCAAGATGTCCTCGCGCTCGACGAAGCTGAGTTCCATATCCAGTTGGGTAAACTCTGGTTGGCGGTCGCCGCGCTGGTCTTCGTCACGGAAGCAGCGTGCAATCTGGAAATAGCGTTCATAGCCTGCAACCATCAACATCTGTTTCAGTTGTTGGGGGCTCTGCGGCAACGCATAAAAATGCCCGGGATGCACACGGCTTGGCACCAGATAGTCGCGTGCGCCTTCGGGGGTAGTCTTGAACAAAATTGGCGTTTCGACTTCAACAAAGCCACGGTCGCTCAAATAGTTACGGATGAAGCGAATGACATTGTGGCGCAAAACGATGTTGCGTTGCATCCGCTGGCGGCGTAAATCTAGATAGCGGTATTTCATGCGCAGCGCTTCGTCGAGGGTTTCTTCTTCTTTGTTGATGTAAAAGGGTGGTACTTTGGCCTGATTCAGTACCTTCAGGCCCGTAACCTCGACCTCAATTTCGCCTGTCGAAAGATCAGGATTAATCATGTTTTCGGGGCGCTTGCGGACGATACCAGTGATCTGCAACACCCACTCGTTGCGGATGTCTTTGGCGTTGGTATGGACGTCTGGCGCACTTTCTTCATTGATGACGAGTTGCGCAATCCCATCGCGGTCACGCAGGTCAATGAAGATCAATCCACCCTGGTCGCGGCGACGGTGTACCCACCCGGCCAGTGTGACTTCGTGTGTATCATGCTCGGCGCGTAGGGCCCCACATGCGTGTGTTTTCAGCATAAGAATCTCCTTCAAGTACCGCTGCTAAAGCGGATAATGAACGCAGTGGAGCGTACCATGCTCGGTTGGTCGGTCGCAAGCACCAACCCAAATACAAAACGCCCGCTCATTGGCAGGCGTTCCATGTTATGGGGTGTGGCAAATGTGTCTAGACAACATGTGGGCGTGGCTTGCCATTCATCAACTGATCATCCACCCAGTCAGCGACCCACGGGTAACGGAAGCCACCACCGTTGAAGGCATTGAAGGCGGCGATAGTGCTGTAAACCGGCATCAGCACGAAAAGAGTGAAGACCGCGAAGACCGACATGATGACCAGCAGTATAATGAACAGGATCAGGAACGGAATACCGATCAAGAAGACGCTGGCAACTGCCGAAATCACCGTCAATGCAAACAGCGCCATTATCACGACGATACTACCCACGGTGCATACCGTCTGGAACGTAAACGCCTGTAGTGCATGAAAAGCGACATAGTCGGAACGTGTGCGGAACACAAGATAAATACCCAGCGGGATCATCAACCCAAAGATCACGCCTGGACCAGAACTAAGGGCTGCAATTAGCGTGACGATGGCGCTAGCATGTGCGGCGGCGGCCCACAAGTAGTCGTTGCTGCCAGTCATCTGTGGGGCGCGGCGATTGCTGTAGCGGTGGCGTGGCGGAACATCGAAGTTACGCATCCGCTCCCACATGCTCGAATCATCGTTCTTGCGTTTTTGCTGCTGGTGCGGTAGGCGTGGCGCGTTGACGTAGTTAGCATTGGCATATTGTTGTTGCTGCTGTGGTGCTGCGCCAAAGTAACGTTCTTCGTATTCGCGCACAACGTCGTCGTCGGCATCGTAGGGGCGCTGTGATTGCTGCGGCTGGGCAGTAGACGTTTGTTTCACTTTGACCGGAATTTCAATTGCGCCGTCAGTTTTGGGTTCATAGTCCCAATCGAGTCGGTTGTTGCTCGTCATTTTAGTGCGTCCTTTCTTTGTGAGTGTTTGTTACTCACTTCTACGCGACGTCTTGCAGAAAGTTGCGCTATCCGTGAAATTTGGTCAGTAGTGAGTAGCAAAGTAGGGTGATTTATCGCTTGTGCAGTGTATTCTGCTGTGAGGTCTCGTGGCTTGAAACGGAGGTGCATGGGAGTCGAACCCACCGCAGCCTGCTCTGCACAGCCTGCCACCGATTTTGAAGACCGGGCGCACCACCGGGCACGATGCACCTCCACGCGCTAGACTAGCACTGTCTGTTTGAAGAATCCAGCCTGAGCCAATACACTATAGGATAGACACACATATGATCCGACTGATTTCGAACGGTGTTTCGTACAAGCATTGCAAAACCTGGGATTCTATGTGAAAAATAGCTGCTAATAGGGTATGGTATATATATTTCATAAAATACAAGCCTGACAACCACCGCATTGTTCGAATTTAAAGTTTTCAGGTGGTGGTCAAATGATCGTTTTTCAACAATACCGCAAACGAAATAGCTCAAGTAGGACAGTAGCTTGCGATGGGTGAATACTCCGTACGAGATTTATTTGAAGCATTTGTGTTCATGCGTCGGCAAGGCGCAACGCCAGACTTCGCTTTGCAATATCTCAAAAAATTACGGCCGTCGATAAAGCAGTCTGAGCGCGATGATCTGGGCCGGCTGATTCGGCAATGGGAAAAAAGCGAAGGGCACCACCACCCCCCGAACCCCGACGCCACAATTGACTTACCACCGCCGCCAGTGGTGTATGATGAAGCCCAGCCAGCGGCCGCTGAAGTCATCTGCCCCAATTGCAACACGCCCAACCAACCTCGCGCTACGTACTGTTACGCATGTGGTACGCTGATCACACGGGTTGGAACCAAGCAGTTCACCGACAACCTTGAAGAACCAGATGGCACTAAATTTGGGAATTTGTCCAGTCTGGTCTTTACGGTGCGTGGTTTTGAGGACAAGCCCTTACACATTGATCTGCAAAATGCGCAAGAGATTATCGTTGGGCGTACTGCTCCAGACAGTGTTATTGTGCCAGACATTGACCTGACCAACCACGACGCGCAGGTAGCCGGCGTCTCGCGGGTTCATGCAACGCTCAAACGTCAGGATAGCAACATCACTGTGGTGGATATGGGTAGTATGAACCATACCTATCTCAATGGCGAGCGTATCTTTCCACAGGAGGTGCGTATTTTGCGAGATGGTGATGAGCTACGTCTTGGCAAATTGGTTATGCGAGTTGCTTTCCAGCGTCAATTGCGCCGGATTCGACCAGATTAGCATACACCGCGCATGGAATAGTAGCAGTCAATAAAGGCACTAATCACTTCTTCATAGCACCTTCACGTCATGTTTACGGTGGAAGGTTTAAATGACAATACGTTTCTGAAACGGTTGTGACGACAAACTTGGCTGCAAATAGCAGTCAATTGCTCAGAAATGTAACCATCGTGATTAAATTCTGCGCGTCTTTTAATTGCGACTTGTTCAATGAAAAAACCGTTGTAGGTCTTCCCCCCCTCCTACAGCGGTTTTTTATTTGCATGTGGCTGTGTCTAGCTCAATTGATCCAGCACAGCAGGGTTTACAACGTCACGATACTCCTGCTGCTGTAGCGCGTTCAAGACCTTTTCAGCCGCTTCAACAGCCACTGCTGTCTGCGCTTCGACAGTACTGGCCCCCAAATGCGGGGTGTCGATCACGCCTGACAGGCCAACCAGCGGATGTGAGGCTTCTGGCGGTTCTTTGACATAAACGTCCAGCGCTGCCCCCGCAACTTTCCCGCTCTGAATGGCCTTGGCGAGGTCAGCATCATGGATGAGCGCGCCGCGTGCGGCATTGATGATGCGTACGCCGTCTTTCATTTTGGCAATGTTGGCGGTGTTGATGAACTCACGGGTGTCATCGGTGACAACAGCGTGCAGGCTGATGTAATCGGCTCTGGCGAAAAGGTCATCCAGTTCGACCAACTCTACAGCGTGTTCTGCACCGACTTCAGCAGGCACAAACGGATCGTGCGCGATGACCATCATCTCAAAGGCCCTGGCACGCTGCGCAACAGCACGCCCCACACGCCCAAACCCGACCAGGCCGAGGACTTTGCCGCGCAGTTCTGTCCCCATATATTGCTTACGGTCCCAGCGACCTTCGATCATGGACTGTTGCGCTTGCGGAATGTGGCGGGCAAGTGACAACATCAAAGCCAGCGTGTGTTCGGCCGTCGCGATGGTGTTTCCCTGTGGTGCGTTCATGACGACGATGTTTTTAGCGGTCGCCGCGTCAAGGTCGATATTGTCCACCCCGACCCCGGCCCGCACGATAACCTTCAGTTTTGTTGCTAGTTCCAACAACTCGGCGTCCGCTTTGGTGCCACTGCGTACGATCATCGCATCAGCTTCACCAAGCACGGCTTTGACGTCATCACGCGACATTTTGCCCGGCGCATGCACGGTAATGCCTTCAACGTCGTTGAGAAGTGCCAGCCCATCTTTGTGCAAATTATCAGGAACCAGAATATGCATTATCGGCTCCTAGCGTTGCGCAAGGTAATCGTCAAAAGCGGCGAACAGCATTTCCATGTGTTCGGGTTGGGTGTCGCCCATGTGCGCGATGCGGAATGTTTCATTCTTGATCTTGCCATAGCCGTTTGCGATCTCCATACCGCGCTCACGCAGGAAACCATTTAGCGCTTTGATGTCCACCTCAAGCGTGTTTTTGAATACAGTCAGCGTCGGCGATTCGTAGCCTGTTTCTGGGTAAAGGGCAAACCCGTGGCTAAGCCCCCATTCACGAGTGCGTTCGGCCATCTGTTGATGACGGGCTTCGCGGTTTTCGAGCCCTTCAGCATGAATATCGCTCAATTGCTGGTCAGCGGCGTACATCAAGCTGATTGGTGGTGTCGCGGGGGTGTTGTTCTTCTTGTGATACTTTTCGAAGGTGAGCAGGTCAAAGTAGTAGCCCCGGTTAGTGACAGATTCGGCACGTTCCAGCACGGCTTCACTAATGGTCCCAAAGGCCATCCCCGGCGGCAAAGCGAGTGCTTTCTGGGTACTGGTCAGGCAAATATCAATGCCCCATTCGTCAACGTGGAGCGGAGCCCCAACATAAGCGCTGACGACATCGACCAGGAACAGCGTATCGGGGTATTGTTCGAGAATTTTGGCATATTCAGCCACCGGGTTCAAAACACCTGTGCTGGTTTCGTTGTAAACACAGGCAACCGCGTCATAGGTTTCTTTTTCAAGCGCTTCAGCCAGACGTTCGGGTGCAATGCCATTGCCCCAATCTTCAGCAATGACATCAACCTGCTTGCCGTTGGCTTCACTGATTTTTGCCCAGCGTTCGCTAAACGCACCACTCGTCAGGTGCAGCACTTTTTTGTCAGCACGGATGCAATTGCGCGAAGCAGCTTCCCAGACACCACTACCAGACGAGGTGAAGACATACACGCGGTTTTCGGTACGGAAACTCTGTTGCAGCATGGGTTGCAAGCGTGCGTACAGGTCAGCAAAGGCGGCTGAACGATGCCCCACCATCGGTTGAGCCTGGGCTTGCAAAATTTCGGGGCGGACTTCAACAGGGCCCGGAATAAACAAACGGGCGTGATCTGTTTTTACTACTTTGTCGTTCATAAATCCTATACTCCTTGGGTTTTAAGTGCTTGCTTTAGTGATTTAATAGGTGCGATGATCGCTGGATCAACGTCATAGAGCATTGCGGTATAGAAACTAAGGTAATCGCCAAACTGGATAGCGGCTAGCATCTGGTCGAGCAGGGTGTCGCCGGACGGTTCTACGGTTTCGGACATAATACCGGCATCACGCATTAAGTCGGCTGTTAGTTGATGGCGCAGCCGTACACGTGGATGATCGTGCGCAGGCGATGTCAGGAAAACAGCGGCCAGGTTTTGGATGGCGTTTGCGGGCTGTTCAATCCCTACAACGGCGTTGTGATTCATTTCAGGCAGTGTCTCGAAAATAGCCAGTGTGTTGGCGTTCTCGTTGAACTGGCCTTTCCAACGACGGGCAATGGGTTCAAAAGCACCTGCTCCAATAATCATGGGTACGGTGTTAGACAGGGCGTTTGCGAGGCGTTTGGCCGGGTTTTTGGCAAGCGGGACATCCGCTTTGAGGTGTGCCCGTTCTGACTTAAGCAGCTCGACAGCGGCCGTAATGCGCTCATCAAGCCCTTCAACCCAACCCAGACGCCAGAACAACGCCAGCAGCAATGCCACCGACCACCCGATGGCAGCGCGGGGGTGCCCGATTTCGTCCGGGAACAACCACGCCGTTTGCCCATTTTGCTGAAGCTGGGCAGCAAGTTGACCACCTGTGGTAATGCCAAGCACCTGCGCGCCGCTCTGGGTAGCTTGCTGATACGCGGAAAGGGTCTCTTCTGTATTGCCAGAGTAACTGGAGACAATTACCAGCGTCGAGTCATCTAAAACCCAGCCCGGCAGGTTGTAGCCGCGATTGATGATGATGGGTAGCGACATTTCTTCAGCGGCAAAGGCGGCCAGTACATCGCCCCCAATCGCCGAGCCGCCCATGCCACAGATGACCACTCGTGACACATGTGATAGGTCATCGGCTAGCGGCAATGACTGGGCATGACGCCAGGCATTTTCAAACTGTTCGGGCAAAGCATCAATGTGCCCCAGCATGTTACCAGAGTCAAGCGCTTGCATTCCTGCAAGATCATCAAGTTTCATCAACAACGTCCTTTGTTGTAGCGCGATTTTAACACGCAACGCTAGAGCGATAGTGGTCTATTCTACACAAGAATGATGTGCCATGAACAACAAAAAACCTACCGACACAATGTGCCAGCAGGCTCAGATGGGTTGTAACATGTCCTGACTTCAAGACATCGCTTGCAGTACAAGCTGCACAAAATAGGTGTGTAGGCGCGTATCTGGCGTCAGTTCGGGGTGAAAAGCAGTTGCCAACAGATGTTCTTGCTGCACGGCAACAATACCGCCATCGTCAAGGCTTGCCAGCACCTCGACCCCGGCGTCTGCATCAACGGCAGTCACCAGCGGCGCACGGATAAACACAGCGTGTAATGGCCCACCCGGCAGTCTGGCAAAGTCAAGGTCAGTCTCGAAGCTGTCAATCTGGCGGCCAAAGGCGTTGCGGTTGACAGTGATGTCCATCAGACCGAGCAGCGGTTGTTCGCGGCCGATGTCTTTGGCGAGAAAGATCATACCAGCACAGGTACCCCAGACGGGTTTCTGGCTGGCAAACGCACGCATCGGTTTAACCAATCCGTACTGAACCGCTAACTTCCCGATGGTTGTGCTTTCACCACCGGGAATAATCAGACCATGGAGCCCGTCAAGGTCTTCTGGTAGGCGTACTTCCACGGCTTCCACACCGATTTGCTGCAACATATTGTGATGCTCGCGGAAATCACCCTGCAATGCCAGGACACCAATTCTCATAACAGATTACCGTCGCGTTTCGTCGTGGAAAAGGCTACTACCAGCCACGGTCAGCGATTCGATCGCCAGCCGGCATGGTACTGACATTAATGCCGACCATAGCTTCGCCCAGTCCACTGCTGACACGGGCTAGAATGTCGGGGTCGTTGAAGTGGGTTGTTGCTTCAACAATGGCTTTGGCACGCTTGGCCGGGTCGCCACTCTTGAAGATACCACTGCCCACAAATACACCATCCACGCCAATCTGCATCATTAATGCTGCGTCAGCCGGGGTCGCCACGCCACCAGCAGCAAAGTTGACCACAGGCAGCTTGCCCGTTTCCGCGACTTCTTTGACGAGGTGATAGGGCGCGCCGATATCCTTCGCATAGGTCATCAGCTCTTCAGCAGGCATATTTTCAAGCTGACGAATGGCACCGAGCATCGTGCGGGCATGGCGAACAGCCTCCACGACATCACCTGTGCCAGCTTCACCCTTGGTGCGAATCATTGCAGCGCCTTCACCAATGCGGCGTAGTGCTTCACCGAGGTTGCGGGCCCCACACACAAACGGTACTTTAAAGTCGTACTTGTTGATATGGAAGGCCTCGTCAGCAGGCGTCAGCACTTCGCTTTCATCCACATAGTCAACACCCAATGCCTGGAGAATTTGCGCTTCAACAAAGTGCCCAATGCGTGCTTTAGCCATAACCGGAATCGTCACGGCGTCCATGATTTCTGTGATGACTTCGGGATCAGACATCCGCGCAACGCCACCGTGGGCGCGAATGTCAGCCGGGACACGTTCAAGCGCCATGACCGCAACTGCACCCGCATCTTCTGCGATTTTGGCTTGCTCAGCGTTAATGACGTCCATGATTACGCCACCCTTGAGCATCTGCGCCAGCCCACGCTTGACGGTATCGGTGCCTGTATTGGTGTTATTGTGGTTGCCGTTAGGTTGCATTGTCATAGTTCACTCCCTGTGAATTAGTTCCATCTTTTGCTGGTTATACAGTGCAATGGTGACTGTCTCAAAAGATATGAGTTTGTTGTCATAATGGGGAACGTTTTGTGTGCTGGTTTGTTGCATTTATTATAGCGAAAGGAACGCAATTTGATAGGTGAAGATTCTGTTTCAGTTTAAGTGAATTTAATTGGTGCTTGCCCTTTGCTTATCGAACCGATATAATCTGCGGCGTTGTAGTGGTGAGTCATATTGGTAGCCGAAATGTGTGATCAAACCAGCAAACATCTTGCACAGCCAATACGACGTCGCAGCGCACTGCGGGGTAATCATGTTTTGCCACCGTGTCGTGCTTTCCCTCTCTTTTCTTCGATGAAACGTTACCAAAATTTCTATCAAATATCATTTCCATACAAGGAGCTTATGATTTCATGAAGCGTATCCTTTCAAGCACCATGTTGGCCTTATTATGTGCCGTACTCGTCAGTGGCCTTGGGGCATCATTCGCCGCAGAAACACCAACAGATTCATCGTCAACCGACCGTCAAGGTGACCTCCGCATTGGTCTTGTGACCGACGTCGGACGTATTGACGACGGCAGTTTTAACCAGAGCGCCTGGGAAGGACTTTTGTTGTCAGAAGAAGCATTCGGTGCCGAAGTTGACTTTATCGAAACCGATGCACCAACTGACTACGCTAACAACATTGCTGAATTTGCCGAAGATGACTTTGACATCATTGTGACTGTCGGCTTTGCCCTGCAAGAAGCAACCCTTAACGCTGCTGAAGCCTTCCCCGATGTTTATTTCATTGGCGTTGACCAGTTCCAGACCGAGGATGTCGATAACGTTGTGGGTCTGGTTTTTGAAGAAGATAAATCCGGCTTCCTGGCTGGTGTTCTGGCCGCTGGCTTGACCGAAACCAACACCATTGCCGCCGTATTGGGTACCGACCAGGTGCCACCTGTTGTTGCCTTTAAGGAAGGCTATGAGTCTGGCGCAGCATGGGCTGCTGACATTCTTGACAAAGATGTTAACTTCATCAGCACCTATCACCCCGGTGGGCTAGACACAGCTTTCACTGACCCACAATGGGGCGCTGCAACCGCTGCACAAGCACTTGATCAGGGTGCAGACGTTGTTTTTGCAGCCGGTGGCCAGACAGGTAACGGTGGCTTGATCGAAGTTGCCAGCACTGTTGGCGACAGCAACCCGCCCTACTGCATTGGTGTAGACACCGACCAGTGGTTGACTGTGCCAGAAGCACACCCTTGCCTCGTTTCCAGTGCTGCAAAGCTCATTGACGGTGGTATTCTTAGCCTCGTGACCGCTTTTGTCGATGGTAATGCACCCACGGGTAATTTCTTTGGTGAAGTTGGGCTGGCGAGCTTCCATGATTTCGAAGATCAGGTACCGGGTGAAGTACTGCGTCTGATTCAGCGCGCAGAAAATGGCTTGCGCACCAATGCCGTACTGACCTGCTACAACACTGACTTGAGCGACCTTCGTGTTGGGCTGGTGACCGACGTCGGCCGCGTTGACGATGGCAGCTTCAACGAAAGCGCCTGGAACGGTCTACTGGCTGTAGAACGCTGTGGCGCTGAAGTTGACTTCATCGAAACTCAAGACCCCACCGACTACGCTGCCAACATTGCTGAATTTGCCGAAGATGATTACGACATCATCGTGACTGTTGGGTTCGCCCTGCAAGAAGCTACTAATGAAGCCGCACAGGCCTTCCCCGATGTTCGCTTCATCGGCGTTGACCAGTTCCAGCCCGAAATGCAGGAAGGTATCAGCGGGTTGATCTTCCCTGAAGACCAGGCCGGGTTCCTTGCGGGTTATCTGGCTGCTGGCTTGAGTGAAAGCGGTACGATTGCGGCCGTACTGGGTACTGACCAGGTGCCACCCGTGGTCGCCTTCAAAGAAGGGTATGAACTCGGGGCACAGTTCTACAACCCGGACATTGAACTCATCAGCACCTATCATCCCGGTGGGCTAGACACGGCCTTCACCGACCCGCAATGGGGTGCTGCAACCTCTCGCCAGGCACTTGACCAGGGCGCAGACGTCGTTTTTGCGGCTGGTGGTCAAACGGGCAATGGTGGCTTGATTGAGGTTGCTGGCGCTGTTGGTGATAGTAATCCGCCGTATTGTATCGGTGTGGACACTGACCAGTGGTTCACCGTACCCGAAGCGCACCCGTGCCTCGTTTCCAGCGCAACCAAGATCATTGACGGTGGTATTGCTAGCCTGGTGCTGCAATTTGCCAATGGCAATATCGAAGATGGTAACTTTGTGGGTGTTGTCGGCCTCGCGCCGTTCCATGACTTTGAAGATGTTGTGCCTGCCGAGTTGCAAGCTGAACTGACCCAACTGGCTGCTGACCTGGCCGCTGGTGTGGTGTCAACTGGCTACGCGCCCTAAAGCACTAACTCTAAAAATCCAATAGGTATCGCAAGCGGTACTGACCTGCGGGTTGGTACCGTTTTGCATTGTCAGACTGTCATGTTTTCTTCAATAAACGGTTCTTGCAAGTATTCCAGCGCAAGCAGCTTGCGGCTCTCACCGAGATAGTATATCGCGACAAAATGGTCGGCGGTGAGTATGTCGTAGAGTGCTTTTTGCACGATGAAATCCTGATCCTGAACGCCGATAGTATAGTCAGTTTGATTGCGCACATGTAACCACAGTTTACCTTCTACGCTGTGGACGTTGTTCTGCGCCACGTCATTGCTCACGATGCGTTGCCGACTCCGCAGCATAAGGACAGCCCGCAAAAAGCCAATTGTCCAACTGAGGGCGAAGATACCACTCAGCATATAGACCAGATCATCCTGGAAGAGCAACGATAACACCAGCGGCAAAATGAGCGGGAATAGGTAGAGGCTAGCCAGGCCGCGCCAGAATGTCATCCGTTGCGCCTGGATACGCTCAGACTGGTTCAGCCCGACTTCACCCTTTCGGTTGGCGGCAAGGTCTTCAGGGGTCAGGCCCAGTAGCCATTGAATTTGCTGATTTTTGGATTCAGATTCAAGCATGGTTGCACTTTCAAAACGTTAGCAGGATGCAGAGTTCGTGTTAAAATTTGAAAAATGGTAATTGACGAGTATTGACTGTTGAGGATACATGGCAACTGTAACGAACAAAACCACGTTTTTAGAAGAACAACTCGATGAACTCCGTGAGCAAGGACTATTTAACACCATCCGC
This sequence comes from Anaerolineae bacterium, assembly GCA_034437655.1. Classification (GTDB taxonomy): domain Bacteria; phylum Chloroflexota; class Anaerolineae; order Aggregatilineales; family J027; genus J027. The sequence goes on from DAOTTU010000044.1 coordinate 151,900, forward strand.
ACCATTGAAAGCCCGATGGATGGGCGTATTGTGGTGGATGGTAAGCCCGTTATCAATTTCTGCGCTAACAACTATCTTGGCCTCGCGAACCATCCACGCTTGTTGCAAGCTGCCAAGGATGCCATTGATGCATATGGCATTGGTCCCGGTGCAGTCCGTACGATTGCGGGGACAATGAACCTGCACACGCAACTTGAAGAACGGTTGGCTGCGTTCAAAGGTGTAGAGGCAAGTATCACCCTGCAAAGTGGGTTCACGGCGAACCTTGCCACCATTCCGGCACTGGTTGGACGTGGCGATGTCATCTTTTCGGATGGGTTGAACCACGCCAGCATCATTGATGGCTGCCGCCTGAGCCGTGCGAAGATTATCGCCTACGAACACAACAATATTGCTGATCTGCGTGAAAAGATCGCCGCTGCGCGTGAAGCTGGCGAATATAGCCGTTATCTGATTGTGTCGGATGGCGTTTTCAGCATGGACGGTGATATTGCCGATCTCCCAGCGTTGTATGAAGTCGCACAGGAATTTGACGCGCTGCTGATGGTCGATGATGCGCATGGCGAAGGCGTACTTGGTCATGGTGGGCGTGGGATTGTGGACCATTTTGGGCTACACGGGAAAGTTGACATCGAAGTTGGCACGATGAGCAAAGCCTTTGGTGTTGTCGGCGGTATTGTGGCAGGCAAGCAGGTCATTATTGACTGGATTCGCCAGCGTGGGCGGCCATTCCTGTTTTCCAGCGCGATGACCGTGCCCGATGTGGCCGCATGTCTGGAAGCGGTCGATTTGCTCGAAAGCTCAACCGAACTGGTTGACCGCTTATGGGCGAATGGCGAACGCTTCAAGCAGGGGATGCAGGCGCTTGGCTTCGATACCGGACACACAACTACGCCAATCATCCCGGTGATGCTCTACGATGAGAAAACCGCGCAGCAATTCAGCAAACGTCTATTTGAAGAAGGCGTCTTTGCAATGGCGATTGCCTACCCGACGGTAGCACGTGGGGCTGCTCGTATCCGGGTGATGAACACCGCCGCCCATACCGACGCCGATATTGACGAAGCACTTGGTATCTTTGAGAAAGTTGGCCGTGAGCTTGAGGTCATTTAGATGGGCCGTGATTTTGAGTTATATGATTTACGGGTGACAGTTGAAGAAATTCGCGGGCGGTCGGTGTGCGGCTTGCAGGTTGGGGATTATTTCGAAGTTACCGAAAGCAATCGGTTACGGATTCCGGCCGGCAAGCACTTTTGTATGTATGCGCTGAGTGCTGTACTACCCTTGTTGGCCGCCAAACAACGTGATCTTGCTGAAAATGATTGGCTGGCGCGGGATGCGCTGGTTGCGTGCCCTGACCCCGACGAAGGACTGATTATGCGGATTGAACGTACCACTCGCCGCACGTTAGATAGCGACGAGTTAACCTGATGCCGAAACTGAGTATTGCCTTTCAGACGGACAAAAGTGCCGCCGAGTATATCGCGCTGGCACAACAGGTCAATCAGTATGACGTTGATGCAGTCACGGTCTATGCTGACTTGCCCTATCATCCGAGCTTCGGCCCGCTGATGCTGATGGCACCGCACATTGAACGCGCTCCTATTGGGGTTTCGGCGATTCCCGTCTCGCGGATGCACCCGGTTGACATTGCCGCGAATCTGGCTTTGCTGGCTGATGTCGCGCAGGCGGGAGTATATATCGGCGTGGGGCGTGGCGCATGGTTAAAAGATCACGGTTATATCGAGCGGCGGCCACCCCTCGCAGCGGTGCGCGAAGCGATTGACATTATCCGGCTGTTGTTGCGTGGCGAAACGGGTGGCTATCAGGGTGAGGCTTTCCAGCTTGCCGAACATGTGCGCGTCGGTTACCCTTTGCCCCCTGAGCCAGATAGTATCCCGGTGTTAGTCGGTACATGGGGGCCTAAACTGTCTGCGATTGCGGGCGAAATTGCGGATGAGGTTAAAATTGGCGGTTCGGCGAACGCGGATGTAGTGCCTGTGATGCAGGAATATATCGCGGTTGGTGAAGAGCGTGCCGGGCGTGCCCACGGGACAGCCGGCGTGGTGGTGGGCGCGGTATGTGTCTGTGACCACGACCGTGAACTGGCCCGGGCAGCGGCGCGACGTTCGGTGGCGCTGTATTTGCCCGTTGTGGCGTCTTTAGACCCGACGGTGACTGTTGACCCGGAACTGGTCCAAAAACTGCAAATTTGCGCCAATGCAGGCGACTGGGAGGGTGCGGCCGCGCTTATCTCAGACGAGATGCTTGAAAAGTTCGCCTTTGCGGGTAATCCCGACGACATTATTCGCCAGACAGAATCACTTTTCGCGGCAAGCGCATCGCGGGTAGAGTTCGGCACGCCGCATGGCTTAAATTCTGCTGAAGGCTTGAGACTCCTCGGTGAAACTGTTATACCGGCCGTGAGAAGCAACTGGAAACCATAGCCAAAAGGATTCCCTGACATGGCAGACAAAAAATCATTGATGTGGGCGCACAATGGCGAGACGCTGGGCGCAGAAATTGACTTCGACGCGCAAAAAATCTACTGGTTCGATGCAGTTGGTTGTGCCTGTAGCACCCATACGGATGTGCAGAGCTTTGCTGATTACCGCGAAAACGGCTCACGGCTGGGTGTACTGCCGCAAGATGTGCAGGCAACGCTCACCGAGGCAACACGCTAGTCCGCTCCATCAATCGAAATATCATATAGACGAAAAAACCGCCCCTGCGAACGATGCAGGCAGCGGTTCTTTTTTTGTCCTGATTGGTTTCTCAGGGAGAACGGTCAGGTGGTAGCCGGGTGGCCACCACGAGACCGCATTGGGGGCAGGGAGAGGTTTACTCTCCGCCGCGACTGGCGTTTTCTTCAGCCGGGCTGTTCTGCGGGTGCTGGTCCAGCTCTTCAGCCGTGGTCAGACGGTTCGCTTCTTCGTCTACGATGATCGCATCTGCATCAATCGGCAGCGCGTTCGTCGAGAAGATGTTGGCGTCCAACCGCTCCTCGGTGCTATCCACGTCAGAGGTGAAGACGACTTCGGTGGATTCGCAGTACCAGGTCGGTGAGTAGTCTGGGATGTCGTTTTCCGTGATCAGGCGGGTTACTTCACTCTCGAATTCGTAGGCGTAGATGTCGAGATCACCGTCCAGATTACTCTGGTAGGCGAAAATCTCATCATCGGGCGACCATACAGCGTTCGAAGCAAAGCCTGCCGGGTCGGAGACCATTTCCACGTTCTGGCCATCGCTGTCCATCACGTAGATCACGCTGCTGTCCGGCGAAGCGGTGCGGCGGAACAGGATGCGGTCACCCTCGTTGGAGTACATCGCATCACGGTCGTTGCCTTCACCGTCGCTGAGGCGCGTGGTGACCGGGAAGCCGTTTTCGTCTTCCGCGCTCAGGTCGAGTTCGTAGATCTGGAAGATACCAGCGCGGTCACGGTCGCTCTGGAACAGCAGCTTCGTGCCATCAGGATGCCAGAAGGCGTTGATGTCAGAAGCGGGGCTGTCGGTGAGCTGGCGTTCCATGCCAGTACGGACATCCAGCAAGTAGAGGTCGTATTGGCCATCGCGGGCAGATTCGTAGACGACGTAGTTACCACCGTCAGCGTCTGCGCCTGGTGACCAGACCGGGTCGATGTCCACGGCGACGTCGTTGTACGTCACCCGTTGGATGATGTTACCGCTGTTGACGTTATCAACCGGCGCAACGTAGATTTCCCAGTTACCGTCACGGACGGAGGCAAAAGCGATCCATTGCCCGTCGGGTGAGCGGCTTGGTGCGAAGTCATGGATGCGCGGTGTTTCGTCACCCTGCGACAGGTTCGGGTTGTCATCAGGGAACTCGTCATCACCGCCGAGGCGGAAAATTTCCCAGTTACCCGTAGTGTTGGTGTGGTAAATCAGCCAATCCGGGCAGGTTGCTTCACCGATGCTGAGCGGGGTCCATGGCGCGCGTGTCAACGGGGTGTCATCACAGCCAGCCGGGTCCATGTCAACGATCGGGAAACCATACTCGTCAAAGATGATTTCGCCACAAACATCGGGCACTTCAGCAACCGGGGTCGCTGTCGTTGGGGTTTCGGGCACACAGTCGGCCACGGTTGTACGTGCGCTCGGGCCGCTGGCGAGTTGGATTTCAAGAGCGAAGGTGCCTTCTACGAACGGAACGAAGATCATTTCCTGCGCGTCTTCACCGAGAACAACACTGCCTTCGAGTACCTGAACATTGTCCTGGTTAAAGACCTGCCAGGAAACTTCGTCGTCACTCAGGGCCATGTCGCCGCCACGGTTGAAGATGGTGAAGGTTGCTGATGCATCGTCGTTGCAGAAGCCTGCGATTTCGATGTCCGCTTCTTCGAAGCAGATGGTTGTTACCGTTTCGCTGAATTCGAGGATTTCGAAGGTCAGCGTACCCGGGGTCACGGTCGTGGTAGAGAATTCTTCGCCGTTGTCCAGGCTGATAACGCCGGATTCGATGGTGCCAGTTTCATCAGAGAGGGTGTAGGTCACGTCTTCGATGGTTGGGCCACCTGTGTTCACGACAGTGAAAGTGGCTTCACCCGTTTCTGGGACACAGACACCACTTGCGGTGAGGTCTGGCGGCCAGCAGGTGTCGCGTTCAATGTTGATACCCAGTTCGGGGATGCTGAACGTGAAGCTGCCTTCTTCGTTGCTGAGTGTGACGGTTTCGGTCGCACCCGGGGCAACGGTGATTTCGCCTTCAGCGGTGACACCCGTCTGGTAGACCACGCTCCAGACGTAGCTGGTCGGGTCAATGAACGGACCACCGTCGTTGGTGATTGAAATCACGGGTTCGGTTTCTTCACAGACAGCACTGGCGCTGACTTCCGGTGGGAAGCAGTTGTCGAACTCAATCGTTTGGTCGAGTACACCAGCGTCGGTTGAGTACGTCAGGCTGGCGGTTGCCGTGCCCTTGTCACTGTCGATCTGGAAGGTTTCTGTACCGGCCTGGTCGAGCTGGAAGTCGAAGCTGGCAGTTTCACCGGTCTGGTAAGTGACCTCAACTGTTTCGCTGGCAAGCATCGGGCCGCCGTTGTTGACGACGGTGATGATACCGGCGTTCAGTTCAGTGTCACAGACACCGCTCAATGCGAGTTCTGGTGGGAAGCAGTTGTCAATCGAAATTGACCGCTGTTCTTCAGAACCATCGTTGAGCGTGACGGTAACGTCGCCCTTATCGTTATCCAGTTCAAAGCGTGCGTTGCTGTCGGCGTCAAGCTGAATGCCTTCAATGGTCGCCGTGTCACCCGTTTCATATTCCACAGTCAGTGAAACTGGCGTGATGATGGGGCCGCCACTGTTGGTCAGTGTGACGACAGGTGTGTTGCCTTCGCAGACACCGTCGAGTGCAAGTTCCGGCGGGAAGCAGTTTTCGACATCAATGGTCTCTTCAAGGCTGTTGAGCGTCACCGATACGTTGCCCTGATCGTTATTCAAGGTGTAGGTTTCGGTTTCGCCTTCGTCCAGCATGAAGGAGATCGTTGTGTCGTCACCGACTTCGTAGTCAATGTTCAGGGTTTCTTCGCTGAACATCGGGCCACCGTTGTTCGTGACTTCTGCGATAGGTGTGTTGCCTTCGCAGTAGGCATCAAACGTCAGGCTTGGCGGGTTACAGTTCTCAACGTCGATAATGGTTTCGGTTCCGGCGTGCATCACCGTAATCGCACCCTTATCATTGTCGAGGTCGAAGCGCTGGCTGCTTTCGGCACCGAGTTCGAAGGTGAATTCAATCGCGCCTTCGTCGTCCTGTGCGTAGTCAACCATCACCACATCTGGTTCGGCCATCGGACCACCGTCGTTGAACACTTCAACATAGGCTGCTGTACCATCACACTGCGCTTCAACGCGGAGTTCTGGCGGGTAGCAGTTGTCCGTTGTTGCAGAGGCTTCGATACCAAAGTCGGGCATTTCGAAGCTGACGGCACCGCCGAGGTTGCTGAATTCAAGGGTGACACTTTCACCAGCCGGGACGCTGACCATACCAGATTCTGCTGGTAGATCGAACGCATAGGTGGCGTTCCACGGGTATTCAGCGGGGCTGTACATCGGGCCACCATCGTTGAAGACAGTGATTGCGGGTACAGGTGCGCCTTCATCCGTCAGGCATGTCGGTTCAGCACGGAGCACAGGCGGGTTACAGTCGGTAACGTCAAGCGTCTTGGTCAGGGCTGGGTCAAAGGCGCCAACCGTGACATTGCCTTGATCGTTGTTCAGGACGATCCGCTCAGTTTCGCCTTGATCCAGTTGGAAGTCGATAGTTGTGTCATCGCCGACTTCGTAGTCTACGGTGAGCACAATCGGGTCGAGCATCGGGCCACCCTGGCTGTTATCCAGCGTCAGGACGATGTCCGTGCCTTCTTCACAGACCAGGTTGAAGTCTGGTTGTGGTGGGAAGCAGTTTTCGATGCTGATTTCGTCGGTCACAGTGGTGACGTCATCGCGACCTTCGGCCGGGTATTGCAGCGTAATGGTAATGTCACCACGTTCGTTGCTTAAGCCGTCAATCGGGAATTCTTCACCAGCAGTCAGCGGCGGGAAGGTACCTTCAACCGGGTCACCGACCTCATACGTAATGGTGTAGCTACCGTCAAGGTGCGTTGGGCCATTGCTGTTGAGGATGCTGGCGACAGGTGTCGTGCCTTCGCAGACGCCTTCCAGAACGGGTTCTGGTGGGAAGCAGTTTTCAGCCGAGGCCGAAATTTCTGTCCCGTCGAAGCTAACTGTTACTGTGCCAAGCGTGTTGGTCAGATCCAGGACTTCGCTTTCGCCTTCACCAAGTTGGATTTCATTGCTGAAGTCTTGCTCACCGAACTGGTAGTCCACGGTGTAGGACAGTACATCGAGCATCGGGCCACCGAGGTTGTCGATGGAGCCAACAAGGTTTGTGCCTTCACATTGGACATTCAGCGAGACATTCGACTCGTTACAGTTTTCGAGGTCAATGCTGCTGCGTTGCCCTTCAAGGCTGAGCGAGACATTACCAAACTGGTCGCTGAGCTGGTCGGTCAAGGGGAATTCTTCACCCGGACCAAGCGCGGGGATGTCGATGGTTGTCGGATCACCAGCACTGTATTCAACGCTGACAGTCGTACCTTCGAGCATCTGACCACCGTTGTTGACCACAACCGCCGTTGGTGCGTCGTCAACACACTGACCTGTCAGTTGCAAGTCGGGTGGTTCGCAGTAGGGCACTGGAACAATGATTGGGTCGAACCCATCTTGTGCCAGGGTTAGCGTTGCGCCACCACGGTTAGCGTCGAGGTCGAAACTGGTTTCGCCACCTTCGCCAAGCGTGAAGGGCAGTTGCGCGGTTTCGCCGTCTTCGTAGAGTACGTCGATAACCTGTTCCTCAAGCATCGCGCCGCCGCTGTTGGTCACAGTGACTTCGACAAAGCTCTGACCTTCATCGACTTCAACACACTGATGTGTGATGTCGAGTGCTGGCGGGTTGCAGTAGGGCACAACCTGTGCTTCCTGCTCACCGTAAGAGACAGTCGCGCTACCCTTGTTCGGGTCGAGGTCGAAGGTCTGGCTGCCAGCGTCGTCGAATTGGAATTCGATCTGGCTGGTTTCGCCATTTTCGTACTCAACGTTGATGAACTCAGGTTCAAACATCGGGCCACCGCTATTGACGACTGTCACTACACCGAGATCACGTTCAGCATCGCATTGTGCGGAGAACGTAATTTCAGGCGGGTTACAGCTCGTAACGTCGGCTGTACGTGTCAGCAGTTCAGATTCAATGCTGACGGTTACATCGCCAAGGTCATTGGCAAGTGTGATAGTGTCGGTTTCACCAGCGTCCAGTTGGAAGGGCACGGTGTCGTTCGGGCCATTGGCATAGGTAACGTTGAGCGTCAGTTCCTCGAACATCGGACCACCGTTGGTGTTGTCCAGTGTCAGGATGACGTCAGTACCGTCAACACATGCCAGGCTGAAGTCAGGTTGCGGCGGGAAGCAGTTTTCAATCGTGATTTCGTCGGACTGCTCGCCGTCGGGGTACGCCATTGTGATGGATACATCACCCAGGTCGTTACGTAGGTTCGGGATTGGGAAGTCTTCGCCAGCGTTGAGCGGGCCGAAGGAGGCTTCTACGTTGTCGTTCGCGGTACCTTCACTGTAGGTGACGGTGTAGGTGCCGGAAATCTGTGCAGGGCCGCCGTCGTTCACGATGGAAGCGACCGGGCTGGTGCCTTCACAGACGCCGCTGAGCGTCAAATCTGGCGGGAAGCAGTTTTCGGTGCTAGCGGTCAGTTGCAGTTCAGCGATGCTAAGGGTCACATCACCGCGTTCGTTGCTGAAGTCGAGTACCTGGCGACCTTCCTCGAATTCAACCGTTCCGCTGACAGTCGTTTGACCGTTTGCATCCGGGTATTCGTAGGTGATCGTGTAGGTCAGGTCTTCAAGCAGCGGGCCGCCATTGTTGGTGATTTCACCGATAACGTTGGTGCCGTCACATTGGACGTTCAGCCCAATTTCGGACTCGTTACAGTTTTCGAGTGAAACCGTTGTTGGCGTTTCAGCAGCCGCAAACTCTGGATCAAGTACCAGGGTTAGCGCACCACGCGCATTGCTGAGCTGGTCGCTGATGTCAACGCTGCCATCCGGGCCGAGTGGGTCAATGGTGATGGTCTGCGGGTTGCCGCCATCTTCGTATGTCACCGTAACGGTCGTGCTGTCGAGCATCTGGCCACCATTGTTGGTGATGGATGCTGTCGGGACCTGATTTTCGGTGTCACACTGACCAGTGATGACCAGGGCCGGTGGGTTGCAGTAGTCAATCGTAGCCGTGTTGATTTCAATGTTGACAGGAATTCGTTCCGTCGCCAATGAAACCGTTACTGCACCACGATTCTGTTCGAGGTTCAGCGTCAGTTCTTCACTGCTATCAAGACCAGTGATGCTGATCGGGGCACTCGTCTCGCCTGTGTCTTCATAGGTTACGGTGTAGGTCGCATCGAGATCATACATCGCGCCACCGTTGTTGACGATGGTCGCAACTGGTGCGCCTTCTACACATTCCCCACTGATCGATAGGCTCGGCGGGTTGCCGCAGTTGGTGTTGGCTGTATCGCTGAAGGTGTAGCTACCCGGGAAGTCACTGCCTGCTTCGGTGTAAGTCACTGTGATAGAGACGTCACCATAGAAGCCTTCAACAACAATGGGGTCAGTCGATTCACCTGTTGCCAGGCTGAATTCACCACTCGCAACCGGGTTTTCTTCGGCATTGAATGCATTCACTTCATACGTACCTGTGCCGAACATATCACCGCTTGCTTCAGCCTCATTGCTGATGACGAAGCTGGCGACAGCATTGTTGTCACAGGTGCCTTCAACGCTCAGGAGTGGTTCTTCACAGCGTTCATTGTTGGTGCTGTTGCGTGAATGCTCGTAGCGTGTTCCATTTTCATCCAACACATACAGGATGTTCGGGGTTGCGCGTTCGCCCGTGTAGGTAACGCTCGTGCTAGCAGCAACTTCTTGAGGACCAAAGGTTGTTTGGCCAATCGAGTTGTTGACGACTTCAACCGTTACCGGGAAGGGGTTCGGGTTGCTGACACGGAACTCATGTGTTTCTGAGGTTTCCCAGCAGATTGAGGTAATGGTTACCCGTTGGATACACGGACCAATCGCACTTGAGCTTGCTTCGTTGCCAAAGCCATCGTTAACCGTGATGGTCAAGCTACGGTTAAGACCAAAGCTCACGAACGGTACATCAACCGTGGTCTGGTTGCCTTCAAAGCTGAATGCGTCGTTGCTGTCAACTGTGTTGCCACTTTCATCAGTCACGTTCCAGCTACCGTCGGTAATCGGCGTGTCGCTGGCGTTGGTGATGGTAAAGCGCACAAGGTTTTCGTTGGTCACACAAACACCACTGGCACTCAGTTCGGGTGCGGTGAAGGTGTTGGTGATGGTTGCGCTAGCTTCGCCGCCAGCTTCTACCTCAACAGCGCCTTCGCCGGAAACGTCCCAGGCGGGGCCGGGGTCAGTTTCAGTGACGGTGTAGGTGCCGGGTTGCAGGTCATCAAGCGTCCGTGATTCACCATCGCTCAAGGTGATGGTTTCAGAGAAGCTGTCTGGACCTGTGATGTTGATCGTAAATTCGTCGTTCAGTTCGAACTCGTTGTCACCGAGATCAACGGACTTGGTGACTGTTAGTGAACCAGTCGGCGGAGCTTCACAGCGTGCGTCACCACCTGTGCTATCGGCGCGAATACGGCCGGTGCCGGGGTGGCCGGGGCGTTGTTCAGCCTGGAAGTAATAGGCTTCGTTTTCGCCCAGTTCACGCGAGAAGACCGTTGTTGATTCTCTGCCATTCAGGGCTGGTATGTTGCCTTCTGTGACGACGTTACCGCCTTCGTAGCCATCGGACCAGACCGTAAAGGGTGCTGTACCCTGCATTGGCGCTTCACCCGTGTTGCGAACACTGAATTCGACCAGATACTGATCCACGCCTGTGTCTTCGTTGGTTACGATGTTACAGACGTAAGTCACTTCCAGGCTGGAACGGTCCCAGCATTCACCGATAGTTGTGTCGCCGAAGATTTCATACGGCTGTGCCGTAATTTCGACGCCATTGAACAGCCCGGTGTAGGTTTGCGTGTGAGATTGTTCGCCCGTCAGTTGGACGGTATCAACTGGTGTGCCGTCACTTTCGGTGATGGTGATGATGGCCGGCGCATCTTCAGGGATCGGACCACCAGTGTTGGTGATTTCGATAGAGACGCTGCCCGGTGGGCCTTGTTGCACACACTGCGCTTCGACAGACAGACGCGGTAGTTCTTCGTCAGTGAAGACACGAACGTTGACTGTGCGTTGCAGGGTGTAGGGCAGTTCACCGTCGGTCAGGTTCAACGTCACGGTGTAGGTTCCGGTTTCAGAGTACACATAGCACTCGCTTGCGGAGCTGGTTTCGATAACATTGCCTTCACCGTCGGGGTCGCCAAAGTTCCAGCCTGTGATGGTGAAGTTACCGACCACTTCGGCTTCGTAGCAGACCTGTCCTTCGGGGAAGATTTCAGCACCGATAGAACCACTCGCGCTACGTGGTGAGAAAGCGCTGACCGTACGACCAGCATCAGCAGTCAAGCCAGTAGAGTTTTCGATGTCCAGCGTAACGTTGTAGTCACCGGGTTGGGTGTATTCGGTGCAGATTTCAGCGGGGATGTTCGCATCTGTGTAGCTGAGCGAGTCACCGTTGCCGAAATCCCATGTCCATGAAACCAGTTGGTCTTGAATGGTGCTCAAGTCCGTAAAGCAGACACGCAGCGGGTTGTCTTCAGATGCCTGGCCCGTGCGTGGGTTGGGCGTGAAGTCCGCCTGAATGCTATTGCTTTCGACTACCTGAACATTAACCGAGGCACTCAGCGTCTGATCATTGTAGGTGATCGGCGCTTCTACTTGAATTTCGTAGTTGCCAGCTTCAGGGAAGGAAACGCTGAAGTTTGGACCACGGCTGGTTGTATCTGAGCCGACGACTGACCAGCGTGCCTGCGTGAGGTCAACGCTATTGCCAGTGGCTTCGATGTTGAACACTTCATTGCGCAGCGCGACATCTGAACCGATAACGGTGGCTTCGATGTTGGCACGTGCGACAACGGAGAACTCATCGGTATCCGTATCTTCAATACCAGGGATTGCACCTGTCAGTGTGACTGATTTCGGACCGGGGGTGTCCCAGCTTACGCAGAGTTCACCATTGTCGCTGCGGCTGGTGGTGGTTGCACCCGTTGTAATGGTGCCGCCAGCCAGATCCCAGTTCCAGGTGTAGGCTTCTTCTGGTCCACGAACGCGCGTAGTGTTATCCAGGCAGATTTCTTCGCCTGTAAGGACTGTTTGCGGTGTACCATCGAAACTAACGTCCAGGGAATGCCCAGAGTAGATGCCGATTGAGGCTGGACATACGACGGAATCGTCTGCGCTGCTAACCGTGGCATTGAGTGTAAAGATACCAGCGGTGTTCCAGGCGACCTGAATCTGTCGGCCACTACCGCTAATGGTACCATTACCACCTGTATCCCATGCGTATTCGACATTAGCTGGTTCAGCGTTGTCCCACACGATACGGTAGGTGTAGTTGTTGCCGGGGTTGGCGGGTGTACCTTCAAACCCGTCAGCGGCGTTGTCGTCAGCGTCGATGCGGAAGTCTTCACAGGTGAAGCTCTCGCCCGTGAATTCAACTTCGCGGGTGCCGCTCGAACAGTCGTCAATCAGATTGCCGTTACTATCGGTAACGACCACTGTGTAGCCCACTGCGTAGACTAAGCCAGCGTCATCAATGGACGATGCGTAGACGTAGTCATCGAAGTCGTTAGGGTTGGTACCTGTCGAGCTGTCATCAACCAGTACGGGGCCATCTTCGGTGATCTGGAACAGTTGCCAGGTCCAGGTGAAGGTCACGCCTTCGGCATCGAAGTCTAGCTCGTTGGCGCGTTCCGTCCATGTGACGGTGGTGCCAGGTGTAACCAGACGATCGGTGCTACGGCGTGGTGGTTGGCAAACCAGTTCTTCGGGGAAACCAACGGTAATCGTAACCGTGTCCGCCGCGCAGTCCAGTACCTGTTCGCCCTCATCGGTGACCAGTACCTTGACATAAGTGACAGTGTATTCACCCGCGACGAGACCATCGAGGTTGAGCTGGTTGCTCTCAGTCGTGATCACAGTTTCGCGATCATCACCTGCAGGGCGTGTAATCGTCCAGCGGTAGCGGATGTCGCCTTCAAGTTCGTATCCACCTGCGCTGCCGGCGGCTGTGATACGTGTACTCTCACCGGGCAGTGCATTTCTGTTTGAAACATTATTGATCGGGCAGGTGACTTGACCGTAGCCAACGTCGATAGTTTGACCAACGCCGCCGCTACAGTCTGGTTCAATACCTGCAACTTCCGCGAGGGTAAAATCACCTACGTAAACATCAACGGTCAGCGTTTGTTCACCAGCCATCCAGGTGACCGTGTAGCTAGAGCCACCGAGAGAGGCGCTGCCATTTTCTGTCCAGACATAGGTCAGCGGTAAGCCAGCCGGGTTGTTGACGTTGGCGGTGTAAGTGACTTCTTGACCAGCGACGACAGTGGCGTCCCAACCATCAAAGCTACAACCCGAAATACCACCAACAACTTCAACCGTGATGGAGGGGTTACATTCGCGGCCAGAGGCGGTTTCAACCGTCGCACTGAGTGTGAATGTGCCTGTTTCATTGAACGTTACATCGGTAGTGCGGTTGCCGGAATTGGCAATCTCGACGCTGTCGTCACCAACGGTCCACATAATGTTTGTGACGTCATCACCGTCAAGGCGATTAATCCGGAGTTGATATTCATGTGTCGTACCAACACCGACCGTTGTGGGACCGTTGGGTGTTGGGCAGACCAGGTCACGCCAATCGATAGTAAAGCTGCGTTCAGCTTCACATAAACCAGCAGTCGCTTCCAGTACAGCACCGTTTTCATCCAGTGCCTGAACGCTGATTGTGTAGCTGCCGGGGTCGGTGAAGTTCACACCGAGGCTGCTGCCGCTACCAGAGGCGTATTGTGTTGTGCTGCCGTCAAATGTGCGGTTCACGACCCAATTGTAACTGGTCGGGGTTGCACCTGTAACGTCAAAGCTAAAGTTGCGATTCTGGCCAACGCGACCGGGGTTGTTGCCGTTCAGTACGCAAACAACTTCCTCGTCAGACACGATGATCTGAACCGCTGTTGCTTCAGAGAAGCCACCGGGGCCAGTCGCCCGCAAGAAGACGTTGTAGTTGCCTGCAACATCGTAAGTGACCGTAACGGTTTCGCCTGTTTCGTCAAAACCATTGTCCGTATTGCCGTCTACTTCCCATTCCAGCAGCGTGTAGGTGCCTGTGGTCTGGTTGGTAAAGGTAACTGTATCACCAACGGTGATTTGGGTTGCGCTGACATCAAATGCAGCGTCTGGTGCGGGGACACCCGAGAACAATGGGATTGTCTGGGTTGTGTTGGAGAATTCACCGCCGGGGCCTTCAACGCGCAAGGTTGCGGAATAGCTGCCTTGAACGGGGAAGTCAACACAGGGGTTCGCGACGTCAGCGCTGGCGGGTACAGGTGGGCCACCTTCGCCGAGGTTAGCAAACGTCCATGTGTAAACCGAAACAGTACCAACGCTCTGGTCAAAGAAGCAAACCTGGTTGGGCGTGCCATCGTCGGCAAAAGCCGGGTCACTGAGTTCATAGCGGAAGTTGGCGGTAATGTCTTCACCGGGTTCTGCCACGATGATCTGTTGGGTTGCAGTACCTGTACCACCAGGCCCTTCAACATTCAAGGTAATGGTGTAGGTACCAACCGCAGTGAACGTTACATCGCCCGGGTTCTGACCGTCGGTGGTTGCTGCTGTACCGCCGCCATAGTTCCATGTCCATGTCTCAACTGGACCACCCGTATTTGTGCCTGCAACTGCTGTGGTAAATTCGCCGTTTTCGTCGAGTTCACCAACAACCGGGTTTGCAGTAATGCCGGGGATCGGTTTTTCAGCAATCTGAACAGCTTCAACAGAACCGGTGGCGTTAGAACTCCGCCCGTTCTCTGTTGTAACGATCAGCGAAACATCGTAAATGCCGGGTTCAGTCAGTTCAACCGGGGCAGGGTCGGCAACATCAAAGGTGATGTTGGTACCACCCGGTCCGGTGATCGTCCATGCCCACGACACAATTGGGTCGCTTTCGTCGCTGGTGCTGCCGCTGTTGAAATCAACAGTCAATGGTGCTGCACCACGTGTTGGTTCTGCGATGATGCGCGCCACAACAGGGTCGAGCGCACCTTGATCTTCGCTGAAGCTCAAGCTACCCGTTGCTTGTAAGGTACGGTCGGCTGCATCGGTACAGTTCAGAATGATGCTGTGATCGCCGAAACCGAACGTTTGTGGTGCCAACTCGCGGCTTGTGCTGGCCTGAGTACCATTCACCAGCCATTCGTATTCAGCAACATTGGTAGACAGATTTGTGAACGTGACAACAAAATCTGGTGGGTTGCTATCGTCAATACTCATGTCGAAGCGGCACGTCATCGGCGCGACTTCTTCTTCTGTGACGGTAACGCCAGCAGCAGCCGTTGACGGGATGCCATTATCACCGCGCACAGTGAGTGTCACGGTGTAGGTACCGGCTTCACTGTAAATATGGGTCGGGTTCTGGGCATTGGAGCCATTCCCGTCGCCAAATTGCCACTGCCAGGAGACGATAGCGCTCTGTGGTGTGGATTGGTCGGTAAATTCAACAGTTCCGTCGGCTCTTACAAAAGCGTCAAAGGAAGCGTTCGCTTGAGGCAGTGCCTGCGCACCTGTAACCGCACCTTGTCCACCCTGCGCACCAACCGGGGCCCGCGTTGGGGCTGCTTCGGTGGGTTCCTCGGTCGGCTCTTCAGTAACGACTTCGGTGGGTTCCTCGGTCGGTTCTTCAGTGACAACTTCGGTGGGTTCCTCGGTCGGTTCTTCAGTGACAACTTCGGTGGGTTCCTCAGTCGGTTCTTCAGTGACGACTTCGGTGGGTTCCTCGGTCGGTTCTTCAGTAACGACTTCGGTGGGTTCCTCGGTCGGTTCTTCAGTAACGACTTCGGTAGGTTCCTCGGTCGGTTCTTCAGTAACGACTTCGGTGGGTTCCTCGGTCGGTTCTTCAGTGACGACTTCAGTGGGTTCCTCAGTCGGCTCTTCAGTGACGACCTCAGTGGGTTCGGGGGTTGGTTCTTCGGTTGGCTCTTCCGTTACTACGTCGGGAGCCGATGGTTCCTCGGTCGGTTCTTCAGTGACAACTTCGGTGGGTTCGGGGGTTGGTTCTTCAGTCACCACTTCCGTTGGCTCTGGTGTAGGTTCTTCAGTCTCTTGAGCGACTTCAGTCGGTTCATCAGTCGGCTCTTCAGTCGCAGGTGCAATTGGGCAACCCTGACCGTCTACGCCATTACCTTCGTCACCTTGTTGTGGGCAGACATCAACGTCGTCGTTGATACCGTCGGCGTCCTCATCGGGGTTACAGGGGTCACCAACGTTGTCATTGGCAATGTCGGGACAGGGATCAACATCGTTACCAATACCGTCGCCGTCATTGTCAAGAACGGGGCAGCCATCGGCTTGTAAACCGAAGCCCTGGTCACCCTGGTCGGGGCAGGCATCGGCATCATTACCAATACCGTCGCCGTCGTTGTCACGGACGGGACAGCCATCAGCCTGAAGGCCGAAGCCAAGGTCGCCCTCAGTTGGACAGACATCAGCGGTATCGTTGACACCATCGCTGTCCTCATCGGGGTTACAGGGGTCACCAACACTGTCGTTGGGAATATTCGGACACGGGTCATCACGATTGTTGATGCCATCATTGTCCGTATCCAGGACTTGTTGGGCCTCTGGAGTCGGAGTGTCTCCGGCGGTACCTATCAATGGTAAGTCATCACCAAAGATCAGGACACCACCAATCAACAGGACGCCAGCCACAATTAGGGCTGCTATCGTCTGTTGATTTAAGCGTCTTCCTCTCATACAAAGCGCTCCTTAAAAAATGAACTGAATGGGATGAAATGCAGAAACAGTTGCCTGACTGGCGTTACGTTCACAGTACTTGTGTCGCAGCGTCAGGGCAAAAAGTGTTGGATGAATATTGTAGATATAGTGGTGAGAATGATTGATTTTCAATATGCCGCGTAATGTTACTAAAGGTCCCATAGTGAATCATCTGTTTCTAGCAATGTTTCCAATGGGTAGTATACGCCGAAGCGTGGAATGTGCAAATTTACATGCCATCAAATTTATAAGGTTTGAGAATTGGTTTGCGTCTTAACAGGTTTTGGCCCGGCTTAGAGAACACGGTAATGATTCTATAGCGCGGGGAAAGTGGCAGTAGCAAAACCTTCAGTGCAGCGTGGCAAGATACTCCCAGGTTGAAATACACCTGACAGTAACTATTGGTTTTACGTAAATACGTTCTTATGTTACATGTGCGCCTGGGCTTACGCTTGCCTGCCAACCATGACTACGCTACAATGTCAAAACTACAAAATAGTCATAAATCTGACTGATGCGAAGACGAAAACGCGATTGTTCAAGTGCGGCATTGTTAGCGACCCGGGGATGGTGTAAGCCCGGGGATGTCATGAACAATTATCCTTTCTGAGTACCGACTTGAACCCATGCTACGTGCTGTGGTGTGACAGTAGATGTCGGCGGAAGCTGCCCGTTATCGTAGCCAAACCGAGCGCTACAGTATTATGCTGTAGAACAAGGGTGGTACCGCGAGAAATCGACACTCTCGTCCCTTAATTATATTTGAGGGCGGGAGTTTTTTGTTTGCGTATCACATCACATATAAAGCTGTATAGGATCAAAGCAGCACATTATCTGGTTAGCCTGGATACAATGACAAAGGATAGTAGACCGTAATGGGAGACCCCCACGCTTTTGCCGTTCGAAGCGCTACACAACAAGATCAAGACGCACTCGTGCAACTCTGGCTCGAAGTCATGGAAGAACGTGCAGTGATGGATGTTCGCGTTCGTCTGGCTGAAGATGCACAGGCTCATTGGGGCCGGCAACTACAGGCGTGGATCACTGCTCCCCGCGCTGAAATTCTGGTTGCAGATAAGGCGTCTAAACTCATTGGCTACGCTATCGCCCTGATTGAAGAACGTCCCCTGTACTATTATCAACAACGCGTCGGTGTCATCGTTGACATGGGGGTTGACGGGCACGCGCATCAAGGTGGCGTTGGTACGGCATTGCTCGAAAACATCAAACCCTGGTTCAAATCACAAGGGGTTGATTTGATTGAGGCACCGATCATGCAGCTCCATCCGATGGCACAGGCCTTCTGGCGTGCAAAAGGTGCTGTCGAAGTGATGACCACGTTCTGGTATCGGTTGAAATGAGACTACTACGCGATATTCGATTCTGGCTCGGGACAGACCGCATCAATATTATTCTCGGCGCACTGCTAGCGACTGGTATCGGGAGTATCGTACTCGGGCTTGTTGCCGACGGTGGCTGGGTAACGACTGTTCAAAGCCTGTTGGCGATTACCTTTATTGCGGTCGCTGTTGTGGTGATCGGCTCACGGATGGGCCCGGCCGGGCGGCGGCGCTTGTTTTTCACGCTCGGGCCGTCTTTGGGCTTAGCCGTGTTGGCATTCGTGCTGCCTGCTAACTTTTTTCCGTTTGTACTGGGTGGAGCCTTTGGCTGGATTCTGGCAGCGCAGTTTTTTATGCAAGAACCAACCCTGATGGAATACCGCGAGGCTGTACGCCACATGCGCAAGCAAGAATACAAAGAAGCGATCAAGGTCTTGAACGGTCTGGTGAAAGACGAGCCAGGCAACCTTGAGCATCTTGATTTCCGCGCACGGTTGTTCCAACTGAACGGCAATACAAAAAACGCCATGACGGACTTCGAAAAAATGATGGAAGTTGCCCCCGATGATCCACGTGCATACACAGGAATGTCTGGTATCTATGTACGTAAAGGTGATTTTGCGACGGCACGCGAGTACAGCGAAAAAGCCTTTCTGCGCGAACCAAATGACCCCGCCGCACCACATGATCTCGCCATGATTGAAGATCGGCTTGGGAATAGTGAGGCTGTTGTTGATTACATCGAAGAAGCCAAAAAACTTGGGTTGCGGGAGCAACGTCTGTTGCTGTTGGCCCATTTGTGGCAAGCCCGCGCTTATCATCGACTTGGTGAGCTGGAAGATGCTGACGCTGCACTTGCCCAGATGAAACGCTATCGTCAGGGGCTCAGCGAGTGGCAACGTATATTAGAAGATACGCAGGCGAAGACAGTCCGCAAGATCTACGAATATGACATCAGCGTTGCCCAGCGGGCTTTTGACTTCAAACTCGATAGTGCTGACAAGTTATTCGAAAGTGAAACCTCGTGATTTTGCACGATCCTCGTCTACGGGCGGCGTTTATTGCCACAATCGTTCTTAGCGGGCTGATTGTGTTGGTGACGCAGGTCGTCGGTGAAGAAAACAGTTTCCCGATAGTGGTGTCGCTCATCGTCTTTATGTCGCTGTTGCAGATGGGCTTGCTGTTTTTGTGGAATGGTGACACTGCCAGCGGTCCATTGTTGGCCGCACGTCGCTATTATATCGACGGTCGCTTCGAGGCTGCCGCCGAAGTACTAGAAAATACCGAGCTTGATACTGCCAGTGCCGAGGTGCTGTCACTTTTAGGCAACACTTACCGTCAATTGAAGCGGCTTGACGAATCTGAAAAGTTGTTGCGCACGGCGGTTGAACGTTTTCCAGAAGACAAGCTGGCACTGTATGGCCTGGGCAAGACACTCCTGGTTCGTGGACACTATGACGAAGCTGCTGTGATGATCGAACGGGCGTTGGCCCATGACGGCCGCAAAAACATTCTGGTTGAACTGACGCAGGCGTTGCACTATGCCGAGCGGGATACAACTGAGGTTGTCCGCCGTGCCAATCAAGCGGCGCGTGTATTGAATTTGGAACAATATCGAACATTATTTGTCAATTATGTACTGTACAATCTGGCCGACGATAATCAAGACGTTGCAGCACACATCATCCGTAACAATCGCGAAGGGCTGGCATACTGGCAATCAGAAGCACGTCGCTTTGCTGATCAAGACTACGGGCGTCGTGTGGCTGGCGATGTCATGGAGATTAAAGCAATCCTAGAAGAGGACACTTCTAACCATGAGTGATGCACAACGGCCAATCGAAATTGACGCACGAGATACACAGGGCTGTCTGGATAGCTGGGTGGTCCGTATTGTTGGCGGGGTTATATTGATAGGGCTCTTAGTGACCCTGATCGGCTTTGTGGCGTACAGCGATACACGCAATGATCGCAGCCAACCAATCGATATTGAGCATTACCCGGGCATTGAGATGGTCTCTGAACGGGTGATTTCAAATGGCATTTCTGTTGAAGAACATGTCGGTTACTACGAAAACATGAGTTCTACCTTGCTGACAGACATCGAAGCCTACTATCAGCGCCAGCTTGACACCTGTTTCCGGCTTTCGGAAGACCTGAGCGACCCGGCCGCCTTCCATACCATTATTTGTGAAATTGACCGCTCACACGATTGGCTGGGATTTACACAGGTTGCACGCCTCGAAATCCGTCCAGAGCGCGACAACAGCGGCGATTGGACAGGTGAATTGGTCGTTAAAGTTGATCAAGTCTGGGAAGGATGAGTCTACATATGGCAGATACACCGACTCAGCAGCAGCCGATGGACGCGCCCTTACCCACTGACGCAGCCGATGCCAACCAAGATGGTGTTAGCACTGGTGCTGAAGGGCGTGGCGGTTGTTTGCCATATATTCCGCCGTGGGTTGCCATTGCATTTGGTGCGGTGGCCCTACTCGCAGCGGGAATCATCATTAGCCGCATCGGTGGGCCGCTTGCAGACTTGATCTTGAGCGAGGCGCCAGAAATACCCGTGCCGAATGACGTACGCCTGCTGTCTGAACAAGAGGATACCAGCTATGCACGCCATGAATGGTTGTACACGACAGACCAATCTGGCTGTGAGGTTGCCCGTTTTTATCTTGATCAAGGCGCAACATGCCGCTTTCAGCCTTTTGTGTGTAATGAGGCTTTCGAACAGAATGATCTGTCTGAGGTGAATTTCTTCAATGTCGCGACCTGCACACGTTCGGAGACAGATAACGTTACCGGGTCAAGCTGGCAGGTATTGATCAGTAGTGGTCACCGTGAAGACGGCCGCACACGCTTTCGGATTTACTTGTTCGAGTAGAGGAAATAGGACGTCAAGTTGTGCTTAGTGGATTTAGTACAGTTAGTACAGGAGGTGTCGCCGTGACGCTGACAGGATTTCAACTGTTGGCTGAGCGGGGGATTATTTGCCTGAAGTCATCCCGCCCGGTCAAATACCTGTGATTTTATAACGCTCTGAAGGAGAACACATGTTTAAACCCGTTTCGTCAAAAGTAGAAATCCCTGCATTAGAAGCCGAAATCCTTGACTATTGGCGCAACCATGACATTTTCAAGCGCACGATGGACGAGCGCAAAGATGGCAAACAGTTTGTCTTTTACGAAGGGCCACCGACTGCCAATGGTCGCCCCGGTAGCCACCATGTATTGTCGCGTGCCTTCAAGGATATCTTCCCCCGCTATCGCACCATGACGGGGCATTATGTCCTGCGCAAAGGTGGGTGGGACACACACGGACTCCCGGTTGAAATCGAAGTTGAGAAACAGCTTGGCATCAAAGAAAAGTCTGAAATCGAAGCCTATGGTGTCGCTGAGTTCAACCGAAAGTGTCGCGAGAGCGTGTTTACCTACATCGAAGAATGGAACCGCCTGACAGAACGTATCGCCTTCTGGGTAGACCTGGACGAAGCCTATGCCACGCTCACCAATGACTACATCGAGAGTGTGTGGTGGTTGCTGCAACAGCTCTGGGACAAAGGCTTGTTGTATCAGGGCTATAAGGTTGTGCCTTATTCGCCCACGTCAGGAACAGCGCTGTCTAGCCATGAGGTTGCGCTTGGCTACCAGGAAATTGACGACCCCAGCATCTATGTGCGCTTTAAGGCCAAAGACGAAGAGAATGCATATTTCCTTGGCTGGACGACGACACCGTGGACACTGCCAACCAACATTTGCCTGACGGTTGGTGAAAACATCGACTACGTTAAGTTGAAAGGCCGTGTGTCAGCAGAGGCACCAGAAGAAATAATTTACATTGCGAAAGCACTGGCAGATTCGGTGCTGGGGGCAGTTGTCAAAGAAGATGGTGGCTATGAAGTCGTTGCTGAAATGCGCGGGAGCGACCTGGTCGGCCGTCACTATGAACCGCTGTTCAACTACTTTAACGTGGACGAAAGCAAAGCTTTCTTCATCACGACCGGGGATTATGTCAGCGTGGCAGATGGTACGGGTATCGTCCATACTGCGCCGGCCTTTGGTGTTGACGACATGGAAACTGCCAAGAAAAACAACCTGCCAGTCTTCGTCTCCGTGAATCCAGATGGACGCTTTAAGGATGAAGTCGAGTTGGTAGCAGGGATGTGGTTTAAGGACGCTGACAAGGTCATCTCACGAGATTTGCGTGAACGGGGACTCGTCTTTCGCCTGACACAGTTTCGGCACAATTACCCGCATAACTGGCGCGACAAAACGCCGCTGATGTACCTGGCCCGCGATACCTGGTTCATTCGTACGACTGAATACCGTGACCAGCTTGTAGACTTGAACCAGACCATCAACTGGGTGCCAGAACACTTCAAAGAGGGGCGCTTTGGCAACTGGTTGGCGGATGTGAAGGACTGGGCACTCGGCCGTGAACGCTATTGGGGAACGCCGCTCCCGGTCTGGGTGGCAGATGACCCCGAGGTGAATCACATGGTCTGCATCGGGAGTGTGGCCGAACTTGAAGACAAAACCGGCCGCGACCTCTCAGAATTCGACCTGCACCGCCCTTACGTTGATGACTTGACGTGGGAAGAAGAAGTAGATGGCAAGACGGTCACCATGCGCCGTGTGCCAGAAGTCATTGACGTCTGGTTTGATAGTGGCGCTATGCCCGTCGCGCAGTGGGGCTACCCGGCACACAACCATGAAATGTTTGAGGCACAATTTCCGGCCGACTACATCTGCGAAGCGGTAGACCAGACACGCGGCTGGTTCTATAGCTTGCACGCGATTGCGACAATGGTATTTGACTCGGTTGCCTATAAAAACGTCATCTGTCTGGGGCATATCATGGCTGACGATGGCTCGAAGATGTCCAAGTCGAAGGGCAACACCGTTTCCCCGTGGGAAGTGTTAGACAAATATGGCGCGGATGCGATGCGCTGGTACATGTTTAGTGCCAGCCAACCCGGTGACCAGACCCGTTTTGGGTGGCGAGACATCGGCGCTGAGCGCGAAATCCCCGGCATTGCGGAAGTCTTGCGCAACTTCTACCTGACACTGTGGAATGTCTACAGCTTCTTTGTGAGCTATGCCAACATTGACGAGTTCGATCCCAACAGCGCCCCCGTACCTGTCGCAGAACGTGATTTGCTCGACCGTTGGGTGCTGAGCGAGTTACATACGCTGGTGCGAGACGTCACTGAGTCTTATGAAACGTACGACGTCATTGGTGCCACCCGTCCAATTGAAGCATTTGTAGACGACCTCAGCAACTGGTATCTGCGGCGCTCACGGCGACGGTTCTGGCAAAATGACGACGTCCGCGACAATTTAGCTGCACACCAGACGCTCTATGAATGTCTATTGACGCTCTCAAAGTTGATGGCACCGGCTATGCCGTTTCTGTCCGAAGAATTGTTTCGTAACCTGACGCAAGATGATGTGCCGAGTGTGCATCTAGCCTTCTGGCCAGAATATGACGAGGCCGTGATTGACGAAAGCCTGAACCATCAAATGGCGATGGTCAAACAGGTTGTTAGCCTTGGGCACGCCGCCCGCAACAAGGCCGAAATCCGTGTGCGCCAGCCGCTGCAAGAAGCTGCCTTTGGTGTGCCCTCCCAGGAAGACCCCGCCGCTATCTTGCAAATGCAGGACATGATCGCCGACGAACTTAATGTCAAAGAAGTGCGTGTGCTTGATCTCGCTGACAGTTCTGGCATGGTTAACTATGCGCTGAAGCCCATTGACACACTCGGGCGCGAACTGCGTGGCGACTTCCCGCCGGTGCGTAAACTACTTGTGGGTGCGGAGGGTGAACAGGCGAAAACGTGGGGGCAAACGCTTTTACGTGGCGAGAATATCACCGTTGAAGCTAATGGTAAAACGTTTGAGCTGACGCCAGAGCAGGTCATCGTCAGCCAATCGGGGCGTGAAGGCTTTGCTGTGGCGGAAGACCGGGGCTACATGGCAGCGCTCACCACTGACCTCAGTGAAGAATTGGTGCAGGAGGGGTTAGCGCGTGAAATCGTTCGCCTCATCCAGACCATGCGCAAAGATGCTGACTATGATCTCAGCGACCGTATCGCCGTTTCTTTTGCGGCTGAGGGCAAGGTTGTGCAGGCGATGAACGCTTTTAAAGACTACATCATGAGCGAGACATTGGCCACTGACTGGCAAGCAACACCGATGGCTGATGCTGATCTTGAACAGACGACCGTCTATGATGGTGATAACCTGACCGTTGCAATCAAGCGCGTCTAATTCCACTGTCAGAAAATATGTTCAACCCGATGGCCATTGGCTGTCGGGTTTTTCTTTTGTGACCCACACCTGCTGCTCAGTCAATACTTAAATAGACCAGTCATTATAATAATTGTGATCGGAGGTAATCACGTAATCACGTATGACTGATGAATTGTCGCCACGCGAGCGCATTTTACAGACCACAGCCGAATTGCTTGAACGACAGGGCTATCATGCCACTGGTCTGAATCAGATTGTGAAAGAAAGCGCTTCTCCCAAGGGCTCACTCTATCACTATTTCCCTGATGGCAAGGAAGAGATTGCAGCATCAGCCATTGATGTGATGTCAACACAGCTTGCCGAGCGTTTGCGCACTGAAATGGCGTCCATCGAAGACCCGGCTGAGGCTGTACGAACCACAACATTGCGCATTGCCGACCACATCCAACAATCAGCGTGCCAACGTGGTGCGCAAACAGCCGCCGTTGTGCTGGAAACAGCCCATACCAGTGACCGGCTCCGCGAGGCTTGTGTGTTATCTTACGAAGCGCGGCGTGAAGTGTTCGAAGATAAGCTGCTGCAAGGCGGCTTTGAGGCTGAAAGAGCGAATCAACTGTCGGTGCTGATTATCTCGGCGATTGAAGGTGCCATTATCCTGACCCGTACTTATCAAAGTATCGAGCCACTACAACACACTGCTGAACTACTATTCCGCACAATTAAAAACGAAACCCCAACCACCTAGCATCATGTCCGATATCTGCTATCTGCCACCAGATGGCCGGTATTTTATGCGTCTATATAGACTGGTCTAAAGACTGAGGAGAGCAAGTTATGAGCGATAGATCGCAAAAGCATGAAATTATCGTTGAAGATGTCAAGAAATCTTATGGCGATGTCCAGGCGCTAAAAGGCGTTAGTGTGACTGCTCGGCCCGGGCAAATTCTTGGCTTGCTGGGGCCCAACGGGGCAGGCAAGACCACGCTGGTACGTATCCTGACCACATTGCTACAGCCAGATAGCGGCCATGCGGAAGTTGCGGGGATTGATGTTTTCAAAGACCCGGGTGGTGTGCGCAGTGTCATTGGGTTAGCCGGACAGTATCCCGCCGTTGATGAACTGCTAACCGGGCGTGAGAATCTGGTCATGGTCGGCGAACTCTACCAGATGCGCCGCCGCGAAGCCAAAAACCGCGCCAATGAGCTACTGAAACAGTTCACGCTTGAAGACGCCGCCGACCGTACCATCAAAACTTATTCAGGTGGTATGCGTCGTCGCCTTGACCTTGCTGCCAGTATCGTTGCCCGGCCACGTGTGTTGATCCTCGACGAGCCGACAACTGGGCTGGACCCACGCACCCGCCGCGACATGTGGAGCGTCATTCGCGAACTCGTTTCCGATGGTACAACGCTCTTATTGACCACCCAGTACCTCGAAGAAGCCGACGTGCTGGCCGAAGACATTGTTGTTTTTGACAAAGGGGAAGTCATTGCTGAAGGTACACCTGACGAGCTGAAATCGAAGCTGGGCGCGGATATTCTGCAAATCCGCGTTGATAACGACGGCGACATCGCGCGTGTGAAGTCAATGCTGGCTTTTGTCAGTGATGAGGAACCGCAAGTCGATGAAGACAGTGGTTGGGTGCGTATCTCAGTGGATGAAGGCACCAACAGCTTGATAAAAGCCGTGCGCAAGCTGGATGAAGAAAATATCAGTGTTGCCGACATCAGCATTCGCCGCCCCACACTCGACGAAGTATTCCTTGCTATCACTGCTGTGTAAACCACCCGTATTGCTAATCTACGAAATGTAATGTTTAAAGGAGAGCAACACCATGGCCGAGACTGCTATTTCACAACCACGGACTACCACATCAAACGCGCCCAGTAGTCCATTCGAGGCGTTCATGAAAAACCTGCATGACGTTGGTGTCATGACCCGCCGCAACTTGTTGTACTATCTGCGTGTGCCGCAACTACTCGTCTTTTCATCCATCCAACCTGTCATGTTCCTGCTGCTGTTCACGTATGTCTTTGGTGGCTCGATTGAGAACACGCCGCTGCTGATGAATACCGGTATCGACTACATTAACTACCTACTGCCCGGCATTCTGGTGCAGACGGTGCTTTTTGGTGGGCAGGCAACGGCTGTCGGGCTTTCGGAAGACCTTAGCAAAGGCCTGATTGACCGTTTCCGCTCGTTACCGATGGCGCGGTCGGCCGTGTTAGCGGGACGTACCGTTGCTGACACTATCCGCCATGCACTGGTGATGACATTGATGATTGTTGTTGGTTTCTTCATTGGCTTCGAGTTCGCCAACGGGATTGTCCCGACGACGCTGGCTTTACTGCTGATTCTGGCTTTTGGGCACGCGGGTTCATGGATTTTTGCTTACATCGGGATGCTGGTCAAAGACCCGGAAACCGCGCAAGTTGCTGGCTTCGTCTGGATTTTCCCGCTGGTGTTTGCCAGTTCAATTTTTGTGCCAACCGATACCATGCCCGAACTGCTGCGCATCTTTGCCGAAAACCAACCCGTGTCGGTGATTACCATCGCCGCCCGTGAACTGATGACTTTCGATGGCGATATTAGTTCTACTTTCTTCGAAGCAGTAGCATGGGTACTGGCTATCTGGGGCGTGTTTGCCGCACTGGCCATCCGTCAATATCGTCGTAGTGCCAACTAGAACCAGATTCAATTAGACCGAGGAGAGATTTCAGGATGTCTACACAATCTTCTACACTTCCACCGTCGGGCTCAATCACATTGTCGCGGTTGGGCATAGCAACTATCGGTACGGCCGTTGTGGCCGCCATCTTGAATGCCATCATTTTCTTTATTGCTGATGCTGCTAGCGTGTGGGATGGCATTATTATCATGGAAGATACTGAGCAAGAAATGAACGTTGCTGCTATCGCGTCTTTAACAATTTTTGGGGTGCTGGGTGGTGGCATAGCATTATTTACCCTGACCCGCATCTCTGCTGAAAATGGCGTGCAATGGTGGCGTTACCTGGCGATTGCGGTGCTTGTGCTTAGCTTTGGATCACCATTGACCGTTGCAGATGCAGATGTGCCGTTTATCCTGACGTTGGAACTGACGCATATTGTCGCCGGGGTGCTGACCATCTGGGCGTTGCCAAAATTTAGCGCTGCTACTGAATAACGATTATCCCGCAACACAATACAGGATGCTATAATGCGAGGGAGATTGCTGTTTGGCAGTCTCCTTTGTTGAATCTCAGTGAGTTTTATAGGACTGTACTTTTGGAACATACGCCGCTTCGCCCGGTTCCCTGGTGGGTGTTGCTGCTCGTTGGGGCACTCACACTGGCGCTTGACCAGCTCACCAAGCAAATTGTTCTAAGTAATCTGGCATTTCGTGAGACATGGGTGCCAATTGCCGCGCTGGATGGCATTTTCGACTTTACCTACACGCGCAACACTGGAGCCGCATTTGGTATTGCTCAGGGATTCGGCAACGTATTTTTGATCATCGCTGTGATCGTGACGGGCATCATTATCTATTACTACCGTGACCTGCCTGATAAGGCGTGGCCCGTACGTGTAGCAATGGGGTTGATGCTCGGCGGAGCGCTCGGCAATGCCGTTGATCGCCTGCGTCTTGGTTATGTGGTGGACTTTTTTCATGTGCATGGCTTCCCGATTTTCAACGTGGCCGACAGTGCGATTACCGTCGGGGTTACGTTATGGCTGATTACGGCCTGGTGGGTCGAAAGCCGTACGACCGACCAAACCGCAGAACCTGCCCCCGAAATTGTCAGCGATTCTACAGTACATCAACCATCCCAACGCGATGACGCTTAGTTGAAAGACTTGTAGACATTGGCTCGGTCGAGTTCCGTCTTGGCTTCCAGTGGCAAGTCTACGTAAAAGATGCTGCCGGGTAAATTTTCGGCATCATGGCCCTGGCTTTCAACAAGAATGTGTCCACCATGGGCTTCAATAACGGCCTTACAAATGGCAAGCCCTAGCCCCAGCCCACCACCGCGGAAGTCGGTTTTGCTTGTGGAATGCAACATGACATCTTCAGCCGAATAGAACCGTTCAAAAATACGCTGCTGCTCAATCGGGTCAATACCGATACCCGTATCCTGGACTGTAAATCGGATGTGGCGTTCATCAGGACTCTGTCCGTAGCCAATGGTTACCTGACCACCGTCGGGTGTGTATTTCACCGCATTGCCGACAAGGTTAATAAAGGCTAGCCGCAGGAGGTCAACGTCACCGACGAGTTGTGGCACCGTTTGTTTTTCCTGTGGACGATAAATGTTGATGGTAATGTTGCGTTGTTCAGCGACATCTTGAAAGGGGCGCAACGCACTGTCAATGAGCGATTCTATCGGCAATGGCAACATCGCCACCTCAACTTTCCCGGTCGCCAGCCGTGAGATCATCACAATCTCGTCAATAACCTTGCGCATCCGCTGAAAACCTTCAGTAACGGCTGTAAGGTAGTAAGCAATGTCTTCGTGGTTGTCACGTAAACCTCGCACTTGTGGCGAAATTTCCAGGACATTGAAGTAACCCATCACCACCGTGAGCGGGGTACGTACTTCATGCGCAACACGTTGAATGAAGTCGTCTTTGGCGTGGTCCAGTCGGCGGAGTTCGTTGTTTGTGCGTTCAGCATCGCGCAAACTACCGACGAGCTGTTCAACGAGGTCACGATTGTTGTGGCGTAGTTCTTCGTTAGTCGCCTCTAACTCGCGGATTTTATTCAGCAGATGGCCGACGGTCTCGCGGTCAACATAGGGTTTTTCGGTATCAATCTGTATATCAACCAGAAGGTCATCAGCTTCACCAAGATATTGCTCAATTTTGGTGTAGAGTTGCTCAACATTAATTGGCTTGGTCAGATAGCTCGAAATTTCAGCAATACGCGCCATACCGAGATATTCATCACTGTCTTGCGAAGAGATTGCAATGATCGGGGTTCGGCGAAAGTCTCCTAATTCGCGTAAACGCATCGTGACCTCAAACCCACTAATGTCTGGTAAATCTAAATCAACGAGAATAAGATGCGGTTTGTGCGCAATTGCTTCACGTATGCCATCCATTCCTGAGTGTGCAAGCACAACTTGATAGCCATGCGCCAACAAAATACGTTCAATCAGTGCGGCACTGTCTGGTTGATCTTCAATATATAGGACAATAGGCTTTTGAGATTCTGACATGGAAAAGACTACTCCAAAGATTGATCACGCTAACATTACTATAACCAAGTCTGTAGTCTCTGACGAACCTGAAAAAAAACTGGCCCAACTACCCCGGCGTTGGTTTATTGCTTTTCGCTTGCTATTCGTTTTTGTGGCTTTGTCGCTGATGGTGGGCGATGGCCGAGATGAGTCGCGGCGAGGTCGCATCTGGGCACAGGTGGCGGGCTATGAGTTTAACTATATTGCCTGGGAACTGGATGCGTTGTTACACAAAGCCAGACAGGCCTTCTTCGGCTTTGACACCTACGCCTCTGAAATAGATGAGAAAACACTGGTGATTGACTATCTGGTACTCACCGGGGAAGCCTTTGCGCTTGAAAACCAGCTAGAGACACTTCATGCATCTAATTCCGCTGCTGAAGAAACGAGTGAAACTCTCCAGACTTTGCAGCGCAATCTGAATGCGATCAACGCTGAACGCCGACGCTTGCAGCCATTGGTTGAGCCGATCATTGAACGCCATGTAGCCACTGTGCTACGCGAGGAAGGCTTCGGCACGCTTGGGCAGATTTTACCACCCGTGTCATTTCGCTTTGTCGAAACGCCGGATGTGTTGATTGTCTCGCCACGTGATGTGATTCGGCAGGACTTCGCCATTTCCCTGCGTGGGCTCAGCATTGAGGAGCGCGAACAACTTGAACAAAGCGTTGAAGCTGCCTCTCCCGGCGATGCTGCCTATATAACTGGTGTCGGCGGCGTTGGTATCTGGCCAGCAATGGTCATCGAAACACGCTGGGCTGCCATTGCCTATGAGATTGTCGCGCATGAATGGTCACACCATTATCTATTTGCGTTTCCATCGGGGCAGCAGTATCTCGTACGCCCTGAAACACGCTTTATCAACGAAACAGTGGCGACAGTGTTTGGTAACGCAATGGCACTCAAAATCCTCGAACACTTCTATGCAGATGAAGTCGCAGCAGGGCGCATCTGGGTACCAGATTATCCGACCTTGCAAGACTTTCTGCCCAATAACGGCCGTCAGTGGACTCAGCCTGATACACCGCTGGGGGTTCGAACATCCAGTGCGACATTCTTAACGCAAATTGGTCGCGATGATGCGGCACAAACGGTGCTGGACACCATCCAGCGGACTGATCCACAAGCCTATCAGGACATGCTCAATAACCCGGACTTATTGACCTTCTCCCGTCAGGCCGATGGCGTCGAAATTAACCGCACTCGCATTACTGCCGATTACCTGCTGCGCCTGGGACGCATTGATGCGGCGGATGCGTTGATGGAAAGTCGCCGTCAGTGGCTCGGAATGCGGGTTCTTAACCAGGCATGGTTTGCCTTCAATGGTGGGTATCAAGCTGCACCGACGTCAGGAGCCGGGGTGGTTGTCGAGCAGGTGGTTGTGGATGTGATTGATCCGGCTTATCTCGGTGATCCTATCGGTCCGGCAGTGCATGAAATTGCAGCCCTTGCGCCAAATTTGGAGGCGTTTCTGGTAGCGGTGCGCAACGTGACGACCCGCGATGAGTTGTTGCAGGCGCTGGTTGATGCACGTCAACGGTGGGGTGAAGTTGAACTGATTCAAGCGGAGCAGTGATCTCGTCTACATGGCGCCAAGCTGCTGCATCAATGTCATGGTGTCCGACAACCGCCAGATTTCGACTATTTTGCCATCCTGAATGCGGTTAATTTCCAGACCGCCGAACTGTACCTGCTTCCCTGTTGCCTCCATATCCATAAAAGGAGCCTGATGCGTGGCCCTGATCGTCCAGTACGCCGCGACTTCATCCCCTTCAGCGACGAGGCGCTCGACGGTCAGCACGGTATCAGGAAAGGCAGCGACCCAACTTGCGCACGACTGCGGCTCGAATTCTTGGCTCTGCAACTGATTCGTAGCGCTGATATGGGTTATAGCGTCGTCAGCAAGCAGTCTCTTGAGTGTATCGGTATCGCCGCGTTGCCAGGCATCCAGAAATTGATGGACAGTTGCTTTATTGGCTTCAGTGTTCATGTACACATCTTTCGCTCTGTATAGAAATTTTGTTCTGTATTCTATCTGAATTGTACATGATACGAGAGGGGCGTGCTAGCCTTGTTCTGACATTTGCCAATCACGCAACAAGGCGGCAATCAAGGCAGCGCGGCGCGGCATACTGCGCAGCAACACTTGTTCGTGCAAGGCATGCATCCCCTGTCCTTCGGGGCCAAGTCCATCTAAGGTGGGCACCCCCAGACTCGCTGTGAAATTGCCATCTGACACACCACCAGAAAACGTCTCGCTCATCGGTAACCCGAGCGCATCTGCGATTTGTTTGGCCTGTTTATAGGTGGCAATCATGGTGGCATTGCGTTCTAGCGGCGGGCGATCAATATTCCCCGAGACATTGAGTTTCGCGCCAAGCACGGCCGGTTCCAGTGCTTTAATCGCCTGATCAATGCGTTCACCTTCTTCAGCATGGCTAAAGCGCACATCTACGAACAATTCCGCTTCAGGGGGCACCACATTGGTGGAAATACCGCCAGAACTTTGCGTCACGGTGACAGACGTTCCATTAGGCAGATCATTCAACTCGTTCAGCCGCAATGCCTGATGCGCGCTGTCAATAACGGCATTCACGCCAGATTCGGGTGCATTCCCGGCATGAGAAGCAACACCTTCGGAGCGAACGAGATAGCGTGCAAAGCCCTTGCGCATGGTTTTGATCGCTTCATATTCACCAGCGGGTTCGGGCACCATCACCAGGCCGACCTGTCTGGCAAGTTCTTGAATCAAGTCGCGGCTGTGTACGCTGGCACGTTCCTCGTCGGTGGTCAACAGTAACCAGATGGGTCGATCTGGCATTTCGTCGCGTTCTTGCAAGGCACGTACAGCCTCAATTGCCAGCATCACCCCGGCTTTCATGTCCAGTGCGCCGGGACCATGAAAATGCGACTCTGTAATTTTGATGGGGATACTTTCTGCAAGGGTTCCTTCTGGCCAAACAGTATCCAGATGCCCGACCATCATAATCGGCGGTGCATCGCTACTGGCATTCCACTTTGCGAGCCGGATGTCACCGACTGCTTCACGCGGGAACACATCAATTTCAGCATGCATAGTGTCAAGAACGCTGTGCAAGTGTTGCCCGAGCTTATCAACCAGCGTTTTGTCCCGGGTAGGGGTTTCATATTCCACTAAGACCTTGAGTTTTTCAATCAGGTCGGTGGAACGGTCTTTGAAATACGGTAAAAGGTCTTTGGTGGTGTGCATATTAAATCTGATTACCAATACGATTATCTGACAGTCGCTATATCTTACTCGTTTTGTGCCTCATCATCAGGTGCATTGTCTGGGAGGGTCGTATCATCCTCGGTTACACCGTTGTTGGTGTCATCAGTGGGTGCAGGTGTCCGCTCGGGCTCAGTGTCGTCGGATGGTAACTCAACGGAGAGCGGCGGCGAAATTTGCTCAATGCGCTCAATACACCCGAGGAAGAAAATAATGCTCTCACCATCCGGGTCAAGGAAAAAGGTGGCTTCATAATCCAGTTCCTCACCCTGATACAGCATCACGCCTTCGAAGCCGACGGTATTGGTGGTTTCGCCTTCAAAGATCATGGTATTCTGGTCAAGTTCGAACATTACTTCGCCCGGGTAGCGTTCCTGAAAACGTTGTGTGAACGCTTCTGCCTGCGAACCCTGGCAAACAACGTTGAAGTCAGCGGCGTCGTCAAGGTCCAGTGGGCTTTCACCAGAAGCCATCTGAATCCACATTAAGGCGGGGATAGCTTCGCGGCTGGTGTACATAATACCAAACAAGCATCCACATACAATAATGATCGCCGTGGTGACGCACCCACAGCCGAGGAAAAGCGTACGACGGGTATTGTTGCGCTTCTGTGGAATTTCTTGCGGCATCTGGTTGCCAAGCCCAAAGTCATACTGGTCTGGCGAACCCTGCGCAAAGTTATAGTTGCCCTGATCATATGACGATTGTTGGCGCGGTTGTTCTGGAAATTGGCTCATGGTTGGATTATCTACCCCAGAATTGTTGTGGAATCGTGTCTGGTTGAATTTGCTCAATGCGGTCGATACAGCCGAGTAAGCCTAGAAACCCGTTTCCGTCACCATCTCCGAGATGAAAGACGGCTTCAAAATCTTGTGTGTCATCTTCAAAAACAATATCGCCTACAAAACGAACGTGGTCGTCTTCTTGTTCAAACTCTGACAAATTGATGTCAATGCGTGCGCCTGTACCATAACGATTGTTAAACGCAACGTTGAAGCGCCGCGCCTGGGCAGCGTCTTCGCACAGCATTTCGTTCAAGTCAGCAGACGTGCTGTTAGCGTCTTGAATCCAGGCATACGCCGTCATGGCGTTGCGATACTGTGAGGCGACAAAAAAGAGCCCGGCGACACACAACAGTACAAATCCAATAACACCACCGACAACTAACCAGTTGCGATTTTGTTTATTTTGCGTCTCAGCCATTGATCACCGTTCCGACTTCGTAAGGCTAAACATCTATTACATCATTCCCTAAAACGGACATAAATCTACTACAGTATAGCTTGGGTTGGCATAGCCGTAAGCGTTTAAATTAGATAAAGCCTCCGGGCGTCCATTTGCCAATGCAATCACCGCCTGGCAGCCCGCACTCACGTTACCCCCCGCCGCCTGAAACGCATCGACAAACGTGGTGGCCAGCGCTGCATAGACTTCACCTGCTGAACCCGGTGGATTTTCATTTTGCAGTAATCGTAGCGTTGTGCCAACGCGCCCATCACCCAGACGCGCATAAATCGTCAAAATGCGATAGGTAGCAAAGGCTTGCAACATTGGTGTTTCGTTCGGGACAGCCGGCCATGGGAGCAGGTCTTCACTGTTGCGTACCTCGCGATAGGTGTCAAGCGCACTGGCAAACGATTGGCGGCGCAGCAGGTTGTCGGCGTCGTGTAGGGTGTGGATGCGGTAACGTGCATCTGACTCCTCACGGGTAGCGAGGATGTAGTCGCGCCCTGTCCAGTCCCACGTATCGACAATAGAACGTGTTGGGCCCGAAGAAACATTCGCGCCGGGCTCACTGAGTGCCGTGAGTTCAAGCACCCCGTCGCTATCAACATCAACAATCCCTAAACGCCCATTTTCAGCGATAATCGGTTGGTTGTTCAGCGGCTCAAAAACCCCGGTGATGGCGTTCCATGACAGGATAAAACCTTCGCGAGTACAACTTGTATTCGAGCATGACTGAATATCGAAGACGAGTTCGGCACGGTTGTCACCGTTCATATCGCCCACACGATGCAGCACAGGGAGCGCATAGCCCGGGCTGTACGGTGTGGCGTAAAGTAGTCGATAACGTCCGTTGTCGCAACCATAAACCAGAAGCTGACCCGCATTGCGGACCGCATCGGCGCTGTAGGTGAATGGGTTGAAAATATTGACGATGATTTCGGCAACATCATCCCCGGTGAGGTCAGTATCGGCCTGGATAACGCCACCGCTTGAGGTAATCGCACGTTCGGCTCCGAGCCCACCTTCCAGTACCAACGGAGAGCCACCATTACTCAAATACGCACCGATTGCTGCCGGAAATTCTGTGAAGTCATCTGGCGGTGAACCGAAGCTACGACCGCCGGGGAGTGGGCAGTCACTCGTACCAAAGCGAGGGGCATCTAAGGGGGCGGCAGCAGTCTCGGTTGCAGCGACCAGCGTTTGACTAATTGCTGTGGCAGTGCCAACGGGGCCAACGATTTGCCCGCTGTTGGCGATGCGCGTTGCAGCGTCGGTGTTACCGGCTGGTCCTGTCGGCGAAACCATCCATACCGAGATACGCCCGCCAAAAGTAGCAGTGCGTGGTGCCTGGAAGGTCTGTGTGGACAATGGACGCTCACCAATTTCTTCCAACGTGCTGCACGCCAATAAAATGAGCGCAAGCAAGAGAGTACTCATAAGCACGAAAGCGCGTTGAAACAATACCTTCGACGTATCCATGCTGGGAAGTATAGCGGATTGGTTGATGAGATGCGAGAGAGGATCAAAGAAATGCAGGTGAAACAAAAGTGTCGGGGTACCCAGACTCGAACTGGGGACCTCTGCGTCCCAAACACAGCGCGCTACCAACTGCGCCATACCCCGAAACACGTAAACAACATATTGATTTCTAGTGCGTGTACACCCGCCTTACCGTGTGGTCACCCGGTTTTGGAGCCTGAGGCTCCTAAAGAGGGGTTGCCTGCTTACCAATTGCTGTATTGGCATACGCCTTACATTGTCGGTAAAACTTAGCACCCTAAAGATAGAGTGTTGGCCCAGAACGTGGGGTGGCATCACGTGTAAGGCAGGTAACTCTTTTGTAGCATGTAGTCCCCCGTCTTGTAAAGGGTAAACCCCGCCAGCTAGCCCGAATCATCATTCGGCGGAATGAACGTGCGCTCCTCTGAAAGCCCCGGTTTGTCCAAAGAAGACTTGTGGCGATCTACTGCTGATGTGCCACCCTGCTGTGGAGATTGCGGGGGCGGGGTTGTGTAACCAAATTGCTGCGGTGGTGTTGTGCTTATTTCACCGGTAGGCGTCGGGTAGCTGCCAGTCTGGCCCGGCATCACATAGTAGACTTGCTGCTGGGTGTTGGTGTTTGGGCCGCGTAACAATGCCGCTAGCAACAAGAACCCAAAGCCAATAAATGCAATGATGCTAACCCAGACCAGGATAGGACCGGACAACGCCCCTAACGTCAAGCGCTGTAGCTCAAACACCAGTTCAACACCCGGATCGGTAGTGCCCGTAATGTCTCGCGCGCGTGGATTTTCTATAAGAAGCCCATAAATCCATGGGACCAGCGGCGCGAGGGTAAACGCACTTGTGCTAATGAGTGCCAAACTTGTCCACAAGAAGAACCCTTTTGCAGAACGGACGGTTATCACCACGATGAGTGCCATGAGCATCACAGGCGCTATCAAAATCACGGCAAGCGTCTGGTCAATGAAGAAAATAATCCGGCGCGTCTCGTGCATCCCGCGGTCAAACTCTGCCAGGTCACTTTCCTCCGACGTAAAACCTAAGTCTGTCAAATCGTCTGCGTCTGCAATTTGCTCACGCAGATTGAATTCATAGTCCGGTAGGTTCTCAATGTCTGCCGCGAGGGCTCGACGCCCACTATTGAACGTTGCATAGAGCATGTCAAGTTGAGCTTCGTTGGGCCGGCATTCGGGCAAAACAACGTTGCTACGCCCGACCAGTATATCTTCAATTAATTGGTTTTGTGCATCAGTACAGGCGTCAAGATCGCGCACCGACGCGAAGACATTCTCCGTCAGTTGCATACCTGTTTCACCCGTAATGGCATCATAAACTGGGCGTAGGTCTGCTTCAAAGCGCAACGTATCTGTCTCAAATTCGGTGTATGCAACGAGGGTTTGTAGATTTGTCGTCACCATTGTACGAACCCAGACTGGATCGATCAGCTCACTGATATAGCCTTGCCAGTCGGCGCGGTCAATCGCGATAATCGTCTGTGCGAAAATTTGGATATCCTGCGCACGTTCTGGTTCACCAGCCTGGCGTAGCAATTCGCTATGGAGTTGTCCGATCCCCGGAATGACAAAAACTGCCATATCCTCGTACGCGTCGTCGTCTAGTGAGGCTGTATAGCTGTCAACATTGGTAATGACGCTGTTCCACAAAACAATAGTCCAGATGGAAAGCGGGGCAACCATGACAATAGTACTCAACAGCAAGCAGCCGATGGTTCTACCCAGGCACCGCATACTACATTACTCCCAGAATGTGCTTATTCTAAAAAGGCATCAGTCGTACTGTGCATCGTAGTTGCCGACCGTAGACACGACATGCACTGGGACAGCATTGAGCGTTTGTAAGATTGTCTGTGCTGTTGCATCTGCGGATTTGACGACCGCCAGCCCATGTACCTTGCCAGATTCAGGATGGACAGCAGTGCTGGTAATGGTGCCTGTTGTTTTGCCGGCCTGGTTCTGAAGGCTGTCACCAACGTTCAATGGTGTATCACTTTCGATTTGAACCAGCATGCGTGCCAGTTTGCCACGGCTTTCCATGCGAGCGATGATCTCTTGCCCGGTGTAGCAACCTTTATTGAAGCTCACCGCATTCCATAACCCAAGCTC
Source organism: Anaerolineae bacterium (assembly GCA_034437655.1). Taxonomy (GTDB): domain Bacteria; phylum Chloroflexota; class Anaerolineae; order Aggregatilineales; family J027; genus J027. The sequence continues at coordinate 189,345 of DAOTTU010000044.1, forward strand.
AAGCGGAATATAAGCGTCAGTCAGTTCGTGCCCAACAGCGGGGAGCCCAGCTTCAATACGTAACAAGTCGTAGTCCTCGGCAGCGGCCTGTGGAATCTGCAAGGTGTTGAGATGGGCGTGTACTTCGGTCATGAAATCAGGCGGCCCCATGACCCAGTAAGCAGGCGCATCGGCAATATCATCGACGCGGACCAGCCACGCACCAACGTCCATTGCGAATTGATAGTGGTCAAGCATCGCTGCGTCTGGCCACCACTGCGCAACGACTTCAGCGCTCTGTGGACCATAAATACCGATATGGTGCAACGAATCAGTTACGGACTTGATGTCGAGCTTGTCATTCCAGAAGATGTTGCGGCGCAAAAACGCCTCAAAACCTGCCCCCTGTTCAGCTTCTGTAATTACCATAACGGTTTCACCCCGATTGAGTACCAGTGTGTGATACAGAATGCGTGCATTGGCATTCAAAAACAGGGTTGCTCGAGCGTGGCCTTCTGGTAGGTCAACAAGGCGATTGGTGGAAAGGCGGTTCATCAGGTCGAGCCGGTCGCGCTCGGTTAGCAAGAGGCGACCACGCGACGTGTGATCGAACCAGACAGCGTGCGACTGTGCAGCTTGGTAGATGCTTGTCATTAGGTAGCAGAGTCCTTATCTTACTTCGCTTTACCCTCATTATAACGATGAGAGTGTCTGTTTAACAGTACGTGCAGCGAAGCCAAAGCGTTGCTACAATGCAGCAAAATCAGCAAGGAGACCATAATGCGTTTTGATGTCTTGACCCTATTTCCAGACATGTTTGAAGGCCCCCTGACAGAAAGTATTCTCAAGCGTGCGCAAGAAGCCGGCCAGATCGAAATCTATCGGCACAACATTCGCGATTACGCGACCGACAAACACCACATTACTGATGATACGCCAGCGGGTGGCGGTGGGGGCATGGTGATGAAAGTTGATCCCATTGTTCGGGCTGTTGAAGATTTGCAGGCGACACCAGAAACCCCGGTTATTTTATTAACGCCACAGGGACGTGTTTTTAATCAGCATGTGGCATTTGAACTGGTACAGCACCCGCGCCTTGTGTTGGTTTGTGGCCGCTATGAAGGCGTAGATGAACGTGTGCGCGAACTTGTTATTACCGATGAAATTAGCATCGGTGACTATGTATTGACGGGTGGAGAGTTAGCCGCTATGGTGATGATTGATGCAATTGCCCGCTTGGTTCCGGGCGTGCTGGGTGCGCGGTGGGGTGCAGAAGAAGATTCTCATGCCACTGGACTCCTCGAGCATCCACACTACACCCGTCCTGCCATGTTCCGTGGTTTAACGATTCCTGATGTACTCACCAGTGGTAACCACCAGGCGGTCGCACACTGGCGTCGCTTGGAAAGCCTGCGCCGTACCTGGGAACGACGCCCAGATATGTTGCAACACATCCAGCTTTCACCGGAAGAACAGGCCTTTATCGCTGAACTGAACGCGACATCCCAACAGGATGACTGATTCTCAAAAACCCTGCATCTGTGTGGTCTGTAGCGTGCTATACTGATAGAACAAATTTGCTTTTTCCAGGGAAGCACAATGGCACCAGAAGCAAAAGCCACACAACAATCAACATCAACTACCAAGCAGGATGAAGAAACGGCCACTTCTGGCGTCCGTGCAAAACGCGCTGAGCGCCAAAGCCCCCCGGTTTCAGGCCCGCGCCGTACAGGGTTGGCAAGGCTGCACCAGATTTTGCGCGATCCGAAAGCCTTCCGTGAATTCCGCGAAAATTTGCCCGCCTGGATAGATGAGGTCGGTGCTTTTGCCCTTATTTTACTGGGGTTACTAACGTTTTCAGCGTTGCTGAATCCTACCGGTGACATTGCCGCACCCATTGCAAGTGCCCTACGGATAGCGTTTGGTTTCGGGGCTTTCGTCATCGCAACAGCAATTGTGCTGCTCGGTGTAATTTTGTTGCTGGTACGTGTCGGCTTTGTAGTGAAGCTAAGCTGGTCGCGGGTGCTAGCATTTGAAGTCTTTTTCATGACGTTGCAAGCGTTGTTGCATCTGTTAACGTTTGCTGACGAACCACGCGCACTGGCTCGTGAGGGTGAAGGTGGCGGCTATGTGGGGTGGGCCATCAGTAGCATCGCTGTTGGCTATGTAGGAGAAGGCACTGCGATGTTGATATTTGCTGGCATTGCATTATTCAGCCTGGGTGCTTTTTTTGGTATTCGACGGCGTGATATTCGTGCAGTTGTCTTGAGTTTCAGCGACTTGTTAGGCAGCCTTGCGAATTGGTTGCGCCCCAAACCGCTAGCCGGGACGTCGCACAAGCCCACTGACTATACACTGAATGCAACAGACACCGTTGAAGATGAAACCCTTTGACCGTCTTGACTAACCCAATACGCATCCATTTGATTACATAGGGGAGTAAGGAAACTGTGTCCAATAACGATTCTGATGCGCAGCATGATGCCGCACTGCCATCAAATGGTGAGGTTGACGACAACGATGCCGATACCGCCAACCACGAGCAGCGTGCGCCTATTCCAATCAATATTAATAGCCAGACAATCAATGCCTATATTCCCGGCACTGAACCAACCGACCCAGATGCCGATGACGATGAGGGGCAGACCATTATCATCAATGGCAAAGCAGTCCAAATGCCGGACTCGCTGAAATTGCCAAAGCGGCGTCGTACCAAAAATCAGCGTGGCAGCAAGATGCGAAGTGTGAACGGCCGCCGCGAGTTTATTATTGAAGGCTTTAAAACCAAAACGAAAATCGGCCGCCGCAGCAAAACCTTGCCCGAACTGGATTTGTTGAACTATACCGAGCTGCAATTGCCATCGAATGAAGAAGTGAACCACCGCGCCCGCTTGATTGAGAATACAATGCTTGAATTCGACATTGACGCTGATGTAATTGATGTGCGTGTCGGGCCAACGATCACACAATACGCCGTCTCCCCTATTAAAGAAGTCATTGACGAAGACGGTGAACGGCACATTATCCGTACTCGGGTTAATAAAATCGCCGGGTTGGCCAATGACCTTGCGCTGGCGCTTTCGACCAAAACGCTGCGCATTGAAGCACCGGTCCCGGGACATTCTTACGTGGGGATTGAGGTACCGAATGCCGAACCAAGTACGGTCTCGCTGCGCGCTATGTTAGAATCGGAAGAATACTACAATGAGCGCAAAAAGCCGCTGGCGGTCCCGCTTGGACGTGATGTGTCAGGCAACCCGGTTGTGATTGACCTGGCCGCGATGCCGCATATTTTGATGGCTGGCACAACGGGTTCAGGGAAGTCGGTGGGGCTGCGGTCAATGCTTACGGCGCTGGTGATGAGCAATACGCCAGACACGATGCGGCTGATTGTGCTGGACCCCAAGCGCGTTGAGTTCACCCAGTTTAACGGCCTGCCGCATCTTATTGGCCCCGTTGAAACAGACCCGGAACGGATTATTGGCGTGTTGCGTTGGGCCACCCGTGAAATGGATCGGCGTTACCGATTGTTGGAACAAGAAAAAGCCCGCAATATTGAAGCCTACAACGCCATTTTGGGGCGGCGACGTAAGTCTGAACATATGCCTTATGTGGTTATTGTTGTTGATGAGATCGGTGACCTGATGATGATCCGCCCTGAAGAAACTGAGCGTACACTGACGCGCCTGGCTCAGAAAGCACGGGCGGCGGGGATGCATATGGTGGTTGCAACCCAGCGCCCCAGCGTCGATGTCATTACCGGGCTTATCAAAGCCAATTTCCCGGCGCGTATTTCCTACGCAGTCGCCAGCAGCACCGACTCGCGGGTGATTCTGGACTACACCGGGGCCGACGCCTTGATTGGACGCGGGGATATGCTCTTTTTAGGGCCAGACGCGGCCGGGCCAACACGGCTCCAGGGTGCCTTTGCCGACGACGATGAGATTGATCGTGTTGTGAATTACTGGCACGAATGGCAACAGCAGCAGATTGAAGACGGAAAGCTCGAAGCGCCGGGAACACCACCCTGGGAACAAGCTGTCACACGCCTGGAATCGCTTACGGATGTTGACCCGTTGTTGGAAGAAGCGGTTGATCTGGTTGTCTCAGAAGGTCGCGCTTCGGCATCACTGATACAGCGTAAATTGGGCGTTGGTTACCCACGTGCAGCGCAGTTAATTGACTCATTGCATGAACTGAGTATTGTGGGTAGCCCAAAAGCGGGTGGTAAAACCCGTGAGGTGCTGGTTAAATCGGTGAATGATGCACGTCGAATGATGCGGAATAACCGACGCAAGCAGCGCTACTAAAGGGATAATTGTCCATGCTCGGAAACATCAAGAGATTTATGCAATTTGATCGCGCTATCCAGATTGAGGCTGAAAATGGAGACGCGCTCGTAGTTTATCTGGCACCGAACCTGGTGCAGGTCCGTTTTTCAGCCACTCGTGAATTTAAACAGGTACTCTCCTATGCGCTAGAACCGACTTTTGCGCCGCTCGTGGTTAACATGACCGTTAACGATACGCCCGAGTGGATTGACACACGTACTGAGGCGCTCATGGTCCAGGTTCATCGGGTGTCAGGTGCAATGCGTATTCGGCTGGCAAACGGACAAGACGTTAGCCTCGATACAGGGCAGGGGTTACACTTTACGCCAGAAGGCCACCCCGCCTGGACACGTCAATTACCAGACGGTGAACATGCCCACGGACTAGGTGAACGCGCCACAGGGCTGAACTTACGTGGCAAACGCTACCAGCTATGGAATTACGACTTTAAAAACTATCAACGTGGCAGTGACCCCCTCTATTACAGTATTCCCTTTTACCTTGGCGTTCATGCCGACTATACGCTGGGCGTCTTCTGGGACAATCCTGCCCGTGGGATAGTTGATATTGGGGCAACGCAGCCCGACCAGATGACGTTTAGCAGCGAGACTGGCGAACTCATTTTTTACGTTATCGCTGATCGTCAGGCTCCAAATGTACTGAAACGTTATTTTGAACTCACTGGTAATCCGTTAATGCCGCCGCTCTGGGCTTTTGGGTATCATCAATCTCGCTACGGGTATAATGACACCACGCGCTATCGAGAATTAATGCGTGAGTTTCGCACCCGCAAAATTCCCTGTGATGTGTTGCATTTCGACATCTCCTACATGGATGGCTATCGGGTGTTTACCTATGACAAAGACAAATTTGGCGATTTACCTGTCCTGTTGCGTCAATTCAAAGAGCGTGGCTTCCGTTCTATCGCGATTCTTGACCCCGGTGTGAAAATTGACAAGCGCTATGCAGCCTATTCCAGTGGTGTTGAGCAAGATATATTCTTGAAAAAAAGCGACGGTAGTCACTACGAAGCCAGGGTCTGGGCGGGTGAATCTGTCTTTCCGGACTTCACTAAGCCCGAAGCGCGGCGCTGGTGGGGCAAGCAAGTTGCTAAATTTGTTGAAATGGGTATCGACGGCTTATGGAACGATATGAACGAGCCGACGATCTTTTTGGATTGGGAAAAGCCCGGTGAAATGCCACACGACCTGCCCTACCACTGGGACGGGCATGGCTCCACCCAGCATGAAGGCGGGCAAAACGTCTATGGGATGCAAATGACGCGAGCAACGTATGAAGGCTTGCTGCGGGCTTATCCCGATCGGCGGCCATTTGTCCTAACCCGCTCAACTTATGCAGGTGGGCACCGTTATGCGGTCACCTGGACTGGCGACAACACATCTGACTGGGACCACCTGAAGCTGTCAATTGCAATGGCGCTTAATTCTGCCCTTTCAGGTATGATCTTCACCGGTCCAGATGTTGGCGGCTTTTTTGAAACGCCTGACCCTGAACTTTATAGCCGCTGGGTACAGCTTGCTTCCCTTTTTCCATTGTTTCGTACACATTCCATGCTGGAAACGCCGAATCAAGAACCGTGGAGCTTTGGCAAAGAAACGGAAGACATCGCCCGCAAGTTCATCAATCTACGTTATCAACTGCTCCCTTATCTCTATAGCGCCTATGCACAGGCGTCCACGCAAGGCTTGCCGATGTTACGGCCGACGTTTTTCCTTGACCCCAACGACGAGCAGCTCCATAACCAGGACGATGCGTTCATGGTTGGCGATGCGCTATTTGTGGCACCAGTGCTGGAACCGGGTGTTTCCAAGCGTAGCGTTTATCTGCCACGTGGGGTCTGGTATGACTTCTGGACGAATCGTCTGATTGACGGTAAGCGTACCGTTGAAGTCGAAGCCCCACTTGACCATATGCCAATCTATGCGCGGGCCGGGGCAGTGGTCCCGATGTGGGATGTCATGCAGTATGTGGGTGAAAAACGCGTCGAAGAATTGCAACTAAAAGTGTTTGCAGGCCCCGGAGAATCAGCGTTTTATGAAGATGCTGGCGAAGGACTTGGTTACCAGAATGGAGAATATCGCTGGTCGTACCTGACCTGTCTGTCTTTACCCGGGAGCGCTTTTGCCATCAATCGTCGGGTGGCGGGCAACTATACACCCGGTTATCGCAACATACGTCTCAACATTATCGGGCTACCGACTGAGCCAGATGTTGTGAAAGTTGATGATCTACCGGCCCCTATCTGGTTCTTTGAAAAAGGTGTCGTCGAAATTCTGACATCACCCTTCAGAACGATTGAATTGACGGGTAAACGCCGCGACCCATCCAGCACAGCCGATACCGTCGTTAGCCGCCGCTAGAGACCACATATCACACAGAACGCCCCACGAGAAGATGTTTTAGCATTATTGCCAAAATCGACTCGGGGGCGTTTTTATTCTGGTGTGGCTACTGTATGCGATCAGGGATCAATCGCTTCGAAGTCGGTGAACAGGAAATGGTCGTAGTAGTAGTGAATCCACAGGAAGCACAAAATCGCGCTGTAGTAGGCGGCGTCGAAATGCGCGTTGCTGCCAGCGTTTTGTGGCTCAATGGCTGCGGCAATCAAGAAGACGGCAACACCAAGCGTAATGGACAGCACCACCATGCCCGCACTCATGAAGTAGAGTTTACGTGAGTCTTTGCCTTCCGCCATTTTGTTGACCAGCGGGGCTGTTGCTTCCAGTTCGCCACGTGCCTGGCGGAGCTTCAAGATATAGAACGTTAGCACCAGATACTGGAAGGAGTGCCACGTATTCATCCCCTGAAAGGCGGTATCAAGGTTAGGGAGCATCGGCACGGTGAAGGAGACAGCAGCGGTCAACACAATGAAGATCGTCTTGGGCCAGTGAATAATCCCGCTACGATACTCCATATAGGTTTTGACTGCATAGGCAACCACGGCCGCAAAGAAGACGACTGACAGCAACACAAAGAACCACAATTGCTGGAAAAAGCCGGGGATCACCGCCATAAGGTCGTTGGTGCCAATGGCAAATGAGCCCTGGCTGATTTTGTAACCTGCGACCGGGGCCATACTGGTCATAATCAACATGTAGTCAATGATGCGCGATGGTTTGCTCAGCAATGTGGCGATTTGCTTGGGTTCTTCAATACCAAGCTGTTTGTTACGTCGATGGTTGTACAGTTCGACGATGTAGGTCGCTTGATGCAAAACGTGGATCAATGCCCAGAAGAAGAAAATAGCCAGCAACAGCGTCAGGTTTAAGAACGCCAGCGATAGCACGACCACCGGGATAATCAATGCCGACCGGATCAGCATCGGGTACCGTCCGACAAATTGGCTGTCAAAGTTGGTACGTAAGAACGTGGCGTACATGTGCGGCCCACCGACTAGCAATGCAACGGCACCGTTAACGATGTTACGGCTAATATCACTGGTTAGACCAAACTCTTTGCCGAGAATATAAAATAAATAGGGAATAGGGACAAGAAAGACACTAAATGTAATAAACAACAAATCCCAGCGGCGATTGCGCAACCATAGGTCGTCGGTCGGCGCTTCGCGTTGTTGGGCAAGCTGGTTAAATCCAATAGCACCTGCACTCATAACTGCTTTGACTCCATCATACTTATTCACTTGCGGAGAACTTAGCAGATATGACGATATACGATTCGCCAAATTTGCGCAATGCTGCTTAATTGAACTTCATGAAGGTTTATCTTTTTTTTACAAATGCTCAAGGCTGGTGAGGGCTACGGCTGAATTTCAACCACAACCCCCTGTTCCGCCCAGTTATAAAGCAGTTGCGCGTTTTCATTGCTGAGCAGGATACAGCCATATGTGACGCGAGTGCCTAAACTATTGGTCCATAGCAGTTGAGAGCCACTGCGCGTTGGGAAGCCGTGGAACCCATTCATAAAGTCGATATTGGGGACAGGTTGGTAAATCCCGATGAAATGAGGCATCCACAAATCCCAATTACCCGCATAGGCATTCTCAAAATGAGTTTGTACCTGGAAAACTCCCGGAGCAGTCGGGCTATCCGCAATGCCAGTGCTAACAATCCACTCCCATTTGACCTGTCCGTTTTCATAAGCCCACATACGTTGCTGGCTAATGTTGATCACAATCCGTTTGTCGTACACAATCGGCAATGGCAATAGCTCATCGGGTGAAGGAATCGTGACGGTTTGACCAACGCTCAGGCTATCCCCGGGCCCCGGGTTAGCTACTGTAAGCCAGCCATACGGAATGCCATAGTCGTAGGCAAGACTCCAAAATGTCTCGCCGGCTGCCACAGTATGTTGTGTTTCTGTGTGAAAAATGCGCAACGTGGCGACAGTATCGCCGTTAGCTACGGCATTTTGCAACACTGCGGTTGCTTCTTCCACATTCAAATAGCGTGACGTACCCAATGTATTCGATTGTTGTTGCAAATAGGCGGCGGTTGGTTCTGTGGCAAGCGTCAAAGCGAGTACACCGCTGCCGGGATTTTCTGACGGGATAAGCCACGTACTCCACGTTGTCGGCGGCACAGTCCAGGTGATGGGCTCGTTGCGCACCGGGTCAAACGCGGTGATTTGTAAAGGGTTACTGAGCAGTTGCGCGGCCTGGGCAACCATCCCCGATGCATCGAGAATATCAGGCTGGATTGGCATCATCACCAGCTCTAGTTCACCATCGGCCAGAATCAACGCGGCGTTTTGCTGTAAAGCTGCCAGGGTCGCCTCAATATTGAGTGTGTAGCCAACCTGCGCTGAACGGGCTACGACGCTCCCATTTTCGATCCTCACACCCGCATTAACCGGGGCTATTTCAAATTGTGGGGCAATTTCTTGCAGGCGGCGCTCGGTCTGTGAAAGGTCTAGTTCAAGCACCGGGGGGACATTAATGGTGCCGAGTAGCGCTCGGAAAAACTGTTCGCGCCCGGTGTCATAGGCAGCCTCAGCAGTGGCGTCGGCGTCAACAACAATGCCCAGTGAATCAGACGTTACCTGCACACTATGCTGTCCATCCGTGATGATAATTCCTGTGTCGCTTGTCGTGGTAATTTGCGTAGCAGCCTCTGTGCGCGACAACCCTCCGATGTCCACGCCAAGCGTTCTGGTACCGGGCAACATGGCATCGGTGGTATACAGCACTGCCAGGCCACCGACCAGTGCAATGGCTGCAAAAACAAGACCGATGAATAACCCACCCCCGATGACAACCCACCAATTGATCCGTTTCGCTGCGGGTCGTGTCTGCGGTGGTGTCGGCCGGGCTGGCTGGCGTGGTGGTGTGACCTCAGGTTGCGGCTGAACACGCTTGCCTGGAACAGTATGCTGTTGTTGCAACGGTGCCACTGATGGATTCTTGCGTGTGTGGGTCATGTTGGCTACGGTTTCCTGACGGTTCAGTATAAAGTGCTAAGGGTAGCGTATCATAGAGTGCCATACGATTGCATGACGCCTCGGTGCTGTTCTGGTGAGGCAATCTATACGGTTTTATACGTTTTGTTGATGTAATTCGCTCCTACAGTAGACACACGCTTATGTTTAAAGGTTTCAAAATGGATCGTTTTTCGCTGCAACTGGCGGGGTTGTTGCTTGTGATGGTGGGGGCAATTGGTGGGATGGTGGCGTTCGCGGCTTTTGCACTGGTAGACTATCAGGAGCAGTTGCAACGAACGCCCGACGGTACTGATCCACCGCTGGACATAGCGACACCACTCCTTGTTGAAGGCCCAACTGAACGTGCAACAGACACTGCAACTTTCCCTGCGACTGTTACAATCGCACCATCTTCTACAGCGACCATTATGCCTGAATCGGAAGCGGTCGCGATTGCGCAAGATGGCACTATTGGCCCAACATCAACTTTTACCCTCGCACCGCCCACACAGCTTCCCCCAACGGCGACTGCTACCTTGACACACACCCCCACACCAACCAATACTCCAACGGCGACTTACACGCCATCCAGGACACCTACACCGACGACAACGCCCAGTCCAACCACAACGCCAACCCTTACCTTAACCCCTTCTTCGACACCCACACCTACCATCACCCCAACGTCACCATTTACCGCGATTCCATACCCCGATGGCCGCCGGATGCAACTTTATTTTGATGCCAACAGCTTCTACATCTATAACCCGACCAGTACTGAACTACGCACTGAAAACATCACCCTGGAGGGCCTGACTGCACAAGGACAACCGACAGGTAAACGCTTCAGCGGGCGTTTGTGGGCACAGTTTTATGCAGGGCTTGAGCCGGGCAAGTGTGTCGCTATTGAAATAACGCAATCATCGCCGTGGTTGCGCCCGGCTGCATGTCAGGACTACAATGCCATTATCACACCACAACGCAGCGCCCGAACCACGTTCTGGCTGAATGACGACGAAACGGTTGCATTTCGGGTACTATGGCGCGATGAACTCATCGGAGCCTGTAGCTTGCAGCGTGGCATCTGTGACATTTATTTTCCATAGATACGACCGTCTTACCACAGAAACGGGGGTGTAATGGCAAGATCACTGTTCTCGACACGTTGGATTGAACTACTTGAGAATGAGCGGGGTCATGCCTTCGTTCGGATGGGAGACGGTGTGCTGATCGTGCCCATTACACAAAAGCGCGAGGTGATTTTGCTGCGTGAGTATTCGGTGGCCTATGCAAAGCCGATGCTGCTACTGCCAGCCGGCGCCGTGCAGGATGGGGAAGCACATGCAGTGGCAGTGAATCGTGAATTACAAGAAGAAATTGGCCACAAAGCCGCACAAGTGAATTATCTGGGTACTGTCCACCCGCACAGCAAATACTTACATTGGGAATTCAGAATATACCTGGCGCAAGACCTGTCATCTTCAACGTTGGATGGCGACGAGTCATGGCCGATGATGCCCGTGGCGCTACCACTGCGACTGGTGACGAAGGCTATTGCAGATGGCCAAATCCGTGACGCGAGTGTTATTGCAGCTTTGTACCTGGCCCAGAACTACATCGCGACGACGCGCTAATCTTCGTTGAGCATTCGCCGCATGTTGTCAACGATTTGTACTACATTGGGCAATGGCGCACGCCACAGCGTCGGCACATGCAATACAAACTCTGGTAATTGTTCGGTTGTATAGTTGCCATCATTGGCTTCTAACTGGCGCTGGAATATGCCGTCGTCGTCCAGTTGGTAGAACCGCACTTCACGCCGCAGGGGGTCAATTATCCAGTATTCTGGCACGCCAGCCGCTTCGTATTCTTTGAACTTGGTGCCGTGGTCGCGTTCAACGCTTTCGGGTGACACAACTTCAATGACAATATCTGCGGGACCGCGTAGCGCTGTCGGTGTGTAGTTGGGGTTGCTGTTCAGCACGACTTGCAGGTCCGGCACGCGCACCCGGTCACGTTCAGGAAGAATCATCACGAACGCTTCGCCCCGCGTGAATCCAATCGGCCGCAATGCAAAATAAGCGTTCAACAACTGGCGTAAATAATTGATGAGATCATCATGGCGGTCATGTACGGCCGGCATCGGAACAAGCTCCCCCTCTACCCATTCATAGACTTCTTCGCACTCCAGCGCGAGGTACTCCTCAAGCGTGTAGCGGGTGCTGGCTGCGGCGTTAATTTGCTCTCTATCGGTCATGGTGAATTTACCTATCACACACAGCGCGTCTGTTTAACATCAGTATACACGAATAGCATCATTGTAAGCCGCGTGTCAGCGACCACTCACGCCCAAAGACCCACGCCGCCAGCAAAACTGCGCCAAATGCATAAGCCGATGCCGTTACCAGATTAATGACCAGCCCGGCCACGGAAAGTGAACTGCTGAACAGGTCACGGATAGCGACAATGGTGCCCAACATCGGTAAGCCATAGACAAGGTCGCTCACATCAGCGGGAAAGCTGAAGATCGTCAGCAACACGGTTGCGGGCAGCCCAAGCTGAACAAGCACCATAAACAGATTGGCTTCGCGATAATTAGCCGCGTACGCACACCACGCCATGACCAGTCCATTGAGTAGCACTGTGAAGGGAACAATGAGCAACAACAGCGCCGCAATCAAACCGATGGCGTCACTACCACCTTCCAGAATCGCGTCGAGAAAGGTTGTTGGCGTTGGGTTATTTTCTTCCAGCAAGTCGCCCCCGGCTGAACTGAGTGAACTAAGGAGGAGCCCTTCCGCCAGCCACAGCCCCATCACCAGCAGCGATGCGAGGAACACAACGGACATTTTGCCCATAACAACACTGACACGGTTGGCTGGCGTGACGAGGATATTCTCAATAGTCTGGCGTTCTTTTTCACCAACCGTCGTGTCGAGAATAAGCCCTATACCGCCACCAACCAGATAAGACGTGACTGCCAGCGGCAAAAAGATCGTGGCAAGGATGTTGGGGCCGCCGCCATCATCGCTACCACCGGCCACCGATTCAGTCGTGACGCGCCGTTCTTCGCCAATAGTGATCGGGTTCAGGAACTCATCGGTAATACCGCGTTCTTCAAGGCGTTGATCGCGGATATCATCACCGTATTCGTTGATGATGACACGAGCGGCCCCGGTTGCAATAATGGTAATAAGGGAGTTATTCGTCGTAATCAGTTGTATAGAGGCGCTTTCGCCAGCTTCAAGTTGCGCCTGAAAATCGTCAGGGATTTCAACGATAATCAGTGCTTCTTCTTCGTTTTCGACAATAAATGTCGTCTCGGAGTCTTCGAAGCGCTCGACCAGTTCTGGTGCAGCTTCAGGATTTTCAATCATCACCCCAACACCGTCGTCTGCAATGCGAACAAGCTGCGTTCCGATGAACAGCACGGCACAAATCGCGATGCCGGGTAGCAGGATCGGCGGCGCAAAAAGCCAGAACAACGAACGACGGTCGCGCAGTAGCTCGCGGAATTCTTTGCGGAAAACGACACGGTAATCACGACCAAAATGTCTCATCATCGGCGGTTATGCTCCTCAGCTTCACGGCGTGCTTCTTCCAGCAAGGCTTCTGCGCCGATAATTTCAACGAAGGCGGTTTCTAAGCTATCGGCGTTGTACTTGGTGGTGAGTTCGGCCGGGGTGCCTGCTTCTAAAATTTCACCACGATGCACAATGGCGATCCGGTCACAGAGTCGTTCAACTTCATCCATGTGATGCGTGCTGAGGACTACACAGCGTCCTTCTTCACGAAATTTGTGGATAATGCGCCGTACAGCCCGCGTGCTGACGACATCCAGCCCCTGAGTGGGTTCATCAAAAATAATATTCGGCGGATCGTGGATTAATGCCATGCCAAGCACAACCTTGCGTACCATCCCGCGAGAAAACCCTTTGGCGCGGCGGTCGGCAAATTCGTTCATTTCCAGCACATCGATCAGGTAATCAATCTGCTGTTCAAGTGCTTTGCCACCCAACCCGTGCAGGTTGCCAATATAACGCAGGTGTTCGCGGGTGGTGGAGTGCGCATATAACCCGGCGCTTTCAACCAGAATGCCCAGATTACGGCGCACATCTTCCTTATTGTGGCGGATGTCGTAGTCGTCAATGCGTGCTGTGCCCGATGACGGTTGAACCACGGTCGAAAGCATGCGTAGCGTTGTGGTTTTCCCGGCACCGTTAGGGCCAAGCAACCCAAAGACTTCGCCTTGCCGCGCCGTGAAGGTGACGTCTTTGACCGCATCGAAGTTTTTGAAACTTTTGGCGAGGTGTTGCGCTTCGATCATTGGTTTAGTGTGTCCGATTGATGATAAAGGCGAGAATTTTCAAAAGTTCTTTGCGGTAGCTGGATTCCTCTGGATAGAGTTTATTCAATTCGAGGATCAGCGCCTCATAACGTGCCTGTATAGCCCGCGAAATTGCCTTGTTAACGCTGCCATCCGTTAAAATATTGCGGATGCGGACCGTTGTTTTGTTGGGGAGTGGTGCTTGTTGCTGATACAGGGTCGAAATCTCGTTGCGTGAGTCCTGTGGCAAATTTTCCAGCGCCCAGATGATGGGATAGGACTTCTTTTTGGCGGTCAGGTCGTCGTCCGCAGACTTGCCTGTCTTTTCAGACTCGCCCCAGACACCGAGAATATCGTCCTGCATCTGGAACACAACACCGATCTCACGCCCGATGTTGTCAAGCTGCATGGCGTGTTCCCATGATTTCCCTGCGAAGAGCGCTCCCCCGGCCAATGCTGCGCCCAACAGTGGGCCTGTTTTCAAGCCGACCATCTGCACATATTCGTCTGTCGAAACGTCATCACGGCTTTCAAAGCTGATGTCAAGCATCTGCCCATAGACCGTATCGACACAAGCCTGGCTGAGAATACGCTGGGCATAGACAATCGTCTGCGGGTTTTTATACGCTGAGTCAGCGAGCAGTCGGAAGCTCAACCCATAGGCACCATCGCCCGTGTTAATGGCTTGATTCACGCCCCAGATGCTCCAGACAGTCGTTCGTCCGCGCCGTGTCTCAGAAACATCCATCACATCGTCGTGAATGAGTGAGAAGTTATGCAATAGTTCGATTCCGGCCGCCAGTGGCAGCGCATCCTGCGGATCACCCTGACTGGCTCCGCATGACAGCAGCGCCAACAACGGGCGAATTTGTTTGCCGGCCGGGGCACGGTTGGGCGTACCGTCGGGGTCGTTCCAGCCGAGGTGATAGCCAAGCATTTGCAGCATCATCTTCCACTGTTGAATGTTGCGGGTAATGCTGTCTTGAAAATAACGATTGAAGTCTTGCAATAGGTCGGTTGTAAGCGTTTCCGGGGTTGTGGTCATGACGTTTCCTGTTTTGCTGTCAGCATAATCACTCACTCATTATAACGTGCTGTTCTCATCCGTGCGGTGAACGTTTCATTGGTGGCTGGTCACTTCACAAGTACAGCCGGGCGCGAACACGCTCATGCAACACTTCCTCGTGCAAGTGCCATCCCCATGCGGGTTTGATTTCTGGCCGCTTGTGGGGGGTCAAAATGAGTAGCTGGGGTGTAATTTGCCGTAATTGCACACACAGCGCTGGCAGCCATGACACCGCCACCAGATGCATCGCAAAACTACACACAATCAGGCTATAGCGGCGTGCTTTCAAGGCACCCTGCGCGATATCCTCAAATGTGAGTTGTTCGCAAGGGCGTCCGATGCGGGTCGTATAAGCAGTGTGCGTGTAGGGATCAATTGCATCAATTTGTTCTACTCCGATTTCCTGCAACGCAAGCGTTACCTCACCCCTACCGGCCGCCAGATCAAGCACATGCGACAGGTCAAGATCCCAGCGCGGGACGACCTGTTGTAGCAGGTGACGAATGATTGATTCATGCGGGTTGCGGTAGTCAGCGCCCTGCGTCTGGTAATAGTGTTTGACACCGTGTTTGGCGTAATGATTGCGGATAGCTTCTGGATCAGACATGGTATAGTTGGCAACGGAAAACTTGATTATGTGTTCTCACTCAATAATGAAGAAAAGCAGGAGATTTCTCAATGGGACTATTGGATGGAAAAAAGGCACTGATCTTTGGCATTGCCAACAAAAATTCGATCGCCTGGGGCATAACGCAAGCCCTACACCGCGAGGGGGCCACCATCGGCTTGAGCTATGCCATTGAACAGCTTGAACGCCGTGTGATGCCACTCGCTGAAAGCCTTGACATTGACTTTGTGGAACGGGCCGACGCCAACAACGACGAAGAACTGGACGCTGTTTTCGCTAAGGCGCAGGAACGTTTCGGAACCATTGATATTCTCGTTCATGCAGTGGCCTTTGCTGAACGTGAGGACCTTGACGGCGGTTATATTGACACGTCACGCGAGGGTTTCAAGCGGTCAATGGAAACATCCGTGTATAGTCTGGTGGCGATGGCTCAACGTGCAGCACCATTAATGCCCGACGGTGGCAGCATCATCACTATGACCTATTTCGGCGCAGAAAAGGTGATGCCACACTATAACGTGATGGGCGTGGCCAAAGCGGCACTGGAAGCCAGCACGCGCTATCTCGCCGCTGATTTGGGGCCGCAGGGCATTCGTGTGAATGCGATCAGTGCCGGTGCCATTAAAACACTCTCGGCGGCAGGCATTGCAGGCTTCCGCAAAATGCTGAAATTCGCAGGAGAATCAGCACCACTACGCCAACTGGTTTCGCAAGATGACGTCGGCAACGCAGCCGTGTGGCTAGCCTCTGACTGGGGCACGATGGTCACGGGCGAAACGATCTACGTTGACGCCGGGTATCATATTATGGGTCTGCATACCACCGACGAGATGGACTAAAAGACGTTCTCGTCGTCTGGCGCAACTTCTGGTGTCGGGGTTGGCGTTGATGGGGTTGATGGTGAGGGGATAGGCGTCGGTGGAATTGGCGTGACCGTTGGTAAGGGTTCGAAAGTGTTGGTGGGGCGCGGGGTGGGGTTGTTAGAGCGCAACGTGAGGGCCGCCATGTAGTAAACGTCTGGCAAAAAGTCGTCCGGCTCTAAAATCACAGCGTACCAATCCGAGACGTTAGGATATTCCTCTGTGCGGCCCAACCCCACTACGCAGACAACATCGTTAGCCTCGACAAAAGACACGTCCTCGCAGTTTGTTGAGGGGCATTCCCGCACAAATGCCGCCTGGGGCCCCTTCACCGTGAAATACTGACAGGGAGGAATCGGTGTGTTGGTGGGGAACAGTACGAGAGTTGGCTGATTTCGCAATTCTTCAAATGTGGCGGTGATCTGTGACTCCTGAGTGGCGTCCTGAGCGCGAGACTCAGCCGCGTTTTCGTCCATCCATTCAGTAAAGCCCATCCACATCAAGTAGCTGCCAAAAACCAGCGTTGCCGCGATGAGGGTAATCAGCAAAGGGCCGGGGCTGTCACCGCGATTGGCATAGGACATGGTGCTACTTCTCCTTTGCTTTTCCCCACTGAAAATCCGGCGTGTGTTCCCATGTTGCGCTAGGTGTTACGTAGTTGAGTGAGTTCGTCTTGCAAGCGGGTAATGCGGAGCATGGTCTTGACCCGTTGTAGCATCAGGCGTGTTTCAAAAGGTTTGGCCAAAAAGTCGTCGGCACCAGCAGCGAGGGACCGCTCAACATCAACGGTGTTACCTAGCCCCGTTATCATCAACACGGGAATGTTATGCATGCTGTCAATCTGTCGCAATGCTTGCAACACCTCAACGCCATCCATTTCTGGCATCCGTAGGTCGAGGAGGACAAGCGCCGGGCGTTCAGCTTCTGCCAGCGCGAGTCCTTTTTGCCCATTAGCAGCGAGTTTCACCGTGTGGCCCTCACCCTCAAGATGGGCTTCCAGCATTTCGCGGTTCATCCAGTCGTCGTCAATAATAAGAATATACGGTGCAGGTATCATCTATATACTCTCACAATGGTACGCTAGCTTGCTTGGTTTGCGCCGATTCTAAAACGAAAACCCGGCACGGACAAGGCATACCGGGTTCACGTTGGGGAATAGTGGGCTGTTGGGGCTTGCTACTTCACGCCACGCTGAATCGCGAGCTTAACTTCACCGATGGCACGTGTAACTTCGATTTCACGCGGGCAGGCCGGTGTGCAGTTGAAGATCGTGCGGCAACGCCAGACGCCCTCAGGCTCGGCCAGGATATTCAGCCGTTCATTGGTGGCACCGTCGCGACTGTCAAAGATAAAACGATGGGCATTAACTATAGCCGCCGGGCCGACATACTCCCCGCTGGCCCAGAAGCTGGGGCAACTGGTTGTGCAGGCCGCACACAGGATGCATTTTGTGGTGTCATCAAAGCGTTCACGATCTTCTGGTGACTGGCGACGTTCACGTCCGTCCTGCGGAATCGGGCTGTTTGGTACGAAATACGGCATCACTGAGCGATAGTGGTCGAAGAAGGGTTCGAAGTCTACCACCAGGTCTTTGATGACGTTCAGCCCCAAGATAGGCTCTATTTGAATGGGGCGGTCGGTGTTCAGCGTTTGCATCAGAGCCTTACACGCCAATTTGTTGACACCGTTGATACGCATGGCGTCTGAACCACAGACCCCGTGCGCGCACGAACGGCGCAGCGTCAATGTACCGTCCATTTCCCATTTAACGCGGTGTAGTAGCTCAAGCACGGTATCGGTCGGCTCAACATCGTTGAGTTCGTACTCACCCCAATAGGGTTTTTGATCAACTTCTGGATTATAGCGACGGATGCGGAGTTGTACTTTCATGATTGCGTTCCACTCTCTCTAGTAAACACGTTCTTTGGGCTGGTGGCCAAGCGAGAGGTCAACCGGACGGTCGTATTTAACCTCAACACCACCGTCAGCGGTTGGGTAGGCCATTGTGTGCGCAAGGTATTGCTCGTCGTCGCGATCTTGATAGTCGTCGCGGCTGTGTGCGCCACGGCTTTCCTTGCGTTCAAGCGCACTGATAGCAGTGACTTCGGCCATGTCGAGCATTGCGCCGAGTTCCCACGCTTCAAGTAAGTCTGTGTTGAAGCGATAGCCCCGGTCGTCAATCATCAAGTCGGTGCGATACCGTTCCCGTAGTTCGCGAATGGTATCCACGGCTTCCTGAATCATACCTTCCACACGGAACACACCAACCTTGGCCATCATTTCGTCGCGCATCAACTTGTTCAGTTCAGCCGCACGGGTTTTGCCGTTGGCGCTGCGGATGCGTTCAATTTCTTGCTCTACCTTGTCGGTGGGGTTGCTGGGCATTGGTACAAAGTCTGCACCTTTGCAGAACTCGGCCATTTGTTGCCCGGCTTTGCGCCCAAACACAATTAAGTCGGTCAGGCTGTTGGTACCCAGTCGATTCGCGCCGTGGACGCTTACGCAGGCAACTTCACCAGCAGCGTATAGTCCGTGAACCGGGGTTTCAGCCCCATCCCAGATAACACGAGCGTTAATGTCTGTGGGCACGCCGCCCATTGCATAGTGTGCGGTGGGGGCCACCGGAATCGGGTCTTTAACCGGGTCTACGCCGGCATAGGTGCGGCAGAAGTCGAGGATGTCGGGCAACTTGGTCAGCACATATTGCTCGTCAATGCGGCGCTCTTCGCCAGCTTCAGCCAGGTAACGGTTAACCATGTCCGGCCGCACGTCGAGGTGTACGTAGGGTTTGCCTTTGATGCCGCGTTTTTCCTGGACTTCCATATAGATGGCCCGGCTGACGACATCACGGCTGGCTAAATCTTTGATTGAGGGGGCATAGCGTTCCATGAAGCGTTCACCGCGTTCATTGATCAGGACCCCGCCCTCGCCGCGCACACCTTCCGTAATCAGCACGCCGAGTGGATAGAGCCCGGTGGGGTGGAACTGGTAGAACTCCATGTCTTCAAGCGGGATACCGTTGCGCCAGGTAATCGCGGGGCCATCACCCGTCAGGCTGTGGGCGTTGCTGGTGGTTTCCCAGAGCCGGCCCCAACCGCCAGTTGCCAGCGTAATCGCCTTTGCATGGAAGATATGCAATTCGCCGGTGTCAATGCAAACCGCGATCACACCTACGGCCTTGTTGTCGTTCATAATCAGGTCTACAACGTGGTATTCGTCAAAGAATTTCACGTTTTCTTTGATGCAGTTCTGGTAGAGCGTTTGCAGGATCATATGCCCGGTGCGGTCTGCGGAGTGGCAGGCCCGGCGCACGGGTTTATTGGTTTCGTTGTTAGTGTGGCCCCCAAAGCGGCGTTGTGAGATGGTGCCGTTTTCGTTGCGGTCGAAGGGCAGACCCATCCATTCAAGTTCAATCACTGCTTCAATTGCTTCCTGGGCCAGCACTTTGGCGGCGTTCTGGTCAGAAAGATAGTCGCCACCTTTGATCGTGTCGAAGGCGTGCCAGTCCCAGCGGTCTTCTTCGAGGTTGCCAAGCGCGGCACCAATCCCGCCCTGCGCAGTCCCGGTATGGCTGCGAGTGGGGTAGAGTTTACTAATGACAGCAGTGCGGACGCTGCGGCTGGCATACAGGGCCGCCATTAACCCGGCACCGCCACCACCAACCACAATTGCGTCAAATTGATGATGATGTACTTCCATGTTTTTCATTACAATACGTCTCCTCGTTGTTATACCGTTATGCTATCCACCAAAAGGTGAGGTTGTCTGTGGGGCGGGTTCTATCTGTACCATATCTTCAGCGATACGGTAAGCGGTTTCGTCAACACCTGCGATCAAGGCTGCCATGCCGAGGATAATCAGCGCGGCACCACCGAAGATGATGATCCAGTTAAAGGCACGGTTGAGAATCTTGTTGTGGGTGTAGTCATTGACGACATAGCGTAACCCATTGAAGCCGTGTACGACCACCAGCGCCAGTAGCAGCCCGTCGTAAATGCGCCAGACCGCCACACCTGCTAACAGATGATCCCAGCGTTCACCGACAAATTCAACCGCCAGCCCGCTATCATTGACCGCGGTTGTGCCGACGACATGGGCGTCTACGGTGTTAATTTCAAACACGCTGCCGATCAAGTGAATCATGGCCAGATGACCGAAGACAAGCGGCACAATCAACACACCACTCCAACGCATGAACGACCACAACCAGGCGTCAACCTGGCTCGGACGTTGACGCTGCACACGGACGTTGCGCTCTTCCCGTTCAATCAGTGAGTACCCAAACGACAACGCCACCGCTATACCGATGATGACAATGAAGCCCAGTAAGAACTGTGCTTGTGTGCCGATCAATTCGGTGAAAGAGGCAACCTGACGTTCATCGGCTGGCCGCTCCCAGAAGTCGATCACATGTATACCCATAACTGCAAAGGTCGGAATTAACACCAGAGCCGTTACAACAAACACAGCCAGTGCAGCTTGTTGTTGCAAGTGCCACAGATGCGGCCGATAGTCAAAGTATATAATGCGTAGGCCGTTAAACGCATGGTACACAACACAGGCGACAAGTCCGAACTCGCCAATGGTGAACAATGGATGCTGGTATTCACTGATTGCTTTTTCATACAGCGAAGGGTAAAACGCTGCCCACGAAGTATCAATGACATGAATGACCAAAAACAATAATACGCCCAGCCCTGCAAGGCGATGCAGTGCCCAGCTATATTGACCAAGTTTGCCGCGATAACGCAGCGTTTCTGTAATAGTTGTTACGAGGGTTGCCATGTAGCTGAAGCCTCCTCAATGCTTCTACAGTGTCTATGGCATCACCAGATGTTTGTGATGAATTAATACCATTATAACACTTTAGTGAAGTTTTTCGCAAAGTCAAAAACCGACTTGGCAGAAGAAAAAAAAGCACGCACAATAGAACTAAATGCAACAACCTATTATCCGTTCGGAGTAGATAACTATGAACACACAGGCAAGAAGTGCAGCCCTGGCAGAAGAATTCGCGGCTGCCATTCGCGACTTCGAAAACGGTGCATACAGTAGCCGGGGCCTGGCGCGTCGCATTGAACAGGTTACCACCGCCTCCGAGTTAGAAACGCTCAATAACCAGATGCTGAGCCATACGTACTGGGTTGCACGCCATCTGGTACATCAGCCCGCTTGCTGGGCCCCCTCACTGGATGAGTTGAACTATCTCTATCGGTGCTTGATTGGGGAAGAGCAGTTTTTACAAGAAGTTGCCGAAGGATACCGTAAGTAACCCTTATGGCGAAGCGCAAAAAACTCAATGCAATGCGCTGGCTAGAACAACGCGACATTCCATATACCACTTATGAATTTGACGACAGCTTGCACAACGCACAGGATGTTGCGGGTGTGTTAGGCATTCCCCCTGCGCAGATTTTCAAAACCTTAGTGGTACTCACGACTGCAAAAGCGCCGCTACTCGTACTGGTTTCTGGGAATTGTGCGCTGAACCTGAAACTGCTGGCGGCTGCGGTTGGTGAGAAAAAACTGATTATGGCCGGGCATGATGAGGCAGAGCAGTTGACCGGGTTGCAAACAGGGGGCATTTCTGCGCTGGCACTCACCGCCAAAAACTGGCCCGTCTATGTCGAAGCAACGGCCACCCAATTTGGCGAGATTTATATGAGCGCTGGCCAACGAGGGATCAACCTGCGCGTACCCCGGCAAGCGTTCATTGATATGTTCAACGCTGTTGTTGTGGCGTGTTGCTCACCACTTGAGGACAACCTTTAGACGCTCAACCACGTTATAAATAATCGGACACAATCCGATGCCTCCAAACAGGTCTTCTAGTGTCCATCGAAAATCGGGTGTAAACACCGGATAAAGGCGGCAACTTTCTGGGCGGTGCGGGTAGATGCTACATAATTTGCCCTTCAAGAACGGACAGGGTTGTTGCCGGATAGCGCCCCATTCTTCGTATGCGACTGCTTGTTTACGGTCGATAATATCGTGTTCAAGCGCAGCGACACTACAACCCAGCCCTTTTGCAAGGCGTGCAGCATCATGCGGTGTTAGGAACACCTGTAGATTCCGGCAACAGTTGGCGCATTGGGTGCAGTCGATTGCAGCAACCACAGGAGCAGCCATCTCTGTAACTAGCTTGTCTAACTCAGCGTCTTCACGTTCATCCAGTTCGATATAGTAGCGAAACGCAGCGTAATCATTCTGTTTTTGCTGTGTAAGCGCTGCGATGCGTTTCAGATCGGTTTCTAGCCGGGGGAAGTGGTGTGTCATTTCCCAGAAGGCTCGGCATTTTGGCTGACGCTGGGGTCCTGAGCAGGCTCATCAGCGGCGGCCTCAAGCTGGGTTACAGGTTGCTCGGGTTGTTCCTGAGATTCCTGTGCATGTTCGGCAGCGCTTGTGGTTGTTGCTGATGGAGATGCGGGTGCAATGTCTGAAACCGGTTGCATCAACAATCCCTGGATTGCGGCGAGAATATCGCGTGTGTCATCGTTGCTGAGTTCAGACGGTTTCTTGTCATCTGGTGACGCAGGTCTGGCGTTCAGAATGGCGTAGAGTTGTTGCAGCCGTGGTTGGTCAAGCACATCATTACTACCAGTACCATTAGATTGCTGGCGCTCTGTTTCAATAATGTTATAAATCTTCGCGACAATCTCACTGGCCCGGTTCAGCAAATCAGCGGTGCCAATGTAGTCCAGCAAAATGTCTTGCACCTGTGCTAGTAAGTCATCCGTTTCATCAATTTCTTCGGCTTTTTCGACCAGTTTCACGGTGGGTAGCGGATTGGTAGACTCTTCATCTTGCACAGGTTCAACAATCGGCGGCGTAGGGTGTTTATCTGCTTGTGCGGCTTTAACGGGCCTGGGAGTGGTGTCTTTTTGGGGCTTTTCTGCTAGTGGCTGCGGTTTTGCGGCGCTAGGTGCTGGTGGGGTCGGTGTAGTGCTGGCTTCAGCAGATGTCACGACTGTTAGCGATGTTGCTGCCGTGGTGTGTTCAATAGCTCTTGGCTTAGATTGGACGGCCGGCTGTTGTGGCTCGGCTTCTGTAGAGGAAGTCGATTGTGCTGAACCTTCTGGGCTTTTTACAGGTGTGTCAACAGGACCATCATTGATGGCAACAGCAAAGGCTTGGTGCCCTGTGCGCGTGTTATTTTGTAGGCTAAAGCGCGTATGATTCAACTCAAGCAAGTCAGCGATCAGGGCAAATTGCAATGGAATGTCTGCGCCATAGCGTTCGGTGAGGGTATCCATGATCGATAGCTTACTCTGAAATTGGTCATCATTCTGCGGCACAAAAACAATTCGGAACCAGACGCCCGCTCGTGGTGCAGAGGCATCATTCACCATGATTTGATTAATCTTGCCACAACTACGCGCAATCTGAATCAGTTGTAAGATCCCTTCGTAAAACGTAGCCGGATGCACAAAAAGTTGCCGGCTCTGCTCATACGAAAAGCTCGCCTGTCGTTGAATTTCTTTACTTACCCAGTCTGGCAGTTGACGGAGGTCAATAGACTCGAACTCATCAGCAATGCTGGCGGGGTCTTGTTTCCAGCGGATAAGTGCTGCCCATGCATCAAGGGTGTTCTGCGCACGTTGTAGCTGGCATACGGCCCGCGCTGGTGATTGGCGGGTTAATTCTATCGCTTTTTGCAGCGGGGTTCGTAACCGTGAAAATAAGTGCTGGCGAACGGTTTCCAGCGAAACCCAATTGATGTCCTGGTAGCTGTCGGACTTATTTTTGGCCGTCATGCGCTGATCCTTTCGGATATAGCTTATCTTGTGGTTCTTGTCCGCCTGTTTCTTCAACTTCAGTCGGTGGGTCGTCTGGCGGTTCAGACTCAGAGCGAGCAGTGTAAGGATGGGGTAAAACCACTGGTGTCTGCGAAACCGTTACTTGCAGTTTACGGCGTGGCGTCGGTTTATGCCACCCCCCAGGCCGTTCTGGGCTATGGGGAACAGGTTGGATGAGGCGGTTGGGTCGATTTCGCAATAGCAAGGCGTCTACCCGATGGGAGATTGCAGGGAGGTGCCAGTGCTGTCGTTGTAGCACGCGCGCAGGCGGTTGTGTGGTGACTGGTTCATTGTGGGTAAGTGGCGTGATGG
This sequence comes from Anaerolineae bacterium, assembly GCA_034437655.1. Lineage (GTDB taxonomy): Bacteria > Chloroflexota > Anaerolineae > Aggregatilineales > J027 > J027. The sequence continues at coordinate 214,041 of DAOTTU010000044.1, forward strand.
GTTTGGGGCGTTGTTGAGCTTGCTGGACAGGAATGGCAAACTGTAATCTCAACACATGGCCATCATCTTGAGTTCGAAGCATCAGCTTATTCATTTCCAGAAAATCAATGGCCGTCCGTAGTTCAAAGGCAATCGAACGTTCGCGCCAATGGGTACCAAAGCGGGAGAGTAGTTCATTGGCATCGTGTATGGGAGGCTGGTTGCGAACCCGTGTGACAATGATTGCGACGGTGACGGTTGTTGTTTCAGGAACGATTCTCAGTGTAACGCGCCCAAGTGTCCCGCCAACACTATGCAACATGATGATCGCTTCTTGAATGCTGTGTTGGTTGCCGAGCAATGTACGCTTCTGGTCGTAATACAGTGCTGGGCGAAGTTGTAGATTGGTTGTCAACCAGTCGAGCATGTCTTGCAGGTCAAAAGGCCGAATCACCTGTTGGGTCAGCTCAATGCCAACCTTGTATTGAATCAACCACGACCACGCCATCGAGAGGTTCAACACAGCTTCAATTTTGTCACGGCTGCGTGCATACCACCATTCTGGCGGCAACCCGTTCTTATCTGACATCGCTGCAACATCCAGTGCAGACAAGGCTGCATTGAGGCCGTCAACCGTCCGCCGATACAGCAAAAAATTGAATTCGTTTAAAGATTCCCAGTCAGGTTGGGGGTGGTGCAAATTTGATTGAGCCATGTTGGGTTTCAGTCGCTAAATGGTTAGTTTCTGGCCTTTAAGCACAAATGCAAGCCTCCAGTCAGACTTGCATTGCGGGACAAATTATGTGGCGATGTAAAGGCGTTAAGCTGTGTTTCTAAATGTTGATAAAACTCTTGCTACGCCGATAAAGTCACTAGTTTTAGACGTATTCAGTATTTGTGCGTGGCGAGATTCCTACCGGATGACCTTCATCCAGCATTTCGCGTACCTTTACCAGTGATAGGTCAAATTTTTCGAGCAGAGATTCATCAGTGCCTTTGTAACGACGCAAAGTTTGTAGCGCACAAAGCTGGCAGCCCCGCATTGCACGATAGCTATCGGTTTCGCATTCCAAGCATCCGTTGAGGTTAATCATCATGAGCATAAATGCCAGGCTGCGCTCATGTGTTTCATCTACACGGAGTACATCTTCGACAAGTGCCTGCCATTTTGGACCACGGGCATTGCGCAGTGCGCTAATTGCGCTATGGGGAAAAAGGATTTCATTCTGGGTATACATATCGATCCCTCTGATTACCGATGCAAGGTATAACCCTTTCTAGCATACGTGTTCTATGGAAGGAGGCGAACCATACCAGAGTACCAATATAAGTTATAGTTAGGTTTATTTGCCCAGAAGCCTTTGAAGAAACAACATTTAGCGCGTCAATACGCCTATTAGCGAATACCAAAAACGCCGTAGAGTTATAAAAAGGTTGGTTTTTTCTATGAAGACCGTATGGTCTGCAAGAGTTGCTCAATGACTGGCGTGTATTGATCGACTGTTTCGGTTGTGATGGTTAGGTGCCATTCTGCTAGGAGCGTTTCCCCGGCCGGCACGTACAGAATATACCGATGAAGTACTGCACCGCTGCTGGTATTTTCTAGCAAATAGTGGGTGTAAAACAGACAATGTTCAGTGCTTTGTTGTACCACCGCTGCTTGTACTTGCTCAAGCACTGTGTCACCACCGGGATTATTCAGCAGAGTGGGTGGATCATCTGCCAATTGGCGGATACCAGCACACCCCGTGTTATCCATGCTGGCATACGGTGCCCCAAGCCGCACCAGTTGTAACCGGGCCGGGCTACCTGAACCTATTGCGCTGGGGTCTGTTTCTATAATGGTCAACGGCGGCTGCACGCTATCGTCAGCAGGGTTGATTTCTAAGGATGCAAGGTCGGTTTCAAATTGTTGCCATGTGGTTCTGGTTGAGTCAGAAACATCGTCACGCGCTAATGCGGCTTGCCACGCTGAACTCGTGCGGTCGGCAAAGAGCCATGTGGTCGGCAATTGCATTGTAAACGCACTGCTGAACGTCCGATTGGTCGGCGTTACAGTAACCTCAAGTGAGCGATATGTTGAGGGGGTAGAAGTCGATGAAGTATCTTCTAAGAACATATCTTGCATCCCCAACCCGGCAGCCGCAGCGAGTGCCAGAACCCCACAGATGGCCACGATAGAAAACAATAACTGACGTTGCCTGCGAATACGGCGTTTGCGCTGCATCGCACGGATAAGGCGGTCGTCTACAACCGTGTTTTGCGTTGATGGTGGAGGCTCGGTAATTGATACAAGGGGCGGCTGGTTGGTAGAAGCATCGCGCAACATCGCCAGCATCTGGTAAGCAGTAGCATGTGCAGGGGCCAGCGCCAGCGCTTGTTGCACACAATGCTCATATTCTTCGCGCAACGGGGTAACGTGCGCCAACCACAGCCAGACCTCAGCGTGGGGTGTGTCTGTTTGAACAGCAATTCGTAAATAACTCAGCGCTTCGTGCCGCTTGCCTTGTTGCGCGAGCTGAATGCCTTGTAATGCATTGGTATAGGATGCTTGCATGGTAATGTCTATTCCACGACACGGGTGTACTCAACCGAACAGTGTCGTAAGCTCACCTTACATAGTCTATTGGACTCAAAAATTCGTGGCATTTCTTGCAATTTTGCGACACAATCAACGGACTAAATTTGTAAACGTAATGCGAAGGTAACTGCATTCAATGTCCGATCCACGCAATACGCAGGAAATTGTCGGTGATTTTTTCGGTGGGCTAACCAGTCTCGGTGCCCGTGGTGTTGATGCTTTGATTATCGCACGTGCTGTCGCCCGTTTATTGATTCAGAAAGGGATTCTTACAGAAGACGAGGTGCTGCAAGCGATGCGTCATATTGCTACGCAGGAGCTTGAAAAAGCGGATACCGTCTTCCTCGTCGAAGCCTTTCGTGAAATCCTCGGGCGTTTTGACAAGGCACCTGACGACACACAACCCGACACAGAGTAACCCACTGCCTGTTTGTGAACAAACAATACTTGAAGTCTAGATGGTTTAGGCTGCTGTCAAGCCAGGGTAATGGTCGTGCGAACGTAGCCAGCACGGTCATGGTGAGCTGTCAGTGTCGCTTCGCCACCCTGCGGTGCATAGACCACCCATTCAAACTTGGTGCGGTCGCTTGTATAACCACCTGTCCAGGGGGTCAGTGTAGAGGGTGTGTAAGCACGACCTTCGAGTTCACCTAACATTTCGCGAGCCTGGCCAGACTTCAACACGGCCCCTTCTGGCAGTTCAATTTCGTAGATTACACCGCGTGTCCGCTTGGTTTTGGCGGCATGTTTAGTAACGTAGGTCGGCAGCCAACCCGTGTTTTGTACCACCAACCGCACTTGAAAATGATCGTTCCCCAGACGATACAACGCGACATCCAGCAATTCGAGGCGTGGTGAAATTTGCAGGTGCCAGATGGCCCAGTCTGCGAGCGGTGCGATTTCTTTTTCTAATAAGTGTGGTGGTGGGTTACGCCAGGCATAGAGCATGTCCCAGCCACCCAGCTCAACCTCGCCAAGTTGTGGGTGTTCGAAGGAATACCAGTCAATGTAGGCTTTGCCTTCCATCACCTCGTCGTTCCACTTGAGCAGCTTCAAGTCATCTTCAATGTCGTGTTCGCGGTACCAGTCAATAAATTTATAATCTTTCAGTCCGGCTTGCTGACGTGCGCTCCAGATTTCAACCGTCCAACCGAATACGCCGACATGTTCGTACAACCAGCCATCGAAGTCACCATAGGTGTATTCATTTGGATGATACAAGAAGTCATGATACACCGAGACATTGGGATAGCCGGTTAAATCGGTGCCTTTTTGCCCAATTTTCTGATAAGTCCATAGGTCTTCAGCCGGGAATTTATCGTCAGGTTTGCCACTGAACGGACGCAACAGCACGCCGCTGAAGGTATGAAAGCTGATACCACCCGTAATATTTTTGTGGTCGGCAATAAAACGCATAATCGCATAGGTTTCCGGTTCTGAGCCCGGGAATGAGCCTGCGCCAGACTGTTCGTGTTCTTGCCGCCATTCCGCTGGAAAGTTGCGGTTCAGGTCCAGGCCTTCCTTAATGGGCCGTGCCTGGATGGTATAACCATCAAAATTCAGTAATGTACCTTCTGGCAAAATGCGATAGAACTCGCCCTCGCGTTCGGTTGGGTCACGACGCACCATCAAGCGTGGATCATCGGGGTGTTTCTTCCATGGCCCGTTGGGGTCCGGAACCCGCATTTGAAGCATTCGTCCGTCGCCATCAATATCTTCCCATTGCAGCCCTGCAAGCGGTTCGTCGTTGTATGGGTAGGGGCGTGTGCTGGAACGAATGATGCGCGGTTTGTCTGCCAACGCCAGCTCAGCACCATCCGGGTTCACACGCGGACAGATGTAAAAAGCCCGCGTGTTGAGTAGATACTCTATCTCATCGTCAGTTTCATAAGCAGTAACGAGTTTATGGATAAGGTATAAACAGGCACTAGACGGTGACACTTCAGATGCATGGATGTTGCCGTCGGCCCAAAGCGCAGGCTTTTCATGGTCAGGACCGCTTGCAAAATTTGTTACCGTGACCAGCCAGATGTCGCGTAACTCATGGCTTTTACCGAGGCTTTGCAGCTTGACGAGCCCCGGATACTCGTCAGCAAATCCCTGTAAAATAGTGCTTAACGCATCATAGCGATAGTAACGATCAAACTTGACGTCTGGCATCAACGTAGCCTCTCTTTTAACTGTCTAATGAAGATTTTTTGCTAAATGTACTCTATATAAAACGGGGAGTGTTGCAACATAGCAGTTGTTCCCCGGCTGCAATGAATGCCACAACTATAGCAAGAAGCGTCTGATGTCGCTACAGCATTGCTTAAACGCCGAGAACACGCTGCAAAAATCGCCTACAATGATAGGAAGATCCTGCACCTCAAGTGAAAAGAAGAAATCAACATTGCGTGCAAGAACGATACTGTTTTGGGTGTGTTCGGGGGTGTTTGCATTGCTGGGGGTGCTGCTGTTGGCAAGACCCTCATCGGCGACATTTTCAAGTACCGTTGCGTCGCCAACACCGGGGGCACCAACCGCAACACCACTTCCGGGTTCAATCGGTGTCGATGGGTTTGGTGCAGGCGTTAACCCACTCACTGGACAGATGGTGGCTGACCCCTCAACGTTGGCCAGACGTCCACTGGCAGTCAAGATCAGTAATGCACCAGACCTTGTGCGTCCTCAAGCAGGGCTGAGCATGGCAGATATGGTGTTTGAGCATTATGTCGAAGCAGGCCTGACACGCTTCACAGCCGTATTCTATGCAGAAAGCCCGCCTTATATTGGGTCGGTGCGCAGTGCGCGGCTGATTGATCTGCAAATTCCGTTGATGACAGAAGCGCTGTTTGCCTTTTCGGGTGCAAATGGGCCAACGATGCAACGGCTGCGCATGTCGCCATTTGCTGAGCGGTTATATGTCAATGCTGGTGAGCCGTTGTTCTTTCGTGACCCCAGCATTGAACTTCCGCATAACCTCTTTGTCTCCCCGTCAGAGATTTGGCGGCAAGCGGCGGTAGATGGGGTTAATGAAGTGGGCGATTTAAGTGGTCTGGCGTTTTCGATAGGCCTGCCACCCAATGCCCTCAGTTCCGCAGACCGACTGTTGCTTGACTATGGCGCAACGGTTGCAGAATGGCGCTATGACTTCGGCACACAGCAATATCACCGCTGGACCGACGGCGATGCCCACCATGATGCACTTAATGGTGAGCAGATTGCAGTTGAAAATGTTGTTATTGTTTGGGCCCATCATCAAGACGATTATACGGTTGTGTCCAGTGAATGGGCTGGTGAAGTCAATTATGCCTTTGAACTGCAAATCTGGTCACTGGGTCCGGTGACTTTGTTTCGTGATGGCTTACGCTATGACGGTTGGTGGCATCGGTGGAACGACGAGCAGATGCTCACTTTTTGGCGCGACGATACCATGGCCGAGCGGCTCTATTTAAAGCCGGGCAAAACCTGGTTTCAAATGGTTCCGCTTGACTTTGCGGGGCTGATTGTGCAGGCTATGGCGTTTCCATAGCAGCGTGGTGGCTATCCAAGCCGGCCTATAAGCCGTGTTCTGTACCCAACAAGGGGTGGCAGTCATTTATCTGGGATGCCGATTACTCGACACCTCGACGCGACCTACCCGAAGCTCATTACGGCACGGGGCGCACCTGGCCTCTGTTTGGTCTTGCTTCCAGTGGGGTTTACCAAGCCACTGATGTCACCACCAGTGCTGGTGCGCTCTTACCGCACCGTTTCACCCTCGCCCACTACAGGGGCAATTTACATCTCTGTGGCACTTTCCGTCGGATCACTCCGCCTGGCTGTTAGCCAGCACTGTCCCCTATGAAGCACGGACTTTCCTCACTATAACGCTGGCAATAGCGCGACTGCCCGGCCGACTTGAATACACCACATATATTTTAGCACAGCTATTCTATAGTTAGCGTAGTGTTTCCATAAGCATCATAGGCTATAATACGAGCGTTTAGCTTTATGCGGCAGCCAGAAGGATTCGTATGCGCATATTTCGCTGGGGATTGCGGTGGCTACTTTGTTGTGTCGGTGTGTTAGTGACCGCCTGTACCCAGGCCGGCTCACCAACGCAAACCGCTGACCCCGACCATCTGACGCCGATTGACAGCTTTTCCCCGACAGTGAGTGCTACACTGACAAGCCCACCATCCCGAGAAACGCCCGCTACAAGCCGCCTTGTGACTAATGAACCTTTGCCACCGCTCCAGGCATCTACACCACGCTGTTTTGCGACATTGGCTGACAGCGTGATTTGTCTGGGAACGCTACGCAACCTCAGCGAGCGACCTTATTACGTGTTTCAGGCAACAGTGAAGCTCTATGAACAACTTGGCACCTCGCAAATTCTGCTGGATGAACAACCACTTGCAGCGGCGCTGGATATTGTGCCTCCCGGCGTTAGGATACCGTATCGGTTGATTTTTCCCGATACCCGTCGCCCTGTGACAACGCTCATGACACAGCTTGAACGCCTGACTGAGGAGATTGTTGCCTTCAATGAGGATATACTGATACTACCAGAGATCGAACAGCTTACAGTTCGGTGGCGTGGGAATGACTATCAGGTGATGGGGATGCTGCGCAACACCACCGAAGACACCCTGACCACAATACGTATCGTGGTCACGCTTTTTGATGATGCTGAGGTCGTTACCGGGTTTCGTGTGTTGCACATAGAGAATGCATTAGCTGCCGGGGAAAGCCAATGGTTTTCTGTGGTGGTTGCGCCGCTGGACGGTCGCGAAGCAGCCGAGGTACAAGCTGTTGCGCAGGGAATACGGCGAGCTACTGTTCCCTAAACGCAACGTACAGTTGTTGCCATTCATCCAATGAAAGCGTTTCAGCACGGCGGCGTGGGTCAAGCGCGGCCTGTTCAAAAGCATGGATAATCTGCTCATTGCTGTAGGCGGTGCCTTTGCCGATAGCGTTCTTGAGTTGCTTACGCTTCTGACCAAAACCAGCCCGTACAAGGTTGAAAAAATCAGCATGTTGAGCGGCCGGAATACGCAGTTCAGAGGACGGATAGCAATCAATGCGTACCACAGCCGATGCAACGTCCGGCTTTGGCCAAAAGACGCCCGGATTCAGTCGCATTACAATTTCAGCCGCGCCATAGAATTGCACTGCAACGCTCAGTAAACTCATGTTTCCCGGCTGGGCAACGATGCGTTCTGCAACCTCCCTTTGTACGGTGACTACGATGCGTTGTGGGCGGTTTGCAGCTTCTAGCAGCTTGCGCAGAATAGCACTCGTGATGTAGTAAGGCAGGTTCGCGGCCACAACGTAGGGGGCATCGCTGACGAGGTCTTTAAGAGCAACGTCCATGAAATCTTGCCAGATGACCGTTACGTTCACAAAATCCTGCAACTGGTCTTCCAGAATGGGGCGAATGCGTGTATCGGTTTCTACCAGAATGAGGTGTGCAGCAGCTTTTGCCAGTGGTACAGATAGCGCCCCTAGCCCCGGGCCAATTTCCAGTACGGTTGTGTGTGGCGCGATGTCGGCGTGCTGGACAATCTGTTCTAAGATGTTGGCGTCGTGCAGGTAGTTTTGCCCCAGGCTTTTTTTGGGGGTGATACCGTGTGCGTCCAGCAAAGCCTTTGGAGATGGCACAGGCTATTCCTCCCCCACGCCATAGGCGATAATTTCATTGATCGGCGGCACAATGACCCACGGCACCTGCGTGCGTCGACTGACGACATACCCATCTTCCTGCCGAATACGCAACGCAGTTTCACGCAGACCGGGTTTACCCTGTTGTACAACAGTCGTTGTCCCTGTTGGCAGGGTTGGGTCTGGAATTGTAATGGTATCAAACGGAATCGGTTCCTGCTGACGTTCGACTTGTTCCAGTACACGAATGATGCGAATGGTCATACCAGATTCAAAAGGGGTGCTTGCATCGGGAATGGTGTAGTCTTGCCCGGAAAGTGGTAGCCCAATAGCCGTCAACACAGTATTGATAGTATGGCCAACGGCTCGTGTATTCAGCACGCGGCCATCGACCTCAATTTGAACCGGGGCCGAACGGTTGACACTGATGGTTTGATCGTGGCGCAAAAAAGCCAACGGCGGCGGTTCAATACGGTCGGCTAGATAGAGGTCAATATTTTGTTCAGCCAGCAGTTCGCCTACAGTCTGTGCAGTAGAATTGCCAGTCGCTGCAACAGTGCCGTCAATGGTAATCGTAAAAGATTTACCCCGAACAATGCGCAAGTGTCGTAACTGCGTGATGTCGTCGAGTGTAGTTGTTGCGCTATGGGGTAGATAATTCACGAATAGCTGATCGGTCGGGTTGAGTTCGATCGCTTGCTCTGCCAGAATCGCATTCGGAGAGTTGGCATGCGTGTAAATGCGTTGAATGTTGCCACCAATGTCCAGCACAAGTTGGTGGGCACGCTGAATGGTGATTGTCATATCGGCGGTTACTGGCGTTTCAAGTTCAGGCTGAACGCGGTCGGCATCATCGAGATAAATATCAGCCTCACGTAAGGCTCCACCGACTGTTGTTGCGCTTGTTTCAATCGTGTACACAGTACCATTGACGTCAACTTTGATGGTGGTTTGTGATTGTTGATAGGTAAAAATGCCAGCAGAAATGACGAGGATCAGGAATAGCATCAACAACAATTGATAACGTAATGGAACGCGAGGGAATTTGAGTGACATGATGGTTTACTCAGTCTGGTAAGCCCGACCCAGGTGATCGCCGCGAACCCGAAGTGCGCACCTTATGGCTGCTACCTTTCGGTCCTGACCAGGTTCGATGGCCTCCAGAACACGGGGCCCGGGTCGAACTAGAATGAGTGTATAGGAGGCGAAAAACGGTGTCAATACCGATATAACTAGCGCATTCGCCGTTTCCATTCGTCCTTCATTTGCAGTTGTTGCAAATCTGGGGCTTCTAAAAATTCTTTCAAGAGCCGAATAAAGCGCGAGGTATCTTCAAGCATTGGGTAGTGGCGCAGGTTGTCTAGCACAAGCAGCTTGATCTGCGGCTGGCTGGATAGTGAATTGGAAATATCTTCCCCGGGGGGTGGCACAAGGGTATCATTTTCGCCATAAACCGTCAGGGTTGGCGATGCTATTTTGAGCAAGTTACGCAGCGGATTGTACTGACTCAGAGACTCAGCACTGGTTTTGATGGCCGCTTCGTCTGCTTTATCGACTTCGGTTTTGAGTTTCTCGAAATCACTGGATGAAGTATCTACATTGCGACTCAACAATATTTGTGGTTTGGTACGCCCCACAATGGCAGCAAACGGATTAGTGCCTGTGCTAGTGTCGCCGTCTGTGGCGTTTGTCGCGGCAGCCTGAGCCGCTTGCGCAAGGCGGTTGCGGTCTGCACTGGAAATGCGCGGTACAGTCGGTGAATCGTCACTGGACGTTTGCACACCAAAAACAGGCGATTGTGGCGCATTATTCCCGGTTTGAGCGGGTTTTTGTGAGGTTTCTGCATTCTTGAGTTCGACCGATGAACTCGCCCGATACCCACTACCAAAGACAGGGGTTGCAATGGTCATCATGCGGTGTATGATCTGGGCACAGTTTGGTCGAGTGGCGAAATGTGCGGCGACTGCACCACCGAGGCCATGCCCTACAAAAACCGCCTTTGGAATCCCCATGCGTTCCAGAAACTGTTCGAGCAATTCTGCCTGACCATCAATATTATAGTATTGTTTGTTCTTACCCGAATCGCCAAAGCCCCACAAATCCAGCGCATAAATGCGATATTTAACGCTTAGCTGTTGCATGGTTGGGATCCAGTATCGCCATGAACCAAGCCAGCTATGTAACAATATGACCGGACGACCTCGCCCGAGTACCTCATAGTGTACGAGGTCGCCATTGACTGTGATTGCGCTCATCCGTCAGGTCACTCTACTCAATATCGAATTTGGTTAGCACTTCGCTGATGCGTTGGGTGAGCTGGTCTGGAGCAAAGGGTTTCAGAATATATTCATAGGCCCCAGCCTCTAACCCGGTGTCGATTTCAGATTCCTGGCCCTTTGCCGACAAAAAGACCACCGGGATGTGCTTAATGGTATCCATTTGTTTGATTTCGCGGCAGGCTTCGTAGCCTGTCATTTTCGGCATTCGCACATCCATCATGATTAAATCTGGCATCACCTGTGGTGCCATTTCAACAGCTTCGGCACCATTACTTGCTTTGAAAACTTCATGACCAGCGAACTGCAAGGTGAACTCAATCAGTTCACGGATGTCGCGCTCGTCCTCAGCAATCAAAATTCTAGCCATTTTATGCTCCGTTTGTGTTAAGCATCGTCGGATTCAGGTTCATTTTTCGATGCATCATCGGTAGGCAACTCAATAAAGAACGTGGTGCCTTCATTGAGTTCGCTTTCAAACCATATCTCACCATTATGCATCGTAACCAGTTCCTTAACGATTGCAAGTCCCAGTCCTGTCCCGGGTGTGTCCATCACCAGTTCGCTGTGTTCGTCACCCCGGAAGAAGCGCTCAAAGATACGACCATGAATGGCTTCTGGGATACCAATCCCCTCATCACGGATGGATAGCGTAACGCTTTCATTAGTCGGGCTATACTGCGCCCCGATAAAGATACTGCCGTTGTCTGGGCTATAGTTGAAAGCGTTGTCGGCGATGTTTTGTAAAATTTGAATAACACGGTCAAAGTCCCCAAGAATTGGTGGCAGATCATCAGCAACATCTGCTTTTATCTCAATATTCTTGTGACCTTCTTTGATGCGGCCAGCCAGGTGTGCGCATACATTTTGCACAACTTCGGCAACGTCGATTGGCGAGAACCGAAGCTGCATTTGACCCTGGTCGATGCGTGATACTTCAAGCAAGTCATTTACAAGAATGCTAAGGCGGTCAGCGTTTTGCTTGATTGTTTGCAAGAATCGTTGCTGGGCCTCGCTCATCTCGCCAGCCGCACCAAGCAACAACAGGTCTGCATAGCCCTTAATGCTGGTCATCGGGGTGCGCAATTCATGAGAAACGGTCGCCACAAATTCGCTCTTGAGGCGGTCCACTTCGACTTCACGGGTCACATCACGGAAGACAGACACCGTGCCGAGGAATTGGTCGCCCATTTGCACTGGCGATAAACGCACATTGATGACGCGCCCGTCGTCCAATTTGAGGGTGACTTCCACAAAGTCGCTTGGTGATTGCTGGGTCGGGTCTGCCATCCAATTTTCGATGGCACTCATCCAACCACTTTCACGCCCACCATAAATCCCGGTCAGTTCATGGATATGCTGGTTAAGGACTTTGTCGCTGCTTAAGCCCAAAATTGTCTCGGCGGTGTTGTTAAAGACGCGGACGATGCCTTTTTCGTTGGCATACATCACACCATCAGCCACTGAGTTTAAGATAGCAGAGGTTTTGGTAGATTCAATCTGCTCGGTGCGTAGAATCGCCGCGAGACGTTCTGCCTGGTCACGAATAAGGCTATACAGCTCGGCGTTGTTCATTGCGTTCGCCAGTTGGAGCGATGCCGCATTCACAAGCCGCAAGTGGTCGTTGTTGAAGGCGTCGGGCGCAGTGTTGTAGAACATCAACACGCCGTGGACGTCTTCTGCGCTTTCCAGCAGTGATGCCATTGCCGAGCGTGGCCCACGGTCCCGGTCGCTGATCGTAATCCAGCGTGGGTCGTTCTGCACGTCGTTGATGAGTACACTCCGGCGGTTCTGGATAACCCAGCCAGCAAGCCCTTCATTTTGTCGCAGTTCAAGGCGCTCAGATTCGTCGTCAACATCCAGCCCACGTTGGGCAATGACATACAACATATCCGAGATGTCATCAATGGCCAGCACAATCGCACTGGTTGCGCCAATTGCTGCTGAAACAGCCTCCAGCGTGCGGTTTAGTACTCGGTCAAGGTCAAGCGTCGCAGCCGAGATTTCCGATGCAAGATCATACAGCGTGGAAAGGCGGCGCTGTTCTTGCGCAAGCTCGACGGTGCGTTCTTCAACACGGTCATTCAGTTCATCAGCAAAATTCGTAATGCGTGTAAACAGTTTTGCATTCTGGATCGTGACTGCAATTTGCGAGCTAACCGTAGAGAGAATGCGCTGTCCAGAGAAGTCGAACTTGCGAGACTCCATATCATCACGCAGCGCCAGCACACCAACAAAGTCGTCACCAGCGATCATCGGCACGCCGAGGAAGCTCCGCGCATCAGGGAAGATAGGTTCTGAGATACCAAATTGCTTGCGAACGTCATTTAATCCGGTCCCTGCCAGTAAGAGTGGTGTCTGGCGACGGATGATGTAACCAAACTCGTCATTAGCCCCCGGCTTCATTGGTGGCATTTCAACGGTGTTCATTTGATCGTCAATTGCCACGGGGAAGGTTAATTCACCTTTTTCGGCATCATAGAGCGCCACGTAAAGGTACTGTGCATCCGTGAGCAGCGGTAGTTGGGTTTTTACCTGTTCAAATAATTCGTCAATATCAACGGTACTCGAAACCGCTTTAGATAGCTCATTGATCAGGTAAAGTTCTTCGATCTGGATGCGGGTTTCACTTGACAGCCGGGCGTTTTCAATCGCAACCGCTGCCTGATTCGCCAGTGTACGTACCAACCGCACTTGATTTGCATCAATAAAGCGAGTGTGGTCACGGATGTCAATCTGCGTGATACCAATGGCAACTTCATTGACGATCAGTGGCACAAGAATGCGGTTCGTTACACCGTGAACCTTCATATGTTCGCGCTCGGCGGCGTCCAGGTCTTCATCGTCAATGCGCAGGGTCAAAACTTGATGGTCTTCAAGCACTGTGCGGCGTAGCGGGAACGCGACCATGTCGTAGACAAGGCCTTTGATGTCCGCCGTTGACGCCTCATCCAACCACGAGCTTTTTGCTTCATCGACAATCAAGCAGTTTTCAAGCTGATCCCAGTGCATAATTTCAGTGCTGTCGGCCCGCAACGCGATCAGCATTTGCGTGGCAACACGCCGCATTACATCGTCTACATCAATTGCACCAGAGGTGGCTTGACCAGCTTCGAACAAGGTTTCAAGTTGATAGGTACGCTGCAAAGACTGTTCATACAGACTTGCGTTTTGCACTGCAATCGACGCCTGTGCGGCAATGGTTTGCGCCAGTTCAGATTGCTCGTTGGTAAGGGGTGGGTCTTCAGGCCCGGCGTCAAGGCGCATAGTGCCGATTACTTTGCCGCTCATGACCATTGGCACAAACAGGGTACTCATGATGTCATCACGGCGGAACATACGGCGCAGGTCAGCCCGGGTTTCTTCGTCCTCAGCACTAATATCTTTGATCAATACTGGCAGCATTTTATCGCGAATACGTTGCATCACAACCGAATCTTCAACGCGGAATGCCAGCGATGGTTCTTCAATGCCGCGCGGATGCTCAATCACAACGCGGCAGATACCATCATCTGCCTTGATTTCGATTGCGGCTGCTTCGTTGACATCCAGCGCTCGTGCTGTTTCGCGCAACGTGATTTCGAAAATATTTTCGATGTCCAGCGATTGAGATAGAGCGTTGGATACACGGTTTAACAGTGCGAGACGGCCGGCCTGGCGGTTCAGTTGCTCGGCGCGGTCTTGTGTTTCTGAGAACAGGCGCGCATTGTTGAGTGCAACCGCCGCCTGATTGGCGAAGGTCTGGGCGAGTTGTTCGTAGTTTTCGTCATAAAATTGGGGCTCGCGTTTTTCAATCTGCAACACCCCGATAATGCCGCCCTTAGAGATCAGCGGTGCAGCAAGAATACATTTATAGACGCGACTTTCGCCCATTGGGAAGCGTTGCGGATCGTCTCCGGTATTGCCGACGTTGATCACGTTACGGCTTTCAGCCATGGCCTGGAACAATGGCGCGTCGTCAATATCAATCCATAGCCCGATTAAGTCGTCAACCGAGGCTGTTTCAGGGTCAGCAAAACCTCGTGCTGCCACAATTTGCAGGCTACTGACGCGGGTTTCATGCTCCAACCACAGCACCACACCGTCGTATGGAATCACCTGGTCGAGCGCGTCGAGTACCGTTTCGACCACCTGGTCTGGTTGCAACGTTTCAGTCATGCTGCTGGAAACACCCGTCAACGCAGCAAGCTGTTCTGCGCGGCGGCGTACGTCTTGCTCAAGCATTGAGCGTTGCGTGATGTCTTCAATCAGCAATACCACACCATTAATGCGGTCGCGCTCACGTAGGGGGTAAAGATAGAAATTCACAATTAGTTCAGTGTCATCGGCAGCACCGCGCACTGACACGTTGAGTTTCTGCGTTTCTTGACCGCTGGTGAGTACTCCCCGGACAGCATCTTGCAACGGCTCGATAAGATTAGGGCGGTATTCGAAGAGCGGTTGCTGCACGGCCTCTGGGGACCATTGATAGTGTTCAATGACGTACTGGTTCGCAAGCTGGATGCGCATATCATCGTCAAGCACGATGATGCCCTGCTGAATGGATTGTACAACCGCCTGGTTGAACGACTGGCTTTCACCCAGTGAACTAAACAGGCGTGAGTTCTGAATCGAGACAGCCGAGAGATTTGCCATACGTTGAATCAGGGAAGCACTGTCCAGCTCGTTAAAGCGGAAAGATTGCCCCAGCTCACTACCCAGGCGCAGCACACCGATAAAATCACCACCAGCGACCATCGGGACCATCAAAATAGCGCGTTCACCTTCGGTGTACCAGGTTTCGAGGTCGGTGTAGCCCTGATAATCGTCTTCGCTATTCAGGTCAAAGTCGCGTGCCTTGCCAGACTGGAAGACCTCACCCATCGCCGTGCCCGGCATGGCAATGGGGTTATCTGGGAAGATATGCACGCTCTGGTCTGGCATTAGCTCAATGCGCACCATTTCGAAGCTGTTGGGGTCGTCATTATCAACCAACGCGAGGTGCATCCGTGTGAAGATAACAAACGGTTGCAACCCTTTTGCCAGCGCGTGAATAATCTCAGTTTGGTCCAGCGTGGCAGCCATAGCTTCCATGAGCTGGTTAAGTTGTTGCTCAATGTCAGCCTGGCGCACTGTTTCGCTATATAGACGCTGGTTTTCGATAGCTGCAGCCGCTTGCAGGGCGAATAATTCAATCGGTTGGAGCGACTGTTGCGTAGGGCGTTTGCCATCCGCAGGCTCGTCCATCCGAATAAGTCCGATAATACGTTTCTGGTCGTGCCCCATCAGTGGCAAGTAAAGG
Source organism: Anaerolineae bacterium (assembly GCA_034437655.1). GTDB lineage: Bacteria > Chloroflexota > Anaerolineae > Aggregatilineales > J027 > J027. The sequence continues at coordinate 229,786 of DAOTTU010000044.1, forward strand.
ACGTCTTCAGGGTGCCATTCATCGTCGGCTACGCCGGGGATATCGGTGCGATTTTTCAGCAGGTTCTCGCGCACCCACGGCGTATTGTAGCGCAGGTAGTAGGCCTGTCCGAGCTTCAAGTCGTGGAACTTCAGGTCGTTGAAACGGTCTTGCCAAACACCGCCCGGGATAAGCGTTTTGTCTAGCCGTGCAGCCTCTTCCTGGCTATACCCGGCACTGATAAGCGCTGTCGGCTCCAGATATGGGTCGCGTAGTGTGATCTGAACTTTACCCCAACCCGCTTGATGAATCCCATCGGCTGTTGCTTGTAGACGAGCGGTCATGTCCTCAGCACGTTGAATCTCGCTGGAGACAAGATTAAGCTGGGCGAGGCGGTCACGTTCGCGGCGGGCTTCTTCGGCTTCTTGCTGAACGACATGAATGAGTTTGAAATTTTCATGAACGAAAGCTGCCTGCGCAGCAAACAATTCAAGTTGCTCAATCAAGTTGCGGGTGGGGCGTTGACCATCAAGCGGGTCATCAAGCGAGATGGTGCCAATAAGCCTGTCGTCTGCATCATTGATAGGCACCAGCAACAAGTCGTCCGGGTTCCACCGACGGGGGCCACTGCCGCGTGAATATTTCAGGTCATAGTCTTCAATGAGGTTTTGTTCGGTACTATACCATTCTTCACGACGGTCAGCAGGGAAGAAATAGGCTTTGCCCACCTGCCAGCGCGGATCATTGAACATGCCTTCGACATCGGCCAGGCTGCGGGCGTTGCGTTCTGGGCTTTCGAATAGTTCTGCCGGCAGGCCCCGGTGCGCCATAATTTCAAATTGATCGGTAACTTCGTTGCGAATTCGAATCGAAATCTTGTCGAAGCCTGTCAATTCGCTGACATTTTCGGCAAGTTGTGTCATCAGCTCGGGCATACTTTCGCCACGTCGCAAAGACTGATTCAGTTCAAAAACACGCTGTACCTGTTCCACACGGCGTTTGAGGCGTTCATTAGCTTCTAACTGATCTCGGTAGCGACGCGCATTTGTGACTGCGAGTGAGGCTTGCTGCCCCAGGCGACGCACAAAGGAACCTGTGGCCTCAGAAAACGCATCTGGTGTGTTGCTGAAGAAATGGATGAATCCGACAATATCATTCCCGAAGTAGATCGGTTGAATAATGGCGCTGCGCACTGTTGGAGGCACTGCATCTATATCAAGCCCAAGATAGTCTTCAATGAGCAATGCCTCACCCTGGCGCAGCATCTGTTGCTCAGCAGCGGTAAGACCCTCAGCGACCAACTCAGCATCGGTCCGCGCATCTACGAACATGGTGCGTCCACCGAGGCGTTGTTCAACCTCGGGCGAGTTTTCATCTTGCCATTGTTGTGCCGGTAATAGCATTACCACACTTACACCGTCGGCGTTGGTGGTAGTTTGTGCTTCTGTGCGAATCACTTCTAGCACCCGGTCAAGCAGCAGTGTTTCATTCAGTTCACGACTGATACGGTCAATCGCTTCTTGTTCGTCAACACGGGCTCGCAAGTCGGCGTCAGTGACAGCATACAAGCGTGCGCGTTCTAACGCAGCAGCGATTTGTGCGCCCAGCCCCAGCAACAATATTTCATCATTTTTGTCAAAGCTACCGTCTTTGCCACTAATAGCCAGTTCACCGATGGCACGTTGATTGATGATGAGCGGCACAATCAACACTGCACCATTAACCCCAACCGCTTGTGCAAGCTCACGATAGATGGGTAAAACCTGCTCATCATTAAGAACATCGGCAGTGAGGAAAAGTCGACGCGACATGACCGGGCTCAGGTTGAAGCCCTTGCCATAGATGTCAATCTTAAAAGGTTCATCCAGTGTGGCACCATGCATCGCTTCAGCACGGTAAACCAATTTGCCTTCTCTGGTGTCCAGCAAACCGAGGGCAATTTGTTCCACTTGCATAATGTCACGGACATCGTTCAAGGTGTGGTTAAAAATGTCCTCTGTAGTAATCTGGTCAGCGATACTGTTGGCAATTGCCTGCAATCCTTCAGTCTCACGGCGCAAGCGTGTGACATTCTGATACAGGGCAGCGTTATCCAGCAAGACAGCAGCTTGACCAGCCGAAATGCTAAGCACACGTCCGTCTTCCAGGGTGAAATTCTCGCCATCGACTTTATTCGACACTTGAATAAGGCCAAGATGTGTTTCGCCAGCGATCAACGGGGCGATCATGACGGTGCGCATCCCTAGCATACTGGCAATTTGCGCAAAACTGCGGGCACCGCTCCAGGTTTCCAGACCAAGTTCATTACTGAACCAGTAGTCACGGCCTTCTTTAATCTGCTCAAAAATAGAGTCTTTTTCAACCTGAACCTGGTAGAAGCTAATGCTTTCTGTATCAAGTCCATAGAATGGGTTTTGTGCAACCAGAATGGGCTTTTGCTGTGCTGTTTCTTCGTAGAGCAAAATGCCGCACATCTCAACGTCAAGCAACTGGGCGATGCGTGACGTTACCTGCTCTACCAGCAGGCTTTGGTCAGCACTGCGGGCGACCTGTGTCATCTGCTGAAGGTTGGCAAGCTCAGCAATATAACGCCGTTCACGTTCATAGAGGTTTGCATTTTCGACCACGATTGCAGCCTGTGCGGCAAAGATCGACAGCAAACGCATATCATCGTCGGTGAAGTTACCGCCGTCACGCTTATTCGCAACCTGCAACATGCCGATGCGGGTATGCCCAATGGAGAGGGGGACCATTCCGGCGCTGTGTAGTCCGATCGCTTCCGAAAGCCCTCGTAAATTCAACGCGCTCACCATTTCGTCGCTGAGTACGTCGTTGCTGTACCACCATGTTTCATTCTGCCAGACATTGCGGGCGGTGCTGCCGTCTTCTACGGGGATGCGGAACAGCGAAATAACAGAGTCTTGCGCGCCATAGAACGGCATCTGGCTCACCAGCGCTTCGGTAGTGCTGTCATACAGCAACAACCCACACACCTCTACATGCATCAGGTTTGCAATACGCTCATGCAACTTGGCGTACAGTTCACGTGGTTCTGCCTGGTCACCCATCGTCTGGGCAATATTTTGCAGGCCATTCAATTGCAAGATACGGTTAGCCTGATCGTTCGCCAGTCGTGAATTTTCGATGGCAACGGCCGCTTGCCCTGCTACAGATTCCAGCAAGCGCAAATCCTCATGGTTAAATGCATGAGCAACGTTACTTGCCAGCTCAATGGTGCCAATGAAACGCCCACTAACCGTTAGCGGTACGCCCACATAGCTTTGATAGGGGAACGTGCTGGCCTGTGGCCCAACATCCGCCCGCGCACTAACATCATTGAGCAACAAGGGCTGCTGGTATCGTGCAATCCAATCCGTATATGTTTCATCCGTTGCGACGTGATCGTCTCCGGTGCCGTTACTGCCATTACCGCCATGTCCGTTGCTAGAGATGAGTTTGCCACCATGCCCATTGCCGACGCGCCCAACAGGTTTAGGCCGATTGACTGTTTGATCCCACAGAATGACCTCGCCGTTGTCAAATTCAATAACGCTGCTAATGCTGCTAAGCAAAGCGTTCATGGTGTTAGGCAGGTCACTACCGCTGGCAATGGCTTTACTGATGTCCTGCACAATTGTTAGTGCCCGCGAGGTGTCAAATTGTTCTTCCTCATCGCCACTGGTGACTTCGCGCAAGAACACAACGCGGCGCTGGCCGTCGCTGGTGGGAATGGTGTGCGAGGATGCTTCTAAGCGACGCATTCCCAGGCGCAGCAATGCTCGCCCTTCTTCTGCAAACAGATCATGAAATACATCAGTAGGTTGGACACGGGCGGCCAGCACCGACAGGTTCGGCTCAATTCCATTCAATTCGAACCAGTCGTAGGCGTTCTGATTCAAATAGACGAGATGGCCGCGACCTTCGGCAACAATGACTGCACCGTCATTATTTAGCAGATTAACAGGGATGGTGCGCCGTGCGTCAATGGAACGGTTGCGTGCCTGACTTTCGAGTAATTGACGGGTAAAGACCCACAACCAGGCAATGGACGCAAGCCCCACAGTTACCAGGAGCAGTTCGAAGCTCATAATTGTGAATTGTGGACCAGGTTATTTTTAACGACCTGGGCCGCCTCCTTCCTGCTTACCAGGATGTTTCAATTGGCGTATCGTCTTCACCACCACCGTCACCACGCCGGCGGTCTTCAGCGGCGCGCTCGGTAATTTCACGAATATCAGCGAACTGGTGTGTGGCGTTAGAAACAGCCCCAACTTCAAGGGTCATCAGTGGCACTTCACGGTCATCGCGCAGCATATGCCCACGTTCCCGGTCAATGAATGAATAGTGCTGTTGTACCTCTTCGTTGAAGCGCTCAATGAGCTTGTCTTTGAAAATATCGCTTTTTTCAGTGTAGGTAATCACAACGAAGTTGTTGCTACCCGGGTGTCCGAGGAAGTCATTGGGCGTACCATGCTGGTCTACGATTTCGCCCATAATCAATGACGTAAAGCGTTGCACTTCTGTGCCTGCCACAAAGCCATAAACTTCTTTGAAATCCTCAAAGTTTTCGATCTTAGCATCAAGGTATGTCCAGGTGCCATCGGCCCGCATCAATTCACGCAGCCGTTCTTCAATGATGGCGCTGCTGGGCAAACCACTGTTTGGATCGGTGTAGTTTTCACGGTCAGCGCGTTCAATCTGGTTTTTGACGCGCAACTTGACTTCCTCGATATCGAAGGGCTTGGTGATGTAGTCGTCTGCACCCAATTCAAGCCCAATAATCTTGTCTGACCGCTCGTCCTTCTGGGTTAAAAACATGATCGGAATATGGCTGGTGCGCGTTGTCTGGCGCAATTCGCGGCAGACATCATAGCCATTCATGTCTGGCAGCATAATATCGAGTACGATCAATTGCGGCAATTGTTTACGTGTCATTTCCAACGCATCGCCACCACGTGCTGCTACCTGGACATCATAGCCCTGCCCCGTGAAATAAATGCGAAGCATATTGGAGATGTCAAAATCATCTTCTACAACAAGAATACGACCCTTGCTCATCAATCTGTCAGCGCGATGCATTCACCAGCAAGCGCGCCGGCCTCCTTTCTAAGGTTTGCGGTCGAATATCTTCTCAGTCGAACAGCGTTACAACCCTATTCGAATCGTATGCTATGCCATTTGTGAGGGATCAGACCTAAGCTGATAACCAAACGCTCTTCAGCATTGCATCAGTATAACATAGACTGCCTGATTGCAGATAATAGCGATGGGTGAATTACACTTCTGCAAACACAAGTTTAACAGAAATACAATGCCTCTCAAATGTTGGTAGAAGGTTGCCAGAAGCGGCGATTTTCAGCAGCCTTCGCTTTGACTCGTGCAATGTGTTCATCGCTAACTGCGTGTTCAAAGGTACGGAAGCCGCTCAGCCTGAAACCGTGGCGTGTCGCAATTTCACCAATTTCTAAGACACGTTCAAGCTCAATATGCTTGCCAATGGTATAGTCTTCGTAACGCCCTTCAAGTGACAGCGCCATTGTTTCAGCCATGCAGGCAAAAGACTTACCCGGCGGAAAACCAAAATCAAAGCCGAAATCTACATTTGCACCTGGCACTTCAACCATTCCTCCCTCAATAACCAGTACATCGTCGCGGGTTTCGTAAACTCGGCGGCTTACGTCACGCGGACGCGCGACATCGCATACAACTGCCCCGGGCTTGATATGCTCAGGAGCAATGACCGTATGCACGGCGCTCGTTACGGTCAGAATCAAGTCGGCGTCGTAGATGCTGTTCATGTCAGTACTACTGCGAACCGCTGCGCGTCGGCCCTGGCACCGTTCAGCAACAGCAGCAAGGGCGTTCTGCCGACGACCGACAAGGATTAGCTCAGCCGCGTTGATTGAAAGCATCTCAGCACATGTACTACCAATGGACCCTGTTGCGCCCACCACAGCGACTTTTGCCTCTGCCAGTGGAATTTCCATCACGCGCCCCGCTTCGCGAATGGCTTCAACAGCAATATACACGGTGTAGCTGTCTCCTGTCGTAACAGGTACGTCCAACCGTTCGGCAATCGTCACCCCGGCGTCGCCTACAACTGAGCAATATGCCCCCAATCCAACAATCTTCGCACCGTGTTTCGCCAGCCGATTACCACAATCGACGAGCTTGTTATACACACGCTCTACAGGCAGTGACAGCATGACGGGTGGGGTGTAGGGACAGGCCACAAACCAGCCGTGTGTCTCTGTTGCGGTAGATTGTGAGACAACGCCATGAATCTCGCTGATGTCTACGGGCGGGAAAAAGCGACAAAGGAAATTGATCTGTTTTTCGTTGAAAAGCCGACCCGCAATTGGCAATTTGCGCTGTACGTCTCTTTTAATGTCGATAGGGTGAAATATAAAGCCAAAGCTATGCTCAGTCATTGGAGCTTAGGTCCATTCTTCAAGAAGTTCACTTTCGTCAAACGACTCGCGGCGTTCATACAGGCGGCGGTGTAGCGTCGCAATGCGTGGTGGGAAGACATGATGATCGCTTTGCTCAAAGGTGATATTCTTGCGAACCACGCGCCGTTCTGGAGACGCAGCCAGGATCACGTCAGATTCGATGGTGCGTGCCGGATGGATTATCATACCAGCACCAATACGGCAATTGTGCCCAACGCAACCACCAAGCACAGGTTGATTGACCTCTTCCAGTTCGTCAGCGTGATTCAGCGCCTTGATTGGAGCTGGCAGCAAGTTGAAGTCGGTAAAGGTCGTACCCGCACCGAGGAAACTGTTACGCCCGATAACGCACATTTGCAAACACGTGTTCTGCGCGACAATGGTGTTTTCCATCAATAATGTCATAAATAGTGCGGCGCGAAATGGCAAAAAGCAGTTATGCCCCACAACACTCAACATCAACTGGCAGCCTGTCGCAACCGTCACATTGTCACCAATCACGCAATTATCAATGACGACACCGGGGCCAATATCGCAGTTATCGCCAATAACGGCCGGCCCGGTGATAATCGCTGAAGGGTGAATGGAGGTGTTCTTCCCAATTTTGACGGCTTCAGAGTTCGACGTCACCTGTCGTTGTTCGATGATAGAACGGAACAAAAGCCCCAATGCATACAGGTTATGGCGACCGATACGTTCCTCAAAACGACTCCCCAGCGAAAACACGCCCAGCGGCACCGCTGCGTTAAATAAATGTACCCAGCTTTCAATCACGATACAGGAACGCTCAGAAAGGTAGTGGGTAAGGTCCTGGTCACGACGGAAACTGGCCTGGTTATTACGCTGACGCCCGCTGCGACGGCTACGGCGGTCGTCAAGATTGCTGTCCAATTTTAGATTGGTCATGGTGTCGGGGATGTTGTAGTACCCTTTTTCGACAGCATCCGAAGGGATAGCGACGGGTAACCAGGTGTCGGGGTCAGCCCAACCTTTTGGGAAATAGTACATGTCGAGTAGATGATAGTCCGGGCCTGAAACCGGGTAGATCCGCTTGAGGCTACTCAAGGGTAGTGTGTACTTGGCCCAGGCCGGGTCATTGGCGGGGAGAACTGCCTGGCAAGGTCGTCCGGTGCTGCGTGCGGCCCGCAAAAAGTATTGCAGGAATGGTTCATCAAAATATGTATTGTCCTTGTAGACAAAAATGGCATCGTCAGCACGAACCCCCTGGCGTTCGACGGCCAGTGCATTTGGAAGATCATGAATATCAGTGAGGTCTTCCTCAACGGGGCATGGTTCAAGGCAACGAGACGTAACTTCTTTCTGATGAAGTTGCAAGGTGGTTGGTAACCCACCCGCGCCGATAACAGTCAGGTGTTTGGCTGGTTCATTGAAAGGTGAAAGAGGTTTTGTGTCTGAAATAATGAAGGTACGCATAGGTGCAGAGCCTTAATCGATTCTATAGATGATGGTGCGGCATTGGGTGCGTATTTCTCCGCAATTGTAGCAGGACTTCCTCCTTATAGAATAGCACTATCAATCCCCTTCGAGCCATGTTAAAATGCAAAAAGTCGCTGTGTATTTCCATTGTCGAGGTGTCAAAAAGATATAGAGTACGTGACTGACGTTCGCACCTTTTCCCCTACACCCATGGATCTGGCCCTTATCACACGCCTGGCTTCAGATCAATTATTGATGGATACCACGACCGCACTGACCAAAGGCTTTAATCCACTCGAAGCGGCACTGCTGACGGTCGTGCCTTTAGCTGACCTTGGGCTCCCAACACTGATTCTACGCGAACAAGAACATGGCTATCTGGTACAGATGCGCCACCGTTCTGGTGAAACGCATGCACACCTGGCTGTGCTTGCACCTGCTCCTGTGATAGGAATCGTGGACACGCCCTGGGTACAACTGGTTGAAGCCGCTGTTCGCACTGCTGTGCAACGTGGGGCAACCAGCATGATTGCTGAAATACCAGAAACCGCGACAGCAGCGATTGATGTGGTACGGCAAGTTGGGTTTGTTGTTTATACTCGCCAGACCATTTTTTGCCGTGAAGCAGCACGCATTGATGAGCAGTCTGCGTTACGGCGTATCATTGTGCGACCGGCGCAACCAAGAGACAAGGTTCATTCGCAGTTGCTGTATACGCGCCTGGTGCCAGGTATGATTCAGCAGGCCTACCCACCAACACGTCATCCGCAGCGCTCTGTGTTGAATGCTGTGGCGGTGTATTCCAGAGACGAGGCCCGCTTGCTGGGCTATTTAAGCGTAGACGAGGGACGCAGCGGCCTGCTGGTGACGCCATTGTTACACCCGGATGTCTATGACGAAGCTGCTGCTATCATTCATGCCGCCCTTCAGTTCTGGCCAAAAGCTGAGCGCTTACCCTTGTACTTTCGGGTAGCCTCTTACCAGGAATGGCTGGCAACACCGCTTCAAGACGCCGGCTTTCAAATGGTTGACCGTCAGGTATTGTTCGTCAAACATATGGCGGTTCGTGTCAAGGCTCCTTTTGAGTCGGTGCTAAGCCGTGTAGATAAAAGCATGGGCAAGCTCGTGGGTAACTGGGATATCAAAATTCGTTAAACACAATACAGGTGATCGTGGATGCAATACCGAATAACTGACGACATTGAAAAGATGATGGCGATTTTGCCACCGTATATCGCGGATGCACTTGCTGAGATAGGTAAGCCCGACGAATTGGTGGAAATTGTCATTGATCTTGGTCGGTTTCCGACGGCACGCTATGTGAATGACAACGTTGTCCTCAGTGACATTGAAGTCTCGCGCGACGAAATTGACTATATTACATCTCATCTTGGGGGTTTTGATGCCGACAACCGTGGTGGCATTGAGCGTACTCTGCACCGTATCAGTGCGATCAAAAACCGTACTGGCGAAGTTGTCGGATTGACGTGTCGCGTGGGGCGTGCTGTCTTTGGAACCATAGACATTATTGAAGACATCATCCGTAACGGCAAAAGTGTCTTGATTCTGGGTGCGCCGGGTGTTGGAAAAACAACTATCCTGCGTGAATCGGCGCGTGTTTTGGCCGAGTCCCTGCGTGTTGTGATTGTAGACACGTCGAACGAAATCGGCGGTGATGGCGATATCCCGCACCCGGCGATTGGGCTGGCCCGTCGTATGCAAGTGGCCTCCCCAACCCTACAGCACGAAGTGATGATTGAGGCTGTAGAAAACCATAATCCGCAAGTCATTGTTATTGACGAAATCGGCCGTGAGCTAGAAGCGCAAGCCGCACGTACCATTGCCGAACGTGGCGTTCAGTTGATTGGCACGGCACACGGTAATTCGCTCGAAAATCTGCTGCGTAACCCAACGCTCTCTGACCTTGTGGGTGGGATTCAGGCCGTTACACTTTCGGACGAAGAAGCGCGTCGGCGGCGCACACAGAAGACCGTGTTAGAACGTCGTTCACCCCCGACCTTCGATGTGCTTATTGAAATGCAGGGCCGTGCCCGGTTGGTGATCCACCACGACATTGCCTCGGCGGTTGACCATCAGTTGCGCTTCCAACCGCTACCCGCTGAAATGCGCTGGCGTGATGAGGAAAGCGGTGTTCAGACCCAAACCGTGATCCCAGTATTGGATGAACCAGACCCACGCAACCAGCTTGGGGCACGAGTCAGTGAAATTAGCTACCGGCCCGCTGGTGGGACACGTCGCATTGAGGGGCAGAATGAACGTAGTGATGTAGCATACACAACCGCACCTGCGACGCCAACGCCACAATACACTGACCGTGAACACGCACGCGGTAACGGCAATCCACCTGCGGTTGAGCCAGAACGCTTGCAGCCAGCACCAACAGTCGTACATGTTTACGCCTATGGCATGGGGCATAACCGCATTCTAGAAGCAGCCAAACGGCTTGGAGTCCCTATCGAGATGGTGGACGATATGCGTAGTGCAGATGTGCTTGTTACGATCAAAAACTACTATCGTCGCCGCCCGAAGCTGATTTTGGACGCTGAGCGGCGTGGTATTCCGATCCATGTCTTGCGGGCGAATACAGACTCGCAGGTAGAGAGCTTTTTACACGACATTTTCCAGGTCGAGCTGGACAGCCACGACGGCATCACTTACAGCGATGATCCTATTCATCTGGCAATGGATGAAGTTCGCAATGCCATAGAAAAGGTGCGCGGGGGCGTGCCCTCGGTGGATTTAAGCCCTCAAGTAGCACACATTCGCCGCCAACAGCATGAACTGGTCCGCTCTCAGAACCTTGCGTCGCACAGCTATGGACGTGAACCCAAGCGTTACGTGCGGGTTTTCCGTGATGAAATCAACTGAGACTCAACGACTTTCTTCCGGTTCGTCAGCAATGGGCGGTTGCTTGCACCGTCGATTCTGGGTCCGGCGTATCGCCCCGGCAATATTGTTACTGGGAGCGATAGTGGTGGTTGTGCTTTATTTTCTGGGCACTGGCGCTGACAACCTGGATGCTGATGTTCAAGAGGTCGAAGTCGTACAGGTTGGCGATCCGTTTAATCTGGATGTGCTACTAGAAAACCCGACGCGCAGTGAGCAAACGATCGTCAGCTTTGCCCTCGAAACTGAGTTGTTAGCAACGGGGCTACGGGTTCAGTCGTCAATTCCAAATTTCCGCACCACCCGTGAAAACGCAGACTGGACAGAGTTTGTCTTTTCGCTTGGGCGGCGTGCGCTGATTGCGCCGGGCAGCGATGGGCTTGTGCGGGTGACATTCGTTGCGACTCAACCGGGGAACTTTAGCGGGGAACTGGTCGTCTGGTTTAACAATCAGTTACGGGCACAGTATATCCCATTCGAGTTCCAGGTAGACCCTGCTTCTGGGCCAGCATGGCTAGGAGGGTAACATTCTGTTTATCAGTTTCGAAGGTATGGATGGCAGCGGCAAAACCTCTCAGGTACAAGCAGTTACAGCCAGGCTAAAGGCACATGGCTATGAGGTTTTGACAACCCGTGAACCGGGGGGCACGCGCATCGGGGACAAAATTCGCGAGGTATTGCACGACCTTGCGCACACCGAAATGCACACGCACACTGAACTTTTGCTTTATGTAGCGTCACGCGCACAGTTGGTTCACGAAGTTATTCGGCCGCGTCTTGCGCAGGGCGCAGTCGTTATTTCTGATCGTTTTGCTGATTCAACGTTAGCGTATCAAGGCTATGGGCACGGGCTATCGCTTGCCACTCTGCACAACATCATCAATTTTGCGACCGCTGGACTACAGCCAGACCTCAGCTTTTTCCTTGACATTACGCCGGAAGAAGGCATAAAAAGACGCCAGGCTGCTGCTGCTCAGGGGGATGAGTTCAATCGACTTGATGCGCAAAGTATGGCTTTTCATCGCCGTGTGTATGCGGGGTATCAAACGTTGATCGCAGCCGAGCAGGGGCGCTGGGTTGTCGTTGACGCACGCCAGTCACAAGCACGTGTTACACAGCAAATACTGGACACGCTTGCCCAGCATTTACCACTGCTCAACAACAGCCACTAACGTTAACTGGTGGCTGCATTCTGCAAATAGGCGCGAATATCGACAAGGCGTTGATGGGCCTCGGGGTCGGTTTTTACTGCGTCGGCGATCTTGTTATAGCTGTGGAGTACCGTGCTATGGTTGCGCCCCCCCAACGCATTCCCAATCTCAAGCCACGAGGCCTGCGTTTCCTCGCGTGCAATATAGATGGCCCAGTGGCGTGCCTGCGAAATCTCCTGCGTGCGACTCTTGCTCACAATATCCTTCAATTCAAGTTGCAGCGCATTGGCCGTTCCACGGAGTACCTGTTCCAGACTAAGACGACGTTTGGTGTCGGCGATGTCGCGCGGGCGTAGCTGGGTGCTGCCGTCTGCCGCAGTTTCACTTCTGGAAAGCAGCATTCTTGCGAGGTCGAACGTCAAAGGCACCTGCATCAGTGTGCTATGTGCAATGAGTGTCGTCACCAACCCCTCCAGCATCCGGATATTCCCCTTTTGCTTGGCGACAAGTTCTGCAACTGGTGGGGGCAAACGATGACCACGGAGCGCGGATTTGTCTTGCACAATTGCCAGCCGTGTTTCAAAAGAGGGAGCCTGAATATCTACCTGAAGCCCCCATTCCAGCCGCGAAACCAGACGCTTTTCGAGCCCACGAATTTTGCCGGGAGAGCGATCAGCAGCCATCACAACCTGCTTACCATGATTATGCAGCGTGTTGAAAGTGTGGAAGAACTCCTCCTGCGTGCTTTCTTTGCCAGCGATAAACTGAATGTCATCAATCAATAACACATCGACTTCACGGAAATGGTCACGGAAGTCTGCGGTGGTTTTGGCACGGATGGATTCGACCAGCGCGTTCGTAAATTCTTCGGACGACGTATAAAGCACCCGTAGACCACGTTGATGGCAGAGGTTGCCAATCGCGTAGAGCAAATGTGTTTTACCAAGCCCCGTGTCGCCATATATAAAGAGCGGATTGTAAACAGCCCCCGGATTTTGGCTGACCGCGAAAGCAGCCGCTTGTGCCATCTGATTATTCGGCCCCACCACGAAATTGTCGAAGGTGTTGGTTGTGCGCAGTTGAGGATCCCAGTCATCGTTAGCGCTTTCTTGTGCAGCAAACGGTGATGCTTGCCACGGGTTGTGGGGTGGTGGGGGGGGCGTAGGCGTAGTCGCACGCGGCGGTACGCTGGGTTGCTTGTAGGGATGTGGCGTAGTGCCGAAGGGTAAACCATCGGTCTTGGTGTCTGCCCATCCTTGTTGGCTTTGTACAGGGTTAGAGACCACGAAGCAGATTTCAATCTGTTCACGGAAAATATCTGACAGCGTGTATTGGATTGCACGGTAAAGTCGCGTTTCAAGCCAGTCTTTGGCATACGCATTTTGCACGCTGATTGTGAATACACCTGCGTCATAAGCAATAAATTTGCAGTCCCGTACCCAGGTGTCGTATGTATGTTGTGGTAGCTGCAATTCTAGCTGACCACGTGTCGCTAGCCATGCATCTTGAGGATTCATACGGATACAGTTTCCTGCCGATAACCGAATAAAATAAGCAACTATTTACCATGCTTACTGGTGCGCAGCTTCATAACTAGCAAGCATACCAGCAGCCAACTACAGTGTTCATGATGTGGTAAATCGGCTTTGTTACGTTGATTCTATCCAACACGCCCAAGTTTTTGTGGACAGCATCTCAGTGGAAACAGCATCTCTCTGTTTAGAAACTCGTGGAAAACTATCTCGAATGTGTATTTAGGTTTTATTGGTGCCAGATTCGTGTGATCAACGTGAAAATAATTTTAACAAACCTTTGGCAAAGGTACAAGCACATTTACCCCCTTCAACCTTAAAACCTTCAGTTCTTTAAGGTTGGGAAGAATAATGGACATCACTTTTAAAATGCAGAAGATTTGTTCGGCCCCATATACGGTGATCGGATGCGAAAGAAACACCATAAACGGTGAAAATAGCCTTGTTTTTGGGTTAGATTATGAGAAATGTTAAAACTTTCGTTGTGTTGCAAAAAGTGCCATTTAATGCATTTTTTGGCATAAAGAAAACTTAACAAATGAGCTTCTGCCGCATTATCCCTGACAATACTCATCCTTAGGCTCAGGATTGTTGGTTGACAGACGTCGTCATTGTATACTTAAGGTGAAACCTACGTTTATTTGTTCTAAGGAACATTGCAATGAACACTGCTGAGCAACGCTCTACACATCCACCGAACCGGGACGCCTCGGTTCAGAGCAACGTCATCAAAGTTGCCAATGATTCCCGTTCCACTGCCGTTGCAGGCGCAATCGCGGGTGTTATCCGGGAAAGCCAGCACGCCGAGGTGCAGGCGATTGGCGCTGGGGCCGTCTATCAGGCGGTGAAAGCCCTGGCGATTGCTCGGAGCTACCTCGCACAGGAAACCGACATCGTCCTTGTGCCTGTATTTACTGATGTCATGATAAACGGGCAGGAACGTACTGCAATTCGTTTTGTTGTAGACGCGAAACCCTTTTAACCCTTTCTCTCTCTCATACTTATTCACCTGACGGCACTTAAAGCCGACAAGCCCTCACCACTACCTGTGGTGCCGGGGCTTTTTATATTTCCCCTTTCGCGCCAACTTTAGATATAATATCAAGGTGTTTTGTAACTTCGCGTTATAAAATTTACGTCGTTGTCTGCATCAACAAATAACCGCCATCCAGCGAATACCTGACTTGCATGGGAGAATTGAATTGCATGTCCACTTCCGTTGATCCGGAGATCACCGCAAAAATCTTAGAAGCACAGAGTTTACGTGGTCGCCCCCCCACCAGCCGCCTTGTTCCCTATCGTAGCATCCGTCATCTGATTGAATCACGTGCGCAGGAATCACCGAATAAAGTCTTCCTGATCCATTACGACAAAGATGACCACCGCCACCAGATGACCTATGCGCAGTTCAACGCTGCTGTCAACCAGACGTCAAACTTGTTGCTGGAACTGGGTGTGAAACGGGGCGACCGGGTTGCAACAATTTCCCACAATCATCATGACACCGTCGTAATCTACTTCGCATGCTGGATGATTGGTGCAACGGTTGCGCCGCAAAATATTGCGGAAGACGATCAGCGCATAGCATTCATTCTACGCAACAGCAAAGCAGTTGTGGCCCTCGTTCATGCTGACTATTTTGAACGGGCACAACGAATTGTTCGGAGTGATGTAGAAGGGCTTGGGGCAAAGAACGTACGTCGTATTGTGCAGGTTGGTGGCCAGCCCAAGGAAGGGGCGGCGCACTTTCAGACGTTACGCAAAAACATGCCAGATACAGTCGAATTTCTTGACATCACGACGCTGGATGATGAAAGTTTGCTCGTCTACACCTCTGGGACCACAGGCCCACCTAAGGGAGTCCTTTTAACACAGTACAATATGTTGGTTGACGCCTATGGTATTTCAGCATGGCAGGGCATCACTGGCAACCAGCGTATGATGTGCGTTTTGCCGATTCATCATGTCAACGGCACGATTGTCACCCTCATCACCCCACTTTTTGTCGGGGGTAGCACCGTTCTAAACCGCGCCTACAGTTCCCGCACATTCTGGCAACGTATTGCAGCCGAGAAGGTCAATGTCGTGAGTGTGGTGCCGACACTGCTACAGTTTAGCTGTGAATATGCCGACACCCAGCTTGAAAATGATGAGAGTATCTGGGGAGAAGGTGTTGCACGTGACGACTTAAACCACTTTCGGCATTTGATCTGCGGTGCAGGGACACTGGCAGTTGCGTTGGCACAACGCTTCGAGGCACAGTTCGGGTTCCCGATATTGCATGGCTATGGACTCAGTGAATCGACTTGCTATAGCTGCTTTTTGCCGATTGATCTATCTGAAGAAACACATGCGCAGTGGCTGGCAGAACATGGCTACCCTAGCATCGGGTGTCCTATTTCAACGAATGAGATGGGCATTTTTGACGCCAGCGGTAGTGGTGCGCAACTAGGGCCCGGTGAACGCGGTGAAATCTGCATTCGCGGCCACAACATCATGAAATATTATTTCCAACGGCCAGACGCCAACGCTGAAACCTTCAAATTTGGTTGGTTCCGCAGCGGTGACGAAGGCTTCTACCTCGAAGACGAACGTGGCCGACTGTTTTTCTTTATTACAGGACGCTTGAAAGAGCTGATTAACCGGGGTGGTGTCAAGTTCAGCCCATTTGACATAGAAGAAGTGTTGTTAAAAATTCCCGGCGTTAAGGTTGGGCTGGCCATCGCCTTCGACAATGACTACTATGGCGAAGAAGTCGGCGCGTATATCGTTCTGGAAGACGGTGCAACGTTGTCCGCTGATGAAGTTTTGACATTTTGCGCAGAACGAATGCCGTTTGAAAAACGTCCCAAGGTGGTTGTTTTTGGTGAAGATGTTCCGGTCACCAGCACGGGCAAATATCAGCGCCTAAATCTGCGCGACCGCTTTGTAGACTGGAAGACTACCCAATTCCGCAAGTAATGTAACCCACATCTAAACTTTTGATTGTAACGGAGAAAGCACACGAATGGACTTTGAACTCAACGACGAACAGCGTATGTATCGTGATGCTGTGCGCGACTTTGCCCGGCGTGAAATTGCACCCCACGCTGCTGAGGCGGACGAAACCGGCCAACTTAACTGGGACGCAATTAAAAAAATGCCGACGCTCGGCCTGACAGGGATGCAAGTGCCCGAAGAATATGGTGGCGCAGCACTGGATACGGTCAGTGTGGCGCTGGCATTGGAAGAAATTGCCTATGCTTGTGGCTCGACAGCGCTTTCCATCGCCGCACACAACGGCCTATGTGCCGGGCCGATTGCAAATTGGGGAACCGAGGCCCAGAAACAGAAATATCTCCCGAAGCTGACGTCTGGCGAATATCTTGGAGCATTGGCGCTCACTGAACCCGATGCTGGCTCTGACCTGAGCAATCTCAAAACCAATGCAGTTCACGAAAACGGCCACTGGGTTCTCAACGGGCACAAAGCCTGGATTACGAACCCGGGCCATGCCCCGGTGATTATCACGTTAACCCGTACCGATCAGAATGCTGGTTCACAGGGGTTTTCAATGCTTCTGGTTGAGCCAGAAACGGAAGGTGTCACCATCCATGCGCCTGAGAAGAAGATGGGGCTGAACGCTTCCTGCACGCAGCAAATCACCTATGAGGACGTCAAAATACCTGTAGAAGAAAGTGTACTCGGTGATGAAGGGCGCGGCTTTCATCAGACAATGGCAACCTTAGACAGCGGACGTATTACTATTGCGGCGTTGAGTATTGGCCTGGCCCGGGCAGCTTTTGATGCCGCCATGAAGTATGCAGGTGAGCGTGAAGCCTTTGGCAAACCGATTGCGCGGCATCAGGCGATTCAATGGATGATCGCCGATGGTGCGCTTGAAATCGAGGCAGCGCGGTTATTGACGATGCAAGCGGCATGGTTGAAAGACTGCGGCAAGCCTTTCAGCAAGCAGGCAGCCATGGCCAAACTCTATGCGTCTGAAGTCGCAGAACGGGTTTGCTTTAATGCCATTCAAATTCACGGCTCGTACGGCTACAGTCGCGAGTTCCCGGTAGAACGGATTTATCGTGACCAACGCCTGATGACCATTGGTGAAGGCACGAGCCAGATTCAACGCATCGTTATTTCACGCCGCGTTATGGAAGAATATGGCATGAAATAGACGTTCTTGCTACACAAAACTCAAAGAAGGGCATCGACAACTGATGCCTCTTTTTTTCTCTCAAAGTTATGTAAGTTTAAAAACTAGCAATCCTTGACATCCCCCCTACAAGCGCATACAATATTCAAGATAAGAGATTTCAACCTTTTTCATAATTCAAGCACAAGGGCAAATTCGGCCGCCTGCACAAGAGAACCACCGTTCGCGCGGCAGCAAGTGCTTCCAGACGGAATCTCTCCATCTCATGCGAAAGGAGGAAAGCCCGAACTCCTGACTTTCACTCAGACGCCACAGGGCTGCATACCTAATGACTCCAGATCATAACAAAAACTACATTCACGCCAGCAAAGTACTTCGCATCAATGTTGGCTATGTGCTGGCGCAGGCCGTCGGCTACACCAGTGAGTCGGCAATTGAAGTGCCATCCCCGGTACTGATTGCGGAAGACCTGATTATCGAACACCTCTATATGTCGATGCGCTTGACGCACGCACACAGCGGGGTGATGGTTGAAGGCCAGGCAGAAACCAGCGTGTTTACCAATTGCTCGCGCTGTGTTGACGAAATCCCGCTACCCATCACGTTCAAGTTTGCAGAAGTCTTCGCGAGCAAACCGACACTCGATACTCAATTTAAGGTCGATGATGGTACCTCTGTCGATCTTACAGAACTGGTGCGCGAAGAAGCATTGTTGCATATCCCGATGGTGACGCCTTACGACGAGAATCAACGTTGTTTATTCTGTGAACGCACATTTGATGATATTCTTAGGGAGCATGGGCTTGTTGATGACATTGACCCACGCTTCGAAGCGCTTAAAACCTTGCGTGATCGCTTGAATAATTCTGACGAGTAGACACAATGCAAAGTCCATTACCGAGGGGGATGAATGTCTGACCTTTACAAAAACGCGGCTGGCTATTCTGAAGAGGAAGACGACCTCATAGGCGAACTAAATGACGATGCTGAAGATGTTTTTGCATACCCCGGGCACAAACCAGATACGGCCAGTGCTGATGCCAGTGACGAAGATGACGACTTCAACCTCTTTGAATTTGATGAAGATGACGACGATGACTTGGACGATGACTTCGATATTTCGGATGTCGCGTCAGACGATACGGTTGGGCTCTATTTAAAGGAAATGGCACGTGTCCCGCTGTTGACCACTGAAGAGGAAGTTTCATTGGCACAACGGTTGGAAAAGGGACAATTAGCAAGTGAAAAACTGGCAACACTGAACGGCAAAGCCACTGCTGAAGAACGCGAAGCCCTGATCCATGCTGTGAACGATGGTCGCGAAGCCCGCGAACACCTTATCAAAGCCAACACACGCCTGGTTGTCAGTATTGCCAAACGCTATATGTCGCGTGGGGTGCCGTTTTTGGACTTGATTCAAGAGGGCAATCTTGGTTTGATGAAGGCCGTCGAAAAATTTGATTATCGCCGGGGCTATCGCTTCAGCACCTACGCAACCTGGTGGATTCGACAGACGATCACTCGTGCTATTGCGGACCAGGGGCGCACTATTCGGGTGCCTGTGCATATGTCCGACCGCATCCGCAACCTTTATAAAGCCGCCCGCGAACTTGAACAGAAGTATGGCCGCAAGCCAACCCCCGAAGAAATTGCGGAAGAACTTGACCTGGAACCACGCAAGGTGCAGTGGATGCTCAAAGTCTCCTGGCGACCACTTAGTCTGGAACGCCCTGTTGGGGAAGATGACGAAAATGAGCTGGGTAATTTCATTGAAGACTACAGCATGCCGACTCCCTTGCAAAGCGCCTATCAGACTGTGTTGCGTGAAAAACTTGAAGAAGTGCTAAGCACACTTTCTCCGCGCGAAGCACGAATTTTGCGGTTGCGCTTTGGGCTGCAAGATGGGCGTGGCTATACCCTTGAAGAAGTCGGGCAAAAATTTGGGCTGACTCGTGAGCGCATTCGTCAGATTGAAGGGAAAGCGCTGCGACGCCTACGCCATCCGCGCCGCTCACGCCAGCTTCGTGACTTTACCTGAACTGATAATTTGATAATCATTTGCGACATCAGATTTTTGTTTTCCAACAACGCTGCAACTTATTTGCGGCGTTTTGCTTATCAGTGGCACTTGTATTGATCAGGAGACATTTCATGGGTAAAAAGGCTGTGTGGTGGGCATTGGTGAGTGTGTTGTTGTTACTGCTGACGGCTTGCGGAGAGGATGAGAATGCAACCCCGGCCCCAGCACCAGAACCGACCTTTGTTCCCTGGCAAACCAGCAGTGTGCCGATTAACTTGAACAATGCACCGCGGATAGACATTATTGCTCAGATTAGCATTCATAACGCGACTGTTTCTGAACTCAAATTTTCCAGTGACAGTGCCTATCTTGCGACCTTGAGTTCTGGTGACCGTCGCATTAATGTGTGGGACTTAGAAACGGGTGTTGTACAGGTCGAACTGGGGGGTGTTGAAGGTATCGAAATGTTGTTTTCCACCGATAGTGAATTTTTGTACGTGGTGGACTTTGAACAACAGATTACGCAGTGGCCGATTGTCAGTGGTGAACAGCAAGACGTCGTTGAACTCAATTTAGATCGTGCCGGGCCGGTGGTGCATACCCCTGATAATCGGCTGGTGGCGATTGGTGGGCGGCGTGGCAATGTGAGCCTGCTACGGCTTGACCCCTTCGAGCAAATTGCAACGATTCGTGCCCACCCAATTGTGGCGGTCAATATTGTTCATCTCAGCGACGATGGTGACCTGCTGGTGACTATGGGCGGTGCGGATGACATCAAGTTATGGGACACCGACACCCGCGAACTTATCGCCACTATTGAAGGGTTTGTACTGGATGTAGACACCGTCGCACTTTCTCCAGATGGGCGGCTGTTGGCGGTTGGGCTGGCAGATGTGATCCGCATTTTTGATACCGCACGTCAGGAACAGGTGGCAGTGCTGGGCATTCCGCCGGGCTCGGCGTCTATTTTCCTTGATTTCAATGCAGATGGTACACAGTTGTATTTCTATGGTGAAAACGATGCAGTTGAGTTATGGGATATCGCTACAACAGAGCGCCTGGTGCAGCTTGGTCAACACAATGGGCGCGTGCAACACGCCATTCTCGATGAAACAGGTAATCTGATGCTCACAGCCACCCGGCAAAACGTCTTTTTGTGGGATTTGAACCCGGTTGGGCAGGTTTCAGCTACAGAAGTTAATGTGCTGCGCGGCTCGGTGCCGATACCTGCCGGGTTCAGTGTTAATGAGGTCGTGTGGTCGCCAGATCAGCGTATTATCGCCGTTTCAGATGATTTCGGGGAAGTCTTCTTGTTTGGTGTGCCAGATGGGAACGCGAATACTCTGCCAGACACCGATCCCGATGACACCGAGGACGATTAACACACCCAGCACTCTGACTACCATTGCAATCGTGTCATCGTGTTCCAGCAAGCCGAGTGTGCCCAGAATATTCCACCAGTCATGGCGGCTGGCGTCCATGCCAAGGATGAGGTCAAGATCGCGTTCTTGGGCATCAGCGATGTACACCGACATATTCAAAAAACTATGCCCAACGACCATAAACATCAGCATTGGGCCGGCGAATTGCTTGCGGACGAGTAGCCCCCACAGCCCAAGCAGTGCAAAGAATAACACCTGCCAGATAGAGCCGCCGAGGAACATAAGCAACTCGCTACCGAAAGGCATGAAGAGAAAGTGTCCCATTTCGTGCGGTCCGATGGTGATTGCCCACACGATGAATGACGTCCAGCTTTCTTGCAGCGACAGCAGATGGTCTACCAGTGGGACCAGAAAAGCCAACCACAACACCGCACCAGACATCGACACCACGTCGAGTTGAATGTCTGGAAACAGCCTGCCGCTGGTATATGGAGAGGGAATTGCGTCAGCTTCGAAACGCTCATGGTCATCAACATGGATGCCAAATGGCTCCGAAGCTGGTTTATAAGCGGCATTATTGGCCTCAATCAAGAAACCAAGCACAATTAACGCCAAGGCAAGCAACACCCCAACAAACAAAACCGCAATCAACATGCTCTATTTCCTCGCAGAAACACCCGATGCTTTTGCTTAAATGCTAAGTTGCGCGTTGCTGGCCTGTCAACCCCCGCAGATTAGGGGCTTGGTTAGTTGCGGAACAACTCGCGGGCAATGATATTGCGCTGAATCTGGCTGGTGCCCTCGTAAATCTGATAAACCTTCACATCACGCATCAGCTTTTCAACCGGGTATTCTTTCATGAAGCCGTAACCGCCGAAAATTTGCACGGCGTCAACGGTCGCCTGCATGGCCATGTCAGCCGCAAACACCTTCGCCATTGATGCAAACTTCGCATTGCGCCCACCTTTGTCTACCATCGTAGCCGCCTGCCAGACCAGCAACCGAGCAGCCTCAACATTGGTGGCCATGTCTGCGATCATGTGCCCGATGGCCTGATGCTGATGAATGGGAACGCCAAACGTCTCACGTTCCTGTGAATAGCGCATACTTTCTTCTAGCGCACGCCGCGCCACACCAACTGCACCTGCTGCAACAGGGGGACGACTCTTATCAAAGACTTTCATCGCAATGTAGAAGCCATTGCCGGGCGTTTCACCGAGCAGGTTTGCAGCCGGAACCTCGACATCTTCAAAGGTGATTTCGGCCGTGTCGGCGCATCGTTGGCCAAGTTTGTCGAAGTGCTGGCTGACACCGACACCCGGCGCGTTTTTGTCGATGACAAAGCAGCTCAAGCCTTTGTGCCCGGCTTCTGGGTCGGTCACAACGAAGACGGTGTAATAGTCAGCGATAGTCGCGTTAGAGATGAACGTCTTGCTGCCGTTGATGACGTATGTGTCACCGCGTTTTTCAGCCCGGGTGCGCATCCCAATAACATTAGAGCCTGCCCCGGGTTCGGTGACTGCATAGGCGGCCATTTGACCATCCACCAGCCGGCCGAGCCATTCTTTCTTCTGTTCTTCTGTACCACCGACGATGATGGGTAGGGCGGCCAGGCTGTTGATGGTCATTGCGGTGCTAATGCCAGAACACCCGAACGCCAGTTCTTCGCCAACAACGCATTCTTCGAGCGTATTGGCACCCATACCACCATATGCTTCAGGAATATTGAGGGTTGTCAGTCCAAAATCACGCCCTTTTTCAACAACCGGCCACGGAAATTCGGCTGTCTGGTCATAGTGTTCGGCGACAGGGATAACTTCTTTCTGCACAAAGTCTCGCACGGCCTGTTGCAGCATCACTTGTTCTTCGGTGAGGTCGAACGATACACCGACTTGAGAGGCAAGTTGTTCCATGATGGTCGCTCCATTTTGTGAAAAGATTAATCAAATATGAATTCAATTGATCACACTATAGCACAAAATGAGTTGATACGAAGAATAAAAAAGTCAGTCCCTACTTCTGGTTAAAATTTGCTGGCCGTTTTTCCAGAAACGCTTGCACACCTTCGGCAACGTCGGGGTGCTGCCCGGCGGTTTGTTGAACCTGTGCTTCGAGGTCAAGTTGTGCATCGAGGGTGTTGTTCCACGACGCATTGAGCATCCGCTTGGTGAGCCCGTTAGCGTGGACAGAAAACCCGGCGAGGTGAGTAGCGAAGTCAGTGGTGGCAATAGCAAAATTGTCTGCATCAGCAACTGTTGTACACAACCCCCAACGGTGTGCTGTCTCAGCGTCCATCCGATTTTGGTTGTCACCTAACAGGAGCAACTCGTAGGCTTTAGCTGTACCGAGCAACCGTGGCAGGTGATAGGTCAGCCCGGCGTCAGGAATCAGCGCAATCCGTGAAAATGCGGCGAAAACCAAGCCGGCTTTGCTAGACATCACCCGTATATCACACGCCAGTGCTAACCCCAAACCGGCCCCGGCGGCAACGCCGTTAATTGCGCCAACGATGGGCTTTTCAAGGCGGCGCATGTGGCTAATCAACGGGCTGTAGTATGTGCGCAGATGGTCTTTAAAAGAAAGATCATCGGGCGAAACATCACTCAAATCTTGCCCGGCACAAAACGCCTTACCCGCTCCAGTCAACACAATAACACGCACATCAGCATCACGTTCAGCCGCTTTGAAGGCTTTCACCAGTTCGCGCAGCATGGTTGTTGTGATGGCGTTGTATTTGTCTGGACGGTTGAGAGTGATGGTGGCGATGTGATTTTTAGTATCGAATTGGATGGTTTCGTAGCTATTCATGCCGTGTTAGTCTCCTGCTGAATGTTTCAGAGCTTAGCCGAGAATTTTGCGTCAATCATAACAGCCACCATGCTCAAATGCATAAAGATGATTTGACAGCGGCTATAATTTTGAGGAAAATATCCAACGGTGCGTAAAAAATACCCACCAGAGACGACAACGTTACTTAAATTGCAAAGTAGCCTCAAGGAGCTAACCCAATATGAAGCAACACCGACGCTTAGTGCGCCTGGCTCTACCGTTAATGGCAGTCATGGCGCTCTTTTTTGTGTTGTCGCCCGGTGCCTCGACCCCCTTTGTCGATGCACAGGACACCCCGCAACCCGACGCCGTGAGCGTTCCGGGCTCATTTAATGATCTTGTGGGTTGTGAGTCTGCCTGGCTGCCGGGCTGTGACGCCATCCAGATGACCTTCGACGAAGAAGATCAGCTCTGGCAAATCAGCTTCGAGTTGCCGGCCGGTGAATACGAATATAAAGTCGCCATCAACGGTGCCTGGGACGAGAACTATGGACAGGGTGCTGAGCCCGACGGCGCGAATATTCCGCTGGTGTTGGAAGAAGACATAACCGTTACCTTCTTCTATGACCACGGCACCAACTGGATTGCTGACGATGTGAATCACATTATTGCCAACGTACCGGGTAGTTATCAGGACGAGATCGGTTGCCCCGAAGAATGGGCGCCGTGGTGCTTGCAATCGTGGCTGCAAGACCCCGACGGTGACGGTGTCTATGTTTTCAGCACTACCGAAATCCCGGCTGGTAGCTATGAAGCTAAGGTTGCTGTGAACCAGACGTGGGGCCTGAACTATGGGGCTGGTGGTGCAGAAGGTGGCGCGAACATTGGCTTCAATGTGCCTTCAGACGAGAGCCTCATTGAGTTTAGATTCGACTCGGAGACGAATATTATGGAAATCCTTGCGGATGGTGAAATCCCTGCTGATCCGGTCGGTGACCTGACACAGGAACAAGCCCACTGGGTACTTGAAGACACCATCGCGTGGGATATTACGCGCATCTCTGGTTCAGAATATCGACTTTACTACTCAGCGGAAGGTACGTTGGAACTCAACCCCGACACCAACATGATCGAAGGTGGCGACTTTATCGCGTTGCGCTATGACCGTGCTGGCTTGCCAGAAGAAGCGTTGGCCAAGTTCCCGCACCTTGAAAATTACCTGTCCTTGAAGATTGATCCTGCTGACCTCGAACTCGTGCCAGAAATTCTGCGCGGACAGATTGCCGTTCATGCCAGCTACCTCAACATCAACGATGAGCAAGAAGTTATCGCCGCAACAGGCGTGCAAATTCCGGGTGTGCTGGATGACCTTTTCACGTATAGTGGTGACCTCGGTGCGAGCTTCGACGGGCTAACCCCAACCCTCTCCGTATGGGCACCGACTGCACAGGACGTGAATCTGCACGTCTATCCTGGTACTGACCCCGCTGCCGAAAGCACGGTCTACGAAATGGCATATGATCCTGCAACGGGTGTATGGAGTGCGACCGGGGAGCCTGAATGGTATGGACAATACTATGAATATGAGGTTGTTGTCTATGCCCCGAGCGCAGGTGAAGTTGTGACAAATCTGGTCACAGATCCGTACTCGGTGAACCTCTCGATGAACAGCGACCGTTCGCAGATTGTTGACCTGAACGACCCCGTGACCATGCCAGAAGGGTGGGCGGAGCATCAGAAACCGGAATACCCAACTTTCGAAGACATTTCACTCTATGAGCTGCATATCCGTGACTTCAGCGTAAACGACCCCACTGTGCCTGAAGAATTGCAGGGTACTTTTGCTGCTTTCACTGTCGAAGATTCAAATGGGATGCAGCACTTGCGCACCCTTTCCGAAGCTGGAATTACCCATGTGCATATGCTGCCGCTCTTTGACATCGCCACCATTGACGAGGACAAATCAAGTTGGGTGAACCTGCCTTTTGATGAGTTGGCGCAATTCCCTGGCGATTCGCCAGAACCGCAAGCATTGATTGAGCCAGTGCGTGACCAGGATGGCTTCAACTGGGGTTATGATCCCTTCCACTACACCGTCCCTGAAGGCAGCTATTCCACTGACCCGGACACCTTTGCCCGCATCATCGAGTTCCGTCAGATGGTGATGGCGCTCAACAACATTGACATGTTCCTTGTCATGGATGTGGTCTATAACCACACCAACGCCGCCGGCCAGAGTGACCGTTCTGTGCTGGACCGTATCGTCCCAGGCTACTACCATCGTTTGGACGAGAACGGGAACGTCACGACGAGTACCTGCTGCCCCAACACCGCCACTGAACACAACATGATGCGTAAACTGATGGTGGATTCGGTGGTAACATGGTCAACGGCCTACGGTGTGGATGGTTACCGTTTTGACCTGATGGGTCACCACATGCTGACGGATATGCTAGAAGTTCGTTCTGCACTCAACAGCCTGACGGTTGAAGCAGATGGTATCAACGGTGAAGGCATCTACGTTTACGGTGAAGGTTGGGACTTTGGCGAAGTTGCCCAGAACGCTCGTGGCATCAACGCAACCCAGTTGAACATCCCCGGTACGGGTATCGGTGTTTTCAATGACCGTCAGCGCGACGCTGTCCGTGGTGGGAATCCCTTTGGTGAACGCTTCGAACAGGGTTTCGCGACCGGGCAACTCCTGCTCCCCAATGGCAATGAGCAAAATGGCGACGAGGCCAATCAACTTGACCTGATGCTGCTCTTTGCAGACCAGACGCGCGTCGGGTTGGCCGCCAACATGGCCGACTTCACTTTCGAAGACCGTACCGGCACAACGGTGACTGGTGCAGATGTGGACTACAACGGCGCACCGACAGGGTACACACAAGACCCACAGGAAAACATCATCTACATTTCGGCACATGACAACGAAACCTGGTTCGATGCTGGTGCCTGGAAACTTCCGCTAGATACGCCTATTGAGACGCGCACACGTCTACACAACCTCGGTGTCAGCGTTGTGTCGCTGTCGCAGGGTGTACCGTTCTACCACGCCGGGATTGAACTGATGCGCACCAAGTCGCTTGACCGCAATAGCTATAACTCTGGTGATTGGTTCAACCGTGTAGACTGGACTGGCGAGACAAACTACTGGGCGATGGGCCTACCACCAGAAATTGACAACGGCACCGAGTGGGACAATATGGCCCCCATTCTGGCTACAGAAACGATTGCCCCCGGCGCAGAAAACATTGAATTTGCGTTCAACCACACCCAGGAAATGCTACAAATCCGCTACAGCTCAGAATTGTTCCGTCTGGAAACTGGCGAACAGGTACTCAATCGCGTTGCGTTCCACAACACAGGCGCTGATCAACTTCCGGGTGTGATTGTGATGAGTATTGCTGACGGTGGTGAACTGGAAGACATTGACCCGAACTACAACATGATCGTGGCGCTCTTTAATGCTCGCCCGGATGAGATCACATTTACAGTTGATGAACTGGCCGGCATGGGCTTTGAATTGCACCCGATTCAGCAGAACTCAGTTGACAGCGTGGTCCAGGGCGCGACTTTTGACGCTGAAAGTGGCACCTTTACGGTCCCGGGCTTTACGACAGCCGTTTTTGTGATGCCGCAATAGCCCTGGGTTTACGAAAACAGCGTGTTTTCGTAAATATTGCATAAAATTTCACAGATATAGGGGTGTTGAGGGTGCTTTGCCCTTGACACCCTCTATCGATCGCTGTATGATGCTATGCACACTGCGGGGTGGAGCAGTGGCAGCTCGTCGGGCTCATAACCCGGAGGTCGCAGGTTCGAATCCTGCCCCCGCGACACAAAAGTATAGAAAAAGCTCTGAGGATAGCACTCAGGGCTTTTTTTCATCCACGGTAACGGATTCGTTCTGTCACAATGCGGCTCATATGACCACTCACCCGCTGTTTACCAAAGTTTTGCATGATAACAGCCAAAGATTCCTGCAAATTTTCTGGGGTCACGTAGACTAAAGAGTATCCACCACTAAAGATTATATGGTTGGGTATTGTAATTCAATATTTTCGCAATGCTAAGAGGATTGCACTGTGAAAACCACTATCGGTGTAGGTATCGCAAATTCCACCAACGGTTTTAAGACCGGGCAAGAGGTTGCCAAAAATGCGTTGTCGCAATTACGTGGCGCTCAACCGACGCTCGCGTTGTTGTTTGCCTCGCATCCAGACCCACAGCGGGTAGTGGATGGGGTGTTTGCTGTCCTTGATGATGTTCCGCTGGTAGGGGCCACATCTGCTGGTGAGTATTCACATGATGGCTATGTCGAAGATGGCGCTGGCTTGATGTTGTTGCGCGGTGACACAATTCAGTTTCACCCACTCAGTTATGCACAATCATGGCTGCGGCTCAGCAAAAAGTTACTTGGGCGCTTGAATGGCCTGAGCGATGAAGGGCTTGGCAGTAGCTACAATCATCGCGCACTGATGCTTTTTCCAGATGACCAATCGATGAATCTCGACGATGTTGTGGAACGTGCGATTTCAGAGACGGGGATGCTGTATGACATTATTGGTGGCCCGAGCCCGACTATCCCGTCACCGCCACGCCCTTCTGCCATCTTCTCGAACCAGAAAATTATTCACAATGGGTTGGTCGGGGCTGAAATCCTCAGTCAGCAGCCGATTGGTGTAGCACTTGCCAACGGCTGGACCCCGGTTAGTGGGCCCTATCGTATCACCTCTGTTGACAAAAAACGTATCGTCAAAATTGATGGTCGTACCCCACGCGATATTTACGAAGACTTTTTGCAAGAGCAGGGAATTGCTTACGATACACTGACGCCAGATGTGCTGAAACGCTATCCGATTGGTGTCTGTTCTGGCAGTGACACTGGTGGCGATTGCAAGGTGAGCATGATCATGAAAGTAGATGAGCGTGGTGGTATTCACATGGGGTCACCACCGCCGCGCAATGCGCTCGTACATATTCTCAGCAGCCGAGATGATGCCATGTTTGTGGCCGCGCGGCGTGCTGTACAGAGTGCGTTGCAAACCGCTAGCACAGCGGCCGGCGTGTTGTTCATTGATTGCATGGCAACCAGTATGGTGCTTGAGGATGCGTATGTACAGCAACGACAAGCCGTGACACAAACCGTCGGTGAAAACATTCCGTTTTTAGGATTTCGTAGCCACGGGGTATTAGCGCGCATGCAGGGGCAAACGTCCGGGCACTATGAATGTTCGGTGGGGACGTGGGTGGTGCCTGCATGAATATGATGCAAGCGTATCTTGACATCTTTAATCTGGATAATCTGGAAGCAGTGGTTGCAGCGGCGCTCAAAATGTTTATTGGGTTGTTTCAACCAGAAGCGGCCTGCCTGTTGCTGTGGGACGATGAACTGAGACGGTATGTTGTTGGCGAGACATGGATCGGCACACCTGGACTAAATGTGGCAACCTTCCAGCGCTATGCATTGCGCTACCTGGCCAATGAGGAAGGTATTGATGACCTTGAGTGGCATTGCCTGTTGTTGAACAGCTCAAGCGCTGTGGTCGGTGCGATGGTGTATGTGAGCGATACTGTCTTTCCATCATCTGAAGAGGATCGGTTTGCACAATACATTGGGCGGGCAATCGACACCAATTTTCGCCTTGAGATTGCAGAGCGTGAACACACACAACTGGAAGAAGACGCCCAACGCCTCGAACATCTCCTGCGCGCGGTTGAACAACAGCAACGGACTATTGACCGCTTGTTAACTGTTGAGCGCGAATGGTCTGCTGAACTTGAAAAGCGCGTTAGTGCACGCACGGCTGCGCTAAAAGCTGCACAGCAACGCCTTATTCAGTCCGAAAAATTGGCTGCAATCGGTCAATTAGCAAGTTCATTGGCCCATGAATTGAATAATCCATTGCAAGCTATTCAGAGTGGCGTTGAGTTGATGATTGATGAGCTAGAATGCGACAATATTCCACAATTGCGTGAAGACTTGCCGATCATTCAAGAGGAATTAGAGCGTATTGAGTCGATCTTCCGGCAGATGCTCGACTTTTACCGACCAACGTCACAAGAACAGGTGCCGCTCGACCTCAACGAAATTTGTAATGGGGTAAATGTCTTGATGCGCAAGCGCTTGCAGCAGTCACATGTCACGCTAGAAGTCAACACGACACCAGAGTTGCCGTTAAACTGTGGTGATCGTAACCAGATCAAGCAAATTCTGATTAACCTAATTCTGAACGCGACTGAAGCAATGGAACCAGGCGGTGGTCGCATTTGTCTGCATACAGGTGCTGCGCTTGCTGAAGGCTATACTTATATTCAAGTTTCAGACAACGGCCCCGGGGTTGCTGCGGAGCATATGCCACGACTGTTTGAACCACTGTTCACCACGAAAACGCGCGGGCTTGGCCTTGGGCTAGCGATTTCGCGGGAAATTGCTGAGAAACATGGCGGATCATTAGCAGTAGACACACAGTTGCAACACGGCACGACCTTTAGCTTATCTCTGCCTATTCGAAAGGATTGCCACGCATGACCGAAAAAACCGCAACCATTCTGGTGGTCGATGACGAAGCCACGATTCGTAACTTTATCGTGCGGGTTCTGGAACGTGAAGGCTACCGTGTTGAGTCTGCTGCTGATGGTCAGGCCGCTTATGAGCGGTTGCAAGCTGAACATTTCGACGTGCTGTTGACCGACATCAAGATGAATTATATGGACGGTGTTGGCCTATTACGGTTGGCCAAACGCGCACAACCTGACCTCGCCGTGATTTTGTTCACCGGGCATGCCACAGTACAGACGGCCGTTGAGGCGCTACGCAATGGCGCCTTTGAGTACCTGCTAAAGCCTGTCAAAAATCAGCACATTGTTGAAACCGTGGAAAAAGCCTTGCGCTACCGCGAAACTGAACAGCGACGCGACCGTCTCGAATCACTTGCAAGCCAGATTCTGGATGCCTTTGAGCCGGGCAGCAAGACAGCCGCAGCGACCACTACCGACACGCTGACCGTTGGTCCATTACGGTTAGACCTCGCCGCGTTCCAGAGTTATCAGGCCGATAAGCCCGTTGCGCTGACACCGACAGAGTTTCGTCTGCTGGCGACATTGGCACAGCAACCGGGGCATGTCTTTAACTATGTGACATTGGTTGAAGAAGCCTGTGGTTATACCTGTCCGCGTAATGAAGCCCGTCAGATCATTGGCACCCATGTCATTAATCTGCGCAATAAACTCAACATTGATGCCGATGAGGTCGGGTATGTGGCCTCAGTGCGTGGTGTGGGGTATCGCCTCATCACTGAGACGTCTGAAAAGTCGCCGGGGTAAGTTGTTTGATCTGACCAAAATTCATCCTTCCCATAACTTGTCGGATTCGGCAAATGATGCCAGAATGAGAGTATCTTGAATTTCGGGGGGTGAATAGGCTTAGATTAATGAACCCGCAATGGAAATTTTATTTCAACATTCGGCCAGGAATCGTTGCAATCATACTCGGTATGCTTGTACCTAATGTGGTGATGGTATTGCCTGTTGATGCACAGACATCGCCGCAACCGATAACGCAGTTTGCGCAGGGCGATGGTGATGATGAAGCTGACACAGAAGACCCAACGCCGTCACCATCTCCGCTGGCTACTGATGTGCCTGCTGGTGATGCCGAAACTGAAGCGGATGCAGGCGACGAAAACGCTTCCGGCACAGTGGCGACCGATCAAAGTGACGGCCCGGAAGCCTCCGCTTCTGATGATAGCGGCGAAGATGAGTCTGATCCTGTGCAACTGGCGGCAGTAGCAGCGGCTGGCCTTGTAGCAGGGATTGCGGGGACCACTGTTATTATGCGCCGACGTATTAAACGGTTGCAAGCAGAACTCCGCGAAGCGCAAATTGTTATTCAGGCAGTGAAGCCGGCCGGCCAGAGGCGCCGACCACGCCAGGAAGCGGCGGCGGAAAACTCAGCCCGGTCTATTGCAGCGGCCAAGAAAATCGGCGGGCAGTCATTATTACGCACCGGGCAAAGTCGCGAAGCCTATGCCATGTTTCTGGATGCGATTGAGCAAGATGAAGATGACGACGAAGCCTGGCTATGGGCTGGTATCGCAGCGATGAAGCTCAAGCAGTATGAAGTTGCACAACAAACGCTGCTTCAGGCGCGGACGCTTGGCAACGAAAAGGCAGAAGATGCACTCCGTAAGTTGAAAGAACTGATCGACAAACGCGACCGTATCCGCGCGATTACGACGGCGGCCGTTGCAGAAGAGGAACCAGACTTCGCACCGTTGCAGGCACCACCCCAGCGCAAAGGTCGCAAAAACCGGGCTGCCCGCCAGGATGACTCTGCTGCGGCCGCAAAGCCAGAATTGGGCAAACCGCGATCAATGCAGCGACAGTCTAAGGATGATGACCCCTTTGATGATCTGGACGCTGAACCAGACTTCGACTTTTGATGTTGTGGCAGGCATGGGCCTAATAGAGTGACGGGACATCACGAGCGGCTGCATCAGTATCTACGTCGCTGGCAACTCTCAAATCCCGAGCTTCTAGCGACCACAGCAACCAGTTACGTCTACAAAGCACAGCGCGAGCAAGAAACGCTGGTGCTAAAGTTGCTCAATGACATTGGTATAAAAGATGAACAGCGTGGTGCGGCGGCACTGCGCTTTTTTTCGAGATATGGTGCCGTTCGATTAATCGAAGCAACCGACGATGCACACCTGCTGGGCTACATCGACGGGCCAGCATTAAGTACCCTCAGCCATAGCGGGCAAGATGAAGGCGCTACGATAATCATCGCAGAACTCTTGAATAAACTGCATAGCCCGCGTCCTGCCACGATTCCAGCAAGCCTGACCCCATTGCACCGCTGGTTTCGGTCATTATTCCACCGTGCCATGCTAGATAAACAACGTAGTGCAGAAACGGTATTTAGTCGTGGGGCGGCTGTTGCAGAAAATCTACTTACTACCGCGCAGGATGTGTGCGTACTGCATGGGGATGTTCATCATGACAATATCAAACATAGTTCGGAATATGGCTGGCTGGCATTTGATCCGAAAGGCCTGGTTGGTGAACGCACCTTTGACGTTGCCAACACGCTCTGCAATCCGTTTGATCTTCCCGAGTTGGTACTCAATGAGGCACGATTGTTACGCAATGCTGAGATACTTTCCGATAGGATGGGACTTGAAATACAGCGCGTGCTTAATTTTACCTTTGCCTACGCCTGTTTGAGTGCTAGTTGGACACATGATGCAGGTGGCGATGCCGCTTTAGCACTGGGTGTTGCTGCGATTGTTGAGCCCTACGTGAGATAACTCAGTGATAAGGGATGTTATCACGACTTATATTTTCAGGTGCAAATTGTAACAAAAAAGGACGCCTCTACATGAAGTGTCCTTTTCCCTTGCGTTTATTCGACTTTGCTTCAGCGCTGACTATCCGCACCCGGGCCATCGATACACATAACCATCCCGGTTGCCATCACGTGGTGAGTTGACCTGGAACTCTCCGGATGGCATTCGATACAGTCGAACATCAATGCGCCCCCCCTGCGCAAGCAAGCGTGGTTCTGGGCCGAGTCCAACGGCAGCAATCTCAGCAGGTGACACTCGGAACGCAAACTGTCCCTGACTGTTCACAATATCCCAGATTTCGATGCTGCCATCAGACTTGCAATAGATACCAGCAGTACGCAATGGGTCCTGGGCTGTGGGGTTAACTTCATAGTCACCACGAACCACGCCACCCCCGGCTGGCGGTCCGCCGACAATAGTCTCAGGTGTGCAGGCAAATTGCGGCAAAATTGCATGGCCAGAATTGGCGGCATATTGATAGGCACGGCGAGCGTCATCATCTACAGGTGGACGATCAGCGAACAAAAGGGGCTGCGTATCTGGCACTTCACCGATGATTTCTTGCGGCACGAGACAATATTGCTGTGGCGCTGTATCAGGGTTGTTGGCCAGAAAGTAGTTCACCTGATCTGGTGTCAGTGGGCGCACCCAACTTCGAATGATGCCGGGCTGTACTTCTTCAAGCACCGGGCCAAATTCTGAACTGGCGTTGTTATTGGGTTCGGGCAATGGGGCAGGCACCATATTGCCCCCACTATCGGGGATCATAGGCATACTTTCGAGGAACCACTCTGTGCGGAAGCTCCCGCAGTCGCTGGCCGGGTCACGCAGGCGGCGGACATCACAAATTCGTTCGCTATACATGCCAGCAGGAGGTGTCAGTGCAGGTTGGGGCAAAGCCAGTACGTTGTACACCCCTTGAATGGTATCGCGCCAGATGGGTGCCGCGCCTGTCAGCCCAGAGCTGTTAATCATTGGGCGGTTGTCGCTGTTGCCAGACCACACCCCGACAACAATGTCTGATGTATAACCTACCGTCCAGTTGTCACGGAAGTCGTCAGTTGTACCTGTCTTGACAGAGGTAATCAAATTCCCGGTATTGAGCGGGCTGTTGGTGCCCATTTCGGTGGCACGAGCGTTGTTGTCAGCAAGGAAGTCGCTCATCACGAATGCAACGCGAGGGTCCAGTGCTGGGCGGGCTTGTGGGGATGCACTGATGGTGCGCTCGGTGCGGATTCCTTCCGGGCAACCGTTATCATATTCATACAGGATCGCATCGTCATCGTCGTCAACAATGCAGGAAATGGCATGCGGCGGAACATAGTTCCCTTGATTGGCATAGACACCATAGGCCGTGGTCAATTCCAGCAGCGTGACCTCACCACCGCCGAGCGTCAATGATAACCCATAGTTTTCTGGCCCACGGTTGAGGCTTTGTACGCCAAGTCGCTGCATCATGTCCAGCAGATATTCTACACCGACAAAGCGCAGCGTTTGCACTGCCGGAATGTTGTAGGAATTGGCGAGGGCATCGCGCAAATGCATGGGGCCGTGCTGTTGGCGGTCATAGTTGCGTGGCTCGTAGGCTGGCTGACCGGGAATACCGATCCGAACATTGGTATCCCAGATTACTTCAGAGGGTGCCCACCCCCGTTCGAGCGCGGCTGCATACGTGAAAATTTTCATCGTGCTGCCGGGTTGACGCTGCGCCAGCGAAACATTTACCTGCCCGTCAATAGATTCGTCATTAAAGTCGACGCTGCCAACCATCGCCAGAATTTTACCTGTATTGGGGTCCATCACCACAACAGAAGAGTTGGTCAGGTCGTGGCGGTCACGCAGTTGTGCAACGTTAGTGGCAGCAGCATTTTCGGCAACGGTTTGCACGTCCATGTTCAGCGTTGTGTAAATCCGTAAGCCGCTATCAAAAAGACGCTGTGCAAGGAACTCGGCGTCTTCTTCAAGGTAACCCTGCCCTTCGAAATTATCCTGAAAGAGGTTTAGCACACGATCTTTGGCGTAGAAGACGAAATGCGGCGCGTTTTCGAAGCGGTCTTGTGTACCGACAAAAATGATAGCGCGTTGTTTGGCGGCCTGTGCTTCTGCCGCCGTGATGTAGCCTTCCTGCGTCATTAAATCGAGTACCAGATGCTGACGGTTGATGACCAGTTGCCGCTTAAACGGGTCAGAACTCAGTGGGTTTAGCTGGCTTGGTGCCTGTGGAATCCCGACCAGCAAGGCCGCTTCATGCAATTGCAGTTCAGTGGCAGGCTTGCCAAAATACACCTGCGCGGCCGCTTCAATGCCATAAGCACCGTTACCATAGTTGATCTCGTTCAGGTAGAGTTCAAGGATTTCGTCTTTGCTCCGCTGCTGCGTGAGTACAATTGCAAGCATCGCTTCGTCTAGTTTACGATCAACGCTTTGTTCAGCGCGTCTTTCGGCGTCAAAGAGGACATTACGCACCAACTGTTGCGTGATGGTACTTGCCCCGGAAACAATCTGGCCACTGGTGAAGTTATCGCGCAGTGCCCTTAGAATGCTCGGAATATCTACTCCGATATTGTCATAAAAGGTGTCATCTTCAAGCGAGATGGTGGCATAAATCACAACATCGGGGATTTCTTCAAGCGGCACGCGCTCACGGCGACCCTGGTCGGCAAATTGCCCAAGCTGTACCTGATTGCTGTCATAGATAAACGTGGTGCCAAAGTCTTGCTCTTCAACCCGGTCGTCGAAGTCAGCGAGCAGCGCATTGATACTTGACACATAGCTGTTGTAGACCAGAAAACTACTGATGAGTACCATCACTAACATTACCCCGACGATACCAAAACACCCGATCAGGCAACTCGGTCCAATGGCACAACCACGTCGTCTCGTTTTGCGAACTCGGCGCGGACGTTGTGCTGGTTGCTGCGGCAGGCGCGGCGGATGGGCAGGCGGTGGCGCAGACTGTACAGCAGGCACAGCCGGCCGCTGGCGTTCTTGTGTGCGTTCGCTATCTGGTCGCATATAGCGCTTGTGTTCATCGGGTGCTTGAGCCAACGGTTGCGGGGCGGGCGGCGTTACGGCTGGTGAAAGCGGTGTATAGTCACCAGTCTGCTCGGCATCTGGTGGTTTCGAAACCTGACGCGCCGGGGTCTGCTGGCTACGACCTGTATCGTCACTCTGTACCTCAAAATTAGTCAGGTCGTTGTGATTATCTGGTGGAAGCTCAGGTAAATCTGGTGGGTATTGTTGATCGTCGCTCATGGTTTCCGCATCCGCTGATTGGCTGTTCAATAAATATGGGTTAAACCGCTGTCTATACACATGCTAGCACACTCCGCCACAGTTGCCAGATGAACACCCTACGCCCGAGAGTTGGTGTCATGACGACTCTGCTACTGTTGTTCTTGCTCACGTTTTTTGCGTTCTTGTAGCATCGCTTCGTAGGCCCGAAGGCTTTCGGGCTGGTTGTTAAGAAAGTAAGCGGCCATCGTGACCATCATGCCGCTGAATGTTAGCCCTACGATCAAGCCCCCTGTCACGGCCAACCCATCGTCAATGTTATCATCAAGAATCCCAAAGGCTACCAATGTAACACTGCTGATCACTGCACAGAGGATGCCACCGGCAATGGTTGAGAGCAGCTTACGGCGAATAGCGACATAAAACCCAACCAAACTCAAGAAAAAGATCGCGAGAAAAACTGCACCAATTGTGCTGACTTCTGCCAAGTTGCACTCCTCACAATTGTGTTTTGCTGATGATTTAAGCAGTGGTTCGCAGAATGGCCCGCACCGGGCTACCACAGACCGCCGCTAGTTTTAAGGGTAAAGCAATTAATTCGTAGATGCCATCGGGGACATGTTGGAGGTACAACGATTCGAGATTGACGATACCATGATGATACAACGCATGGTGTCCGTCGAGGGTTTGGCTGTCGAATGCATCAACAGACGGCATATCAACACCCAATAGTACGACATTTTGGGCTGCTAACCACTCAATGAGTTCTACAGTGGGATATGGAAAATTTTCTGGCCAGTGTTCGGCCGGTAAATCGCTGCACCAGGTATGCAGCAGCAAGCGTGGCACCTTTCCAACTTCAACATCAGCAAAATCAGTCGGAACAATGCCCCCTGACTGACGGCTGAGGCTTACCACCTGTGCAGGGCCGATATATTTTTCAAGCGGCATATCGGCCGGGTGTTCGCCGTTATCGTCGTAATGGAACGGAGCGTCGGCGTGGCTGCCGGTGTGAGCGCTCAGGGTAAGCGTGGTCAAATTGACACTGTGCCCGTCCTGCTTGCTGAGTACCGCTTCATAAGAGAACGGTGCGTCTCCCGGCCAAACGGCAAGTTGGGGTGAAATCGGTCGGCTGATGTCATAGATGGTCATCAGGTAACAAAGGTCCTTTGCTGCGCATGCTGCTGCCAGTCGCCAGATTCTAGAATTTCGCCGATAGCACTGAGAGCGTGCTGCACTTCGTCGTCGCTGTTGTAGAAATGCGGTGCAATGCGAATTCCAGCGTTTTCGCGGTAATCAACGATGATGTTGCGGGTGATCATCGCGCGTGAGACTTCGTAGGCATGCGGTGGCTGCACCGTGACTGTTCCGGCGCGTTGTGCAGCGTCACGTGGGCTTAAAACGTCGTAACCGGCCGCGTCTGCTAGCTCAATGATACGTGTCGTCTGTTGCATCGACTTTTTGCGAATGGCATCTATACCGACTTGATTCAGAATATCAACCCCCGGCTGAATGGCATATAACGAGGCAACCCCCGGTGTGCCGTTCAGCAGACGATAAGCGTCTTCGCGCAGCGTGAAGTTTTCAACGTCGAACGCAAACGGCGCCTGATGCGCGAACCAGCCCGTCACTTTTGGTTCCAGTGTCGTCAGCAGGTCTGGACGCACATACATAAATACGCCGCCGGGCCCACCGCACACCCACTTCAACACCCCACCGATATAGAAATCCACATTCAGTGCGGACACATCAACCGGAATAATGCCAACACTATGATAGCCATTCAACACCACCTGTGCCCCAACGCGGTGTGCTTTTTCAATGATGGCTTGTGCAGGCATGATGTAGGCGCTGCGGAACAACACATGGCTGATTGAAACGAGGCGTGTTTGCTCGTCGATGGCGTCCAGTATGGCGTCGGTGTCGATGGTGATATTGTCATCCGTTTTGACCATATGCAGTTGCATGTATGGCGGCAACCATTGGCGCAACACATAAATGTCTGACGGAAAATCCATATCAGTGATGACAACCTTATTACGGCGTGTGTCGTCAAAGTCGAGAGCGCTAAATAGAATGCTGTTGGCAATGCTGGCGTTCTGGTGTATCAACACGCTGCCAGCAGGCGCACCCATCAACGGCGCGATGCGGTCACCGACCTGACCGTTGAGTTCCCACCATGCTTTACCCCATGCTGTGACGCCGTGCGTGGCCCACATATCGGCGTATTGGTGCAAACTGTCGTAAACACCACGCGGCATGGCTCCGAGTGAGTTGTTAATTAAATAGTTGCGTGTGGTGAGGATTGGAAACTCATCGCGCCACTGCAACAGCGGATCGTGGTCAGTCATTGTTAAATTTCGCTTTTCAAAATGCTAAACTTGCATCATACACGCCAACTATAATTCAAGTTGCAAGGAAAAACTACCAGTGACCACCAACTTTACGCTTGCCCTTGCCCAGATGCAGCCCAAACTCGCTGATATTTCTGCTAATTTACAAATGCACCTCGACACCATACGTCAGGCCGCTGATGCAGGTGTTGAATTGGTGATTTTTCCGGAACTGTCGCTGACCGGGTACTATCTGCGTGATCTGGTGCCAGAAGTCGGCATGACGCTTAACGACGCGCCCTTACAGCAGATTATGGCACTCAGCGCGGAACTGGGTGTTGATGTTATCGTCGGGTTTGTGGAAGAAACAACGCGCAAAAATTACTACATCGCGGCTGCATACATCGAATGTGGCGAGGTGCGCCATGTGCATCACAAAGTTTATTTGCCGACCTATGGCCAGTTTGACGACGGGCGTTTCTTCAAAGCAGGCGAACACATTCGCGCTTTTGACACCCGTTTCGGCCGCGTTGGAATGCTCATCTGCGAGGATTTCTGGCACATTTCTGCAAGTTATCTGCTATGGATGGATGGTGCAGAGTTGATGTACTTCCACAGTGCCAGCCCCGGTCGTGGTCTGGATCAGCACGACAGCCTTGGCACCCAACGCAATGTGAACAGCTATATGCAGGTCTATAGCCGTCTCTACACGACTTATGTTGCACACTGCAACCGCGTTGGCTTCGAGGCTGGCGAGGTCTTCTGGGGAGGAAGTTCTGTTTTTGACCCCAGCGGCGAACAGGTGAAGGCTGCCCCTGCTTTTGACGAAGCACTCGTCCTTGAAAATATTGATCTGCGAGCTTTGCGGCGTTCGCGTTCTATCACCGAGACACTGCGTGACGAACGGCTAGACCTCACCCTGCGTGAGCTGTCGCGTATTCAACAGCGTAGCTTGCAAACGACTTTTGATGCACTTCCAACGGAAAACTAAGCGTGCGCTAGTCCGTCATTAGTTCTTCGGCGGCGTCTAACAAACGTTGTTTGCGTTCTGCTGAGACATCGCGCGAATCGAGGTAACGGTCGAGCAGTTCCAGCGGTGAAAGTCCTTCGGGGGTGTCGCCAAGCCGCACACGGTCTGGCTGTTCGACCTGACGCTGAATAGCTGCAATCGCACTCACACCTTTTTCCCGCAGGGTGCGTTCAATCTCGCCTACATTAAGAAGTGCATTCGCTTCAAGGTCGGCTTTGATAATGACACGGACCACCGCACCACGTACATGATGACGGTCAATGGCCGCAAGGACATGCTCGGTTGGCCGCGTCTTGCTGGTGATGTCCAGTCGAAGGGTAAGAAATGACCGGGCAGGCAGCTTGACAAACTCATAGCGCGTGGTGCCACGTTCAATTTCTGCCCACACAAAGCCTTTGTCGTCAGCTTCTTCGCCAAAGTCAATGCGTTCCATGCTGCCACTGTAGACGATGGGCGGAAGATCGTCGCGGTCAGCGGTCATGTCTTGAAATTTATGGATGTGTCCCATTGCGATATAGTCCCACGTCGGGTCTGCCAGATTGGCAAGTGTTGTAGCGACGTCGCGCCCAAGCATGACCTGACGTTCGCTGCCATGCAATGCGCCATGCACGCTGAAATGCCCGGTCAGGATGCGTGGGGCATCGTACTTGCTAGCTTGCAAAGCGAGGTCGCGCAGAATGAGTTCGAGCTTTTGCTGCATCAGTGCGTCAATGTCTGCAATGGTCCGTCGCCCACCAGAAAGGTCGTCGTCCTCAAGTAAACGTTGCCGAATCGGGTACGGTGCCGTGCCAATGACAGCCAACCCGGCGTTTGTTTCGACTTCTAGCAATTCGTAATTGCGCCCGACGAAGACATTTGGCACATTCAGCGTCTCATAGATTTCCACGCTCGATGCTTTACGGCTGTTGATAGGAAGATCATGGTTACCGACCAATAGAACTACCGGGCAATGTTGGGCTAAATCCAGCACACGCCAGGCAAATTCACGCTGAAATGTGGGGTTAGGATTGCGATTTTTGAACGCATCCCCGGCGAAGATAGCCAGATCAGCGTTGTGGGTCTGTGCATACTCAACCATGTCGTCCAATCGTTCTAAAAAGTCGTTGACACGGCTAGAAAGCCCGGTGTTGGGGTCGGTGCGCCCATAGTTTTCCATACCAATATGGATGTCTGCGAAATGTAGAAGTTTGAGCATTCTCAGGCTTTCTCAGGTTGAAGTAGATACGTTAAGATGAAAACTGTGGATATTTATTTTCACACAATACTGTGCAAAACAACTCAAGGAGTTCGGCACTCATGACAACTATGATTACATGGCTCGGACATTCAGGCTTTAAGATTGAAACTTCTAGCCACACTATTCTAATTGACCCCTTCATCACGAACAACCCCATGGCCGCTGCGGATGCAGCAACAATTGCGGCTGACTTCATCCTGCTAACACACGGTCATGGTGACCACGTTGGCGATACGGTAGACATTGCCAAGCGCACTGGTGCGACTGTGCTGGGTAATTTTGAAGTCGGCAATTGGATTAAGGAGCAGGGTGTTGAAAGCGTGCTAACGCCGAACCACGGCGGCACAGCGTCGCTAGAATTTGGCACGGTGCAGCTCACTATCGCGTTTCACAGTTCTTCAATGCCTGATGGTAGCTATGGGGGCGAACCGGCCGGCCTGTACATTACGCTCAAAAACGGGCGACGTATCTTCCATGCTGGCGACACAGCCCTGTTTAGCGACATGCAACTCATTGGGGAAAAAGGAATAGACCTCGCTATTCTGCCCATTGGCGACTTTTTTACGATGGGGCCAGAAGATAGCCTGCAAGCGGTCCGCTGGCTGCGCCCACGCTTTGCGATGCCCTGCCACTACAACACATTTCCTCCCATCACGCAGGACGCTGCAAAATGGGCCTCAGAAGTCAATTCACAGACGTTATCGAATGCAATCGTACTTGATCCAGGTGGTACGTACGAATTGGTCTAAAGGCAGGCGATAAGGTGTAAAGTCCACATTAAAAAGAACCCGTTGCCGATGAGTTATTGGCAGGGGTTCTTTTTAGCACCATTTGAGAATGATGTGGTGAGATATTGCAAAAAACGTCGGGTAAACCCGATTAGCTCTCCGTTTCAAGTGCTGCTTCAACAGCGACTGGCGTTGCTTCGTCTTCTTCGCTATAAGCGGTCAGCATTTTGCCAACAACACGTTGAATAGCCATGGTATGGCTGCAAAAACCACGTGCAGCGAAGAAACTGCATGTGCAGTCCCAATTGCCTTCGTTAAAGCTCACGGTGTGCGGGTTGTTTTCACCATCAAATCGTACTGAAAACGAGATGAACTGCATACGTTCGGGCTGTTCAGCATATTCTTTAGCTTTTTGAATTTTACCGATCACTGCTGAATCCATTGTGGGCTTCTCCTTGTTTATATAGATTGAGTGTGTGTTAAGCCAAACAAAAAAGGCACACAGCATAGTATGGCCGGTGCCCTTACAACCTTGTAAATTGTATAATGGATACTTTTAGCGGCAGATAAATCATGCCTAGTTTATCCCGTGAGTTTAAAACTCTTAGTTTTCAATAAGTATAAGCATCTTTTACCTTCAAGTCAAATAGATGTCTGGTGAATGTCGGTTGAACGTCAGGTCAGTAATTGATGAATATCTGCGCTTTTTTCGATGGCTATCGCATTCGCTTGCCGATCAACGCGCTTTACCAGACCACTCAACACACGTTTAGAGCCAATTTCAAGGAAGGTTGTCACGCCGTGGGCCTGCATTTTGCGAATCGTTTCTGTCCAGCGCACAGTTGAGGTAATTTGTACGCTTAGTTCGTGCCGAATGTCATCAACAGTGCGTAAGAAATCAGCATTGGCATTACCAATAATCGGCTGTTGTGGCGGTTGGAGTGGTGTATTTGCGAGGATGGTCTTGGTAAATTGCGTCGCAGAGTCTTGCATCAATGGTGAATGCGCGGCCACGCTTACCGCCAGCGGTAGGACGCGCTTAGCACCCGCCGTTTTGGCCAACGGAAGTGCTGTTTCAAGTGCTGCACGGTCCCCCGAAATAACGATTTGCCCCGGACAGTTGTCATTAGCGACAACAACCGGGCGGCCAACCATG
Source organism: Anaerolineae bacterium (assembly GCA_034437655.1). Classification (GTDB taxonomy): domain Bacteria; phylum Chloroflexota; class Anaerolineae; order Aggregatilineales; family J027; genus J027. Next base: position 272,630 of record DAOTTU010000044.1, read on the forward strand.
CGGCTGGCGTTGTCACAAACAGCACGCAGCGTATCAATATCAAGGCCGATGATCGCTGCCATTGCCCCCGGGAACTTTTCACCCGACGCATTCATCAGCCGTGCGCGTTCACGTACTAGCCGCAATCCATCTTCATAATCAAGGGCTCCCACAGCTACCAGACCCGTGATTTCGCCCAGGCTATGCCCTGCAACTATCGCTGGCTTGAAGCCACCCAGCACAGTCTGCATAGCCGCCAGTACAGCCAGACTGGTTACAAACATTGATGGCTGCGTGTTGTAGGTTTGGTTTAAGTCTGCTTCAGGACCATACCAGAGCAAATGACTGAAAGCTGTCCTAAAAACCCTGTCAGCGGTTTCAAAAATGCTTTGTGCAGCCGGGAAGTGTTCAGCAACATCAGCTCCCATCCCCACCTGTTGAGAACCTTGCCCGGGGAAGAGTAGTGCTGTCGTTGACCAGTCAATCATGGTGCAGTGTTCCTGTCTAATAGCAATATCCGCTACCTAACTCACTCTAAGCCAGATAGCGGATTGTCTCTACGTATCAACTCATGCTTGTGTATTGCTAAAGGTTGAAATCACCAGTATCACCGAATGGTGAATCATCTTGCTGGCGACGTTGTTGCGGTGGCATTGGTGGCCGCTGCCCACCGCCCTGTTGCTGCTGAAGCGGGGGGCGTTGTGGTGGTTGTTGTGCTGGGAATTGTGGACGCGGCCCGCCTTGTTGCGGGGGCATAGCTGGACGTCCGCCCTGTTGCGGTGGCGGGCCGGGTTGGCGTGTCCCTTGCTGGGGTGGGGCCTGTGGTGGCCGCTGTTGTGGTGGTTGCTGCTGTGGCGGCATTTGCTGTGGTCGTGGTTGGGGCGGTTGTTGTTGCGGTGGTGGGCCGGGTTGGCGTGCCCCTTGCTGGGGTGGGGCCTGTGGCGGCCGTTGCGCTGGCGGTTGTTGCTGTGGTGGCATCTGCTGTGGTCGTGGTTGGGGCGGTTGTTGTTGCGGTGGCGCGGGCTGCTGTGGCATTGGTGAAGGTGCGCTTGCTTCAGCTTGCTTCTGTCGTTCTCGTTCTGCAACCATTGCATCTACATCAATCACTGGGGCTGGCAAGCCGTCGTCATTACCAAGATCAACGCCATCCTTTAACCAAACAGCCAGTTCAACGGTCAGTTTCTCAAAGGCTTGATTCGGTTGCTGGTCTTCGCCATAGGCTAAACTGACGACTGTCGCCTGCATTTTCAGTGTTTGTGTTTCAAAAATCAGGCGTTCGCCTTCACCGGCGACAATGAGGTCACCACGTGGCGCGAGCTTGGCACGGGTATCGGGATCGTTGTAGGCGGCTTCTGAGACGAGAATTTTGGTAATGGTACTGATGTCGTTTTTGTCAAAAATCCAGACTTCAGTGGCGATGACGTGTTTGTTACCTGAAACCGTAATGCTTTCGGAAATTCCAGAGCCACATTCCCCGAGGAAGGTCTTGTTCTCGTCGTCAAGCTCAATCGCAAAAGAGTCGTCGTAGTAGTTGTCACCTTCAAGGAAAGTGGTCATGAATTGCGAAACGGGGGGGCGGTCAAACTGGCTACGAAGACCAGCAGCTTGTTCACGCGCAGCTTTGCGTGCTTTGGCTGCGATCATACTGGGGTCTTCTTCTTTAGGATTAATCAGATTTTTGATTTGTTTGAGGAATGGAATATCAAACAGCTTGAAGACAAGCGTGATGATGGCTCCCAAAATCCCAAACAATATAAAAATTCCGATTGTTGTCAAGATGCGCGTGAATGTACCCGGAATTTGCGCACTATCCTGTTGTGCAGCGGCATCACTTTCGACTTCAACAGCCAGCGGGCGAATCGCAGCCAGGCTCTGTTGTAGATAAACTTGATTTTCGTTTTCGGCAAGCAACGTATCAATTTCAGTCGGTGTAGCGCCGACTGCCGTCAACTTAGAACGGACCTCGTCTTCGGCACTCGCACGCAATTGATCAGGATTCGCTACGAGCCCACTGTCAGCAAAATCTGTCACGAACTGGAAACCATTGGCCGTGTCTTTGATCCACTGGTCACGGTAGGTTTCTTCCATCTTGACGGGTTCTGCGTTGGGGCGGAAATAAACGGGCACCACCAATACACCGATGAGCATACCCAGTGCAATCCCCAGCAGCACCAGGTAATAGCGATTCATCGCGGGTTTGACGGCCCCGTATATCACTAAACCTTGCTTTAGTAAGTTTTGTATTCTGTCCATAGGTTAAGCCTCTTTTCCAAATCGGCTACTCTCCGCAGGGGGGCTTAGTACAGACGCTAATTGTATACGAATTAGGAACTGAGGACAAATGAATATGCCAGCGAAACTGAATCCCGTCTCACGCCAACGCTTTATCTCGCCTCGTTGGCCTATTGTGGTGGGTGATTGCGCCGCAGTTTACGGCGTATAAAAACACCCCGTGCAACCCGCCATGCCGACCGCGCTACACCAGCAGTTTGGTTTTGTGCTGGTTCTGGCAAGGGTGGCCCGAAACGATCCTGCGTATACAAATCTGTGATTGTATTAATGGACTCCTGGCCTTCGGGGACTGCTTCAACCAGAACACCACGCCGTTCATGCGGGGTTTGCTTGTCCGATAATGAAATGCCTAACCACCGCCCATAAATTGCCAGACGTGCATAGGCTTTCTGGACCGGATTCAAGCCACCGAGCCCACGATGTTCTACCCACCAGATTGCAAAGAGTACCCCCAAAATTCCGAGTGTGATAATGACAATAATCGCCAACAGAATCATCAGCAGTGTTTCAAAGAGTCCACCACCTTCATTGTCGTCAACAGAGACCACCATCGGTGCCGGGTTCAACGTTGGCGTGGGGGAAGGCATCATCGTTTGGGTAGGGCCAAACTCGGGCGTGCTGGTAATCGCCGGGGCAAGCTGGCTGGGGTCCGGGCTTGGTGTCGGTGTAACGGTAGGCGTCAGGGTTGGTTGTGGCGTGGCGACCGGGTTGGTGGCGTCCTGGGTTGGGTTTGTGGGCGGCGTCGGTGATGGTGTTGGTTCTGGTGTTTCCAGGTCAAAGTCATCGAATTGTGGATCACCGGGGCGGTCGACGGGTGACTCGTCCGCAGTCGGCTCAAAATTCACCCACCCATATCCGGGGAAGAAGACTTCAACCCACGTGTGAGCATCATTCTCTTTGACCAGATACTGGCTCCCGCCTTGAAATTCCCCTTCCGCAAATCCAGACGCCATCCGTGCAGGGATCCCCTGTGCGCGTAACATCATTACCATCGTGGTTGCATAGTAGGTGCAATATCCGCGTTGGATGTCAAACAAGAAGTAGTCGATAGGGTCTTGCCCGAAGCCGGGAGCAGGAATGGTTTCATCATAGTCGATGGTGCGCAGATAACTTTCAAGAGCTTTGGCGGTGTCGTAAGGATTGTTGACACCTGTGCTGGTGATCACACTTTCTGCAATTGCACGGGCTCTGTCAGAGAGGAAATTGCTGCCTTGCAGGTAGCTGTCGGTGACCCAGGTCGGGTAATTGGTGCCAGCAGTGCGCAATTGCTCGGCGGTTGCAATGCTGATTGATGACACTGCCGTATACGCATCGCCATTACGGAGTGGGGTGCGGCTGCGGATAATCGCAAGATCAACCTGTTGCCCTTGATTGACGCAGTTGGTGGTGTTGGCATCAATGCAGTTGAGTTCAGCCTGTACAACAATATCCTCAATTTCACGAGGTTCAGCGGCGGCATGTACTAAAGACGTTGCCCGCATGAGTACTTCGAATTGTTGCGTGATGTTCTGGCGGGCTGTGTAGTCGCCCGGGTTAAAGCGCATTCCCTCGTCATTCTTTGAGGCTTGCAAACGGCGCTGGTGTTCCCATCCTCGGCCGTCATAGGTGTCGAAGGCTGTACTGCGCCAGTAGAGCCGGGTGCCGGCCGGGTTAACGCCCGCCACACTGATCTGCATAACAGGGTCGTCGCTAAGCTGCACAGCGCCGGTAAGGTCGAGGCGGTCGCCACCATAATAGTCTGCGGTGGCCAGACCACGCCCGTCGAGGTCTGCAAAAAGCCGACTCCAAAGATCAGTAATTGCCGCGATGGGGTCACTACCTAGAAACTCCTCAAACTGTTCCCAGTCATCTTCACCGTCGCTTACGGGAAGGGCCTGTGTAATCAGTAGCACGGTGATGGCGATAATTGTGCCCATATAGATAAAGCTGCGGTGAATTCGCTTGGAATAGCGGAGGCGCTGGTACCGCCATTCATATTCACGTGTACGTGTATAGTTGTGAACAACAAGCAGCAGAGCAAAAAATAGGAACCCCAGCATATAAATCTCCAGGTTGTCGTCACCAACATAAGCCAGATTGACGATGACCAGCAAAAAACCGGGTGGAATAATCGCTCGCCACACACGGTCCAAGCGAATGACATGCCAGATGATGTTGTGGGCCAGCACCCAGAACAAAATCGACAACGCCATTGCAAAGACAAGATTTTCACTGCCGGGTTGGCCAACTTGTAGGTCTTCGCTCCATAGGCGAACACGTTGGGTCATCTCGGTCAAGCGCTCTGCTGGCGACAAGTCACCCGGTAACGCGATGAGATGGATTGTGATGACACTTGCAAAGCCATAGAGCAACGCCAACACCAGAGCATACCCCTCACTGAAACCACTCCGCGCCAGCAGATGGCTAACCAGCAAAGCAATCGCTGAAATGGGGAGCAAGATCAACAGGCCATCGGTCCACCCGGCAGTATTAAGCGCAAGAATCGGGAACACGAGCATTCCGAAAGCAATCCCGAGTGCTTCAAAATCACCCCGGCGAAAGGTCTGACGATAGAGGGTCATAAGCCAGGTACGAAACCCTCGCCATAAGCGGGTTGGTAGCGGTTGTGGCTGTTGGCGTGTTTGCGTTGACATGAAAGATTATTAGCCCCAGACTCGGTATTCAGAAAGTTGATCACGCTGGAAGCGCAAGAGGTTCAACGCCAGGTCTAGAAACGGTGCCTGGGTCATCAGCACATCATCGCCAACGCTTGCTTTGCAAATGCTGCGTTCAGCACCCTGCCAGCATTGCGTATCGTCTGCATACTGCTCACCTGCGACATTTAACCACACACTGATAAACTCGCCATATCTCAGATTAAAGTCGGCAAAGTCTGCGGTCGTGTCCCAACTGATGCGCCAGACCATGATGCTATTGCGCTGATTGTCGGTGTAGAGCATAAAACGATCCCCACCCCAACCGCTTGCTAAAGGTGCTACGATGTCCGTTTCAAAGACAAGTCCCAGATGTTGTCGCAAATAGAATTCGCCAAGTGTTTGTTCATGGCTGAGCGCCCATTCATCTGGATCAACGTCCGTTTGAGTTGTCCAGAAGTCATCCAGCGGTGCGATGTTAACCTCGTGCGGCGCTTCGTAAAGCAAGTACAACGTTGGATGCAAAATCTGTTCAGTGCTGAGCGGTAAGCGTTCATAGAGCAGATCAACTAGCCGCCAACTGCTAGTCTCATCATACAGCGCCCGCACGAAGTCAAAGCCTGTTTCAGTTGCAAAGCGATTTTCAGCATTTAAGATGGTCGGCGTGTCTTCAGGGAGTGTTTCAGGGCGGTTATTGGATTCACGAATGACAGTTTCAAGCGTAATCTGCCCGGATTCGATCAATTCAGCAATATAGAATTGTAACGTCAAACGGGCGTCACCATGGATCACGGCATTGATGGCAAGCGCCTGATCGATGTTGTTTGCGCTAATAGCCGCATCACGCGCAGCATAGATGTCATGGGAACGGTCCTGACGTAGTTGCGTGTACCCATAGATATAAGGCAACGAATCCAGTGCAGAAAGTGGCGTGTCATTATTTGAACGCACGTTCATACTCTGGCTTTGCGCATCGTAGTGGCTACGTGGTTCTACAGTCGTATTTTGCACATTGGCGTAGAGGTCAAAGTCGGCTGGCATAAAACCAAATGCATCATAGAACAGCAGATCACGTGCAGCTATCGTTGGTGTGTAAGCCGTTTGTTGTCGTTCAGCGGCTAGCAGGGTTAGTTCCTGCGTAGTATAGAGCGTGCGGTCAATGGGAACAGGCCCTTCAAAGCCACGAATCGCATTGACTCGTGCTTCAGCCTGTTCGAGCCCTGCCAACAGCACCGGGCCGATGCCGGGTGGTGGGGTTCCGGGCTCTTGCGCAGTCACGGGCCGACCCAGCCCAGAAAGTAGCAGGACACCACACAAACACCCTAACGCCAACGCCGTTGCGATACGCATTCTTTTCTGACCTTTCTTCGCTATTGTTGTAGGCTAGCAGGCTTTTGCCAAGCATGCTCAATGATAATACGACGCCATCCCTACGCATCAAGGGTTAACCATGCATTTATCGAAAACCATTATGATTAAAATCAAGTGCATGACATAACATTGACGAAACAAAACCCGAACTGGAGTAAACCCTACCTATGAAATTTCCGGACTTCTATGCGCCCAGCAAAGTCGGAACGCTCTATGTACCACGTGTACAAGAAGCAGTCTCTGCCGGGCTAAGTAGCGATATTCCCCATGCCGTTGAAGACAAACAGCGCACGCTCTTGCTCCTGGTAGACATGCAAGTTGACTTTATCCACACAGATGGAGCCTTGAGTGTTCCGGGGGCCGTTGACGATACACGGCGCACCATTGAATGGATGTTCACAAACATCACGCACATTACAACCATCGCCGCATCGTTGGATAGCCATTTGCCAGTGCAAATTTTTTACGGCGCCTGGTGGGTAGATTCACACGGAAACAACCCGCAGCCTTACACCGAAATCACGGCTGAAGATGTCGAATCTGGTCGCTGGCAGCCGCTCTTTGACCCGGCATGGTCACACGAATACGTCCAGCGTCTACAATCTCAAGCCAAGAAAAACCTGATGATCTGGCCCTATCATACGATGATCGGCACACCCGGTCACAACCTGACGCCAGCGCTCTATGAAGCAGTTGCTTATCATGCTGCCGCTCGCCAGACTGAGCCCATCTTCCTCTCTAAGGGCTCTATCCCCAAGACAGAGCATTATTCAATGCTGGAACCCGAAGTCAAAGTTCCCGACCAACCACAAGGGACGCTTAACACCGACTTTCTGGACATGATCGCTGGATATGACGAGGTATACATCGTCGGACAGGCGAAAAGCCATTGTGTGCTGGAAACGGTGCAGTCTATGATGACCTACTTTAGCGACAGCAAAGAAATCATCGGCAAAATGCACGTGTTGTTCGATGCGATGTCCTCCGTCGCGCACCCTGAAATTGACTTTGAAGGCATTGCGAACGAGGCCTTCGACCGTTTTGCCAGGCAGGGGCTTTCTATCATGACAACGGACACCACTTCCCTCGCTGAGTAATTGACTATTTAGCCCAGAATCGGCTTGAGGTCGGGGTTGTCACAGGCACGGCGGCCGACCTTAGCCATATCAATCCAGTTGCCATGCTGTTTGATGCGAACCACATCCATCGTGAAGTCGGTGGTGGTGCCGCTGTCATTGCTAAAAAACTTTGAACCAACGCCATAAACGTCCACTGGCACCTTGAGCTGCTCGAACAACTTAATCTTCTCCACTGAAAAACCACCTGTCGCTACGATCGCAATATCACGACAGTAATCAGCCGCAGCTTGATGTCCTTCTGTGGGAACATTCCACTGGTGCCAGGCATTGTCGAGGGCATCGCGCACTGTTTGCACCAAACGTGGAGTGACGCCCATATCAAGCGACCTGTCACCCAACGCTGGCACAGACACGTCCCGCATGGAACTAGCCGTGTCGAGGCGAACGCCGGTGAGCTTGAATTTTTGCGCGGCTGCGTCGTCACCATTGGCAAGGTGCGACTGATAACGCTCAAACATCGCCTGCGCGACGGCCACTGACGTACCTACGCAATCATTATGAAAATCTACCAGTGCGATGCGTGGTACTTCCGGTGGCAAAATATCAGCAAATTGCAACATTGAAGCCGGGGTGTCGCCCTGGAAAGTCGCGACAAATGCATGTGGCACTGTGCCGCCACCACTGCCAGACCACCACGCGCCCTGTGCATCCGTGCTGATTGCTGCTGAAACTTGCGTGCCGTGGTCATGGTTATAGCGCTGCACCCCGAGGTGATAGGCATAGCCATCTGCCGCCTGAGTTTGATGCAGGTCATACCGCGCCGGGAAAAACAGCACCCGTTTACCATTTGCCGCTGCCATGAGGTTGTACGTGTTCGTTGCAATGCGGCTGATACGTGTCAGTATTCCTAATGTCGGAGTTTCCAGCACGCCGAAATGTCGATACTTGCCGCGCACTTTCAACACAGGCTGCACCTTGAGCGGGTCGCCACCATACGACGTAAAGACGCCATCTTCGACCGCCTGCACTTCGAGCTGGTCAAAGGTGTTGGTGAAATTGCCATCAGCGTCGTATTCGCCCGTGCATTCACGCAAAATGGCAAGCGCAGCGTCCACCCCGCCAATCAGGGCACGCGGGCGGCGGCGTGTGAACCATTGCGCTTCAACTTCAATATCGCCAATGGCAACGCCCTGATGCGTATAGTTGCGTTCGTGAAGGGTGTTCAGGATTTGGCGGACATTTTCAAAGTATTGGTCGGTGTAGTAGCCACGTCGCAAGCCCTCAACATCCAGTTGAAAAATCGCAGCTGGCAAGCGTTGGCCGTCAAAAATGCTCATGAAATCGATGATTCCTTTCAAGAAATGGCTAAACGTACAGCAATGACGAGTTCTCGTTGAGCCATTGCCGCCAGTACTGATAATCCGGGAACATGCGCTCGACCAACTGCCAGAAGCGTGTCGAATGGTTCATTTGTCGTAAGTGAGCAAGTTCATGCAAGATGAGATAGTCAATTGCAAGCGGTGGTGCCATCATCAGGCGTAGGTTAAAGTTCAAATTGCCAGATGCCGAGCAACTCCCCCAGCGTGTTTTCTGGGCGCGGATGGTAATTCTTCCGTACTCAAACCCATGTTGCTGTGCAAGTTCACGAACACGGGCAGCCATATATTGTTTGGCTTCGCGCCGCAACCATTTTTCCAGTGCGTTACGGGTTACGGTTGGTTGTTCGTCGGGTGTAAGTCCTTGTGGCAACTTGACGATGAGTTTGTCGCCGTCACGTTTAACGCTGCTTTGAGACTTATTCGCACCGGGCCGCACATCAAGCACGTAATCTTGCCCCAGAAATGGGAATTTTTCGCCAGACTGGTATTTGCGCGGCGGCGGGAGCTTCTCCATACGTTTGAGGTGCTTGATAATCCACCTGGCACGGCTGTGGATAATTTCCTCGTGGTCTTCCAACACATAGCCAGTGGGAATCACGATTTCAATACCTTCAGCGAAATGCATCGTGAGCTTGACGTACTTGACACGATTACTTTCACGTATGCGATAGTGAATGGTGCGGTCGCCAAGTTGCGTTTCATAGATCGGTTGTGGTTGCATCGGTACTGACAATTCTACAATCTATCTATTCGGAATCAGAATCCAGGCCGGCGAGGCGGCGTGGGGTTGAAGACCTGCCACATAATGATCAGAATGCCACCGATTACCCCAAGCCCAACAATAACTACTCCAACAGCCAGCGCGACAACACCGCCACTCAATGCATCATCGTCCTCATCTGGTGCTGTTGCCGCGAGGAGTATGCTGTCGCTTGTCACCGGTGGCTGGTCAGCGGCAGCGATGACAGTGGGTGCAATGGGTCGTGTGGCTGTCGTCGTTGGTGTGGGCGAGAGTGCAATCGTTGTAACTGTGCGGGTTGGTGTTGGGGGGATGGGGGTTGAAGTCGGCGCGGCGCGCCCGGCTTGCACAACGATTTCTTGCCCGCTGAAAATAGTATCGGTGTTGATAAGGTCGTTCAGTTCGCGCAGGGTGTTGAGCGGGACATCGTACGCCCGAGAGATAGCCCATAGGCTCTGTCCGGGCTGCACAATATGCACCAGCGCACCATCTGCACGTGTAACGGGGTCTGCAAGCACGGGAACTGCTGTTGCGGCTGGTGGCACATTATCACCGGGGCTATCGTTGGGTGGTGGGTTATTGTTGCCGGGTGGGGTGACTAACGTTAGCGCTGCATCGTCCCAGAACACATCTTGAAAGCGCATTCCCTGACTAGAGGTAAAGTAGGTGAACACTGTCATGCGGTTGCTGGTGGCCGTTGCATTCACGCTCAGGTATTCAAAGCTGCCCCAGTTGAACGGCGCACGAAAGCCACTCCATTGCACAGTGCCCGCAAAGGGGCTTGTCCCGCCCGCCGGGTCAATGCCGACACGCACCCGCCCACCAGATTCAGTGTCGCTGTAGGTCGAGTTTTCGGTGCGGCAGGCAAACTCAGCGTCGTCACAGGTCCAGATGAGCGCAAAAATCCCAAATTGATAGGTTGCACCCGGCTGCACATCGACCGTCTGGTACCCACCCGCTGTAAATGAGGCGTAGTCACGGCGCAACCGCCACGAGTAAGGCGCTGAGCGGGTCAAGGCTCCCAGGCTTTCTTTGTCACTGTCGTCCGCATTGCCCCACAGCCCCCAACCAGACGGCACAGCCCCAACCCCCACTGGTGTCATCGCACCGTCAAAGCCGGGATTGGTGAGCAGGTTCGCACCCTGCGCTTGCACCACGTTGGGCGATGGCAATGGTGCCAGCGCAACTGCAAATGCACTCAGCGTCAACAAGATTATGATCGTACGAGGGGTGGTCATCGTTTCAGCCCTATCAAACACAAAGCGTGATCTACATTATTATAGACCACGCTCTGCGGCTTATCGTTCCCCGAAAGTTTTGGGCGATTAGCTGTCGTTGTTGTTGCCGCTGTTGTTGTTCAGGCTCAAAAGGCCGGTTTCAACCTGTGGCGGTTTGTTGCGATCTTCATCACGCCCGAAGCGGATGATTTCATTATTCTCAGTGATAGCTTCTACGGCCAACCCGAGGCTTTGCAGCTCTTTCACCAGCACACGGAAGCTCGCGGGAATGCCCGGTTCTTCGATGGCTTCGTCTTTGACGATGGCTTCGTAGGTCTTAACACGCCCCTGCACATCGTCGGACTTGACGGTGAGCATTTCTTGCAGGGTGTAAGCAGCACCATAGGCTTCCAACGCCCAGACTTCCATTTCCCCAAAGCGCTGGCCACCAAACTGTGCCTTACCACCAAGCGGCTGCTGTGTGACGAGGCTGTAGGGGCCAGTCGAGCGGGCATGAACCTTGTCTTCAACGAGGTGAGCCAGCTTCAGCATGTGGATGATGCCAACCGTTACCGACTGCTCAAAAGCACGGCCTGATTTGCCATCGTGGAGCTTCATCTTGCCATAGATCGGAACAGGATTACCCGTGCGGATTTCGATGCGGTCAGCCAGGTCACGGAGTTGGTCAAGGTCAAGCCCTGCGACTTCAACTTCTTCTTCAGTCTTGTCCTGAATCCACAGGCTAAGGCACGCGACCATAGCGTTATAATCACGTTCTGCGCGTTCTTCAACGCTGAGTTCGCTAACGTCAAACGCCAGCAGTTTTTCAGGGTTGAAGCCTTCTTCGCGCAGCCATTCCGCCAGTACTGCGCGGCGAGCGAAGTTTCTATTGAGCGCCAGCAATTCTTCGTCGTACTTGTCACCGATCCATTCTGCGATGTACAAGCCACGGACTTCGTTGTCGTCACGCAGGGTTTCGGTTGGGTAGTCTTCAGACTTCAGCCATTCCCATGCGCGATCACTGACGACGTCCCAGGCTTTGTCAACTAGCCAGGCGCGGCCAAGTTCTGCTTCAATTTCCGCTTCTTTCGCACCATCAAACACTGGCGTGATAGCGCGGAAGCCGAGGCGGTCCGCAGCCCAGCCAAGATGCGTTTCCAACACCTGCCCAACGTTCATACGACCGGGCACACCCGTCGGATTAAGCACGATTTCAACCGGGCGGCCATCTTCAAGGAAGGGCATGTCTTCAATCGGCACGATCATCGAAATCACGCCTTTATTCCCGTGACGGCCGGCCATCTTGTCACCCTGAGTCAGCTTGCGTTTCTGTGCAACTGTGACGCGGACCATGCGTTCAACGCCGGCCGGTAGGTCGCGATGTTCTTCACGGTTGAAGACTTTCACATCAATGACCTTGCCCCGGTCGCCGTGTGGCAGCCGCAATGACGTATCTTTCACTTCGCGGGCTTTTTCACCAAAGATGGCACGCAGCAGTTTTTCTTCGGGGCTGAGTTCACGTTCACCTTTAGGGGTGATCTTCCCGACCAGAATGTCATTGGGTTTGACATCAGCACCGATGCGGATGATACCGAACTCATCCAGGTCTTTCACTGCGTCGCCAACGTTGGGAATGTCATAGGTGATTTCTTCAGGCCCCAGCTTGGTGTCGCGGGCTTCGACTTCATGTTTTTCAATGTGAATAGAGGTGAAGCGGTCTTCACGCACCAGCGCTTCGCTCAGCACAATCGCGTCTTCGTAGTTGCCACCTTCCCACGAGAGAAACGCTACCATCACGTCATGCCCCAGCGCCAGGTTGCCGTGTTGCGTACTGCTGCTGTCGGCAATGACCATGCCTTTTTCGACACGCTGCCCCTTAGAAACCACCGGGCGCTGGTCGATGCATGTACTCTGGTTGGAACGGTTGTACTTGCGCAACTTGTAGATGTGGTCGCCATCGTCGTTGGTGATAACAATACGATCACCGACAACACTGGTCACCTCGCCAGACTGTTCAGAAACCATGATCTGCCCGGAGTCGTAAGCCGCATGGCCTTCCATACCCGTACTGACAATCGGCGTGTCTGGATTAAGCAGCGGCACCGCCTGACGCTGCATGTTCGAACCCATCAGCGCACGGTTGGCGTCATCATGTTCAAGGAACGGAATCAGCGACGCGGAAATACCGACAATCTGACGTGGGGCAATGTCCATCAGGTCGATGCGATCCACTCGTTCGATCAGGAATTTCTGGTAGTAGCGTGAGGACACACGGTCATCAACGAACTGACCACGCTCGTCCAGCTTGGCGTTGGCCTGGCTGATTCGAAAACGGTCTTCAGAGTCGGCCGACATATATTTGATGTCTGGTGTCACATAGGGTCGCACCGGAACAGTATCAATGCCCGCATCGCGGAAAGTGTTGAGCATGTCGTCGGTGATGATCTCGTTCTTCTCGTAGATCACATCACCGTCGTCAGTTTCGTAGTCCTCGCCCAGCTTACGCCCCAACAAATCGGGATCATCAATGGGCAGTTCACGGTGGACAATGCGGTATGGTGTCTCGATAAACCCATAGGCATTCACGCGCCCATACGTCGCCAAACGCCCGATCAAACCAATGTTTGGGCCTTCTGGTGTTTCAATGGGGCAAATACGGCCATAGTGGCTGTGGTGGACGTCACGCACGTCAAAGCCAGCACGTTCACGCCGCAAACCGCCCGGCCCGAGTGCCGAAAGGGTGCGCTTGTGGGTCAGTTCGGCCAGCGGGTTCGTCTGTTCCATAAATTGGGAAAGCTGGCTGCTGCCAAAGAACTCGCGTACTGACGCCACAATCGGGCGAATATTCACCAGCGAGGTCGGCGTCAGGTTGTCACTTTCACGGATGGACATACGTTCCTTGACAACCCGTTCCATGCGGCGCAGACCGATGCGTAGCTTGTTCTGGATAAGTTCGCCTACTGTTTTGACACGGCGATTACCCAGATGGTCAACGTCATCGGGCTTTTCCACACGATTGTTAATGTGGATCATGCGCTCGACCAGCTTAACAATATCGTATTTGCTGATTGTGCGATGTTGCAGCGTGATAACGTCGTCCAGGCGTAGCCGCTGATTGAGCTTGTAGCGGCCAACACGCTCCAGGTCGTAGCGTCGCTGGTCAAACAGTTGGCTTTCAAGATACTCACGAGCGTTTTCTAGCGTAGGGGGGTCGCCGGGGCGCATCTTTTTGTAAAACTCAAGGAGCGCAGCTTCAGCAACGGTTAGCTTGCCATCTTTGAGGTCAAACTGTGGCTCTTGTTTGATCGAACTCATAATATACGGATGATCATCGTCAGTATCAGATGTGCCATAGAGTTCAATCAATTCTTCGTCGGTGCCGAGACGCGGAATCGGCAGATCGTCGGGGTACTCCATCCCATCTTCAACGGCCGCCAGCGCACGTAACAGCACCGTAACCGGGACAGTGCGCTTGCGGTTGAACTTCAGGGTGATATAGTCGCTTTTGCGTGTTTCGAACTCCATCCACGCACCACGGTCAGGAATCATCTTCGCGGTGGCGAGGCTGCGGCCGGTGGTATGGTCTTCGTTGACGGCGAAGTAAACACCGGGGGAACGGATCAACTGACTGACGACAACACGTTCGGTTCCGTTGATGATGAAGGTGCCGTTTTCCGTCATCAGCGGGAAGTTGCCCAGGAAGATTTCGGACTCAATCACCTGGTCGCCGGCGTCGTGGTTGACCAGCGCAACACGGACATGCAGCGGGGCGGCATAGTCGATGTCGCGTTCCAGGCAAGTTTCTTCGTCATATTTGGCTTCTTCGAACCAGTAGTTGAGGTTGGTAAAGCCAGCAGCTTCGGCGTTCTTTCCAGGGAAGTAAAGTTTCAGGTTGCCGTTGAAACTTTCGATGGGGCTGATTTCATTAAATAGTTCAGACATGCCCTCGCGCAGGAACCAGTCGAAGGCGTCAAGCTGAATATCAATGAGCGATGGCAGACTCGTGATTTCACGAGTTCTAGCGTAACTTTTAGTTTCTCGCGTACGCTGCATCATAACTCCTCGTGAGGTATGCTTACGTTGTCGGCGCGGTATTTAATGGGGAATTACCATTCTTTGATGAATCTTGCATTATAAATGGAAAGTTTGAGCCTGTCAACAATTTTCTGGATGAATTGAGGTACGGTACAATCAATGCGAGGTTTGAACCCTGAGCAACATCTGAAAAACGGTATGCTGAAACGCCTTTTGACGACCACCAACCGCCTGGATTGTTAGATATATGCGAATGTCTGGACCACTTTCAAAAATCCGACGCACGCTCCTGCATCGTCCGTGGCGTTTATTGCGTCTGCTGCTGATACCGTTGCTTGGCTTCCTACTGTTGTCTGCTGCAACGGTTGGGGTTGTTGAAGCGACCGATGGTATGCAGGGCAACCGCTGCGTTGTTGAAAAAGACGAATACATTGAACATGATTTCTATTTCTATTGTTGGACTGTGGTGATCCGCGGCACGGTAGACGGCGACTTAATAGGTTTAGCCTCAGAAGTAGTCATTACGCAGGACGCAACGGTTACTGGCGATGTCTGGATGGTAGGCGGGCAACTTTCTGTACGGGGTACGCTCGGTGATGATGTACGCTTTGCCGGGGCCGACCTCGACTTCATTGAATCCACAGTGTTTACCAATCCGCGCAGCAGTGTGACTACGCTGGCACTGAGTATGGAAATGAGCGAGGGTGTATGGCTGCCCAGTGACCTATCCATGGTCGGGTACCAGGCGCTGATGTATGGTGACATGGGCGGCAATATTGACTTTCAGGGGCAACGGCTCGACATTCGTGGGCGGGTTAACGGTCAGGTGGATGCTATCGTCGGTGATGCCCGTCAGGAAGTGAACCTGCGCACGATTCCTTTTGTGCCCTATTCGCTTCAGTTGCGCGACTATGGGCTCTATCTGGGTGATGAATCACAAATTGACGGCGACCTGCGCTACGAAGCTGCCCAACCCACCAATGTTCCACGCGGCGCGGTGAACGGCACCATTAGCTATACACAAGTGCTTTCGCAGCAAGATATCACATTGGCCCGCCAACCACGGACGTTTTTTAGCATCCTGCGGACCTACGTCATTGAAGTGCTGCGTGACTTCATCCCGCTGGCGCTTGTTGGGGTGTTAGTGTTGCAGTTTGCCCCGACACTGATGACCGAAAGCGGACGCCGTATCCGTGAAAAAGCGCTGCCAGCGGTCAGTTGGGGGTTCATGCTCTCTATTTTGTTTTTCCCGGTCGCGTTGCTGACTATTCTCGTGAGTATTGTGCTTGTTTTTCTGGTGACAGTCATCACGTTGAGTTCGCTGACGTTGCTGGTTGCTATGCTGTTGACTATTCTGAACCTGATTATGGTTTTCGGGTTTGGGTTTTTATTGATTTATCTGGGGCGAGTGGTGGCCTGCTATCTGGCGGGTGTGATGCTGATTCGTTGGCTGCGGTATTATATCGCCATGCGGAACCATGACCCCGACGACCCCCCCATCTACATCCCACCGATTCCTCCTGAATATCGTTGGACACTGCTTGCGCTGGGGACTGTACTTTATAGTTTGGTGGTAAACTTACCATTGCCACCGCCTGTGCCGACGATTGAA
The DNA here is from genome assembly GCA_034437655.1 of Anaerolineae bacterium. Lineage (GTDB taxonomy): Bacteria > Chloroflexota > Anaerolineae > Aggregatilineales > J027 > J027. The sequence continues at coordinate 288,966 of DAOTTU010000044.1, forward strand.
CTCTTGATTGAAGCGCTGGCCGCTTTCGCAGGGTTGGGCGCGCTGTTTATGGTTGGGCGTGACATATGGCATCGTTACGAGTTACGCCAGGGCCGCTTGCAGCCACGCCGCCGCCTACAATTTGAAAATGATATGTTTGACGAAGGCGAACGCACACTGGGGATGCAAAATCTTCCAGAAGGGTTTAAAGGCTTTGACGACTAAGGAAATGCAACGGTGAATACATCTGCCCTGTCGCGCCGCTGGGTATCGCGGGCTGGGTTGCTGGCATTGACAGTCATTTTTGTTGAGATCATCGGCTGGTATCAGGCGGGTACCTATGATGGGCTGGATTGGCTGGTAGTGGTCATTGTGGATGGCGCATTGGTGCTGATGGTTGTGGACTTCATAGTGCGGTGGCACACAGGCAACTGGCTCACTATATTGATTGCCAGCGGTATTTTCGGCGTTGGTCATGGTGCATTTGTGTCGCTTGGTTTGCAGGTTGACTTGCCGTTGAGCCTTGTGCTTTTTGGCACAGCCATGCCGACGCTGATGTTTCTGGGTGCCTATTTCAGCTTCCAATTGCTGTATGTTGGGCATGAAGCCTGGGCGCGGTGGTGGCTGGTGGTGCCTTTGATAGGCTTAGGACATGGCCTCTGGGTGCGGTGGCTGCCAGCGCTTGACGCGGTGCAATTAACTCCCCCACAACTGGCGACGATCTTGCCGCTGAGTGTTGTGTTGCTGGCTGGTGTAGCTGTGATAGCGTTGGTGTTGCCAGTACCTGCGCGAGTTGAACGCGAAGACTGGTTGCTGACACCGATTGAATGGGTGATGCTAGTGCTGGTGCCGCTGCTGGTGACGACTATGCTACGTGTACAAAACGATGAGTTGGTGCTGTTTCCGTTTCTACTGGCGTTGCTGATAATAGCCATCCTCAGCGCTTTACTATGGTTCTATCATCAACTGGCACTCCGTCCAGCATTTCAACTGGTGTTTCGCCCTCAGAATGTGCTGACGATTCGTTGGCTGATTGCATTGGTACCTTTTGCCATCACCATCTGGTTCGGCTACGAACTCCCCGGCGAAGGGTCACCGCTACAGTTCACGATGCTACTGGGCACTCTGATTGCGTTTGGGATTGCCTGGCCACCGCTGGTGTCTGTATTTGTCAGCGTGCAAGCCTTTATTGAGCTTAGTCGTGAGGAGTATTGATGTCCCATTCCGATGACTACTATCTTGCGATGCAACGCAACACTGGCTGGCAGCAGATTCTGGCGAGCTTTGCCCGTTTTGTAGAGCCGGCCCCGGCTGGAACGCTGCTGGATGTTGGCACCGGGCCGGGCGCACTGGTCGCTATATTTCAGCGTGATTTTGGTGTGCATGGTATCGGTGTAGACGCCAGTTTCGCATTGGCGCACGCTGCGCAGCAACATTATGCTGAAAGTGGTGCCACGTTTATTACCGCAGCATTGCCGCGCCTTCCGTTTGCAGATAACACATTTGACGTCCTAACGGCAACCAATATCCTCTATTTGCTGGATAATCCTGCAACAGCCTTGCAAGAAATGGAACGTGTTTTGCGCCCGGGTGGAACTTTCGCAATGTTGAACCCGTCCATTAAGATGAATGTGGCGACTGCAACAGCACTTGCCACCGAACGCGGTTTGGTCGGCTTTGCACACCAAAACTTTCTTGAGTGGGGACGTATTGCCGAGCGAAATCACCGCTGGACCCTTGCTGATGTGGATGCACTATTTACGGCGGCTGGCCTAACGTTGCAAACACACCGTGAACGGATCGGGGCAGGGCTGGCACTGTATGTCAAAGGGTTTAAACGCAATACGCTAAGTTGAGATCAAAATGGAGACATAATGACCAATCCAGACGCGCAGTTTGCAGAAGTCGAACGTTTAATGAACGAAATTCGTGACGCTTTATCCTGGACAGATGAAGCACGTGAAGTCAATGAGCTAAAAGCATTGCAATTATTGCTGGACCTGACACGCAAAATCCATGAAACGCGCAACCTGCACGAACTCATCGCCTTGATTCTTGATAGCGCGATTGCCTTTGCAGATGCCAACCGTGCCTTTGTGATTATGCTGGAAGCGGATGGCGGCCTGCGGTTCAAAATGGGGCGTGACCACGAGAAGAACCACCTCAGCGCTGAGCAATGCACCCCTTCAACGGGCGTTATTGCCCGCACGCTCGAACGTGGCCGTACATTGCTGGTACCTGATGCACTTGCCGACCACGAGCTAAGCAAGCGAGAAAGTGTCCAGGAACTGAACTTGCGGACTGTGATGTGTTCACCGTTGCGCTTCAAGCAAAACACCTTTGGCGTACTTTATGTTGATAGTCAGCACTCGTTGGGGCGCTATTCAAGCTCACACGTGAACGTTATCGCTAGCCTTGCAGACCAGGCTGCTGTCGCGATTCGCAATGCGCAAAAATTTGAAACACATGAGTAATTCGGCGTGTGATCAATGGTTGCCAAGACAGCTACTCTTTCGTTATAGTCTTCGCATGATTACAAGCGGTGTGTGAGGATCCGTGATGATCGGCCAAACATTGAGTGGACGCTATAGAATAGAAGAATTGATTGGCGAAGGGGCCACGGCGATTGTTTACCGGGCTACCGACCTGCGCCTACAGCGTCAGATAGCGGTAAAAGTGTTGCTGCCGCACGTAAATGACACAACTCGTAAGCGCTTCGAGCGTGAAGCCCACGCAGCGGCGCGGTTGAATCACCCGAACATCATGGCGATTTATGACTTTGCGGTGGATGGCAACTCCGAATATCTGGCGGTTGAACTGATTGAAGGCCGTGCCCTGTACGAGTTCATCCCGGCGGAGCCTGAACTGGTCATTGAAGTAGGGTATCAAATTTGTGTGGCGCTGGAATATGCTCATCAGATTGGATTAATCCACCGTGACATCAAGCCGGCGAACATCAACCTGACCAGCGCGAGCCAGATTAAGCTCATGGACTTTGGGCTGGCGATTCCGAAAACGGGTGATCAGAAGCGCCTGACTGCCAGCGGTACTATAATTGGCACGCCGGCCTATCTTTCCCCTGAACAGGCACAGGGGTTGCCGCTCGACCCGCGCACCGATATTTATTCAACAGGGATCGTGCTTTACGAAATGTTGACGGGTGTCTTGCCGTTTGATGCTGATGACATTGGCACCATCTTGCTGCAACAGGTCAAAAAGAAGGCCGAACCACCTTCTAAACACAAGTCCAACATTCCAAAAGCGTTGGAAGATATCATCCTCAAAGCACTGGAAAAACGCCCTTCAGCACGTTTCCAAACCGCACACGAAATGGGCGAGGCATTGTATGACCTAAAGCGCAAGACCTCGGTGTCTGGGTTGGGTGAAGCGATTCAAGCCTCAGAAGAAAAGCAAGACAACACACCAGCACAAAGTGGTGGCGGTGATGATTTACGACTCGTCCTTGCAGATGACCATGTGCTGACACGCACCAGCCTCGCGTATTTCCTGAGCGACATTGACGGGATTGATGTTGTGGGTGAGGCGTCAAATGGTGAAGAGGCCTTCAAACTCATCGGCGAGCAAAATCCCGACGTGCTACTTCTGGACTTGAACATGCCGGGCACAAATGGTCTGGTGATTTTGCCACAAATCCGTAAGGCCTACCCCAACGTCAAGGTTCTGGTTCTGACGGGCCGTGAAGAAAACTCAATGATTATGCGGGCACTGCGGGCTGGCGCACATGGCTACGTTTTAAAGACCAGTTCTGAAGACGACCTCGAAAAGTCTGTGCGTGAAGTTGCCACCGGGCGTCTGGTGCTTGGGTTTGGCGTGGCAGAGAAGCTGGTTGGTGGCTTGATTGATGATGAAGCTGCAAACCCACTGGATGCTGTACAGCGAGACATCTTGACGTTGGTTGCATCTGGGATGAAAGACGCAGATGTTGCACACCAGATGGGGATGCCAGAAGATGAAATGGTTGAAACACTCATGACAGCTATTGATGCGCTAGGCGTGACCTCGCGTACTGATGCCGCCCTGATGGCGTTGCGGGCCGGGTGGATTCGCCTTGAAGATGTGCAGCGGCTTTAAACCTACGTTCGCTGGCGACAGGTGGCTCATGACGTCGGTGTTCCTGCTGGTGGCACTGGTCACTGCAACGTCTGTGCCGCCACGCGACCACATTATCGCCCAACCGGGTGCGCCCTATCTACTGGCCACCACGACCGTTACCGATGATGGATTTTTGCTCATTGATGTGGCAACGGGGGCAGTCCAAGCGCTGTCATTCGGCAATATAACGCATGTTTTTGGTGATTTTTCGCCAGATGGCTGCCAGATTGTATTCAGCCTCGAACAACGTCCCAACAGTTACGATCTTTTTGTTGCCAATATTGACGGCTCTGGCTTACGACAGGTGATGTTTCCGGGTCGGTTGGCGGCCATAAACTACCGGGCCTTTGAGCCTGACTGGTCTCCCGATGGCACACGCATCGCCTTCACATTCATGCGCTATTATGACCCGCCCGACGAAGACCCTTACCGCCGTACCCATATTGCAACAGTACCAGCCACAGGTGGCGCACCAGATTTGTATTCCACCTCTGGATATGAGTTTAATCCGCGTTGGTCACCGGATGGCAGTCAACTGGCTTATGTCTCTGAACAGCCGATTCTATTTGATACTGATGGTTCGCCTGTTGTCGTTGAAGAGGGTGATGAAGATGAGGTGCCGCGCTACCCCGAAATATGGCTTGGCAACATCGCCGGGACTGAAAAACGTCGCCTCACCAACCTGGGCGAAATCGGTGCATTTAACCCGCGCTGGTCACCAGACGGCCGCTGGCTGGCGTATGTTATTCAACCCTACGAAAACAGTCATCGTCTACTGGTCAATAACCTTGAAACCGGCAGCATTCTGGCATTAAATCGCGATCTGGTTACGGTACTCGACTATGATTGGCGGCAGGACAGCGCACGTATTGCGGCGTCTATGCAAGGTATGCAAGATGTCCCACAAAATCGACTGTGGCAACTGAATATTGTCCATCATGACGATACGAATGCGCGTCCGCTAGCGACAACAGAAGCCTATATGGACTATCCACGCTACTCGCCCGACGGCCGCTGGCTGGCATTGCGTAGCCAATATGAACTGACTGTGTTGCAAACGGGCAGCGACTCTATCCAGCATATGGGAATGCAGACCCGTCATAATAGTCCCCCGGCATGGTCTCCTGCATCATGTAACCATCCCTGATAATCAATAATTGAAAAGCTATTTCGTCATTTGTCTACTGTTGGTTATAATGTAGATTGATTATTTATGAACCCATGACATCCAGTAGCCGCAGGAAAGGTCCAGGTCGTGCTTGACCGTCGCCCCAATATCTGGAAGCTACAAGCTAAAAAAGATACAAAAGGACTGATACAGGCCCTTCTGTACAGTGATCCCGACATTCGGAAGCGTGCAGCAGCAGCACTGCGGGTTCTTGGTGCGGTGGATGCCGTCTCCGCATTGCGTGAAGCTCTCAAAAGTGAGCGCCAACCTGATGTACGTGACCACCTGACGGCTGCCCTTGAACATCTGGACGCCTCTTTCGCTAAAACAGCCAGTAAAGACCGCAGCCGCGACGAACTTGTCCGTGTTTTGCTGAGCAGTGACGATGCGAAAACACTCATTGAAACATCACACAAGTTAGGTGAATTGGGCGATCAATTGTCTACGGAAGCGTTAGTGACAGTCTTCCGCGATCAGCTTAAGCCAGACGAGGTGCGTCTGGCGGCTGCGTATGCGCTCATCAAGCTGAAAAGTGCGCCTTCAGTTGTCACATTGTTGGCAGGTTTGAAGAAGCAAAACTGGCGTGTGCGGCACAACTCGGCCGCTGTGCTTGGGCAATTGCGGGCGACATGGGCCACAGACGCGCTGATTGAAACGCTCAAAGATGAACACCCCAATGTTCGTTTAGCAGCAGCAGCAGCACTACATCGCTTTCAAACCAAGCGTGCCATGCAAGCTCTGGTTGCCTACCAAAAACGGCGCACTGGAAAAACCAAACCACTCCCACGTCGCCCCGAAGTTGTTCAGCGCCAGAAAAGTTCTAACAATGATAGTAAACGATTGCCAGAACCCCCGATCAAGCGCACACAGGTGTCAGAAGCTGGCAAACCCGATACAAATGTGGCGCCACCTTCTGAGCGCACCCCAACTCAGCAAAAACAAGCGGCCCAAACACAGCAAATACAACGCCCGGTTCGTGAATTGCGGGACGAAAAACGCACTACGCAGCAACTCAAGCCGCGCCTGCCGATTCCGCCCCAACTCAATGACAGTTCGAACCCGGACGACAACCCATCACCCGATCAGTAATCAGCCTACCGGGTAAAATTGCAAGAAAAAACCGACTCTGCTTGGAGACAGCGTCGGCGTTTTAGGTTGTGAATTGGCGTATGGTATTAGCTGTTTTGCTGCGCAGCAGTCACCGCGCGTCCGGTATTGATCATGGTTTCGACCAGTTCCAGCGGTAACGGGAAGATAATCGTAGAGTTGTTCTCAGCAGCGATTTCTGTCAGGGTTTGCAGGTACCGTAGCTGGAGCGCAATCGGTTCGTGTGACATCTGCGCGGCGGCTTCACGAAGCTGCATTGCGGCTTGCAACTCACCTTCAGCGTGGATGATCTTCGCACGGCGTTCGCGGTCAGCTTCTGCCTGGCGAGCCATCACACGTTGCATCACGGCCGGCAACTCAACGTCCTTGACCTCCACCAGCGTTACCTTCACGCCCCACGGGTCAGTCGCTTCGTCAATGATGTTTTGCAGTTCGTTATTGATGCGCTCACGTTCCGACAGCAGGTCGTCCAGTTCAACCTGACCGACGACACTACGCATCGTGGTTTGGGCAATCTGTGCGGTACCGAGGTTATAGTTCTTGATTTGTACCACGGCTTTGATGGGGTCCATCACGCGGTAGTAGACAATAGCATTCACGCGGATGGTCACATTGTCACGGGTAATGCAGTCCTGTGGCGGCACGTCGAGGGTGATGGTACGCAAGTCAACAACCTGCATCCGTTCCAGCCCGGGGATGATGAAAAACAGACCCGGTCCACGAGCCCCAACAACACGTCCTAAACGGAAGATGACGCCTTTTTCATACTCAGAGACAATCCGTAGCCCGCTGAGCAGAATCAGGAACCCGAGAAATAAGAACGACCCACCACATACGAGTAAAACTTCCACGGTCGTTTGTCCTTTCCTTCAATGATTAGCTGCTTTTATCTTATGTCGAAATTCAAGCCGACCGACACCCTAAACTTTAGAGTACTCACCACGGCGGCGATACTTTCCTATTGTACCTTACCTGTGGCTACTTCGGGGCTGAAAAAGGGGCCGATTTCTGGCACAATGAACGCTGCAAAAAGTGTAAGACAGAGGATAGGGTTGTTATGTCGCAGCAACGGTCTGCCCGCAGAGGGAAAATCTTCAGCGGTGATCTGGCGCGGGGGGTGCGTCTGCTCGCCTCACAAAAATGGTTCGCAATAGGTGCCTACCTGAGCTTGATTGTTTCCAGTGCCAGCACAATTGTGATTCCGCTTTTGATCCGTACGATTATTGACGATGGTCTAAACCCGGATAATCCCACGCAAAGTGACGAAAGCCTTGTGGTGACGCTTGGTGTGGCGATGATCATTATTGCAGCGATTGGCGGCGTGTTCACGTTTTTGCAGGGTTATCTTGCAGAGCGGGCCAGCCAGTGGGTTGCCTTCGATTTACGCAATACCCTTTACGAAAAAATACAGACGCTCTCTTTCAGTTATCATGACCGCGCCCAAACCGGCCAGTTGATGACGCGCGCCACCAGTGACGTTGAGTTATTGCGAAATTTCATCGGGCAGGGTCTGCTGTTGCTCATTAACTCAATCTTGTTGCTGGTAGGTATCACGGTGGTGTTGTTGCTGCTCAACTGGCAATTGACGTTGATCGTCATACCCGCCCTGTTGCTGATGGCGGGGGTGTTCGCAATTTTCGCCAAGCGAGTGCGGCCACTGTTCCGCGAAATTCAAGAGCGACTGGGTATCTTCAACACAATTCTGCAAGAAAACCTGACAGGGATTCGGGTAGTGAAAGCCTTCAGCCGCGAACCTTATGAACGTGAACGCTTCACGTCGGCCAACGTCAACCTCCGTGACGCCAGCCTGAAGTCGAGCAAGGTGCTTGGCTCGGTGTTTCCGATGGCTTTTGCGATTGCTGAAGTCGCACTGGTCATTGTGGTCTGGGTTGGTGGGTTGCTGGTGATTGATGGTAACTTACGACTTGGTGAATTGACCGCATTCACAACCTATCTGGCGCTGTTGCTGATTCCCGTCGCACAGCTTGGCTTCATCATCGCCTCAGCCAGCCAGGCCGCGGCCAGCGCAACCCGTATCTTTAGCATTGTAGATACCCAGAACGACATCATAGACAAGCCCGGTGCAGTTACGCTGGACGATGCACGCGGTCAGGTGGCTTTTGAAAACGTCTCGTTTCGTTATTTCAGTAGCGGGGAGGACGTACTCTCTGAACTGAGTTTCACGGCGGAACCCGGGGAGACGGTCGCCTTGCTGGGTGAAACCGGGAGCGGCAAGAGTACGGTGATCAATCTCATCCCACGCTTCTATGACCCGACAGCCGGCGCGGTGACGTTGGATGACCACGACCTGCGCGACATTAAGCTCGAAAGTCTGCGCAAGCAAATCGGTATCGTGTTGCAAGAAACACGCCTGTTTACAGGTACCGTTCGCGACAATATCGCTTACGGCAAGCCTGATGCCACCGACGAGGAGATTATCGCTGCTGCTGAGGCGGCTGCTGCCCATGATTTCATTATGGGCTTTCCTAACGGTTACGATACCAAAGTCGGGGAACGTGGTGTAACGCTTTCTGGTGGCCAAAAGCAACGTATCGCCATCGCCCGTGCTTTGATTCTCAGCCCTAAAGTGTTGATTCTAGACGACAGTACCAGCAGTGTTGACGTTCAAACGGAATATCATATTCAGCAGGCACTCGATCGTCTGATGGAAGGGCGTACCAGCTTTGTGATTGCGCAGCGGATCAGCACTGTGCTTAACGCGGACAAAATTATCGTGCTGGATAAAGGCAAACTCGTGGCGCAGGGTACACACGCCCAATTGCTGGAAACCAACCCCATTTACGCTGAAATCTATCACTCACAACTGGTCGAAGATGTTACCGAAACCAGCACCACTACCGCACCTAGTTTGCAGCCACAGGAGTAAACCCCTATGATGCGTCGTGACATCTTAGAACGTGAAGTCCGTAAAGCTGAATTTGCGCAGCAGTCACTTCAGCGACTTGGACGCTATTTTGCGCCGTATAAAACCACGCTGTATTTTGTTGGTGCGTTGATTTTGCTGACAACCGGCTTGCAACTGTTCGTGCCATACCTCATCGGCCAGACCATTGACTGTTTTGTCACACCGGGGATTGGCGACGCTGATTCAAGTTGCCAGTTAGTGTCTGACCCACAAGAACCTGACACAGGAGCGCTTAGTGTCATGGCGGTGGTGATGGTGGGAATGAATATCATTGCTGCTGTTGGTAATGGTTTTCTGTTGTATTTAATGGCCTATGCCGGGCAACAGGTGCTGACCCAACTGCGTAGTGATGTCTTTGACCGCATTCACAGCCTCAACCTCGGCTATTACGACAAAAACCCGGCTGGTGATATTATGAGCCGCCTGACCAATGACGCCGACCAGATTGCCACTGCTGTGAATTTCGGACTGGTGCGCGTGGGGAGTCAGATACTGACACTATTCGGTAGTCTGGTGGTCATGTTCATCATTCACCCACCACTGGCGATATTCTCAACCTTCGTGGTGCCGATCATGCTGGCGACAACCTTCCTGTTTGCACGCTGGGCCCGGGCAGCTTTCCGGAAGACGCGCCTCGAAATGGGTGAAGTCAACGCCGACTTGCAAGAAAGTATTTCTGGTGTGCGCGAGGCTCAGGCATTCGGCCGCGAAGGCGAAAACATTCAACGCTTCCGAGAGCGCAACGCTGCCAACCGTGACGCCAACATTCGCGCTGTGACGATTACCAGTGGGCTGCAACCGATGCTCAATCTGCTCGGCGTCATTGGGCAAGCGATGATTATCGGGCTTGGTAGTCTGTGGGCCATTCGCGGCGACGCGGTGCTTGGCTACCCGGTGACAATTGGGGTGCTGATCGCGTTTTTGGTCTATTTACAACGTCTGTATCAACCCGTGCGCATCATTGGTCAGTTATGGGCGCAGATTCAATCGGCACTTGCCGGGGCAGAGCGTATGTTTATGTTAATCGATGAGCATCCAGAACTCGAAGACAAACCTGCTGCCACCGCACTGCCAGACATTAAAGGGCATATCCGCTATGAGAATGTTCATTTTCACTATATCCCCGACGAACCCGTGTTGCGCGGCGTGGACTTTGAGATTCAACCCGGGCAAACTATCGCCATTGTAGGGCCAACCGGGGCGGGTAAAACCAGCATCGTCAGTTTGTTGGGGCGGTTCTATGATGTCAATGAAGGGCGTATCTTGATTGACGGGCATGATCTGCGCGATGTGACGCAGTCTAGCCTGCGCAAGCAAGTTGGTATCGTATTGCAAGACAACTTTCTATGGTCGGATACAATTGCGAATAATATTCGCTACGGTAATCTGAACGCTAGCGAGGAAGACGTGATTAATGCGGCAAAACTCGCCCGTGCGCACGATTTTATTGAACGTATGGCGGAGGGTTACGAAACAGTCCTGGGTGAACGTGGCGCTGGCTTGAGCCTCGGTCAACGTCAATTAATTGCAATTGCCCGTGCTGCGCTCAGTGATCCGCGTATTCTGATTCTAGACGAAGCAACTTCTAACGTCGATACGCGCACTGAAAAGCTGATTCAGTCGGCACTGGATGATCTAATGGCTAATCGCACCAGTCTGGTGATTGCGCACCGCCTGAGTACCATCCGTAACGCTGACCGGGTGCTGGTTGTGGTTGCCGGGCAGGTGGTTGAGTCTGGTAAGCATGAAGAGCTGCTCGAAAAACAGGGCACATACTACGACCTCTACATGAGCCAATTCCGCTATGAAGAACAACCCACCACAGAGCAACCTGCATCGGTTGGCGCAGACTAGCCGGGCCTATGAGTTGCTGGATAAGGTGCATCCAGGTATGATGACAATAACACATCACAGTGAAATGATATAAAAGGCGCGGCACTTGAGAGACAAACGCCCCGTTGATGAACTTTCAATTGAAGAACTAGAGCGCATTCTTGCCGTCAAGAAGCGTGAGCAACGCATTGCCCGCTCTGAACGTTACCGCAACCGTGGGCGGGTACTGGAAACGCCACCACAGGCCGCCTCTACTCTTGAGGAAGCATCAGCAACACAACATGTGTCCGAGGCTGATGCTGTAGAAGCGCAGGTGCCCGAACAATTGCCCGCGACCGTTGCTAACAACGGGGAAAATAACCTGCCGCAGCCTTATGGCAATACCGATGTGGCACCCCTTCAAACAGACGAAGACTTTGCCACGGTAGGATTTGTGGATGATATGCCGCGCCATACTGACCCGTCAGAGTTTTGGAAACGAGTGGCAAGTTGGGGGCTGCTGGCTTTGGAAATTGTAGCTGTGCTTGCACTGGGATATGTCTTGTTCCGTGGGTTCACCGGGCTAGAAGAAATCCGCGACAACACCGACCAGACACAGCAAGAACTCTCAGCAGCGCAGTCTGCTCGATCATCGACCTCAACGCCTGTTCCCGACATTTCGCCCTACCAGCTTGTTATTCCGGGGGGGCATGTCTACGATCCCAGCAACCCGTCATTCAATCGCGATGAACTTGAGCAAGTCTTGAATCAGAATAATATCCCCCGCAATCAGCGGTCGGCTCTTGTTCAACGTGCGCAGGTGCGCAATATTTCCTATGATACGCCACCACGACCATCTGACCCGGTGTTGATTGATATACCCAGCATTGGTCTTAATCGCAGCACCATTGATAAAGGCGCAGATTGGGCAACATTGCAAGCTGGACTGGGCTGGTTTCAGAACGGTGCAGACCTGTCGTCTGGCGGTAATATCGTTATTATTGGGCACAACGATATCTATGGTGAGCTTTTCCGCGAGTTACCCTCGTTGGAACCGGGAGACGAAATTACACTTCAAGATAGCAGTGGCCGCGAGTATACTTACCGCGTGACATTTGAACAGCAGGTTGAACCCGACGCAGTGCAAGTGCTAGATCGTAACTCTGGTGCAGACCTGACTCTGATTACCTGTTATCCGTATCGGGTCAACACACATCGCTGGATTGTATACGCAGAACAAGTGAGATAATCACCGTATGGCGAAGAAAAAACGTAGAAAACCGAATCTTTCTGCCGAGGCGCTCGAACGTGCCCGCCGCGAACTCCGTGGCGAAACGGTAGAACAGCCTGAAACCAAACAGCCACAAAAACCAGCACGTAAGACTCCACAGCAAGCTGGTACAGCGCCGGACGAGCAACCAACCCCGGTGGCTACAGCGACACCAGCACCAACAACGGCACAACCGGCCGCCAAACCGCGTCCGGCAGCTCGTCAGGAACAGACGCTGGGCACCAAGCGCACCATGTCTCGGCAGGAGTTAGCAGCCGAGTATGGCTATGTCATCAATGACCTGACCAGTATGGCCATTTTGGCGGTCATTCTATTTATTGCGATGGTCGCAGTTTCATTGATGCTGGATCAGATTATCTAAGCAGGTATTTGGCCTGATCTGCTAGGGCTTGGCGAGGTTATCGGCAGGGCGTGCAAAGTACATCTTACCGCCCTGACTGATAATGTAACGAGTGATGACGACAGGAATGGTGCGGTCGCGGTATTCGCGTCCGTTTTCAACGACGACCATCGTACCGTCGATCAAATAGCCGATCCCTTGTTTTTCCTCTTTCCCTTCCTGAATGATATGCAGATTAATCGTCTCTTCTGGAAGATAAATAGGACGCATCGCCAGTGCAAGCTCATTGACATTGAGTGTTTCAATACCGCGCAACCGTGCAATTTCTTGCAGGGGCTTGTCATTGGTCAGGATAGGCACATCGTCGCGATCTTTTGCCAGGGCGACAAGCATCTCATCCACACCTTCACCATCTTCTGGGATTTCGTCAATGATTTCGGTCACAAGCTGACTTTCCTGGCGTAGTTGATTCAAAATATCCAGCCCATGTCGTCCGCGCCGCCGGATCTGCATATCACTTGAATCTGCAAGTTGTTGTAACTCACGAATAACAAATTGCGGAATCAGTAGTTTGAAGCGCAGAAATCCGGTTTTAGCGATGTCAAGAATACGACCATCAATGATAACGCTGGTGTCAATAAGCACGTCGCCGGCGATGATGGCCGGGTTTAAGAGTTCGCCTCGGGCTAATGCACGTAATGTGCCAAACAGGTCTGCGGCACGGACACCAAACAAAGTGGCGCTGATGTAGGCTGAGAATATTGCGATCACGGCTGGTAGATATTGTCCGGCTGGACGCGGCAACAGTGATAATGGATAAGCAATGAGGGCGGCTGCTAATAGCCCTAAGACGAGCCCCAGCATAGACGTCAAAAGTTGATCGGGGCTACTTTCAAGTAGTAAGCGCTGAATACTTGCAGCCGGGCGGGTTGTGACCCACGGGGTAATAATAAGACCGCTGAGCGCGCCTGCAATGAAGAATAACATCGTACTTGACGCACTGGGCAGGTTGATCGCGTCGGCAATGTCATTGCCAATAGTGGCTCCCACTGCTGCCAGCACGGTCATCCCCAACGTGCGAAAGAAAAATTCCAGTGACATTATCGAATAGACCTCCTGAATGGTGGTGCTACCTGCACAATAAAAAGGTGCGGCAGGTGTAAACGCTGGGGCTATGCTGGATGAACAGCAGATAAAGGTTGCTGCCTGGAAACTCATCAGTAAGCCTGTGTATCGTTTACGGCACCGTCTCTGGTATGTTATTTGGGTTGTTGATAAAGGAGATTTCGTTACCTAATGCCTTAGCAACAACTAATGAGCGCATATTTCTGTTAACTTTTGAGTATACTATTGAGCATCGCGAAAAAGCAAGAAATTCTCAAAGTGTGCTATACTCTACCTTAACCTCAAGAAACGGAAGGAAAGGCACATGGCTGAGCAAGTACTGGTTATAGAGGATGAAACAAACATCGCGCAGTTTTTAGAGCGTGGATTGATCTACGAAGGCTATCGTGTCGATGTCGCTTATGATGGACAAAGTGGTCTTAGTATGGCTCGCGATAACCCACCAGATATGGTCATCCTTGACTGGATGTTGCCGGGTATTGATGGTATAGAAGTCTGCCGACGTCTGCGGGCTGCCAGCGAAGTCCCCATTTTGATGTTGACCGCCAAAGACGCAGTGAACGACCGGGTGAGCGGGCTGGATGCTGGCGCGGATGATTATCTTGTCAAACCATTTTCGTTCGAAGAATTGCTGGCACGTGTGCGGGCATTACTACGACGTAGCAACACCACCTCTCGCCCCGAAATTCTACGCTTTGCAGACCTGACGCTAGACACAGGCACCCACCGTGCCATGCGTGGTGAGCGGGCTATTGACCTCACTGCGAAAGAATATGAACTACTAGAGCTGTTCATGCGTAACCCACGTCAGGTGTTAACCCGTGACGTTATCTTTGACCGCGTTTGGGGCTACGATTTTGGTGGTGAAAGTAACATCATCGAAGTGTATGTGCGTTACTTACGGCAGAAGACAGAGGCTGAAAACGAACCACGTTTGATTCATACAGTACGTGGCGTGGGATATGTATTGCGCGAAGACTGATATTTCGTGGAGTGGCGTGCTAGCTACAAAGTTTAAATGCAGATTATAGGCACAAATTGAGGTAGCTTGTATATCCACACTGCAACGCGATGGTGACACTGGTAGAGTAGGTGAATATGGCGGTATAAAGCGGCTTAAAGCGATTGTTGTTCTCATCTATCGCTCAGGTACTCATGCTATAGTCAACATAATTTGACGACCTTAAGTGTAGGTCTGTGGGGCTTCTGCATGACCATCCGTTTACGCCTGACACTGTTGTATTCAGCATTGCTTATTGCCACTATTGTACTCTTTGGGGCTGCTGTATATGGTGTCTTGGATCGTACGTTGCGCACCCAGGTTGATGAAGACCTGGAACAAGTTCTTGATGACACCGAAAGCGACATTCGCAACAACATCACTGATGAAGGCGAACTCACTGTCGCACCCTTGCCGCTCAACACCTTTCAGTCGGAAAATACCTATGTACAACTGTGGGTAGTTGAAGATGAATTGCTGGTCAACCTATCGCGCAGTCTGGGTACCTACAACCAACCGCTGGACGCCAGTGCTTTTGACCATGACGATGACACCGTCTCAAATGTAACCATCGAAGACAATGACTTGCGGGTGCGTACTCGTGCCATTGACGCCAATGGTGACACGATCGCGTACATACAGGCGGCGTCATCCCTTAAACCTGTTACAGACGCCACCGGACAGCTTTTTGTGATTATGGGAGCGCTTGGCGGTGGGCTCGTTGTGATTTCGGGTGTCGTAGGTTATTTTATGGCGCTCAATGCACTCAAACCAATCAGCAAAATCAATGAAACTGCGCGAGCCATTGTTGCGGCTGAAGACTTAAATCGGCGTGTCCCTTATGCCAATACGCACGACGAACTTGGCGCAATGACTTCAACCATCAACAACATGTTGGAACGTCTCGAAAAGTTGTTCAATGCTCAGCAGCGGTTTGTAGCAGACATCTCACACGAGCTACGAACCCCCATCACCGCGATCCAGGGTCACGTTGAACTCATGCAACGCTTCGGCTATGACCAGGATTCAATGGATGCTGTGGCACGTTCTACCGTCCGCATGGTGCAACTTGTCGAAGACCTGATGTTGCTGGCTAATGCTGATATTGGACGTATGACCCCCCATAAGTCCACCGTCCACCTGGACACCCTGTTGCTGCATGCTTACGAAAAGGCGCATCAGCACAATAAAGAGGGCGTGCAGGTGCATCTGGGCAATGTCGAACAGGTGATGGTCGAAGGTGACCCCTCACTCCTTTCGCAACTACTCGAAAATCTAGTCAATAACGCCATCTGCTATACCGAGGCCGATGGGCGTGTTACGCTCAGCGTACATCGTAACCACAAGTGGGTTGAAATCAGTGTACAGGATACGGGCGTCGGCATTGCTGAAAAAGACCTGCACCAGATTTTTGATCGGTTCTACCGTGTGGACACTGCCCGCGCCCGGCCGGGCGGTGGGTCGGGGTTGGGGCTGTCTATTGCAATGTGGATCGCCCAGGCGCATGATGGCGAATTGACCGTGCAAAGCAAAGTCGGTGAAGGTAGCACCTTCACAGTACGCTTGCCCTACCACACACCCTCTAGCAATTGATCGGCGCTTGACCCATACCCCACCACTGGCTAAAATCCCTGACGTTGTGCAGGTTTGTAGAAGGCAAACGATAAGGAAATTAGCATGAGTTCAGCGCCCCTCATCACGATTGATCAGATCAAAGACTATGACGGTCAGACGGTTACATTACAAGGTTGGCTCTACAATAAGACTGGCAAAGGTAAACTGCAATTCCTTAAGCTGCGCGACGGCACGGGTATTGTGCAATGTGTAGTCTTTAAGAAAGATGTGGACGAAGCGGTCTTCGAAGCGGCTCGTTCATTAACACAGGAATCATCCTTGCGCATTGTTGGTACAGTCCGCGCAGATGAGCGTGCGCCGGGCATTCCGGGCGGTTTTGAGGTCGGGGTGCAAACAGTTGAGCCTTTTCATGTTTCCGGCGAATACCCCATCGGCAACAAAGAACACGGCGTTGAATTCTTGATGGAAAACCGCCATCTCTGGCTCCGTTCAACACGCCAGTGGGCCATCCTGCGCATTCGTGCCACGATTGTGCGTACCATTCGCAACTGGTTAGACGATCATGGCTATCTCCTCGTTGATACGCCTATTCTTTCCAGTTCGGCGGGAGAAAACTCGACAGATTTATTTGAAGTCGATTATTTTGGGCAACCCGCCTATCTGGCGCAGACCGGACAACTCTACAACGAAGCCAACATGGCGTCCTTTGGCAAGGTGTATTGCTTTGGCCCAACCTTCCGCGCTGAAAAGTCCAAAACACGCCGCCATCTGATTGAATTCTGGATGGTAGAGCCTGAAATGGCCTTCTTTTCCCTGGAAGACCTGATGGATATGGAAGAACAATTTGTTACAGCAATCATTCAGGCTGTGCTAGACAAACACCGCGCTGAACTTGAAATCCTTGAACGGGATATTGCCGCTCTGGAAAAGATTACAGCACCGTTTGCCCGCATCACTTACGACGAAGCAGTTGAACGTCTGCAAAAACTGGTTGCTGACATGCCAGCGGGTGAAGAAAAAGACCTGCTCAACATTGAATGGGGTGAAGACTTCGGTAGCCCGCACGAAACAGCCATTGCTGAAATGTTCGACAAGCCTGTCTTCGTCTATCACTATCCCACAGCGGTTAAAGCCTTTTACATGCAACCCGTTGACGGCCGGCCAGAAGTCTGTCGTAGTGTGGACCTGCTTGCCCCCGAAGGCTACGGTGAAATTACAGGCGGTAGCGAACGCATCTATAACCTGGAATTGCTTGAACAGCGTGTCGAAGAAGTCGGTATCGACCCATCGAACTACGCATGGTACCTCGATTTGAGGCGCTATGGTGGGGTGCCGCACGCTGGCTTCGGGCTTGGTGTAGAGCGCACAGTCGCATGGATTTGTGGCTTGCCGCATGTCCGTGAGACAATTCCTTATGCGCGTATGCTGACCCACCTTACGCCATAGGTGTTTGATCACAGACAATGAAAATGTCTCTGACCGAACATCGGCGGCATGCCCGGCAAATTCTGGATGATACGAACCCCAAAGACGCGCCGACTGCTTACTATGTCCTGTTTCATGATCCAAAGCGCTCGGCAGTGTACACCACGCTGAATGCGGAAGGCAAAACGGAAGGGGTTGTCGGCGTGTTCCAGACCGGGCAAGACCTCTTTCGCCCTTTGTTAACAACGGTATGTCGTACCACTGAAGCCATGCAAAGACTATTGCGTAAAGCGCTGACCGTTGGCCGACCTTATATTTTCTTTGCAAACCTGAATCAGCTACCCTTGATGCCGCCTGACCTCCACATTGAAAATCAGCGTATTCTACAAGTGTTGCGACTGGATTCTACACGCTTCGAACCCCAGATTAATGTCCTTGTCGAGCGTAAACAAACCCCAGACGGACTGCCGCGTTGCGAAATCAACATGAGCCATTATCAGTCAGTAGCCGGCGTTAACTGGCAAAGCCCCGGTTTTGCTGAAGTCTATGTGCGAACTGCGCCAGAGGTGCGCGGGCGTGGTTGGGGGCGGCATGTGCTTAACGCTGTAACAGATGAAGTGTTGCGGAGTGGCCGGCAGCCGATTTACCTTGTTGAGGCTGACAATACGGCCTCGTTGCGCCTCGCGGAAAGCGTCGGTTACAGTGACACAGGGTATCGGCAACTCTATGCTGATGCAGTGTATGTGGGGCCAAACGGTGCCGCTGATGCAAACCAGTAGTCAATAGGTGAGGAGTACGAGCAGATGTCGATTCCGAAGGTGTATGTCATTTTTGGTGCGCTTATCACGCTCATTGTGGTGGGCATTGGTGGTGCATTCCTGTTACAACCATCCGGCGGATTAATAAGTGATGTTGGTTTCTCAGAGGCTGTGTTGACACCAAATGCTGACGGGGAAAGCGATATTGTCGTTTTTTCCTATTCGCTCAGTCGCACGGCCACTGTTTCGCTGGCTTTCGAAAATGAGCAAGGGCAGACCTTTGTTTTTCGTGACGAAGAACGCCGTGCCCCCGGTGACTATAGCGTTAATTTCAGCGGCGTTGTAGATGGCTATCGGGTAGATGGTGAACCGGACATTGCTGGAGACATTGAACGTCGTTTGATCCCGGATGGCAACTACACCTGGACTTTCACTGCTACTAACGATGAGGATGGCACCGTCAGCGAATCTGGCACACTTCGTGTTCAAAGTGGCGACGCGCAATTGCCAGAAATTAGTGCATTTGATGTTTTTCCGATCGAGTTCTCACCAAATCAGGACGGCATTAACGACCGCATCAGTGTGAATGTCTTCCTCGAAAAAGCATCGGATTTGACGGTGTATCTCGAAGATGGTGTTGGCACCCGCATCTATCTTGCAGAACGTTTGTTGGACCGTGAACCGGGTGAACCGGGCAATCATGAGTTTGACTATGATGGCGGCGTTGATGATGGTTTTGAACCGCCTGAAGACGGACGCTACATGCTTTATGCGGTCGCGCAAGATGAGGAAGGGCAGCGGGTGGCCCGCACTCGTGAGATCGAAATCGTTGGCGGTGGGTTGCCACAGGTCGAAATTGCACCACAGCCGACGGGCGCAAATGTATGCTTTTCGACGTTGCCGTGGGATGAGCGCTATCGTAATACAGAGGCGCTAGAAGGCGCTATTCTCGACCTCCCCGAAAGTAATTGCTCCGATTTGCGTACCATCGAGATGTTACAGGGCGATTTACTGGTCTTCCGCCTAACGGTTCGCAACTATGGACGCACTGCTGTTCGCACGCACGGCCCCTTCGCCGGGACAGTCTATCAGTATGAGCAACTTCCACCAGCATTGAGCCAGCCAGAAAGTGATGGTGCGGTGCGCGTTGGGATTCACTGCCAGGCCAGCACAGTCGATAACCCGTGGCGGTGGGGGCTGGGCCGCCCCGACGACCTGACCGCCCGTGACGTTGGCGGCCGTACTTTCTACTACCTCGAAGCAGGTGAAATTGTGCAGGTGTGGGGTGCCATCCGCATGACGGAAATTGTTGAAGAACGCAATCCGCAGAATTGCAACGCTTCATTGATTCATGAAGGGGTGCGCGTCTTTAACCGCAATGTTGGCAACCGTCAGATTGAGCTTTTCCCGCGTGAACTGGACGAATGAACGGGTTTCTACAGAGGCTCAACAACATGCTGATCTGCATGGTCATCTGCCAATGCGTGGGATATCCGCACACCTGAATGTATCCGTCGTAGCCACTGCCATTGCACGCTCTGAAATCACGAGTCAACGTGCGGCCGTGGTATCAACCGCGAAAAAGCCATGAGCCGCGTTAGAAGCGAATACAGTCACGGACGCGAGCTTCGAGGGCGACAAATTCCCCGTCTGTGAGCAGGCTCATCTTACGTGGACGGTCGAAGGTGACGTCAATATCACCAATGATGCGCCCCGGCCGTGTACTCAGCACGACCACACGGTCAGCGAGGAAGACTGCTTCGCGAATATCATGTGTCACCATCAGCACAGCGGCTTGGGTACGCCCCCACAAGCGCAGCAATTCATGCCACATCTGTTCACGGGTGATAGCGTCCAGTGCCCCGAAGGGCTCGTCCAGCAGCAAAATATCGGGCTCCGTGACGATACCACGTGCAATGCTGACTCGTTGCGCCATTCCACCGGAAAGCTCCGCGGGGAAGACGTTTTCGAAGTCTGCCAACCCGGTGACTTCAAGCATGTGGCGGGCACGTTCCACTCGTTCGGCCCGGTTGACGCCGGCCAGTTGCAAGGGTAGCAGCACATTATCCAACACAGAGCGCCACGGCATCAGGTTCTCTTTCTGCGCAACGACGCTCATTGAACGGCGCGGACCACGTAAAGGTGTTCCCTTTACCGTCACTTGACCTTGTTTTGGGCGTATCAGTCCGGCCAGAATGCGTAGCAGAGTGGTCTTACCGCTGCCACTGGGGCCAATCAAACAGGTGAAGGTATTCGGCGCAACTGCTAGCGACACGTTATTGACCGCCAGCACATTTCCGCCATCAGAGGTGCGAAATGAATGTGTAATGTTACTGGCGCTGAGGATGGGTTCTGTCATAAGGTGTTTAGTGCCTGAATTGAGCCTGCATAATGCATTTGGGCACGACTATTCTGGACGTAATCCGAGCGTCACGGGCACAGCGATGGTCTGCTCATCTCGGATAACAGTGAGTACAACTTCCTCACCGGGCGAAGTGCGTTCTACCAGATAAGTCAACAGATCATCCAGATCACTAATGTCCTCGCCGTTAATGGCAACGATAATGTCACCGCCCAGCGTAAATTCACGCCCTCGGAACAGCGTCACTTCGTCGCCACCCTGTAGCCCGGCTACAAAAGCTGGTGAGTCTGGAATAACCCTTGTAATTAACACGCCACGGTTCGCTGCTAGCCCATATTCGGCGGCCAGGACAGGCATACTCAACCCGGCTTCATCGGTCGGGGCGGCCTGAACCCCCAACCAGGGATAAACCGCGTTGCCGTTGTCAATCAATTGTGGAATGACACGCAACACCGTGTTGACTGGTACTGCATACGCAACCCCCTGGAACACACCTGTATCAGAACGAATCGCCGTGGCAATGCCAATGACCTCGCCATTCAGGTTAAGAATCGGCCCGCCAGAGTTGCCGGGGTTAACAGCCGCGTCAATCTGAATGATTGAAGGGTTGTTATAAACCTGTTCGGTGAGAGGGTTTATCAAGCGTTGAGAGCTGAGTGAGCGTCCGGTCGCACTGATGATGCCTGTGGTCATACTGTTTTCAAGGCCGAAGGGACTGCCGATGGCGACGATATATTCACCAACGCGAATCTGCTGGCTGTCTCCAAAGGTGACGGGCAATAATACGTTCGGTTCAACACTAACACGGATTACGGCAAGATCACTGAACTCATCTGTACCAACGATTTCAGCATCTGCGACGGCACCATTGGGGAATGTAACCAGAATTTCACGTGAACCGAGTACAACGTGTGCATTGGTGATAATGTGCCCGTCAAAGTCGTACACAAACCCGGACCCGCTGCTGTCGATTACATCTGTAGAAGAACGCGCATCAACGACTTCAATGTTGACCACTGATGGGCTGACCCGTTCGTAAATATTGACAAAAACATCTTCTACAGCGAGTGCCTGTGTCACAACATCGGGCGCAAGTGGCGTAGCGGTTGGGGAAAATTGGGCGATCCCCGCAACGTTAGGCGACACTGAATTGCTGATCACCTGAATGTTGTCATTGATTGGGGCAGCATGCGCCGCTGGAGAATCTTCGGTGGCCGGTTCAGGGGCATAAAGTCCACTACACGCCGCCAGTCCAACGACGCCTATCATGGTCAGCAACATAATCAAGAATCGAGGCTGTGTCATAATTCGGTTTCTCTCGTCCAATACCTAGCGCAAACTACGCAAATGCTCGAACAGCTCTTGCTCGGTTTCACTTAACTTAGTTGGGATTTGAATGAGCGGTCTTACAAACAGATCACCATATTCTTTTGGGTTTTTTAGACGGGGCATCCCTTTACCCAATAGACGAATGCGCTGACCAGACTGGGTGCCGGGCGGGATTTTGAGTTTGACATCGCCTGTCATGGTCGGGATACGCGCCTCTCCGCCTAAGACAGCAGTGTACAACCCAATTCTAAGCTCGACATGAAGATCATCACCGTCGCGGTCGAAGGTATCATGCTGTTGCACCTCAACAACCACATACAGGTCGCCCGGTTCGCCGCCTGCAAAGCCACGCTTGCCATGCCCGGCAAAGCGCACTTTGGTTCCTGTCCGTGAACCTGCCGGTATTTGTGCATTAAACTGCTGGCCGCCGGGTTTGGTGACCCTGCAAACAGTTCCTGCGTAGGCTTCTTCGAGCGTGATGGAAGCCTGAATATCAATGTCAAAGCCACGGATAGGGGTCTTGTTCGACTCTGTTTCACTGCGTGCAGTGTTTTCTCCGAATAATGAACTGAGGAAGTCAGAGAACATGCCCCCCGAGCGAGATCGTGATGACGAATCCCGTGCCCGGGCACGGCGCCATTCCCCTGTTGCAGTCCGCTGGCTTTGCTGCCAGTTACTACCAAAACGGTCATAACGGGCCCGTTTGTCGGCATCGCTTAGCACGGCATAGGCTTCGTTGATTTCTTTGAACCGATTTTCTGCTTCTTTGTTGTTCGGGTTCAGGTCTGGGTGGTAGCGCCGCGCCAGTTCTCGATAGGCGCGTTTGATTTCTTGCTCAGTTGCGCTGGCTGATACCCCGAGAATAGCGTAATAGTCGTACTCTAGCATCAGGTCAAATCTCGTCCGTGCCTCACTACGATATTAAAAACGATATTAAAACTTAGTTCAATTGTAACACAGTGCAATTTAGGCTTTAATTCTACTTTCACGCCTTGTATAATTCCCCGACATAACCAAGGACTGTATGTGTTCCTCATTCATACCATAGCAACGTTGTTGAAATTGCTGTTTCCAAAATGTTCTGCTTGCAAAAGCATGTTTTGTTCAAAATAACTGAATATCATATACGTTTTTAACGGGATTGCATCTGGTGCGTATGGTACAATGAGAGGGCTTAGTCAAGTCCCTGTTTTTCGCGTTTCCGTTTGCTGTTGCATAACCAGCAGCGCCTATTGAACTCGACAAGAGGAGGCCGAGTGAATCCTGTGGCTGAAAATAATACACCACCCAACAACCTTTCTGATGCTGAATCACCAGAAAATCAGGACACTGTTAGCGGTGCTGCGGGGGCAGCCGAAGAGTCAACACCAGTGGCTGAAACCACACCGCCAGTACCTGAGTCATTGCAAACTGATGCAGCAACAAGTGATGAAAGTGAAGGCGAAGATGCGCCGTCGGCACCACCCGTTGCTACCGTGACAACGCCGGCACCGTCTGAAGATGGCGAAGCTAGTAGCCACGAGGCATCAGCAGAACCCCAGACCAATACAGATGATGACGACGATGAAGACGATCCGTCCTCTGATGTTATGGGTGACGATGATGGCGATGATGCAACAGACTCAGATGACGACGACGACGATGACGGCCCAGATGAAAGTGCTACCGGCCTCAAACGTGGAACATTGATTGAAGGGACTGTTCAAGCCACGTCTCCCACCGAAATTCTGGTTGAACTTGGTGAACATGGTGAAGGCGTCATCAATAGTCGTGAACTCGAACGCCTGACCAGTGCGACGTTAGAATCTCTTCATGAAGGGGCAACAGTACTGACTTTTGTGTTGTCTGCCTCAAACCAGGACGGACGTGCTGTGTTGTCAATCAGCCGTGCCCTCGAAGAAAGTGACTGGCGTGATGCTGAAGCCTATCTGAACAACGGTGATATCTATGACGGTAAAGTCAGTGGATATAACAAGGGCGGCTTGATCGTTCGCTTTGGCCGTCTACGCGGGTTTGTGCCAGCTAGCCAGATTGCGAATGAGCGCCGTGACCGCGCAAAAGGTGGTAGCCCCGAAGAACGTTGGGGTGAAATGCTTGGTGAGCCGATTTATGTGAAGGTCGTTGAACTCAAGCGGTCCCGTAATCGGTTGATCCTTTCCGAACAAGCTGCCTCGCGTGAGGTACGTGAGAAAAAGAAGACCGAGTTGCTAGAAGAACTCAGTGTTGGCCAGGTTCGTCAGGGACGTGTTACCAGCCTGACCGAATTTGGCGCTTTCGTAGATCTCGGTGGTGCAGACGGGCTCGTACACCTCACCGAACTCTCATGGACACATGTGACTCACCCCGGCGAGGTTGTGCAAGTGGGGCAAGAAGTCGAAGTTGAAGTTATCAGTGTTGATGTTTCTGACCGCCGCATCGGTCTGAGTATGCGCCGCCTTGGGGATGACCCGTGGGACGATATTGCAGACCAGTATGAACGCGGGCAATTGATCCAGGCAACCGTGACAAAACTCACCAAATTTGGGGCGTTTGCACGACTTGTAGAACACCCCGAAATTGAGGGATTGATCCATGTGAGCGAGCTTTCTGAACATCGTGTCCGTCATCCGCGTGAAGTCGTTAGTAAGGGAGATGTACTCACCCTGCGTATAATAAAGATAGAGAAAGAACAACGTCGGCTGGGCTTGAGCCTTAAGCAAGTTGATTCTCCAGAATTTATGGATTTCGACTGGCGTATGACGGACGATCAATAGGGTGTCTATGAACGGAACGCATGAACACTTTGTGAACAATCCAGATAAGCAGTTGCTCATGTTTTCCGGGCTCGCCTATAATTTATTAGATAGAGGTTTCGCAAAATAGAGGGAACTTCGTAATCTGATTAAGCAAGACACCAATTTGCATTAACAGCGTAAGCACCATCGTGTTCATGAATCAGGACAACGCAGCGTGGGAAGTACAGCAATTATCGGGAATCACCGCAATTTACAGTTAAGGATACGACTCTAATTCGACCTCCAACACCAGAACCTGGATGCCTAAGTTAGGTCGATGTCTTAGGAGGACAATAACCATGCCAGAGCAGCGTAATCAAGGCCAGGGTGGCAACAAAATGGAACGTTTCACCCAACGCGCACGGCGTGTGCTGAGTTTGGCGCAAGAAGAAGCCGAACGGATGCAGCACAGCTACATTGGAACCGAACACCTTCTACTTGGACTGATGCGTGAAGAAGGGGGTGTGGCTGGTCGCGTGTTGAGCGAACTAGGGTTGGACCAACGCCGGGTCGAAGAACTTGTCGAACGGATGACAAGCTCTAAACGGACTTCCGGCCCAGCTCAAATGGATTTGTCACCGAGTACGAAAAAAGTGCTGGAACTGGCTGTTGACGAAGCGCGTCGTCTTGGTCATCACTATATCGGAACCGAACACCTCTTGCTGGGGTTGGTGCGGCAAACTGATGGCGTTGCAATTGAAGTGCTTAAGCGCCTCAATATCAATCCAGAAGACATCCGTCGTCAAACCCGCCGCATTCTTCAAGAAGACCCAGAGCGCAACCGCCGTGACATCCGTCGCCGCGAGTCTAGCTCAACAAGTGAGAGCAGTATGTCTACACGTTCATCCCGGTCTACGTCCCGTTCAGACAAGAAAAGCTCAACACCGCTCATTGATCAACTCGCCACTGACCTGACGCAACTTGCCGAAGAAAATCGGCTGGACCCCGTCATCGGGCGTGAGCTTGAAATTGAGCGCGTAATCCAGATTTTGAGCCGCCGTACCAAGAATAACCCCGCGCTTATCGGTGAACCGGGCGTTGGTAAGACTGCCATCATTGAAGGGCTTGCCCAGCGCATCGTTGACCGCGACGCCCCGCGCCCATTGCTGAACAAGCGTGTTTTGCAGCTTGACGTGGGTAGCCTTGTGGCTGGCACCATGTACCGTGGGCAATTTGAAGAACGCCTGAAGCGTGTTGTCGAAGAATTGAAATCTTCTGACAGCATTTTGTTCATTGACGAAGTTCACATGCTTGTCGGGGCTGGTTCTGCTGGCAGCAGCGTAGATGCCGCCAACATCCTCAAGCCTGCACTGGCACGTGGGGAACTGCAATGCATCGGTGCAACGACGCTTGATGAGTATCGTAAGAACATTGAAAACGATGCCGCACTGGAACGTCGTTTCCAGAAGGTATTGGTCGAAGAACCAACGATTGAGCAGACTATCGAAATTCTGCACGGTATCAAGAACGCTTACGAAGAGCATCACGACCTCGAAATTTCGAATGATGCGATTGATTCGGCGGCAAACCTCTCGGCACGTTACCTGCCAGACCGGTTCTTGCCGGACAAGGCGATTGACCTCATTGACGAGGCGTCGAGCCGTGTACGCATGTACAAGAGCCCTGACAGCACACGCTATCGCCAGATTGACTCTGAGCGGCTGAACCTCCTCGACGAAATCGAAGAGATGGACCTTCAGCGCGAAGAAGAAGAATTCGAAGCGGATGCTGAATTTGATAAGCGCTACGAAGAGCTGAAGACGCGCCTGGAAGAAGTTAACCTCCAGCTTAGCGACTTCAAAGCAAGCTGGAATCAGGAAACTGAAAAGCCGCGCCTCATCGCAGAAGACGTTGCCGAAGTGCTTGGTATGCTGACGGGTATCCCGGTGACCACCATCGCTGAAGAAGAATCACAGCGCCTGCTGCGTATGGAAGGCGAACTGCACAAGCGGATTGTTGGCCAGGATGAAGCCATCGTCGCTATCAGTAAGGCTGTGCGCCGTTCACGGGCCGGCCTCAAAGACCCACGCCGCCCCATTGGTTCGTTCTTGTTCCTCGGACCGACAGGTGTTGGTAAGACTGAACTCTCGAAGGCACTTGCTGAATTCTTGTTCGGTAGCGAAGAAGCCCTCATTCAGCTAGACATGAGTGAGTTCATGGAACGTCACACGGTTGCCCGTCTGACTGGTGCGCCTCCCGGGTATGTCGGTTACGAAGATGCTGGTCAGTTGACCGAAGCGATTCGCCGCCGCCCATACAGCATTGTCGTCTTTGACGAGGTTGAAAAAGCACACCCCGAAGCGCTTAACATGCTGCTGCAAATCATGGAAGAAGGGCACCTTTCCGACGCACGTGGCCGCCAGGTTGACTTCCGCAATGCAATCATCGTCATGACCAGTAACGTTGGCGCAGACATGATCAAGCGCGGCACATCCATTGGCTTCGAAGTGCCGAAGGACGAAAACGCATCTGTTCAAGAAGAATATGATGCGATGAAGAAGCGCGTGATGGAAGAACTGCGGCGCAACTTCCGCCCCGAATTCCTCAATCGCCTTGATGGTACGGTCGTCTTCCGCGCGTTGACCAAGGAAGAAATCAACGACATCGTTGAAATCCGTCTGGAAGAAGTTCGTGAGTTAGTGGTCGAACATCAACTTGAACTTGAGGTCAGCGAAAGCGCGCGCAGCTACCTTGGCCGTGAAGGGTACGACCCAGACTACGGTGCCCGTCCGTTACGGCGTGTGATTACCAACCTGATGGAAGATCGCCTCTCTGACGGTATCCTCGGTGGTGAGTTTGTGCCGGGTTCAACAGTCTATATTGATCTGGAAACCGACGAAGACGGTAAGGAAAAGCTGATCTTCACAGCCACACCGCCTGAAGAAAGAGCAGAAGCGGCTGAAGAAACTGCGCAGGAAACGCCAGAACCCACCAGCTAGGACAACAACTGTGTCCTGCTAACGTACGACGATAGAACGTTCGGTGGCTGCTGATAGTTGCCGAACGTTTTTCATTTTTGCGCATGTTGTCAGCGTACATAAATTGAGTTTACGTTGACAGCAAGCATCACTTCGCGGTAAATTGGAATTAACTTGTCCATTAAGAATTTCGCACAGGGGAGCTTGGGCACACCAGGCTGAGAGGGTGCAAGTAGCGCAGCACCGACCCTTTACCTGAACCGGATAATGCCGGCGGAGGGAGATGGCACTGTATGAAACGCAGACACCCCAACTCCCCCATAGGGAGTTTTTTATGCAAACAGTCATTGTGGCAAATGGTAGCCTTATCCACGGCCCAGCGGTGGACAAAGCGCTACGGCTTGCTATCAAAGGTGCGTTTACCATTGCTGTAGACGGTGGTGGCAACCACACGCGGCAGCTTGGCATCCTCCCCTCACTGGTCATTGGTGACCTCGACTCTATCACACCTGCCAACCTGAACGCCTACGAAGAGCAAGGCATTGAGGTCTTACGATTTCGCCCTGACAAGGATGAAACTGACCTTGAACTGGCATTGATAGAAGCTGTCGAACGCGGTGCAACCTGGATTCGTGTGCTGGCGGCTGTTGGTGATCGCTTGGACCAGACAATAGCGAACATCTATCTACTGGCCTTGCCACAACTCTCTGGCCTTGATGTGCGCATTGTGGACGGTTGGCAAACGATGTGGTTATGGTCGCCGGGCGAACACTACATTTTTGGTAACGCTGGCGACACGGTTTCGTTGATTCCGTTCGACGGTAACGTGACAGACATCCACACCGAGGGCCTCACATATCCCCTGAAAGGCGAAACATTGTACATTGGCCCGGCACGTGGTATCAGCAACGTATTAGAGCAAGTATCGGCGACGGTACGCTTTGCAACTGGTAAATTGCTGGTCATCCACACGGTCGGCCGTGCCTAGAAAGGAAATCTACATGAACCAAGAACGGACGATCACCATGAGTGTGCAAGTGTTGCCACTCACTGACCAGAACACATATGCTGTTGTGGACCAAGCGATTGCTGCGATTCAGGCAACAGGGATCAAGTACATTGTCACTCCGATGGAGACTGTGCTTGAAGGTACCTGGGACGAGTGTATGTCAGCAGCCAAAGCTGCCCACGATAGCTGTTTTGCGCAGGGTGTGCGGCAAGCGGTGACCTACATCAAAATCTCAGATGCGGTGGACGGGTCAACTATTGATGACAAGCTCGCCAATTACCGTTGAGGGTAAATCAGCGGACGCTACGCAGCACCACCACCACAACACAGCTTCACCACGCGGTCGGTTTCCCCTGCACCAGTTGATAGACGTCCTGCGCTCTGTCGCCATCCTTGTGACGGTCGGTCTGGTTGTAGTGATGTTCATCGGCGGGGTAGCACAGCTCTACATTGACATCAACGCCACCACAGGGGGGGAAGTCGAAGGGTTGCTGCCCAGCGTCGATGCGTTGCAGGCATCCTGGGCAGAGCATCGTACCCTGTTAATGGAAGAACACATCCCTGCAACACTGTGGGTCACCGTGACGGGGCTTTCCATCGCGATTGGTTTTGGGGTATTTCTCGCCGCAATTATGGACCTTTTTGCGCCGTTGCGGTGGATTTTGTACCCCATTATTGTCATCTCGCAGACAATACCGATCTTTGCGATTGCGGTGCTGCTGATTATCCTGTTCGGCTTTGATTTCGGGCCGAAAATCGTGGTTGTGACGCTGTTCTGCTTTTTCCCTATCACGATTAACACCCTCAGCGGACTCCAGAGCGCCGACCCGGTCCATATCAAGCTACTGCGTTCAATGGGAGCCAATCGGCTGCAAACGTGGTGGAAAGTGCGCTTACCGGCAGCGATGCCCTCATTTTTCAGTGGGTTGCGTATTGCCGCCACGTACAGCGTTGTTGGTGCAGTCATTGGGGAGTATGTCGGTAGTGGAGATGGGCTGGGGCGTTTTTTGCAACGCTCCTATCGTAGCTTCGACACCGACCAGGCCTATCTTGCTATCGTCGTGATTGCTGCTTTAAGCGTGATGCTGGTGGTCTTCTCAATGCTAGTCGAGGTGCTTGTCCTACGGTGGCGCTATGCAGGCGTCATCAACACCAGGCGACGTATGCAGGCCCTTTTGCAACGTTTCAAATTATCTAACTCGCAATAGAACAAACAAGGAGTAC
This sequence comes from Anaerolineae bacterium, assembly GCA_034437655.1. Taxonomy (GTDB): domain Bacteria; phylum Chloroflexota; class Anaerolineae; order Aggregatilineales; family J027; genus J027. The sequence continues at coordinate 319,201 of DAOTTU010000044.1, forward strand.
AACACCTGATGTCTTATTTTCGTAAGTGCTTTACACTCGCCGCGCTCGTTATGCTCAGCCTTGCGTTGAGTGTCCCGGCTTTTGCACAGGGCGATGGTGATAGTGACGATACACCACCCGACCCTCTCGGCGGCGCGACTGAGTTCGCTACGCTGGACGAACCTACCGACGTGCGGCTCATGCTGGACTGGACACCGAATACTAACCACACTGGCTTCTACGTGGCGCAAGAACAGGGTTACTTTGCCGAAGCCAACCTCAACGTCGACATCATTGAACCCACCGATATTTTCCCCGAAAACGCGCTGGATGCAGGCATTGTAGACTTCGGTGTCGGCTTTCAAGATTTCAGCACCCCGGCGATGGCTGGTGATGCCGACATTGTGTCCATTGCGGCAATGATACAGAACAACACCTCTGGTTTCGTGACGCTGGCGGATGACCACACCCTTGACACCCCCGCAGACCTGGCCGGTCTGGATTATGGTGGCTTTGGCTTCATTGACCTTGAAAATGCCATCCTCGACACCTTCCTCGCCTGTGACAACGCTGAATGGAACGACGCCAATTACATTGAAGCCCCGCAGGATGTCATTGAACTCATGGCACGCGACCGTGTAGACTTTGGCTGGATTTTCTATGGCTGGCAGGGCATCAACGCTGAACTTGACGGGCGTGACCTTAGCCGTCTGATGCTGATGGACTATCCCGACTGCATCCCCAACTACTACACCCCTATTCTGTTGACCAGCGGCACCATGATTGTCGAGAATCCAGACGTTGTACGGGCTTTTGTACATGCGACAGCGCGTGGCTTTGCGTTTGCTATTGAAAATCCATCTGAGGCGGCCGATATTTTGATTGACGCTGTGCCCGAACTTGACGACGAACTGGTCCGTGCTAGCGCCGAATATCTGGCCGCTGAATATCAGGCTGATGCGCCGCGTTGGGGCCAACAAACTGCCGAAACGTGGGAAACCTTCACGGCTTTTCTCGTGGACAATGGCATCGTTGAGAGCTTTGATCCAGCCGACTTCTGGACGAACGACTTTTTACCCGGCGAGGTTGCGAATATGGATGCCAACATGAATGAGGACACCGAGTAACCCAACCCATGATCAGCACAGGCAACCCACGCCTCGCCCTACGTGATATCTCGCACACCTATCAGCGCAACGGCCAACATGTTCAGGCGCTGGATGATGTCAGCTTACACGCTGCGCCCGGTGAGTTTTTAACGCTCATCGGGCCCAGTGGGTCCGGTAAAAGCACGCTCTTGCAGATCATCGCTGGCTTGCTACAACCGGACACCGGGACGGTTTATCTCAATGATAAGCCTCACCACAAGCGTCTGGGCGCAACTGCTTACATGCCACAACAGGACGCGCTGTTACCGTGGCGCACCGTTTTAGACAATGTAATCGTCGGTCCTGAAGTTAGCGGGAGCAACCGCCGCGCCGCCAAAAAACGGGCCCATGAGCTATTGCCACTGTTCGGGCTCGAAGGCTTCGCAGACAGCTTTCCGGCTGAACTTTCTGGCGGGATGCGTCAACGGGCGGCCTTATTGCGTACCTTCCTGACCGGGCGCGATATTCTCTTGCTAGATGAACCATTCGGCGCGCTGGATGCATTGACCCGACGCGATTTACAGGCGTGGCTTTTGGACGTCTGGCAACATTTCGACTACACTATCATTTTTATTACCCATGACGTGGAAGAAGCCGTTTTCCTCAGCGACCGCGTGCTGGTTCTGAGTCCACGGCCGGGCAAGGTAGTCTTTGAAACCAAGATAGCGCTACAACGTCCACGGCACGAGCATTATGGCCCGTTTGACCAGGCAATGGTCAAGCACCAGTCTGAACTTTTTCATGCACTTAAAGGAAGCCCATGATCACGCAAACAATTACCGTCAACAAATTGAACCATCGCCGCCAACCTGTGATCACCTATGAAGGTACTGTTCTTGAACGTACTGAGACGTTGGTTGTGCTTGAAGCGCGCTTTCAACTGAACGTCAAAGCTGCTTTTCATCATTTCAAGCCCGGCGACCGTCTCATTGAGTGGTTTTTCACCGACCGCTGGTACAATATTTTCGAATTGCATCACCACGAAACCGACGAGCTAGAAGGCTGGTATTGTAACATCACGCATCCGGCGCGTGTTACTGAAGACACCGTTGAAGCCGATGACCTGGGGCTAGACTTGATGGTGTATCCTGATGGCAAGATGGTTGTGCTGGATGAGGAAGAGTTTAACGCTATGGAGCTAGATGAACAGACCCGCCGCAGCGCTCTGGCTGGTCTTGCTGACTTGCAACAGCTTGCAAAGTTACGTCTGGCACCATTTGACAAAATTCAGGACTAACAAGCATGGGATAGGTGGTTGCTGGAATCTTGGGCGGCCGTTACAATTTTAGCGTCTTTGTCATGCTTGAGGGTTTAGGAGTACGAATAAGAATGGAATCCCGCCCTGAAACACTGCTCAGCACATTGGAAGCATACATGGGTGCGCTGCGGAATAAAGATCGCCAGCAAGCACTGGAGCTTTTCGCAGGTAGCGGTATTATTCGCGACCCAGTAGGGCAGAGTGAATATGCTGGCAAAGAAGCCGTTGGCCAATACCTCGACGTGTTGTTTGCAACATGGTTTTACTACGAAATCCGTATCGACAATTACTTTCCCGGTAGCGACGACCGTATGGCGGTACGCTGGTCAGTAAGCGGTACGGCCGTGAACAATAAAACCGCCGACTTTAGCGGTATCAGTATTTTTGTGTTCGACGCCAATTTGCGCATTGTCAGTATTGAAAGCTACTGGCACTATGAGCGTATTCTCGCCCAAATCAAAGACGACTAACCCGTGCCTACCGAATTGGTCATCCTCTACACCGCCAACTTACACGCCGACTTCGCACGTATGGCGCGGTTTGCCACCCAAATCCAGGCGATACGCGGACAATACGGTCCAGAGCCACACCCCATCCTACTGCTAGACATTGGCCAAGCCTGGTCAACGGATGTATGGGTATCACGAGTCACAGAACACCGTGCCCCATACCTGGTGCTGGATGCCATGGCCTATCATGTCGCACACGCTGATGGTCTGAATGTGGGTGCAATTCTGGGCTTACAAGGCGTTGTACAGTTACAGTTGATGGATCACACTATTGTGCGGCGCTGGCAATGGCGTGATATAGTGGTCAATATCGGACCGCGTGCGGTTGAGCCGTGCGTACGCTGGAACTGGGAAAGCTCCTCGTCGGGCGAAGACTGGTATCAGGGCGGCCGCGGCTGCTTGACTTTGTTTCCGGTTGATGGCATCGGACATCTGGAAGTCAGTTATCCAGACATGACGGTGCAGCAAGCCACATTGCACGCTGTACTGTCTGGCACACGCCCCGACCCGACTATTGTGGCGACGACCGAATATGTAGAGCGCGAAGCCCGATTTTATGAGTCCAAGCAGAAAGGCAACTCCGCTGACTGATGCGACTAGAAAAGCTGTGTGATGCATTGGATGAATATTTCAACGTCAGTGCTTTCGATGAGAAAGACTGGCAAGACCTGATCTCTGAAGCTGAGCGAGGCGCGTTTTTGCGGTTTCTGCGTCCAGAATACGTCAACGGTAGCTGGAACGGGCTCATGCTCAACAACACCCCGGCTGATGATGATATTGAACGGGTGTATCTCCTGGTGTATCCCAATCAGGAAGTGCTTGATACGATTATTGCACGTGAGGTCGAGCGTGGTGCCCCCGGGGCGATGATCTTCAGCTATCAACCGATTGCCTATCATGAAGACGATGCTGACTATAAGGTCATTGCGACCGAACAGCTCGAAGAGCTTCAAGAACACAATATCAGTCTCTATGTATGCCATGCCCCACTGGACTGTCACCCGGAAACCAATACGGCTGGTGCAATTGCCGACGCGCTGGGTCTGGAAGATCAAGCACGCTTCGGTGAGCATTATGGTGGTCTGGGCTGCGTGCAAGGGCGCATTGGGGCGACAACCTTTGAAAACCTCACTACACGCATTGCAGAGATCAGTGAACTGCCTTATCTGCGCTATGACCAGATTCGCCACAACGGCAAACCCATTCAACAAGTGGCAATCGCCCCCGGTGGCGTAAATACCGCCTTTATGGATGAAGCCGCCCGTCGTGGTGCAGACACGTTCATTACTGGCCATTGGTGGCTATATGGCAGCAGCGGGTTTGCGACCAACAGCCGCGAACGTATGCGTGAGTATGTTGCCAAAAACGGCATGAACCTGGTCGGCACCTCACGGTATAGCAATGCGCTGATCGTGATGCGAGATTATGTGCCAGATGTCTTTCGGCCACACAACATCGAGACCATTCTCATTCGCCAGGAGAATCACTGGCAATAGAGCGGCGCAATTCCTGAGAGCTGTTCCAGATCAAAAGCGATAACCTGATCGGCTACTTGCATCCTTAACACTCTGGCCTGCAATGTATCTGTCTCTACCCACAAGCGGCTCCGGTTTTCTCCCCAGAGCTTGAGTTGTTGCGCCAATCGACCACTCCGACTATCGAACAACAATACTTTTCCGCGCGGTGAGACAAGTGTTAACGTGCAGCTACTACTCGAATACAGCACAGCGCGGGTTAAGAGTGTGGTGTCTATACCCAGAACGTCAGTCTGCCAGCGCACCACGCCATCCAGACCCAATGCAGTCAAACGGGTCGGGCTACCAAGTCCCCACAAGATCAAGTGGTCGCCATCCACTATCATCTGGGCATCGGTGCGGTTCACGGTAACGCCTTCAAGCAGCAGGTCGCGTTCACTATCCTGCCACAGCCAGATATCGCCCTGATCACGAATAATTAGCCCTTCACCCGCCCCGGCGATAACATCCGAATTGGGGCGCAATTCCCATTCATCCACCAGGCGGCCGCGTGTGTCAAAAACTTGCAGACGATGGTCGGACATGTACAGCGCCAAATGGGTTGTGGTCGCAACAGATTTGCGGATGCCTGCGTCAAGTTCGATGGTTTCCAGCGGCTGGCGCAACCCATTGTAGAAATAGACACCCATGTCGTTCATCAATACGAGATTTTGCCCAACCTGCAATGGCCCGGCGGTCAGGGTATCGTGTTCCGTTTCCCAGACTTCCAGCAGCCCGTCAGCAATCGCAAAGACCAGCACACGCCCATCGTCTGTCGCCAATAGTTGTGTGTCTGGCAAGGCCAGCAAACCGACTGCGCTCACTGAGTCTGCGAGCCGAAACTGCTGGGCCACTTGCCCATTAAGTGTGAGATAGCGCAGGAAGTTGCCATCGACATAAGCCAGCAGCCCACTTTCCATCACGACAGGCGGCGGAAATACACCATCTGGGTTGCTGGTGACAATATGCCACTCGTAGGCTGGATGCATCCAGGCGCGGCGATTGTCAATGAACTGGCGTGGGTTCAGCCACCCGGCCAGCCCCGGGTCCACCGGCCAATAGCCCGGTCCGGGCGCTAATGGGTCGAAGGTGCGAATTTCAAAGTGTAGATGCGGTGCCGGGCGCGGATCAGCAATAACCCCGACGACATCACCTTGCTGCACACACGAACCTGCCGCTGGAAATTGGATCGTCTCGCTTTCTTCGATGTGTCCATACAACGAATAAACACGCACCCCATCGCTGAAGACATGCTCCACAATAACCACACCCCGGTCACGTCCCCAACCTGTCGGGTTGGAATAAGTGACACGCCCCGGGGCAAAGGCATACACGGGCGCACCCAGACTTTCGCCTTCAATACGAATGTAGTCGTCGCCAGCGTGAAGGCGGCCGTCAAAGCGCTGGTTTGGACGGCCAAAAGGATTGACCAGCATAAATTCACTACGGTCTACGGGATAGGCCAGTTGGTCTTCAGTGGAAATTACATCACAGGTTTGTGGTTGTTGTTTTTGCAGAGGCGTAGCTGCGGGTGCATCAGACATAGCAATCGCCGCTGCCCCTACATAGAGGAGCATCAGCACAGTAGCAAAAATGAGGACGGAGCGCGGCACAGGCGTTCACCTTCACCCAAAAAGTAACCGAGGGAAAAACCAGATCAGGCTTCCACTGACGACCTGACAAATCCATGCCGCCGAAAGCCCATTGCGAAGCCTGACATAACTATACAGGAAACTGAGGAATGCAAAAAAGGCGGCAATCATCACCGCAAGCGTTAAGAACCCGCCAATTTCCATATGTGGGAAAAACAACACGATAGACCAGATGGTTGCCAACAGCGCGGTTAGGGGTAGGCTGCGGAATTGTTGCATGGCACCACGAAAAAAGAGCGATTCAGCCGTTGGTTGCACAAAAACAACAGCCATGAAGACCCACGTGTCCATAATGCTGCGTGGAATATCGCCTGCATCGAACATGCGCCCTGAAATATCTGCCATCGGGCCACCAAGCGCAATCAAAATCGGCAAGCCTACCCCCATCCCAAAACCCACGCCGGCAACCAGATCATCCAGATCATTGCGCATCGCTTCCTGTTGGGCACGTCCTAGCACATAAGCCAGCACCCCGGCAATACATAGCAATGCCCACAGGATAACGTAGCGCACCACGGCGTCCAGCGGTGTTGAGCCGATGCTAATTGCCCCCACAACCATCATCGCGATAATGGGGTCGGCTTCACGTTGGAGCTTGAACCGTTCCTGACGTTCTGCTTCCAGTGCCGCGAGGATTTCGGGGGCTATTTCACGTTCGGTTGCAGCCGGGGTGGTGGCGTCTTCATCATGATCTTCGTCGTCGTCATCGTCACCTGTAAGCGGACGGGCATGCGGCGTTCGGTCGCGCAAGACCTGTTCAAGCTGCTGCGCTTCCTTCATACTTTCGGGGGCAGCGGTTTCTTGCTCATCCGCTGTTGTGTCTGTATCGGTATCTGGCGGCGTGGCACGCGGCCAGGCCATTTCATCGGCGTTATGATCCTCTGGGGGTGAGGATGTCATGCCAGTAGGCTCCGCATACGCTGTAGCACCAGGTCAATATGTTCTTCAGTGACCCAGTAATGCGTTACAAAACGGAATGAGCGCTTATGATAGGCACCGCGCACCTGAATGTTGTCTTTAGCAAGCGCGTCGGCTAGCTCAGACGGGGACAACGGTGCGTCATCCCGTAGACTGAAAAAGATCATGTTGGTTTTGACCTGCGCGAGGTCAATGTCGATGGCGTCAATCTCGGCAAGTCCTTCAGCCAGCCGACAAGCGTTTTGATGGTCATCTTGCAGGCGTTCGGTCATATCTTCAAGCGCGACAATCCCCGCTGCGGCGATCATTCCGGCCTGACGCATTCCCCCACCGAGGGCTTTACGGGCGCGACGTGCTTCGTGGATGAATGCCTCGCTGCCGACCACCACCGAACCGACAGGCGCACACAGTCCTTTCGAAAGACAAAACGTCAGGCTATCCGCTGACCGGGTGAGCCGTGCTACATCGACGCCAACGGCCGCCGCCGCGTTGAAAATGCGGGCCCCGTCAATGTGCAATTTGATGTCGTGCGCACGTGCCAGCGTACCCACGGCGTCGATATAGTCCGTGTTGAGCGGTTGACCACCCCGGCTGCCCTGCGAGTTTTCAACAGAAATTAATTTTGTGCGCGGGAAATGCGGGTCGTCGTCACGAATGGCGTGTTTTATGTCAACCAGCGACATTTTGCCTTCAGCATCAACGGGAACAGGCATCGAATGAACGCCGCCGAGTGTGGCCGGATTGCCGGCCTCATAGAGGAAGGTGTGGCTGGGGTTGCCCATAATCGCCTCCTCGCCGCGACCACAATGGGCTAGCAGCGACACCATATTGCCCATAGTGCCGCTGGTGACGAGCAAACCTGCTTCCTTGCCAAACCGTTCGGCCGCCAGCGCTTCTAATTCGTTAACGGTCGGGTCTTCGCCATAGACGTCATCGCCAACCGCAGCCGACGCCATCGCCTGACGCATCTTTTCGGTTGGCCATGTGACAGTGTCGCTGCGGAGGTCGATTCTATCCATGCTTAGTACTTCTTCGAAATACGCTTATAGGCGTCGGGCTGGCGTTCTTGAATCATCTGGAATTGTTCGCGATTCTTGCGGACTTCTTCGAGGTCAACACGTGCCACAGCAAAGCCTTCTGGTTGTTTCTGTGGGGTGTCGTCTTCTTTGGCTTTCTTGCTATCTTTCTTTTCAGATTTCTTGTCGGCTTTTTCATCGCCAGACTGATCGTCGTCGCCCTTGCTGTCCTTATCGTCGGCTTTCTTATCTTTGTCAGATGCGGCGCTCGGTGCTTCTTCAGTGCGAATAGCAGCATAGACCTCACCACGCGGCCCGACGATCATACTTTCGCCACCAAAATTGAGGGTGACATCTTCACCGACGCGGTTAGAGGCTACGACATACACGGCGTTTTCGAGGGCGCGGCTTTTAATATAGGTGCGGTACTCGTCCATGTAGGCGGTTTCCCAGTTGGTGAGCCCACAGATGATTTCTGCACCATCAAGGGCCAGGCTGCGGCTCACTTCGGGGAAGGCTAAGTCCCAACCGAGCATCAAGCCAATGTTGCCGATTTCGGTTTCAAAGACAGGGAATTTATAGCCCTCACGGAAAGCCATGCGTTCTTCGCCGCGCAGATGGACTTTATTGTAATTGCCAATGAGTTCGCCGTCGGGGCCAACCAGCACTGCCGAGTTAAAAATGACGCTTTCGACCTTTTCTTTCGTGACAAGCCCAAAGGCAATGTACACACCATATTCGGCAGCACGCTGCGCCATCAAATTAATTGAAGGGCCCGGCACACGCTGCGCAACCTCTGTAAACCGCACACCCAGTTCATAGCCACTGGTGACTAGCTCAGGGAAAACAATCAAGTCAACTTTCTGTTGTGATGCAATACGGGATACAAAGCCTGACATTTTGACTAGATTGTCTTCTGGCTCGCCGAGTTTGGGTTCAAATTGTACGGTCGCTATGGTTACTTCGCGCATAGGGTCTCCAGATTGAGTTGGGTTCAATTGATCATATTAACAGCGCATTATTGTAGCGAACATTTGAGCAAGTCGTCAACGGATGAAATCGCTCAATTAGACCGTAAACGAAAAAGGTTGTCCTTTGCAAAAACTTCTGGCTACGCGATAATGGCAGGCATCTTTGCTGTTGTAAAATCGTTATTGTAAAGTGGGGTTTTGTCTAATGGGTACCTATCATCCAATGGGAAAATCTGACCGGGGGCGTGGTGGCGTTGGCTGCCTGCTCGTGTTGCTGATTGTTGGTCTGGTTGGTGGAAGTGTGTTTTTTGTGGCGAATAGCGTGTTGAATACCAATGACGACCTGATTGACTCTGCCCTTAACGACTTTGCAACTACACAGGCGATTATGAACAGTTCAACAGCAACGCCAAACTCCGGTGAGAATGCTGCTACTGCTGCCACTGAAGCGACCCTCTTCCCAACGCCTGATCTTAGCACTCAAGCGGGGCAAGAACGCTTTATCTATTTTCCGCAAGCGGACACCGTCGGCCGGATTGTGACTGCGGTGCGCGTGCCCGGCGGTTGGGACATTACCTATCTACAGAACCTTGTCGGTCATCTGGAAGGTACATCATGGCTGGGTGAAAGCGGCAACACAGTGCTGGCCGGGCATTTTGAGGATCAAGTCGGGGTGCCGGGACCATTCCGCTATCTGTACGCAGCCGAAATTGGCGATGAGATTATCATCGAAGACCGTGCCACTGACGAGATTCTTGTGTATGAAGTGATTGATGTTTTCACCACCTCGCCCGACGACCTTGAAGTGCTGCGCCACACCGATTCACCACGCCTGACGCTGATTACCTGCGACAACTGGAACCCCGACCGCGAGACGTACACGGAACGGGTAGTGGTCATTGCAGCGCCCGTCGGTGAACGCCAGGAAGCCCCTGACGACATAGGTGACAGCGACAACGACAGTCAAGCATCGACAGGTTCAATTACGTCCGGGGAGTCATAAGCAGCGTTATTGACTTTGCGCGACACCGCATACGCGACCATCCTATCAGAAGGATAGGGTTGCAGCAGGTCTTGCAACACCGCTGTGTCTTGAATGTCGCGGCTCAGCCAGGTTTCGTAGTGTTCGGGTGGCAAAATCACGGCCATGCGATGATGCAACGGCTTAATGAGATCGTTCGGTGTCCCGGTGATGATCGTACAGGACACGATTTTCTCGTCGCTTTCTTTGTCGCGCCACTGCTCCCACAGACCCGCCAGCCCAAACAATGCGCCGTCTTTCATACGGATATACATCGGTGTTTTTGAACCGTCGTCGTTCTTACGCCATTCGTAAAAGCCATCTGCTACGATTAAACAGCGGCGCTTACGATATGCGGTACGAAAACTGGGCTTTTCCGCCAGGGTTTCGGCGCGGGCGTTAATCATGCGGTTACCAATCGCCGGGTCTTTCGCCCACGATGGAATCAGCCCCCAACGCATCCACGCAATGCTGTTACGGTCCTCCTTGTTCTTGCCAACGGTCATGATCTGTTGCGTCGGCGCGATGTTGTAACGCGCTTGCAGTTCGTCGGTGTCTGGTGGTGTTTCAAGAGCAAATGCCTGTGCAATGACGTTGGGGTCGGTGACGGTATTGGTGTAACGGCCGCACATACGTTGCACATCCTTTCGTTACTCGGATTGAGTCGGGACCGTTGCGAGGGTCTCTCGTGCCAGAATTTGTGGTTGATGCGTCTCGGCGCGGGCTTTGATCCCTTCGAGCCGGGCCATGATGATACGAAAGTCCATGACTTCATAGATACGATCGAACACCCACCCCTGCCAGCCATCAGACCGTACCCGGGTGCGAATGAGCAGGCGCGTCATGTAGTCGGTCAGCGGGACAAGCTGGTACAGATACAGAAAGTCAGAACGTCCACCGATGTCATTAGGCATGTTGAAGCCGCCCACCAGCATAAAGTCAGACGTACTGAATTTTAGTACCTGCAAGCCATCGTCCAGCATTGCACCGACAGCCAGCGGTTGAATATCCTGGCGCAGATAGCGCACGCTAGGGATATTCCAATTGGTCAACTTATCCGTGCCGTAGTAGCCAGTCCGTTCACGTCCCATCTGGGCTAACCAGGGCCAGATTTGTGCTGGCGTTGCTTTAATGTTAATCGCCCGGGTAGCCACCAGTGTTGGCTGCGGGATCAAAAGGTCACCCTCGTAGGCAGCGTTGACTTCTTCGGCACTGAGAGTTGACTGCAAGAGTTGTGGCCGCACAAGTGCGTGGTAAAGTCCTATCAACAGGGTAGAGAATCCAAAAGCGCGGATCAAAGCGACCTCCTCTGGCTTGAAGTGTTTAACTGGTTAATTACCGCTGTGGCGTTTGATTTGCTGGTCAAGCATCTGAATATCCTCCGAAAGCCCCGGTAAGTCTGGCGCAAAGCTCTGGAGGAATATCAGACGTGAAACAACGCTATAGTACACGCTAATGACAGCCGGCGTAAAGTCTATTGCTTCGCGGAAAAGTTGACGTGCTTTGTCCACTTCGCCGCGTAGCAGATGGATCAACCCCATGTCATACAGCGCCCAGTGGTCAGTTGGAGTATCAGCCAGTCGGCGCATGGCATTGCGTTCAGCGATGAGTAGATTCTGGTCACGGAGCTGTTCCTCTTGTTGATGCATATATAGCATTGCCAGATTGATATAGGGATAGGAGCGGCGCGGCGTGACTTCAGCAGCACGACGGTAACAGTCTAATGCATCTTCTATGCGTCCAGTGCGACGATAAAGGCTACCGAGTGTGCCATAGTAGGATTCGCCATCATGCGTCAACAAATTGGCATCTGCTTCGATAGCTGCAAGGAGCCCGGCTTCTGCAACGTTGTAGTATTCATTACGTTCATGGCGGTTGTCGGTCTGGTCACCGACGCGTCGATTGGCTAGCCCAAGCGCAGCCAGCGCAGGTGTGAAGTCTGGCTCTTCTTTTAACGCTTCGTTGAGTTTCTGCACAGCTTCGTTAAATCGGCCTTTCTCAATCAGCAACATGCCATACAGGTAATTGTTTGCATAGTTGCCGGGATCAAGGCGATAGGCTTCTTCGCAAGCATGCAGGGCTGCGTCAATATTGCGTTCACGCATAAGTTGCTCGGCCAAAGAGTGGCGGGCCAGCGAAGCCGACTGACGGCGTGCGCTTTCGGTGTCAGCAAAAACCTGTTGTAGCCGTTCTTCAACGAGCGAGTCAATGCGTTTTTCAGCTTCCGCGATGAGGTCCTCCATACTGGCCAGGCGCTGTTCACGCTCCTTCAGGCGCGCCTCGGTGGTTTCCACACGGCGTAGTAGCTCGTTTTCAGTTTCATCGACTGCTTCACGTAGCTCGTTGATGCTGCTGAGCCCAACCAGAGCGGCAGCGGCGATCGACACCGTGATAATCACAGAGGCCCCTTCGAGGAAAGAGAGTACCAACTCGGCCGAGTTTACAGCGTCATTGGCACGTTCAAGCGTGATATTGACCTGTTCGAGCGTGGCCGGATTGCTTTCTGTGAGTGGTGCAAAATTGCGCTCATTAGTTTCGGTATACCATAACCACATGGCAATCATAGAAAACAAAATTGCGATGGTGGGTAAGGCAACAGAAATCACCCACTGCGTCATCCCCATGCGCTGCGACCGGTCTGGTAATAGGCGCGGGGTCTCGTTTCCATTTGATGGTGAATTGCTCAAGAGAAATCCTTTATCCCACAACAATAGTTTGCACTTTACAACCATTATGGCGTGGCTGCGCTCTTTTGGCGGCCCCCAAAGTTTAGGCCAGTTAATTTAGAAATTGCACACAAATTGAGGGAGAACTTTGCGCAACGCTAAATTGCGGTATACTAGACTACTGTGAATTTTCAGAATAGAGTAAATGCACATTCCAATCTCAACAAGGAGAGCATGGTATATGAAGAAGATTTTGTCTATTGCGCTGTTGGTAGCGCTCATGGCTGTTGCTGTTGTTCCCACGACAGTGCTTGCACAAGATGGTGACGACGAGCCGCTGATTGTGCTACAAGGACAGGTTCTGACCAATAGTGCTGTTGCAGTTCGTGCAGAAGCAAGCATTTCAAGTGAGACTGTCGCAACCCTTGAAAGTGGTGCAACGGTTGATGTTGTTGAAGAGGGCGACCTATTCACACAGATTCGCTTTGAAGACGCTGACGGCAACACGGTTGAAGGCTTTGTGTTCACCGACAATCTGGCGATTTCGCCCGCGCCGTTGCAACTTACCGGCACTGTCGCCACCAACAATCAACTTGGTGTACGTGCTGAACCGAGCATTAGCGCTGACGTGCTGACGAACGTTAGCCCCGGCGATACCGTTGGCGTGTTGACGATTGCCACTGATGGTATCTGGGCTGAAATTTTCACTGACGAGGTCACAGGCTGGGTCTTCGCTAACGAACTGTCGCTTGCACCTGATTCTACCGCCGCTGCCGACTTCCTGACTGACGGGGTTCGCTTTGTCACCAATAGCCAGGTTGCGCTGCGTGCCGAACCAGAAATCGCTGGTGAAGTCATCGAAACCTATGAAAGCGGCACCACTGCGCTGCGCTTGTTTGAGGACGAAGCAGGTGTCTTCTCATTCGTGGTACTCGATGATGGTACACGCGGCTGGGTCTTCAGTGACAACGTACGTGTTGACCGTCAACAGGCCGTGGGCACAGGTGTTACGACTGAAGCCCGCGTGCTGTTCCGCTCTAGCCCCGAGGCTGGTTCTACGGAAAACATCATCCGTCCGCTCAACGAGGGTGAAGAACTCTTGATCCTCGGTGTCACTGACGATAACCTGTTCTTCGAAGCACGTGCCGGCGAAGACACTGGTTTCGTGTCCACCAGCTTTGTCGAAACTGACGCTTTTGACCTGACCATTGCTGGCATTGCAGCGTCTAACCCGGACTTCAGTACGCTCATGACGGCTGTTGGTGCCGCTGACCCGGCAGTTGCTGAAGCACTGGCCGGTGAAGGCCCGCTGACTGTTTTCGCACCGACCAACGCTGCCTTTGAGGCGCTCGGTGAAGAAACACTCAACGCTGTGCTGGCCGACCAGGAACAACTGACCAACATTCTGCTGTACCACGTTGTTTCCGGTAATGTCTTAGCTGCTGATGTTGTTGCATTGGCTGGTGACGCTGGTGAAGCAACAGTTGATAGCCTGCTTGAGGGCGATCAGCTTCTGATTACGGTCGAAGATGGCAACGTCTTCATCGACGGTGTTCAGGTTATCGTCACCGATATTCGGGCGACTAATGGTGTGATTCACGTCATTGAAGGCGTTCTGCTGCCAGACGGTGAATAAACCGCCGCTACCGCTGTGAGGGTTTACCATCATGGCGAAGAGTGTTGAAAAGGGCTGTGCAATGGTTGCATGGCTCTTTTTCGTTTTGAGGGGTACCTCATGCACCTAGCGTTCGCGGTAGGGTAATGCGACACGCCGTTCTGCTAACAAATTGACGACAGCTTGTACCAGTGGGTAATCCTGGAAAAGGGGATAACTAAGCAGGTTTTCCCAGAAATCTTCAAGGGACTGAAACCCGACTTTTTCGTATTCGTAAGCCTGAATCAATAATTCCAGCTTGTCGGCAATTTTAACAACCTGGCTTTCGAGTGTCTGGGCTAGTTCGTATTCTTCCCACAGTGCCACGTAATGCTTGCCCAACGCACCAAAACTGGCGAAGATGTCTTCCATTGCGCCCCGTTCGGCGTTTTCTTTGACCTCATCAGGAATATAGCGCATTGCCGGGTGTGGGATGTCGCCAACCTGACTTTCGGCAATGTCGTGCAACAGCGCAATTTTCATGACACGCGCACTATCGAGGTCGATACCATGTTCTATCAGGAGGTCGCTGAGGACCATGGCCAGCAACGTGGTCCGGTAACAATGCTCAGCAATGCTTTCTGGATGCTTGATTCCACGCAACAGCCAGCCCGTTCGTGGCATAACTTTCAGCTTTCCTGCTTCTTGCATAAACGCCAGCAATGTTTGCGCATCCATCAATGATTATCCTTTGATATAATGAGGGTGTGCCAGTTTTAGACACATACAACTAACAATTCCATAACCAAAATTTACGTTAATGCTTAACGTAGCACAAGTTCCTTTAAGCCAACTTAAAAATGTCCATAATTCCTCAACAAAATTCCATGAAAAATCCTTTGTCAATGCCAGAATCGTCAGACATTGTCCCTGTCGAAGTCCAGCCAGAAATTGCAACATTCAACTTTATGGCGGTGCTGAAGGGTCGCGCTACCAGCACCCACACGCACCGTGCCTATGCCCGCTGGGTAGACCGATACCTCACTGACCTGACTGAACTTGCCCCGACCACAGGCAAAAATCGTCGCCATCGTATGCAAAACCTGCCGCTGGCGTCTCTATTGCCGATTTTAAACCCGACAACGCTGCGGGCCTGGCTTGGGAACCTCGCGCAGGAAGAGCAGGGTAAACAGGCGCTCAACCAGGCTCGTGCGTCGATTATCACGCTGGCATCTTTACTTTCAGAAGCCGGGCTGCTGGACGATTATACATCGGCATCATTGACCAATGTCCGCATTCCCCGCGCTGAAAGTGGTCAGCGACAGGGACGCTGGTTGTCGGTGGAGCAAGTGAAAACGTTAATGCACGCTGCGGAAGAGATTGCACATACTCCCGGCCAACGTCAGCGTAACGCTGTTGTGATTCGGATGCTGTGTATTATGGCGTTACGCCGTGAGGAGCTAGCCGCAGTGAAATGGAAAGATTTTCATACGCAGGCCGGGCGGCCGGTGCTGCTGGTCCATGGTAAAGGCAGCAAAAGCGCGATTGTAGATGTGCCGCGCTCGGTGGTGCGCACGCTTGAACGCTGGATGCCCTATGTGCAGACCGACGGCGAGATTGATCCTGAAAGCTATCTTGTGCGGCGTGTGTACAAAAACGGTCGTGTTGAACCGAACGATAGCCTGTCAACAGATACGATCTGGCGCATTGTGAAACGGGCTGCCGAACACACTAATTTAGGCCAGGTAGCCCCTCATGACCTGCGGCGTTCAGTGGCGGGCAATTTGGAGATGAGCGGTGTCCCGATTGAGACTATCTCGCGGCTGCTGCGTCATTCGAGCATCGCGATTACGCAGACCTATCTATCGAAATTGCCGCGCCAGAATGAAGGGGCCGTCTTGATGGACGACCTCCTTGGTCTGGATGATTTTGACGTTGATTGATACTTGCTAAGCAGCGTCCCCTTATTGGACAATCCCCGCCATCAACAAGCCGAGTTCTTCACGGGTGGCATTTTCGGCTTCTACCACTTTGATGACCTCACCCTTGTACATCACTGCAATGCGGTCTGAGAGCGACATCACTTCATCAAGTTCAGCCGACACCAGTAGGACCGCCGCCCCACGATCACGCTGCTGGATGATCTGTTTGTGAATGAACTCAATTGAGCCAACGTCAATCCCACGGGTCGGTTGTGACGCAATCAGTAGGCGCGGTCGGCGGCTAAACTCGCGTGCTACGACCAGTTTTTGCTGATTCCCACCAGAGAGCGACCCGCCCGCAGTCAGTGCCGATGGGGTGCGGATGTCGTACTCTTTAATCAAGCGGTTGCTGTGGCCGAGTGCGTCTCGAATGTTGAGCCCCAGCCCATAATGGTTCTGGTTTTGCACAAAATGTCCAACTTCAGAGTCTTCAAGGCGGTGATAGATCGGCGTTTGTTCCACCCTCCCTCCGATGCGGTCATACACCAAACCCAGCACCAGCAAGAACACCAAACTCGCGGCCGCGAGTATCCCCTGGTTTACTGCGTCAGAGAAATTGGTTTCGGCGCTAAAGAGATCGCTGGCGAGTGCAATCAGCGGCAGCATCACCGTATCATGCAATGACAATGCCATCAGCAAACTATCACCCAGTAGCATCGCGATATACCCTACCAGCGCAATCATCAGCGGTGGTACGAAGCTAAACGGATTGGCGACATAGCGCATGATGAGTTGTGTCAAAAAGTAAGCCAGCACGCTAAACAAGAGGGTCATCATAAGCAAGGCTACCAGTGAAACCAACAGCGGGTCGTTGAGGTAGATGCGTTCTAGCGAACTGAACGCCCTATCCGAGGGCACAGTGCGGAAACCGCTAGCGTCTGGCACGCCGAAGTTGTCCAGCAAACCATTCCACAGCGAATCATTCCACAGGTAGAGCCAGACATACCCCAGCACCGCGAAAATTCCGGCAAACAGCAGCGCATACACACCTGACACAAACGGCAACTGCACCGTTGAGGGGGCCTGCGCGTGGGGAGATTCATAATAGTCATTGAGGATAAGGTTTTCAGCGACAGTGAATGGCTTGACCATCCCGAACCGCAGGCGATCTTCTGGCACATGACCTGTTTGTAGGTCTTTAATGCGCCGCGCTGTAATCAGTGACCGATGCGCCACGCGAATGCGTGTCAGTGGCAGGTTGTCATACCAGGCGTTGCGCAACACTGCCAGCCAGCGCTTAGTGAAGGAGGCTTCTGTTTCGCTGTCACGGTTGCTGAATGCCAGCAATGCGGTTAGCAACCAGTACAGTGGGAACAAATATCGTGTGAGACTGCGTGTAGCATGGCGCACGACAAGTGCCAGTGAGCCAGGGGTGGTGTCCTGTTTGCCCGTCAATTCAAGGTTGAACATGATCTGTCCGGGGGTTTGGCCGGCGGCATTGGCGGTGGGGACGCTTTCGCTGCCTTCAAGCTGGACTGTGCTGCTGTCGCGCCTACCTCTTGACAATACCGGGACAATCCAGAAGCCGAGATGGTAAATCGCGTCGAATAACAAGAAGATGATCAGCGTTTGTGTAGAAAGCGCTTCAAAAGTCTCTGGACCTTCCCCAAAATAGGACCAGAAATAGCTGAACAGCATTGAGAACATGCCGACGATGAGGAAATCTGTCACGTTTGCCATAAAGCGTTGCATAGCAGTGGCGTCCGGGTAGCGACGGGGGCGGAGTTCCTCGCCCAGAAGTTCAACCTCGCCTTCATCCATCGGCCGTAACCCGGTCAAAACCTCAACAAGTTCCGACTGTCCGTTACCCTGCACCCCGGCGATACCGAGGACTTCACCAGACTTAACCTCGAAGTTTACACCACGCAGCGCGAGTGCCCCACGATCGTCCATGGCTCGCAGATTACCGACACGCAGGACGGGGGCTTCTGGTTTGGCAGCGTCTTTTTCAACGCGCAACAGCACATCACGCCCAACCATCATCGCGGCCAGTGAGGCTTCTGTGGCTTCCTGCGGGGTGGTGGTGCCAACAACCTTACCGCCACGCATCACAACGACGTCGGTGGCGACTTTGAAGACTTCTTTGAGCTTGTGCGTAATGAAGATGATCGACACGCCCTGGCTGGCCAGTTCGCGCATGATCTTAAAGAGTTCTTCGCCTTCTTGCGGGGTCAGGACAGCGGTTGGCTCGTCCAGAATCAGAATATCCGCTTTACGATAAAGCGCTTTCACAATTTCGACGCGCTGTTGCAAGCCAACCGGGAGCTTTTCCACTACAGCGTCAGGATCAACTTCGAGCCCATAGCGCTTTGATAATTCATAAACACGGTCGGCGGCTTCTTGTGTCTGGCGGAAGCTCAAAATAGTGTAGATAAAATCGGCCAGTGCATCAACCAGGGTGTCAAGCGGGGTAATGGAGCGGATGCGATCTGGGTCTTGCTGACGATCCTGCATGGTGCGCCAGAACGTATATCCAAAGGCAGCAATACTCAATGCCACTAAACCGGCCAGCCCCAGCGTTGAAAGCTCAGCAATCGAGAGCAGAATCGCCCCGCTAAAAATCGCCCCCATTGCCAGCATAATTGGGAGATTTAATCGTGCCAGCAGTGTACGACCATCAGTCAAAGCACCCGGCAATAGACTCGGGCCACGCCAGGTACGGATCGACAGCATCCCGAATAGAATCAGCAGTAGCCCGATCGTGACATCGCGCACGACAGGCGGCACATCGTCTACGGCTTCACGTTGGGTCTGTGTAATGCCACGGTACTCACCAGTTTCTTCGTCGATAAAGGCTTCGTCAATGAGTTCAAGCAAGGCGGCAATTTGCTCGTCGCGGGTTTCAAGACGGTCAATACGCGAAGACCAGCGCGGCTCAAGCATGTATGTGGTTTCGACCCCGGCCCCGACAGTAGCCCCTTCATCCGTTTCTTCGAGTTCGGCTTCTTCGAGCGGAACTTCGGTTTGCAACATGCTGGTGATGACTGCCATTTCGCTGATATTGCGTACTTGACCGCCGACCCACAGCGCAACAGAGATCAAGCCCACGCGCCAGGCAACGCCCCAGATAATCCGCGCACCACCAACAACGGACTCCCAATGCTTGAATACAGCACTTGCAGCAACTGCCAGCCCCAGTGAACCAACCGCCGCGATGAGGACACCCCCGCCCGCCAGAGCCAGGAACTCGCGCATGGCGATCAAATCAGAAGAATCAGCCAGGAGTATGGTAGAGAGCGCCGCCAGCACTGCAACTAACCCCAGTGCAACTAACCCGGTGAGGACAACGGCTACGAACCGCGTCCATACAGCGGCGTCATCAATAATGCTCTGTCCCGGCACCGTGAAGCGTTCAAAGCGGCCTGATGTGGCTTCATTCCCGGTGAGAATCCCCATCACACTATACACAATGAACGCCAGCACACCCATACCCGCCAGCCCAATCAGTACCTCAAACTGACTGGTCACGGTACCGTCGAAAGCATCACCGATGGCGGTTGTGTAAGCGTTGATGGCGTCGCCAATGCTATTGGTTTCTGCGCCAAGATAGAGCAGTGTGAGAATCGCGAGGGCTTGCAGTCCTAGCGTAAGGATGCGCAGATTTGCTTGCATCCACGAAAAAAGTTGCGCTGGCAATTGACGGATTAGCCCAAACAACAGCGCCAATATCCCGACGATAATCACCCCATCAACGAACAGATATTGGTCAGGGTATGTCAGGTCAAATTGTTCGGTGGCCAGCACAACCCCCAGCATCGCCAGCAATGCCAACCCCATTGGCCGGAACAGATAGCGCCCCAGATACCACGGTAACATCAGCGTGAGGATGCCGAACACAAACGTATCGTATACCAGCGATTGATCGTTATAGTTGACAACCAGCGCCGCCAGGATAACGCCTGCAATCAGTGTGAAGAACGTTGAAAATAATGAGCGCAACGTCGGGGCTTCGTTTTCTTCACCCAACACGACGTTTTCGGCGACAGTCATCACATCTACAAGTTGGAAGTGCTGATGCACCATACCGATACCACTATGGATGGCTTCGCGCGGATTGGCAAAACGGACGTTTTTACCATTGAGGTACACATCGCCCTCGTCCTGATGATACAACCCGTAGATGATGTTCATCAGGGTACTTTTGCCAGCGCCGTTTTCGCCCAACAAAGCTAGAATTTCACCACGGCGCAGCTTGAGGTTGACGCTATCGTTCGCCAGCACGCCGGGGAAACGTTTCGTTACATTTTGAACTTCTAGCACAACGTCTTGCTGCGGGTCAGGTTGGCTAGCAGCCTGTGCTGTCATATTTTCTTGATCAGTCATTATGGATAAACTCAGTCGCTCAACAAAATTCTATACAGTCGGATATTCTCACTGCGCCCGATTGTAGCGTATTTAGGGTGCCGTTGTCGCTAATCAACAATTTGATTGACAATTGTCGTTCGGCCCGCATTGATGGTGATCGGTTGCGAAAATTCGCGGCCGGCATATTTCACCACAACCTCATAGTCGCCCTGGCGCACGTCTGGCATAACAAAATTTTCCAGAAAATAGGGGTCTTGATTGACCTGCTCATAATGGTAGGTCAATGTGGTGCGCACCGTGCGACCATTTTGCCGCAGTTCAACTTCCACGTCAGGCACGTAGCCACCATTGCGTAGCAGCACCCGCCCGGCCAGTACCCCATAGCCCGGAAAGGGTTGTATCCATAAGTTCGGGTTATAGGTCGTACTATAGTCGTAGGGGTCACCAATGCGCATTTCGAGATGTAAGTGTGGTCCCAGCGCAACGCCTTCTTGCCCGACTGCGCCGATTTCGTCAAACTGTTCGACGACATCGCCGGGGCGCACAAAAAACTGCGAGAGATGACCGTACAGCGTGTAGAACTTAAACAGCTTGCCGTTTTCAGGTAGTTCAAACTCGTGTTCAATGACCACCAGATTGCCATAGAAATTGGGTTGCGGCCCAAACAGCACCGCGTTTAGATCATCCCCGGCGTAAAACACGCGCCCGCTGGCCACAGCACGAACATTGGTGCCAATGGGGTTCTCAATATCGACGCCATGATGGGGCTGATAACCAAAGGCAGTCGTTCCGTAGTGATAGGCGTTTACAGTCGCAATAATGCCATCCGTCGTCGCGAATGGACGCCCCAACCAGAAGTGGTCACCCCGAATGTCTTCGCTAAGGACGGCGGTGGCGTCAGGCGCAGGTGTCAGGGTGAGTTCTGGGTCAGTGAACGGCGTTGACGTTGGGAATGGTGTGACCGTGGGGCCAGAGGGTGTCCAGGTGGCTTGCAGTGCATGCGAGGGGAGAAAGCCCTGTTGCGGTGGCGGGTCGGCTTCAACACTGAAAAAGACGTTGGCGGCGCTATCATCACTTGCGTCTGGTTCCGCCTCAACATCAGCGGCAAAACGGGTTGGCTGAGCTGGTGTTTCGGAAAGCACCGTCATCGTAATATCGTTTTCATTGTCTGCTGGCGCGTTAGTTTGTTCTGAAGCGCTACACCCAGCTACCAGTACAAGCATCAGTGAAATCAGCAATAATCGGCGTGTGTTCATAACCCTGCTCGTTCATAAGCCTGGGCCAGCATCTTATCACGAAGACGGCGGCCGGCTTCCAGTATACGTTCCATTTGGTCGATCATGGTAGCGGCGCGGTCTTGCTCCTCAAATCCGATGAGATTGACACGCATGGTTACGGCGGCACTTTCAAGCGCAGCAGCAGCCATGTGTATGCCAACGATGGCGTCGGCGGTAGCGCTACGGTTACCAGACTGGGCTACAATTGCTGCGAGTTCCATTGCTTCCAGCGCTTGCTGGCAGACTGTCAGCGGGATAATTGAAACTTCGTAGGTGCGTTCCACCAGCAAATCAATGCGGTCCGGGTCAGACTCGGGTAGCTTGACGGTGTTCATCAAGGCGTTGAAGGCCTCGGCATCGCGCACGACATTATCCAGCAAGCGTCCGCGCAGTTCCTCGGCACGGGCGAGGACGTCTTGCATTTCATCGCGGACTTCAGCATAGCGGGGTTTGTCCACCGTCAGCCCGGCAACCATTTGCGCCAACGCGGCCGCAAGTCCACCAGCCAATGCCGCAACACCACCGCCGCCCGGTGTTGCTTTAGGCTCGGCTAGCGCCTGGAGAAAAGCTGACGGTCGGCTGGCCTGGTCAAAGGCTGGCAGGCTTGGCATTAACTCGGTGGCGTCTTGTGGCACAGGGGGTTCTTCAGCAACAATTGGTGAAGCAGCCGCCTCGGCCTCGGCCTGAGCGATGCGTTGTTCAAGCAATTGGTCAGGCGCAAAACCGTCCAGTTGTAGGTACCAACGCGACGCACGGACGAAGGCATCCTGCGGTGCGAGCCCGATAAGTTCTGAAAAAGCAGGCAAGACCCCATAGCGTTGCGCCTCACGCCGGATCATTTCAACCACCTGAGGCAACGGCGTTTTGCGATAGTCCGTCAGGTTCATGCTTACCTGAGCGCGACCATCGACCAGAAAACCGGCCGCTTTAACGTATGCCAGTCCCCCGTTTGAGGCGCGGATAGTTTCGGCAATGCGCTGCGCAATGGTAACGTCATCGGTATTCAAAAATACATTGAAGGCAATGAGTGGTGCCCGGGCACCAATGCACACTCCACCCGCCGGCCCGAGTGTTGCGGGGCCGAAGTCTGGCAGATAGGTCGGGTCGTTTTGAATAGACAGTTTAAGCTGCTCATACTGAAACTTTAAGCTGCGGATGTTGGCGAGGTTTTCACGGTCACTGCGTGTGGCAGCACGTTCGTAGAGATAAACGGGAAGCTGCAACTCATCCCCAACACGCTGGCCAAGGCGTTGCGCCACTGCGACACACGTCGCCATCTTGATACCACGCATCGGCACGAACGGCACAACGTCCGTCGCACCCAAACGTGGATGCACACCATCATGCTCGTCAAGGTTAATATGTTCGGTGGCCGCTTTCACCGTCGCAAAAGCAGACTTTTCGACTTCTTCTGGACGGCCGGCAAATGTTAAGACCGTGCGGTTATGGTCGTAATCGCTGCTGACGTCCAGCATATAAACGGCCCCTGCACGGCGGATTGCAGCCACAATGGTATTGATTACATCTTCTCGCCGCCCCTCGCTAATGTTGGGGACGCATAGCATCAGTGGTTGCATAGTTGCCTTTTCAATTCTTCTGGCGCGGCATTATAGCAGCCCGGTATGGGACACGCAACGCAAGCATTACAGCACAAGCATGGCGTCGCCAAAGCTATAGAAGCGGTACGATTCGGCAATCGCTTCTTCGTAACTTTCCAGTAGGAGTTCACGCCCTACCAACGCACTGAGCATCATCAGCAGCGTCGATTTGGGCAGATGAAAGTTGGTGATAAGCCCGTCGGCCGCCCGAAAACGAAAACCCGGTGTGATAAACAAGTCCGTTTCTTCACGGATGGCCATCACCGGCCGCCACCCACACAGGTTTTCGTCAATATTTCGCATGGTCTGCTGAACACTCTCAGGGTCGTTAAACTCTGAGCCAAACGCCGCCGAGCGAATCGCCGCCGTCTCGATAGTGCGGGCGCTGGTCGTGCCCACCGGGATTATACGCCCCCCTGCCAGGCGTGCTTCATTAACGATTTTTGCGTTTTCTGGCGTCAGTTCGGCGTATTCCCGGTGGATTTTGTGCTGTGCGGGGTCGTCTTCACGCACGGGGGAAAAGGTGTCCAGCCCGACATGCAGCGTACAGTAGGCAATTTTGACGCCCATCTTCTGAAGGTTGAACAGTAAATCGCCCGTAAAGTGCAAGCCAGCCGTTGGGGCCGCCGCGGACCCTTCTGTGCGAGCATAGACCGTCTGGTAGCGCTCTGCATCTTCAAGTTCGGTCGTAATATAGGGTGGTAGTGGCATTTCGCCCATGTCAGTCAGGTAGGGAGAAATTGGCTCAGAAAACTCAATTATACGCTGTGCTTCTTCACCCTCTCCAACAACAGTGGCGGTCAACGCAACGTTGCCATGTTGTAAGGCGAGTACTACCCCGGTTGTTACACCCCGCCCACCGACCAATGTTCGCCAGCGCCGTTCGTCCAATTGACGCAACAGGAGGATTTCGACCTTGCCGCCCGTATCTTGTTTTGTGGCATGAAGGCGGGCCGGAATAACCCGCGTCTGGTTGAGTACCAACACATCGCCGGGCTTAAGATAGTCGGGCAAGTCGTAAAAGTGACGGTGTTCACGGCGACGTTCCTCGCGGTGCAGCACCATCAAGCGCGAGTGGTCACGCGGTTCGATGGGGGTCTGCGCGATGAGTTTCTGGGGGAGATGATAGTCAAAGTCTGAAAGTTTCATCGATTTATCAGTCGCACCACTAGATTCAAAACGATTGTCAGAATGATACTGAGAATAATCATACTCGTAATTGGCGCAAAACAGGCGAAGTTTTCACGTTGTATCCGAACATCGCCGGGCAAACGCCCAACCCAGTCAAGGGCGGGGGTGCGCCCTATAACTACAAACAGTAGCCCTAGAACCACAAGCCCGACACCAAACACAACCAGCAAACGCCCCAGGTTTTCAAAATCCATCGCAGCAACCTTGACCTAAAATAACGTATCCTGTGCGGGTGGAAGATTGTCAGCATAGCCCAGATGCTCATAGGCACGGCGTGTTGCGACGCGGCCGCGCGGGGTGCGCTCCAAAAAGCCGAGCTGCAACAAGAACGGTTCAATGACATCCATGATGGTATCTGCTTCTTCACTGATGGACGCTGCAATGGTCTCTAGCCCGACCGGCCCACCGTCGAAATTCTCAACGATAGTCAGCAACACACGGCGGTCGATTTCATCCAATCCGAGCGCGTCAATTTCTAACAGCCCGGAGAGGCAATCTGATGCGACCTGCGACGTGATAATCCCGTCGGCCCGCACCTCAGCATAGTCGCGCGCCCGTTTTAACAGGCGCAAGGCCACACGTGGCGTCCCTCGCGAACGGCGGGCGATTTCAGCGACGCCATCTGGCCTGGTTTGCACGTTGAGCTTTTTAGCAGCGTTTGTGATGATCTGTTCCATCGCTTTTTGATCGTAGAAGTCCATACGGAACACGACACCGAAACGGTCACGCAAGGGCGCAGTCAGCAACGCAAGTCGGGTGGTTGCACCGACGACGGTGAAACGTGGCAGGTTCAGGCGTACATTTTTTGCTGCTGGCCCTTTGCCAATCACGATGTCAAGCACAAAGTCTTCCATTGCAGAATATAGTACTTCTTCAACAGCACGTCCTAACCGATGGATTTCGTCAATAAAGAGAATGTCCCCGGCACGTTGATGCGTCAAAATCGCCGCAAGGTCGCCGGCTCGCTCAATCGTGGGGCCGGCCGTTGTCTTGATATTCGCGTCCATTTCATTGGCCAACACGTGCGCCAGCGTCGTTTTACCTAATCCCGGGGGGCCATAAAATAATACATGGTCCAATGGATCACCGCGCTGGCGGGCTGCTTCAATCAACACACGCAGATTTTCTACAACCCGGTCTTGCCCGATGTAAACATCAAGCGTTTTCGGGCGGAGCGCAGCGTCTTGACGAGTGCTGTCGCCAGGCATTTTACGGCCATCAATAGAGCGTTGCGGCGGCGTTGACATCAAAAAACTTCCTAATCGCTGTATACTATCGTCACCAGTATAGCATTTTTGCAGACCGCGTTAATGGTGAGTCCGCGTTGACGTACGCCTATGTGCCCCGTATGATGAACAAAAACAACCAGCGGAAAGAGCAGCGTTATGTCATTCTTTAGCGGTGGCCGACGCCAGACCCAGAGCATCCCGGCCATGCAACAAACCGAACTCGACAGCGACCGTGAACGCCGTACAGACGATAGTGGGCCACCTGTGCGCCAACCAGTCGGCTTTGAAACGGTGCTGGGGGCAAACTGTACACTGCGCGGTGAACTCAAAAGCCAGGCCAATGTCCGGCTAGATGGCACGTTTGAAGGCACGCTCGAAATTGAGGGTAATGTTCTGGTGGGTGAAACCGGGAAGATCACGGCAGATATAAACGCAAAAAACGTAGTGATTGCAGGAGCCGTACGCGGCAATGTCAGTGGTGGCAAAGTTCAACTCCTGCGCACCAGCCGCGTTTGGGGAGACATCAGCGCCACAGCTATTACCACTGAAGAAGGTGCATTTATTGACGGCAAGATCACGATGGTACGCCACGATGCATCTATTCAAAGTGTGGCATTACCATCTCTCTCGACCAGTGCTAGAGATACTGTTGATCCACCTGCTGAACCCGCAGGAGATACAACAGCAGCAGTGCAGGACGAATAAGGTTCAGTTGAGCAACTGTTCCAGTATTTCGGCCTTTAGTGCCAATGTCAGCAATTGATCTGGTTTCAGATGCTGTACTTCAACCAACGACTCAATAGCTTCTAATTCGCTGGCTGCTCGTTCGGCTGATTGGTCTATATAAAGCCAACGCCATATCCAGCGCTGAAAGTAATGAGGCCCTTTTAAAACTACGTCGTTGTCGGCTGCACGCTCTTCAGCAAGGGCAAATAGCCGTTCAGATAACATATGAAATACTCTCTTTTAGCAAGTCGCAAAGTATCAAACGCGTTCAGGCTACATTTTAGCACAAGTAGTTGTTAAAATCCCTGCATAAGTTAGTGAAATAGTGACAAACTGAAAGTATAAATGATGAAATTTGACGCCTCGATTGTTCCCGATGACCTAAATGCGGTGCCGGACCTTGCCAGAAAAATGGAAGATGTCGGCTTTGCAGCACTATGGACTCCTGAAACCAGCCATAATGCCTTCTTGCCGCTCACCCTGGCGGCGTATTCAACTGACAGCATGGAAATAGGCACCTCAATTGCCGTTGCTTTTCCGCGTAGCCCGATGACCATGGCCTATATGGCGTGGGACCTTGCTACCCAGAGTAAGGGTCGCTTCTTACTGGGATTGGGTACGCAGGTAAAAGCTCATATAGAGCGACGCTTTGGTATGGAATGGTTTAGCCCCGGGCCAAGATTGCGAGATTACGTGCTGGCATTGCGTGCTATCTGGCATAGCTGGCAACATAATGAGAAACTCAGCTACGAAGGTGAGTTTTATCAACACACCCTGATGACACCTTTCTTCCAACCTGAACCGCTAGAAAATCCAGACATCCCCATCTATATCGCCGGGGTCAACCAATACCTGTGTCAGCTTGCGGGTGAGCTGGGTGATGGTTTCCATGTTCATCCTTTTCATACTGCCGATTACTTACGCGATGAGATTATCGGCAACGTCACAGTCGGTGCCGAAAAAGCCGGCCGCAGTCGCAAGGATGTGAGCATGACGTGTGCCATTTTTGTTGCTACGGGCAAAGATGCGCAAGAAATCGAGAATGCTAAGGTCATGGTGAAGTCTCAGGTGGCGTTCTATGCCTCAACACCATCCTATAAAGCGGTGCTAGATCACCACGGCATGGGGGATTTGCAAGTAAAAATGCGCGAGATGACCAAAGCAGGCAAATGGATGGAAATGTGGGAACATGTCCCCGAAGAGCTATTTGATAAAGTCTGTGTATCCGGTGATTATGAAGAATTGCCACACAAGGTCAAAGAACGTTATGATGGGTTGTTAGACCGCGTTGCCTATTATATGCCGTACATTCCCGGTGAAAATGAAGAACTGTGGCAGGCTTCGCTGAAGGTACTGGCAAATTAACCCTTCAATTGGTTGCCGTTACAACGTACGACAAAACTAAGGAGTATGCATGTCTACAGCAATTCAATATGCTAAAGACCATCAAGAGCGCTTTGTGGAAGAACTCTCTGCACTCATTCGCATTCCAAGCGTCAGCACGCAAACCCAATATACTGATGATGTCCGCAAAGCTGCAAACTGGATCGTTGAACACTTGAAACAAATCGGTTTGCCCCGCGCCGAGGTTATGGAAACCGCTGGTCACCCGGTTGTTTACGCTGAATGGTTGGGGGCTGGCGACAACAAGCCAACCGTGCTGGTCTACGGGCACTATGACGTGCAACCAGCCGCCAAAGCTGACGGTTGGCACACAGCAGACCCCTTTGAACCTGTTATTGAGAACGGCAACATCGTGGCACGCGGCGCGTCTGACGACAAAGGGCAGATGTTCATGCATTTGAAAGCCTTCGAAGCGTTGATGCAGTCCACAGGCACGTTTCCAGTCAACCTCAAGCTCCTGATTGAAGGCGAAGAAGAAGCGACCTCTAAGAACCTGCTGCCTTTCATTAAAGACAACCGTGATCTGCTTGCTGCTGATATTGCACTCATCTCAGATACAGCCATGCACAATGCAGACATTCCAGCCATCCCCTATGGATTGCGTGGCATCCTCATTAGTGAAGTAACGGTGAGCGGACCTGAACGAGATTTGCACTCAGGGATGTATGGCGGCGCAGTCGAAAATCCACTGCATGTGTTGGGGCGTTTGATCGCCAGTCTTCATGATGAAAATGGCCGCGTTCAAATTCCGGGGTTCTATGACAATGTCCGCGAGATTGATGGAGACGAGCGTGATGACTTACAACGGATTCCTTATGGCGAAGCTGAACTCCGCGAGGAAACGGGCGTAACGCAGTCCTGGGGGGAACCCGAGTATAGCGTTTATGAACGGATGGGCGCGCGGCCAGTTCTCGACATTTTGATGGTGCGTGGCGGTCAGGTGGACGGTGGTATTAAAGCCATCATCCCAGAAAGCGCAAGTGCCCACCTCAGTTGTCGGTTAGTGCCTCATCAGAACCCAGAACAGGTTTTTGACCAAATTCAGATGCACCTGAAGGCCCTTGCGCCGCCAACGGTGACTGTCGAGATGAAAAAGCTGTCTGCCAATGAAGCTGTATTGATTGACCGCCATGACCCGGCTATGCAAAAAGCCGTGGCTGCTTATGAGAAAACTGTGGGCAAGACACCACTGTTTACGCTGGTTGGGGGATCGATCCCGGTGGTGAAGGATTTCAAAGATTTACTGGGGCTACCCGTTATCATGATGGGCTTTGCCTTACCAGACGACAACATCCACGCACCCAATGAGAAGTTTGCACTCAAGCAGTTTGCGCTCGGCATTGAAACACTAATCACCTA
Organism: Anaerolineae bacterium; assembly: GCA_034437655.1. Lineage (GTDB taxonomy): Bacteria > Chloroflexota > Anaerolineae > Aggregatilineales > J027 > J027. The sequence goes on from DAOTTU010000044.1 coordinate 348,518, forward strand.
CTACGAACTATTGGCTGAGTAACGATGCAAGCGCTACGAACTCGCCTGCAACAACAGTTTGAACGCATCCCGCTGCATAGGTTGGGGGCGCTTTCAACGCATCCACGTTTCACAATGATCGTAGCCGGCCTCATTGGGGGGCTGGCTGTGGTTATCTTCCTCAGCTTTTTTGCCACCACATGGTATAGCCTCGGCGACTTTTCGAAAACGGGTGTGGCGGTGATGTTGGGCATCGGTGACGGTCCGTTTGGGCGTGTGATTGACTTGCTGCTAGTGATTATTCCGCTAGGGGGTATCACGCAGTTAGCGCTAGCAGTCATGGCGGCACGTGGTGCGTTGCCGCTGAATCATGCACTGGCTAGCATGACACTTGTCGCACTGACTGTCCTTGTAGTGCCCCTCGTGTGGCAGGGTATGAGCAACAACGCCTTTGATGACATGATACGAGATGAAGCTAGCAGCGGGTATCAGACAGCCTTGCACTTTTGGCTGAGCTTCCTGTTGTTGAGCGTCAGTGTTGCCGCCAGTGCATTGTATTTCGGTCATCATTTACGGTTGTTTCCAGAAGCTACCGTGCCAGAAGCCCCCGCTGACCAGCCCTCAGAAGAAAACCCCTCGCCTGCATCATCTGCTTCAGAAACAGCGGACCCGGCAACCAATGGCGGCGTCAACTCATAGAGCATCGTATCTCCTTTATAGACTATTCTGAACTGAACGTTATACTGTGCCAGCAGATATAGCCACGGTTCAGCCTCAATGGCGTTCAGCGCGATGAGATAGCGCAAGCCATCGTCATGTTGCATGTGACGGGCGAGGTCTTCGGGGGTTGGCCAATACACGACTTGCACCGTTGAGTCACTCCCGAGGTACCATCGTAGATGCCAGCCCAGCGCAAAGTCATAGATGATCTGCCCTGCATAGTCTCGGTTGAGAACAGTAGCGACATAGTCAATATCATGACCCGTGTTGGGGTCAATGCGGTTGAAGGCCGCTTGCTGCCCACCCTGTACAGCAAAACTCATAATCAGCGCTCCGAGTAGTAACACCCGCCACCGCAGTTGCATCCACAGTAGCGCCTGTGCCCCCACCAGCAACAAAAACGGCACCAGTGGTAGCACGTAGCGGTCATAAGTAGGGAAGGCCACCAGCCAGTGCCAGCCCATGTAGGTCACGCTAAACGCCCCAACCCACCAACTTGGCGCCCCCGCTGGAATGCGCTGTTGGGCACTGCGCCACAACCATATGCCAAGCATTGCCGCCAAGCCGACCCCAATCCATTCGTCGCCAACGCTAGCGCTAAGATGCATCAGCCAGTTTTTAAGACGTGGCAGGACTTCATCGGCCCGGATAAGGCGGCCGGGGTTGTTGTTGTAGTTCCCCAGCGTGAAGAAACTCTGGGCGCGGCGGCTTTCGTCCCATAAGATGAGCAATCCCAGCGGCGGCACGCTGCTTGTGACGAAATTGCGCAACCGTCGCCATTCAAGCACACCAGTTTGTAAAAGAGGTAATCCGAGCAACAAAGGCGCAAGATAGAGGGCTGTCGGTTTCATGCACAGGGCCACGCCAAACGCTACCCCGGCCCAGCCCCAACGGTGCCGCAGCAATAAGAGTGTCGTGACGAGCAGCGCGGTGAGCATGGGAGGGTCTTGAAAGGCAGTCGGTGCATAGGCAATTTCCAGTGGTGAGAAGGCGACCAATAGCGTTGCCAACCACCCGCCCCAGAACGCTCGCGTTATCTGCCGCCCCACCTGAAACATTAGTGCCAAACTGAGAACACTCGCCAACACATTCGGCACCCGCACTGCAAACTCGCTTTCCCCGAGCAGCGCAAGGCTCACCCCGACCATCGCAAACGTTAGCGGCGGCTTATCAACCGGCACTTCATAGAGGTTCCAGTCACCGTGTAACACCATCAGGCGGCCATAGCTGGCAAAAAGGGCTTCATCGCCATGCAGACGGGTGTCGCGTACCAGTCCATCGATGCGCAGGCTGGCTCCCAGCCATAATACCGCCAATAGCATCAGCCAGCGCAATAAACGTTGTTTTGCCGGGGGTGTCATCAGTCGTCAATTTGCCGTAGGGATCAGAGTCACGTCAGGTTTTAAAGTCTCTGTTATAATGGGCGGAGTTGAATTTTAAAATGCAAAAAATGCGCCATTGCGTAAGCAGTCCAGGAGTTTTTACCATGAGAGACTTATTGTTGAACACCTTTAGTATCGTTGCTTATGACCCTACCGACGAGGCATGGGGTGTCGCCGTAGCCAGTAAATTTTTGGCGGCCGCAGCAGTGGTTAGTTGGGCACGGGCCGGGGCGGGCGCAGTCGCAACGCAGGCCTTTGCCAAAATGGGCTTTGGCCCGGACGGTCTTGCGTTAATGGCAGAGGGGGTGTCCGCTGAGCAAACCCTCGAAAAGCTGCTGTCCGAAGACCCAAAAGCCGCTGACCGACAGGTTGGAATGGTTGACAAAAACGGCAATGCAGCCGCGCACACGGGTAGTGATTGCTTCGACTGGGCCGGGCACCGCATCGGCAACGGTTACACCTGTCAGGGCAATATCCTCACCGGGGGTGACACCCTCGACGCGATGGCAGAGGCGTTTGAAAATACGCAGGGACAGCTCCCCGAACGGCTGGCAGCGGCTCTATTGGCTGGGGATACGGTCGGTGGTGATAGCCGAGGTAAGCAGTCGGCCGGGTTGCTCGTCGTCAAAGCCGGCGGTAGCTATGGTGGTGACACGGATCGCTGGGTAGACCTGCGCGTGGACGATGACCCCGAACCTGTCCAACGACTACAAGGCCTGTTGCGGATGCATAACCTCTATTTTGGCACCACTAACCCCGATGACCTCATCCCGATTGACGCTGCAATTGCCACTGAATTGCAACAGATTCTGACAAAACACGGCCACCACGACGGCACGATTTCTGGGGAATGGGATGCCAGCACCAAAGATGCGTTCTGGGCCTTTTGTGGCATGGAAAACCTTGAGGAACGCTGGTCACCAGACAACGAGCCGGACAAAATTGACCGTGTTGTGCTTGAATTCGTCCGTGAGCGGTTCGCACGTTAGGCGCGTTATGCTGAAGAAAACTGTACTGCTGCTACTTGCGCTGGTGCTTTCGGGGTGTGGGGTGTTCAGCGCCGACCCCACCCTCACGCCAATCTTTGTGACAGCCACCCCGCGCATCGTGTTTATTACAGAGACACCCGAACCCGGGCCGACGAGTGTGTTGGCCCCGACTGTGCCGCCAGACGCCACGCAGGTTGCTGTGAATGCAGAGTCTTTCGACTTTGAGACACCACAAGCGCCCCCTGCCAGCCCGACGGTAATCACTGTGACACCGACCTTCACCCCCACACCGACCGATACACCTATCACACCCGGCGCGCCGTTGTTTGAACCTGTAGGGGGCGTGAGTGTCGTGCAGGCGGCTGTGGACGTCGGCAGTTGCCCCACATTACCGTCAGGAGGCTTTGCGACGATTTTCACCGGGGACAGCAACACCGCCGAGCAACTGGCCTGCCCGATTGGCCCGGCGGCAAATGTTGCGTCAGCATATCAAACCTTTGAGCGCGGTATTATGGTCTGGGTGTCGGCGGTTGGTTCTGGCGGGCAGTCGGGCATTTTTGTGCTGTATAACAACAACACATTCCAGCGCTTTGCTGATACCTGGCGCGAAGGTGTGGACCCCAGCAGCACTGGACTCAATCCACCGCGTGACGGCTTGCGTGAACCGATTCGGGGCTTTGGCAAGGTCTGGCGCGAAAGTGGCGGCGTACGCGATGCGCTCGGCTGGGCGACAGGCAATGAACAGGGTGGTAATGGTGCAACACAGGTCTTTGAACGCGGTGAGATGATCTTCATCAGCCAGACGGGGCAAACCTATGTCCTATCGTCGGGTACACCCGGCACCTGGACTTCGGTCGCGGTGCAATACTAGGGCTAGCGCTGACCGCTATGGCACAATATACAATCCCCCGAAACACGAGCCCACCTATGCTAAAACGCGCACAATATTCAAGGTCGATATTTGCTGCCGTGGGGATACTCATTCTGGCGGCCGTGGTGCTTATTGTTGATCTGAATGGCATCAGTCTGTGGGCAGACGAGGGCTGGACGATTGCCGCCACTGCCGAACCAAACCCCGCCGCTGTGGTTGAGGAATGGGTGCTGGATGATGTACATCCACCGCTGTATTTTGTGCTGCTCAACATCTGGCGACAGTTCACGGGCGATACAATCTTTGAAATGCGCTATTTTGCTGTGCTGGTGACGCTGGTTGCGGTGGCGGCGATGTATCGCCTGGGAGCAGCGTTGTTTTCGGTGCAGGCAGGGCTGCTAGCCGCGTTCCTATTCGCCGTGCATGACCTTGTTACAGTGCTAACGCAGGAAGTACGCCACTATTCCCTGCAACAGACGCTCACTGTGCTTACGATGTGGCTGTACTGGCGATTCTGGCAACACCCGACCCGCAACCGGGGTATCGCTTTTGCGCTGGCAGGGGTAGCGTTGCTGTATACGCACTACTGGGGCGGTTTTGTCCTGCTCGCACTTGGCGTCCATGCCCTCATCACTCGTTTGCAGGTGCTACGCCCCTATATTCTGGCGAACATCGGTATTGCAGCGTTGTATTTGCCGTGGGTGCCTGCGATTTATCACCAGATTACGATTGAACGGCCGGGTGGGCTGCCGCACGCGCTCGATAATTCTTGGGTGGTATATGAAACGCTCGCCAATCAATTGACGGGTGTGCCAGAATGGTTCTGGATTGTGCTGGCGGTTGGTGGTGTGGCGGGCAGTATACGCGGCACTCAATGGCGGGCGTGGCTCCCCTCAGCAGCGACCGGAATGCTAACACTGGTTGTCGTGCTTACCATTGGGCTGTCTTTGCTCATTAACACGCAGTATCCAACGCTCTCATTTCGTTCACTGGCAGTCGTCGTGCCTGCGTTGATGGTGCTGGCGGCACACACGTTGGCTCAATTCCACCTGCGCGAATTGGTAGTGGTGATGGCGTTTGTGGTCGTGCATTCACTGGCGATTACAGGTGCGGCCCCGGTTGAGCGGCCACCGTGGCCGGGACTGGCCGAATTCTTAGATGAGCGCAGTACGTCGGCTGATGCTGTATTGCTGGAAATGGACACCGACGACCTACCGTTGATGTATTACCTTGAACGGGACAACCTCGCCGCTGCAACGCTGTCCACAGAAACGATCCGCCTGCACAGCCCGGAACGCTACCGGGAGCGCCTTGCTGACACGTTGGTAACACAGGATGGCGTTTGGCTGGCAAAATTTGGCTTCTTCGCATATGACCCGCGTCCCGAAATCACCGCACATGGTTTTGTGCAGAGCGCCCCGCCGATCCGTGACTTTGGACGCTATGCTGACGGCCGCCCGATTGAACTCTACCGTTTTGACCGTCCTGCTGAGGAACCGCTTGTATCTTTCGGTGACACGCTGCAATTAATGCGCGAGTCGGTAGCCGTTGATGAGGAAATGGTTACGCTGAACCTCCTATGGTTGCCACGGCAGACGCCAGAATGGAATTACACCATTTCAACGTTCTTATTAGACGCAAACGGGCGTCCTACTGGGCCACCGAGTGACAGTTACCCCTTCAACGGCCGTTCCCCAACGTTGGACTGGGAAGCGGGCAATTTCTATTTTGACACGCACCAACATGCTATCCGCGATTTGCCCGCTGGAGCGTATCAAGTTGGGGTAAAAGTGTATTATTTCCTTGACCCGGCCTTTACCCGGCTTGAAATTGCGCCAGCGTCGGATTGTTCTGACGAGCCTGACTGCGAATTTGTCATCATTGATTCAATCACAGTGAACTGAGGGACGAATGGCTAAACAAGCGCCCACCTATTATCTTTTCCACGGCGAAGACGACTACAGCATCAAAGCGCAGATCAAAAAAATGCGCGACCAGATGGGTGATGACCTCAACATTTCGGACTTCAGCGATCCCAAAGTCTCGCCCCTTGAGGTATTATCGGCGGCTCAGGCGATGCCCTTTTTGTCGGACAAGCGGCTGGTGATTGCGCATGGCTTGCTGGATCACTGGCACCGCAGTGGGGCCTCTAAAGCGCAAAAAGAACTATTGAAGCAGTTCATCGCCCAATTACCAGATTTACCACCGACAGCACGATTGGTTTTCGCTGAAAGCCGAACCCTACCCAGGCGGCACCCCATTTTGAAGCTGCTCGAAGATGATCCGCATGGCTATGTCAAAGAATTTAATGCCCCAAAGAACCCGACAGCATGGCTAAAACGGCAAGCTGAAGCCTATAAGATTCAGTTGGAGCCGAAAGCCATTGCAGCGCTGGTAAGCGTTATTGGAAGTGATCTACGCCGTGCTGACAATGAACTCTATAAACTCGCAGCATTTGTGGGGGAAGGTGGGAGCGTCCGCGAACAGGATGTGGCGTTGTTGACACCCTACGTTCCTGAAACCAACATTTTTGATCTGGTGGACGCCATTGGGAAACGCAACGGCCGCCAGGCAATGCAGTTGTTGCACCGTAAACTTGATATTGATGAGGTAGACCCATTTCAGATATTTGGCATGGTGGTACGCCAATTCCGCCTGCTCTTGATTGCACGTGAGGTTCTGGATCATGGTGGGGGAATCGGTGAGTTCCGCGAGCTAACAGGGCTGCATCAGTACCCGGCCCAAAAAACCCGCGAACAGGCGCGAGGCTTTAGCCTGACGGCCTTGCAGCATATTTACGAAAAGCTACTTGACCTTGATGTCGGCGTGAAGACAGGCAAAATGGACATGGCGACCGGGCTGGATATGTTCGTGGCAGGGGTCACCAACAGCGGTCAACCCTGATCGTTACTTACCACGGCGGGTCACCATCAAAAAAGAGGCTCCACCATAGGTCAGGGGCGGGGATGTCTGGCTGTTCGGGTTCATCCAGTGGTGCTGGTGTGGCAACGGGCGTTGCTGTTGGTAGCACCAGCCCGGGCACTGGAATCACCAGTACTTCCCCGGGACGTATCATTTTACCTTCGCGATGGGCCCAATCCTCAACAGCGGCGTCACTCTGTACAAAGTCAAGTTCGCGCCTTAAATCAGTGTTTTCGGCTTGCAGGGTGTCAATGGTGCCTTCTACCTGCACTTTGAGGTCGTCATACTGTTGCCCCCGGCTAATACGCGCACTGAAGTTAATGGTCAACAGCATCCCAATCGCCAGAATCGCGACGAAGAGAATCTGCAATCCGGTGATGCGCTGCTTACGGACAGGCTTGTCACGTTTTGGAACGGTCTGCCGGGGGCGAGAGTAATCTACCACGCGCTAAAACTCCTGAAAACGCCACGAACCGCCGACCATCGTACCCAACACCTTGACTTCCAGGATTTCCATCGGGTCGATTGCAAAAATATCGCGGTCCAGCATCACCAGATCTGCCAGAAAACCCGGGGCCAGCCGCCCGAGTCGATTTTCCATCATGGCAGCATAGGCGGGGCCGGTGGTGTAGGCGGCGATGGCTTCTTCCAGCGTCAATTTCTCAGCGGGGTACCAGCCCTCTGGTCCGGGGCTGCCATCGGCACGGCGACGGGTCACGGCGGCATGTATCCCGGCTAGCGGGTCGATATTGTCCAGCGGTGCGTCTGAACCAAGAACGAGCGTTGCCCCGGCGTTGAGTTGTTTACGGGTGGCGTAGCTGTATTCGGCGCGTGTGCCCCAGTAGCGATCGGCCATGATGTAATCCGATGTCGCGTGAATAGTCTGCATAGAGGCGATCACGTCCAGTTCAGCAAGGCGTTCAACATCTTCTGGTAGCGTGATTTGCACATGCTCAATGCGGTGACGGCGAAGTGCGCGGGGAATCTTTTGCTCAGCCTCTGCCTGCCGTACCGACTCAAAAATGTTCAGCACATCATGCACAGCCCGGTCACCGATTGCATGGATGGTGCAGAACAGACCGTTGGCGCTGGCCTGATGTACCAACTCATGCATCGTTTCTTTATCAGTGACGACGATGCCATAGTTGTCAGTGCTGCCTTCGTAGGGCGCGGCCATCAGTGCCGTTTGCGGACCAAGAGCGCCGTCTGCAAAGATTTTCAACCCACCAAAACGCAGCCAGTCGTCGCCAAAGCCGCTATGAATGCCGAGCCCATAGGCATGTTCAATCCACTCGACGTTGATCTGCTTTAAAACCCGCAAATTCAGCCAGCCGCGTTCACGCAGCAGTTGCAGCGCGTCCATACAAATCGGGTTGTCGTAGTCATGAAAGCCTGTCATGCCCATCCGCAATACGGTTTGTTGGGCCTGTTCCATCCATTCAGAAAGGGTCTGGACGGTTTCACGGGGCATGTGATGCGCGATCATGTTCATGGCCGGTTTTTCAAGCAAAACGCCAGCGGGTTTACCGTCGGCATTGCGGGTAAAGCCGCCACCGGGCGGGTCGCTTACATCATCGGGAATGCCGGCCCGCTGGAAGGCGAGGGTGTTTGCCCAGGCAGCGTGCCCACTGCGCGAAACAAGATAGACAGGGTGGTTGGTCGTTGCAACGTCGAGATCAAGCGCAGTTGGAAAGACGGCCCCGTCCCATAAATCTTTGCGCCAGCCAATCCCGAAAATCCATTCACCGGGCGGGGTATTTTTCGCCTGTTCTGCGACACGGCGCACCGCTTCTGCCTTGCTGGGCACATCAACCAGATCAACGGCCTGCAACAGCCGTGAGTAGTTGTGCCAGTGGAGGTGTGCGTCTGTTAAACCGGGAATGATGCGCCGGCCGCCTGCATCGGTGTGTAGGGTGTGCGCGGATTTGAGCGCTTTAATGTCATCATTGCTGCCGACGGCCAGAATACGTTCGCCCGCGATAGCCAGCGCCGCGGCATGGGGTTGGGCCGGGTTTTGGGTGTAAATATTGGCGTTGGTGATGATATGGTCAATCATAGCGTTGTGATGGTCTTTGCTACCCGTAAATGTCCGGGGAAATTGGGCAGGTATTTGATAAAGGATTCGTACTTGTCGCTGTTATAGTCACGCATATAGCGCCGCAGCACACTCACCACACCGGGGACAATATGCAGGCCCTTGACCTTGCGTTGCAGCAACACATAGCTTTTCGCCTCTTGTTTGCTGATAGCTTGCTCCAAAAATAGCGCCACAATGCCAGACACAAACAACTCTGTGAACTGGTCCCCCCAGTTGGGGTACTTGGCGCGGAAAGCATCACTCACGGGGAGGGGCTTATGCGCGACAGGGGCCACGTCGGCGGCGTGTTGGCGCAGGTAGGACAGCATCAGCAGGCGGGCGTATTCAGCCAGGGCGGTTGAGTAAATGTGAGCTGGGTCTGAACTAAACGGCCATGGTGGGCTATCTCCCCACGCTTCACGCGGTGGGCATAGCGTCAAAATCTCACCACCGACCCGCACACCGATGGCACGGCTGATGGGGTAGGAGATATTGGGCATAAACACCAGTTGCTCAACAACCTGCCCCACGAACGGCATCAGGAAGTTGTAGAAATCAACTTTGTCCAGTACCGCCTGCGATTCTGAACGCGCTTTCTCCCACGATTCGTCCGACTCATTCCAGAGTTCGGCCAGTTCGGTAGCTTCATAAAAGCCGCGCAGGTGTTCGTTCCACTTGGGGGGCACCCAGCGCGGTGACTGCACTGCTTCGAGGTCGGGCCATGTCAGTTTGAGTGCGTAGGTGAATAGTGCTTCGAGCGGGGCACCCTGGTCTAGCAAGACTTGTGCGCCTGCTACGGCCGGGTGATGTGAGAACTCAAGCACGCGCTTCATCGTGTGGCGGGCGTGCTGGTGGGGGTGGAACTGCTCGGTGGACGGGAAATTCGTCGCAGACAGCACCGCCGACACCAACCGGACACGATTATCAATTCGAACCTGCACTTTTCTTTCAGTCATTCCACTGCTCAATTCTTCCGTCGCCTTCGCGGGTGCAAATCAGTTTCTAGGCATTATAGAAAATATTAACGGGTAACGCCAAACGAATAGAGATGAAGTGACCACAGTCGGCCGCTCCATCTCTTATGATAACACGAGAGGTGACATCAGAACGAGGTTGGTTATTCGTAACTGAAGCGCATCACCCCCGCCGCAGTAAACACAGCGGCAAATAGCAACAACGCCCCCGTCATCGGCAAGACCTCAACAATGCCGCCGTTGTAATATAGCACTTCATAGAAGCCATCCATCAACCATGCAATCGGAGAAATATGGCCGATGGTTTGCATAAAGTCAGGCACAATCGTCAGCGGCCACCATGCCCCCCCCAACGGAGCCAGCACCAGCCCGAAGAAGGTGGCAGCATTGGCCGCCTGGGCTGTGGTTCGTGTAAACGTCGAAACCAGGAAACCAAGCGCTGTCCCGGCGAGGCAGAAACTGACGATAAGCGCCCCAATCGCAAGGTAATCGCCGCCCCAATCAATACCGAGGAGCGCGCCGACGCCAATGAAAATTGCAAATTGCATCACACCGAATAAGAATACCCCGAGGATTTTACCGAAGACGATATTGAATTTATTGGTAGGGATGATGAACAGGCGTTGCAATGTGCCCTGATTACGCTCTTCAACCATAAACGTTGCAATGCCAATCAACGTGAACAGCACAAACATACTCCCCTGCCCCGGAACAGCCTGTCGTGCGCCCAGCCCGATGACGATTTCTTCATCAGCACTGCGGGTGGTGACGTTGGCGGGGGCCGTCTCCAGTTCCGCACGGGCGCGTTGTAACAGCGTGTTGTAGTCAGCTTCACGGGCTGTGGGGGAGTCAAAACCGCCGAAGTATTCTTCTACTGCGTCTAGCCCAAGCTGAGCAATGGCCAAACTGGCATTGAAGCGGGTCAGAGCTGTTTCAACCGTAGACTGCGCGACGGTACGATTGCCAAAATCGTCATCATTACGGTATTCCAGCGCAACCGTTTCCCCGTCTGCAATGGACTGGCCAAAGCCTTCAGGAATGATTAATGCAGCCGAGGTGGTCAGGTCTTCAAGGCGTTCGGTGCCAACATCATCGAAGGTGTCGTTGTTATTGAGTCCGCTCTGTTCGCACTCGTCCGGGTTATCATCTGCGCCATAGACACAAAACAACACTGCATCAACCTCATCACTGGTGGCACGTAACGTGGTGATAAAATCGTCAGAAAGTTCAGTCTGGTCTCGGTTATCAACGTCAACCAGCAGTGTCACATCGTTCGCAACGTTGTCTCCAACAGCGGCGGCCAGCACGACCATCAAGATCACGGGCACGACGAAGCCTTGAACGAGTGTGGAACGGTCTTGCGCCAGGAGTTGTAGGTGCAGCCGTGCCATGTTGATAATTGTTCGCATTGTAAAATTCTCCTTTGTCGTCTGCGCGTGGTCTAAAGATCGTCGCGTTGGCTAAAAGCGAACAACGCACCACCGAAAAACAGTATCGTCATTGCGGACAATGCCAGTAAGCTCGGCACAATATCAACGAGGCCACCCCCGTCGGCAAGCTCAACGAAACCTTCAATGCCCCATTTATTCAGGCTCAGGTTACTCAACAGGTCAAGCGCTTCGTTGCCTTCGATTGAAACGAAGCTACCGCCAATCATTGCCATCACAATCAACACGGCATTGGAGATGTTGTCAGCCTGCCGCACCGAGCTACTGAAGGCTGTCAGCAGCAGGCCAAGCGCACTCGCCGCCGCCACCACAGTGATAACAACCAATGCCAGCCCAAAGATGTTATTGCCCCAGATGGTTGCGTCACGTCCCAAAAGGAAGGCAACGCCCATCATAATGAAGATCAGCAGCACCATCTGCACGACACCTCCTGCAAAGGTACCGAGCATCTTGCCGGCCATGTAGGCCCAGCGCGGCGTTGGCGTGGTCAGCAAACGTTGCATGGTCCAGTTACGGTTTTCTTCAAGGATAGAGCGCATCCCGTTGGCCATGGCGAAGGTCATAAAGAGGATAGCCATGCTTGGCGCGAAATAGCTCAAGGAGTCAAATGAGCGTGCATCGCCCTCGATATCGACACTACTCAGCGTGACAACGTTGGGGGCGCCCTGCGAAAATAGTTGCTGCAATACATCACCAGCGGCGGCCGCAATCTGTTCGCTTGATTGACCACGGCTGCTGCCTGTGCTAATCAAATACGGCTCATCGCTTTCGACGAGGATGTCCTGTGCGCTTTCACCGGTATTGATTTGTGCGGTAAGCTGTTCAATGACACTGACCAGAACCGTCACCGTGACTTCATTGCCGGGGTTGTAGTACAGTTCAACATCGCCCTGAGCATCTGGTTCAAGTACATTGGTGGTAAATTCGGGTGGAATAATCAACACAGCGTCCAGATCACCGTCTTCGACCTGTTGCCGCGCGTCTTCAATGTCAGTTGCAATGCTGGCGTCAATTAACTCTGCCAGGTCTGGCGATACGTTCTCGATCAGTACGTCCACATACATCTGCTGGCCCCAGTTGACATCGCGTTGAGGTGCGCCAGAATCACCGCCGCCGACATTGACAGTCTCATCTTGATTGATAATGGCCAGTTGAGCAGTACCCAGTTCAACGGTATTGTCACCTTCACCAAAGGCCAACCCGATGATGACACTCAATAAAACGGGCAGCGCCAGAATGAAAAACAACGCGCCAACGTCGGTATATGTAATGTAGATATTTGTCCCTGCAATGGTGCGGATTTTGCCCCACATGTGCGTATTCGCCTCCTTTCGAGGTTATGATTGCGCTAGTCGCGGAGCGCGCGCCCGGTCAGGTGCAAGAACACCGCTTCCAGGTTTGGTTCGCGGACTTCGACGGATTGCATGGTGATGTTGTGTTCGTTCAGGCGTTCGATCACACGCGGCAACATGCGGCGTCCTTCGTCTGACATCAAATGAATTTCCTCATCTTTGAGCATAGCGTTATCAATGCCATCGATTTGCTTGAGGTCTTCAATAATGTCTTCAGAGGGTTCCAGTACTGAGATGATCAGTGTATCTTTTTGCCCAACCTGGTCAGTCAAGGCGTCAATCGTGTCCATCGCGATAATCTCACCATGGTCAATAATGCCAACGCGATCAGAAAGCTCTTGCGCCTCTTCCATGTAGTGCGTCGTATAGAGTACAGTCATGCCTTCTTCATTGAGCCATTTCACCGTGTCGAGGATACGGCGGCGGCTTTGCGGGTCAATCGCGACGGTAGGCTCATCAAGGAAGATCATACGCGGACGGTGCATCAGGCCGACACCGATATTTACGCGGCGCTTCATGCCACCGGAATATTCGTCAATCTTGTCGTCAGCACGTTCAGTGAGCCCAATGAACTCTAGCACCTCGTCGGCGCGGCTCTTGAGGTCTTTGCCACTCAAGCCATACATGCGGCCGAAAAACTCAAGGTTCTGGCGCGCGCTCAGGCTGGGATAAAGCGCGAGTTCTTGCGGCACCATCCCAATCTGTGCTTTGGCGTTAATCGGGTCATTCTGTACACTGAAGCCATTGATTACAACGTCACCTTCGGTAGGAGTGAGCAGGGTACTCATCATGCTGATAACGGTGGTTTTACCAGCACCGTTGGGGCCAAGCAGGCTGAAAATTTCACCCTGTTTGATGTCAAAACTCACGCCACCATTGGGGCCAACCGCAAAGGGTCCGTCGTGATCATATCGTTTGCGCAGCCCTTGCACCGCGACAAACACATCCGTTTTCGTTGTAGTTTCTGCCATTGGTCATTCCTTTGTAGGTGTTATGTTTCGTCATTTGAGATGTTGAGGTCTGGAAACTGGTGGCCAAGTTCTTGCAATACATAGTCGCACCATTCAATCGTCATGAAGGTATAGCGTCGTCCTAAATTCAAGGTCAGTTTCTGAAAAAAAGCATCTTCCCAACCCCGGTCAATAAGATCGTCTAAAAGTTGCTCAATGGCATCATAGCCTGCTTCGATCTCAGTAAAATGAGCGCGATAGGCTTGCACCTGTTCCACCACCCGCGCGGGCGAAATGTTCTTCGAAAAAAACAGGCGTAACAGTGCTGGCTCACGGATCGGAGCGAGTTCATAGTCTTCCTGCAACCAGTTTTCTAGTGACTGCTGACCACGCACTGTGATGTGATAGACCTTGCGTCCTCGGTTGCTATCCGGGTCTGGTTGTGATGCCACAAGGTTGTCTTGTTCCAGGCGATCAAGCGTACGATAAATCTGGGACAGGTCTGCCTCCCAAACGTTGCTGACACTCCGTGTAAACTGCTGTTTAATGTCATAGCCAGAGGATTCACCGAAGGTCTTTAGCAAACCGAGAATTGCGAATTTCAATGCCATATGTGCGACCTCATATATGTCAACACATATATGTTATATCATATATGCCATGTCATGTATAGTCAACGTTTTGTATATTGACAAAAGTTGATGAAACGGAACCCGCCAGACCAAGTTTGGGCGACCAACAACCATAAAAGCGGGCAGGTATGTCTTCCGGCGGAAGCCAACACAGCCCCTACAAAACCCCATCGGCAAGACGAAAACCTGCCGTAGGGGAGGGTTGACGGCGCAGACGGCATACTCTCCCACACAACAACCAATGCCGCGAACCCGGTATCAGACAACAAAAAACCCACTACAGCAGCGTATAGCGGGTATCGTTTGTGATTGATCTGGGAGTACGTTACGGGCGCTTATTCAATCTTCAAAATTTTGAAGACAATCTGCCCGTCTGGCGTCTGAACTTTGACTTTTTGCTTGACTTTCTTACCAAGTAACGCCTTGCCAAGAGGGCTCTCGTTGGAAATCTTGCCTTCGGAGGGGTTGGCTTCGGCTGGCCCGACGATGCGATACGTTTCCGGGTCGAAGTCTTCTTCCTGGATGGTCACGGCCGCCCCCATACCCACAACGCCCTTGGGCTTGTCGCTGTCTTCGATAATTTTCGCCGTGCGCAGGATGCGTTCCAGGTACTGGATACGCCCTTCTAGAAAGGCTTGCTGCTCTTTTGCGTCGTGGTAGTCCGCGTTTTCTGAAAGGTCACCCATCGCGATAGCCTCTTTGAGTTTAACAGCGAGTTCGGGGCGCTTCACTTTCAGCAGTTCATCCAGTTCAGCACGCAGTTCAGCGGCACCTTCTTCAGTCAGAAAGTGGTGTTCACCATTCATCATATCGTCTTGATGGTCAGTCATAGCCACCATACTCCAATATACTTAAGTGTAAACGGTCGAGAAATAAAGCTAGGGGCGGGCAAAGGGTGTAAAAAGCCGCTCCCATTCTTGTAGGGCGTACCGGTCAGTCATGCCGGCGATGTAGTCGGTAATGGCTCGGCGTTTGCCGCGTTCATCAAACAGCGCCCGCACTTTTGGCGGCAACATTGCGGGTTGGTCATCATATGCCTCAAACAAATCCATCAAAAAGCGGCGTGCCTTGCGGGCCATCCGCACGACACGGTAATGATGATAGAAGTTTGCATACAGGAAATCTTTGTGCTGGCGGTTCATCTGTCGAAATCCGTCCGAATGACGGATCAAGTTATGGTCAAGCCGCTGCACATCTTCCACGCTTTGCACGTTTGCAGCCTCAATAGCGCGTGTACTTTCGGCGATGACATCAGCAATCTGCAAGCTAATGATACGTCGCACCAACCGATGCCGATCCAATTCAGACAGTGTACTAGCTGCAATATCTAACTCACCCAACACCTGTTGCACAAATTCTAGTTCGGTAAGCTGGTCAGGGTGTAAAATCCCAGCCCGTAGCCCGTCGTCTAGATCATGCGCATTGTACGCCAATTCGTCGGCCAGGTTTGCGACCTGTGCTTCCAAAGAGGCGTGCCATTCTGGGTGGTAGTCGTCTGAGGTTGCGCTGGTGTCGTATTCGCTTTCGTGCTTGACGATACCTTCGCGCATTTCGTAGGTCAAGTTTAACCCGTCCCAGTCAGCGTAGCGTTTTTCGAGCTTGGTTACAATGCGCAATGATTGTTTATTGTGTTCAAAGCCACCATCGTCTGACATCAACTCATCCAGCGCATATTCACCAGCGTGGCCAAACGGTGTATGCCCGAGGTCATGTGCCAGGCAGATGCCTTCAACAAGGTCTTCGTTGAGGCCCAGCGCGCGTGCGAGCGCTCGCCCAACCTGCGCGACTTCAAGTGTGTGCGTCAGACGGGTGCGGTAGTAGTCACCCTCATAATTGACGAATACCTGCGTTTTATATTCCAGTCGTCGAAACGCCGTGGTATGCAAAATACGTTCGCGGTCACGCTGAAAAGCTGTGCGCGCTGGACGCTCGTCTTCTGGGTGTTGGCGGCCCAGTGTATCTGCACTTTTGATCGCATAGGGCGCGAGTGTTTGGCGTTCAAATTCTTCTAGTTTTGCTCTGGAAATCAACGCTTTCCCCTTTGTGCAACGTTGTGCATGAATTTTCATGGTAAACGAAGAAGACGCTGAACGCTAGACAAATTCATGCCCTACAGGGTATAGTTTGCAACTTCAGGACGATGCTCCATATAAGCACAGAAAGGTTATGATACATGGATTACGAAATTCGCAAGGACGGGGTCACGCTTGGTGGCAACCCGATGGATGTGCGCGGCAAGATGCTTCAAGTGGGGGACACTGCCCCGAACTTTGAGCTTGTTGCAACCGACATGAGCCGCAAAAGTCTGGATGATTACGCAGGCAAAGTCAAAATCTTGAGTATTGTTCCATCATTGGATACCAGCGTCTGTGATGCTCAGGTTCGGCATTTTAACGAAGAAGCCACGGCGCTAGAAGACGACATCGTCGTGCTGGCCGTTAGTGCGGACCTACCTTTTGCTCAAAAGCGTTGGTGTGGTGCGGCTGATGTTGAAGATGTCGAAGCACTTTCTTCGCACATGGACATGCAATTTGCAGATGACTATGGTACACACGTGTTGCCATTGCGTGTTAACCAGCGGGCCGTGATTGTACTCGATAAGGATAATAAGGTCGTTTATACTGAATATGTGCCAGAAATCGCACAACAGGTTAACTTCGACGCGGCGCTTGAAGCTGCGCGTAGTGTGACCAGGTAAGGACGACTAACACCACTGGTTGAGGGGAAAAGTAATGTTCAAAATTGGTGAATTTTCAAGAATTGGTCAAGTCTCGGTGCGGATGCTACGCCACTATGACAAAATGCGACTCTTGACACCTAAAGAAGTCGACAAATTCACCGGGTATCGCTATTACACCCTCGACCAGCTCCCCCGCTTAAACCGTATTCTGGCCCTTAAAGACCTGGGTCTTTCCCTCGAAGAAATTGCTGACTTGATTGAAAATGATCTCTCGCCGCAACAGCTACGCGGTATGTTGATCATGAAACAAGCCCAGATTCAACAGGCGCTGGTTGACGAACAAAAACGACTACAGCGGGTAGCCAATCGGCTGCGCCAGATTGAGACGGAAGATCAGCCCTCACCGTATGAAATGCTCATCAAAGATGTTGAGCCGATGATTCTTGTCAAAACACACGCAATTGTCCCCAACATGGACGAAATGCCGATTTATCGCTGTGGTATGTTTGAAGAGGTGCATGGTTGGCTGGAAGGGTATGGTGTGGAGCCAGCCGCCCCCGAAGTTATGATTTACCACCTGTGGGAATATCGCGAAGAAGACATCGAAATCGAGGTCGGGGTACCCATCCCTGAAGACGCTGCTGACGAACTACGCGACCGTATTCCACAGGGACTGATGCTGCAACACTATCGGAACGCTGAACCCGTCGTGACCACCGTGCATAGTGGCCCAATTTATGACATTGGACAGGCCGTTGTTGCATTAGCCGCCTGGGTCAAAGACAATAACTATGAATTTGCCGGGCCAATCTTTGAACATCACCTGTCTGGTCGCGAAACCAGCAAAACTGATTTTGATAACATCACATTTGAATTTCATATCCCAGTAACGCATCAATAAGCCGTTTTTGCCTCAATTTAGCATCAATCTCCTGCGACTTCCTTGACTCTGACACAGTGTCAGACTGTACGGTGTAAGTAACTAACGAACAGAAGACAACAGCAGGAGATAGCCAGATGCAGCTTTCAAACAATAATCAGAACAACCTGCACGTAATTTTCGGAACCGGACCACTCGGACAAAGCGTCATGCGTGAACTACGCAAACGCGGCAAGCAAGTACGTATGATTAACCGCAGTGGTACCGCCACTGTGCCCGCCGACGTCGAAGTCATCGCCAGCGATGCCTACAGCATCGACAACACGCGCGAAGTTTGCAAGGGTGCCGCCGTTGTCTATCAATGTGCGCAACCGCCTTATCACGAATGGACTGAAAAATTCCCGCCACTGCTCAAGAGCATTATGGAAGGTGCCGCCGCCAATAACGCCCGTTTCGTCGTCGGTGATAACCTCTATATGTACGGAGAGGTTGATGGCCCGATTCACGAAGGGTTGCCCTATACCGCCAAAACACGCAAAGGCAAAGTCCGCGCTGAGATGGCAAACATGGTGCTGGAAGCGCATAAGAACGGCACAATTTGCGCGGCATTGGTACGCGGCTCAGACTTTTACGGCCCAGCGGTACTCACCTCAATCATCGGTGAACGTACCTTTTACCCGATGCTGGAAGGCAAGCCCGCCGAAGCGATGGGCAACATTGACCTGCCGCACACATACACTTTCATTGACGACTTCGGCAAAGCGATGGTCATCGTCGGCGAACACGAATCCGCGATGGGGCAAGTCTGGCACGCTCCTAACGCTCCCACACTGACCACCCGCGAGGTATTGCAGTTTGCGTATGACTATATCGGACAGGAACCCAATATTCGCACGGTTGCCAAATGGCAAATGCGCATGGTCGGGCCGTTTGTGCCCGCCGCTGGTGAAATGGTCGAGATGTTCTACGAGTTTAACAAGCCTTTCGTCGTTGACAGCAGCAAGTTCGTCGAGGCCTTTGGCGACCACAGCACGCCCCTTAAAGCGGGCATTGAGGCGACGGTTGATTGGTACCGCGCCAATCCGCA
>DAOTTU010000045.1:0-47696 GCA_034437655.1 Anaerolineae bacterium
TCGTCCACCCGTGGTGAATACACTGCGATTCCCATCCGCCCCGGTACAACTGCCCATATGCCACCACTCACACCGCTTTTGGCTGGCAAGCCGACATGGTAGGCCCATGCCCCCGATGCATCATACATGCCGCAGGTATACATCACGCTTAAAAGATCGCGCACATATTCTGGCTGGATAGCGAGCTGTCCAGTTTTAGGGTTCACGCCATGATTGGCAAAGGTTGCAGCCATCATCGCGACGTCCTCGCAAGTGACGGAAACCGCGCACTGCTGGAAGTAGAGGTCTAACGTGTCGTCAATATTATCATTGAGCATATTGGCGTTGCGCATCAGGTGAGCGATAGCACGGTTACGATGCCCGGTCTTGCGCTCAGAAAGAAACGTTGGGGAATCGACATGTACTTTGCGTCCGGCATAGCGGCTGAACATGTCCAGCATTCGTTTTAAACGAGCTGTGCTATCTTCGCCTTTTATGAGGTTCGCGACCGCAATTGCGCCTGCATTGACCATCGGGTTGTAAGGGCGGCCGGTGCGTTCGTCCAGTACAATCGAATTAAAGGACTGTCCGGTTGGTTCGACACCAATGCGCTGCAACACAGTTTCGCGGCCATGGTCTTCCAATGCCATACCGTAGGTGAACGGCTTTGACATTGATTGTAGTGTGAATATTTGCTCACAGTCGCCCACGGCGTAGACGTTGGATTCAATATCGACGATGCAGATGGCAAAATAGGTGGGGTCAACGCTGGCAATTTCGGGAATATAATCAGGAATGTGTCCTTCTGTCAGGGGTTCAAACCGTTCGTGTAACCTTTCAATCAACGCTTGCAACGTCATGGCATTCTTCCTTGTAGTTTTCCAGGACAAGTGTATATTGTTGCGTCTGTGCTTGTGCAAATCAACAAGGTGCTTGCAGTAGAGGCTTTTTTTGCTACAATGTAAATTATAGGAGTGTACTATTGATGCTTATTTCAGCCAAAATCGTCCGCCGCAAACCACATATGATGATGGTGCCGCATATTACAATGTGTATGATGTGTTGCGCATCATTGGGTGACACCACGCGGGAACGGTAACGGCATAACTTTTTTCTTTGCAAAAAACACAAGGGCCAACCCGCATCGGGTTGGCTTTTTTTGTTGGCTTAGAGTACCGAGGAGGCACAGCAACACAGACACCCTAACCTTCCCCGGCGCGGTAAGTTGTACGCACTTCACCGCGTCCTAGCAAAGCCATCATAGTACACACCACTGCACGACCATGACAAATTGAGTCAACAGGGAGAATAAGTACCATGAGCAATAACGGACACGACCACGAGTTCAGTTTCAACACACAGGCCCTCCACGCTGGCTATGAACCGGACCCCACTACCGGAGCCCGCGCCGTACCCATCTATCAGACAACCTCGTACCAATTCCGTGACACCGAACACGCAGCCAACCTTTTTGCATTGCAAGAACCCGGCAACATTTACACCCGTATTATGAACCCCACCAATGACGTCTTTGAACAGCGTATCGCCGCGCTGGAAGGTGGCATTGGGGCAGTGGCGACGTCTTCGGGGCAGTCAGCAGAAACGATGGCAATCCTTTCTTTGTGCCAGGCAGGGGATGAGATCATTGCCTCCAGTGCATTGTATGGCGGCACCTATACCCTGCTAGCCTATACGCTCAAGCGTCTGGGTATCACCACACGCTTTGTCAACAGCGAAGACCCGGCTGAGTTTGAAAAGCACATCAATGACAACACCAAGCTCATCTACCTGGAAACAGTTGGTAATCCCAAGCTGACCGTGCCGGACTTTGAAGGCTTTGCAGCAGTGGGTGAGCGGCATGGCATCCCCGTTATGGTTGACAACACTTTTGGCACGCCATACCTCGTCAACCCCATCAAGCACGGCGTTAACATTGTGCTGCATTCCACGACAAAGTGGATTGGTGGGCATGGCCTTAGCATTGGTGGTGTGATTGTGGACGGTGGAAACTTTGACTGGAAGGCCAGCGGACGCCACCCTGGCATTGTTGAACCAGAACCGGCCTACCATAACGCGGTGTTGGTCGATGTGCTGGGCCCGGCAGCATTCATTGGGCGTGTGCGGGTCGTCTCGCTGCGTGACATCGGCGCGTCACAGGCACCGTTCAATAGCTTCTTGAACCTCATCGGGCTGGAAACGCTGCCGCTGCGGATGCAACGCCACGTGGACAACGCACTGGCCGTCGCGCAACACCTTGAAGAACACCCGGCCGTTGAATGGGTGAACTACCCCGGCCTCGAAAGCCACTCGAGCTATGCCACCGCGCAAAAATATCTACCAAAGGGTGCAGGGGCCGTCGTTGGGTTTGGGATCAGCGGGGGGCGTGAAGCCGGGCGTGCTTTCATCGACAACCTGAAGCTGTTCAGCCACCTCGCCAATGTCGGTGACTCACGTTCGCTGGCGATTCACCCCGCCTCAACCACACACCAGCAGCTTAGCCCTGAGGAACAGCAGGCCAGCGGCGTCACTGATGACTACATCCGGCTGTCGGTTGGTATCGAAGACCTTGACGACATTTTGTGGGATTTAGGGCAGGCGCTCAAGATTTCACAGGGTGAAGCATTGCCAGTCTAAAGATCAGACCAGATACACGGTGAGAGGGCGCAACCGGGCGTCCTCTTTTCGAATTTCCACACCACGACGTGATGTTACACACTTCAACGTGTCAGGTTAAGGAATACAACACTATGGCAACCATCGCGACCTCACCCCCTTCGCGCTCCACGGATTCGGTCGGCATTGTCGAGCGCTACCATGAACATTTCGACTTTCCGCTGCGCCTGAGTAGTGGCAAACAAATTGAGACGTTCACCATTGCCTATGAATGCTATGGGGAACTGAACACCGACCGCAATAACGTGATTTTGATTTGCCATGCCCTATCTGGTGACGCGCATGTAGCCGGCTATTATAGCGACGATCCTGATGAAAACCCGGGCTGGTGGGATGAGGCGGTTGGCCCGGGCAAAATGTTCGACACTGATCAATTTTTTGTCATCTGCTCAAATGTCATCGGCGGCTGTCGCGGCAGCACAGGACCGAGTTCAATCGCACCAGACGGCCAACCCTATGCCATGCGTTTCCCGATCATTACTGTGCAGGATATGGTTCATGCCCAGAAACATTTGATGGACCGTCTTGGCATTCGCGAATTGTTAGCCGTGGCCGGTGGCAGCATGGGCGGGATGCAGGCGCTCTCGTGGGCGGTTGAATACCCGGATATGGTGCGCTCATGTATCTTTTTGGCCAGCACCATGCGCTCCTCAGCACAGCAAATTGCTTTTAACGAAACGGGCCGCCAGGCGATCTATGCCGACCCTAACTGGGACGGTGGTAACTATTATACGGACGACCATCCCAAGCCACACAATGGCCTCTCCGTGGCACGAATGGTGGCACACATCACCTACATGTCGGAAACGTCTATGGAGCAGAAATTTGGCCGTTCCTGGCAGGACGATGGCAAAAACGAACCCAGTTTCGACACGCCAGATTTTTCAGTAGAGAGCTATCTGCGTTATCAGGGCAACAAGTTCGTTAATCGCTTCGATGCCAACAGCTACCTCTATATCACCAAAGCCATTGACCTCTACGACGTCGCTGAACGTTATGTCTCCGCCAGTCAAGCACTGGACCGCACCCGCTGTCCGTTCCTCGTGTGTAGCTTCACCAGTGATTGGTTGTACACCATCGGGCAGGCGCTCGACATCGTCAAAACATTGCTGGGGTTGCGGCGGCGCGTGGAACATCACCATATTAATTCTCATTTCGGGCACGACTCGTTCCTGGTCGAGGTGGAGTTAATGACGCACATCGTCGGTGACTTCATCAAGCGGCAATGGGCAACCCTGAATCGTGAGCGTTGAGTAACCGCCAATTTGCAAAGCCCACACGTCGCGCTATCATACGGCGTGGAGGTCATGAACCATGTTCAAACGCATTATAATGTTGATGATCGCGCTGGCTTTGTTCGGCGCGTTAGTACACACTTCAACGGTAAACAGTAGCCCATCTCCACAGAGTACCCCGACACCCGTTGCGACTGCCGAAGCGCTAAACCCAGACGCCAATGTCCGCAGTGAGCCTTCAACCACTGGTGGAACGGAGACTATTATCGGGCAGATTCAACCGGGGCAACCTGTCGGTGTGTTTGGGCGCTATTTCGAATGGATATTGATTGAGTTCCCGTCTTCACCAAATGGTCGCGCCTGGGTGTTTAATGGTGTGGTGCGGCTCAGTGTAGACATTAACACCCTACCTGTGATTGACCCGGCCAGTCTCCCTTCCATTGAGGCTTTGCAGACTGCCACGGCCATCTTTGAGGCGACAGCCAGCGCTCCACCAGTTACCGTACAGCCAACACAACCGCCTGCGACCCCGACGCAGGTTCTGGCAACGTTTACCCCGGTAGCCCAGACGCCGACGCCCGTCCTCATCACAGAAGTTGAAGCCACCCCTGCGCTGCAAGATCCTGACGCTGAGCGTGAACGACGTCTCGATGCGCTGCAAGCCATCTATAGCCAGCCTGTGACGCTTTTGTATGCTAACAACTTGATTCTGCTCGACCCGGCCACTGTCGGTTTCAGCTTTGACCGTGCCGCCACTGCGACCCGGCTCGACCTGTCGCAAACGTTCAGTGTCGCGACCATACCCATCACCGCAACCTACGATGAAGACGCGCTGCGTACCTACGTCGAACAACTCGCTGCCCGCTATGACCGTGGCCGCGAGATGACCTATGACCCCAACCTGCTGACGTTTACCCCCGGCGCACCCGGCACACAGCTTGATGTTGAGGCCGCTGTTGCACGGTTAGAGACAGCGTTGTTTTCGCCATTCAATGTGGGGCGCCTGGTGGTGCTGCCATTGAACGCAATGCTTGAACCTGACATGAGCGCGCTTCGTGCAGCAATCATTGATTATTTCACCCGGCGTGGGGTAATCTACAATGGGCAAAACAGCGTGGCATCCGTCTATGTGCAGCATCTTGATACAGGCGCAACGATGGGCTTGCAAGAACATGTGTTGCACAGCGCCACCAGCACGGTCAAAATTGGCGTCATTGCTAACTACTTTCGCTATGTCTTCCAGACACCATCTCGCGACATTGTGTATCGGATGATCGCGGCGGTGGTGTGTTCCTCCAATGCAGACGCCAATCTGCTCATGAATGTCACAGGCAACGGCGACGACCTCGCTGGTATCCGCAACGTCACAGATACCTATTGCCGGGCGGGGGCCACCAACACGCGCCTTGACCGTCATTTTGGCATTGGGCCGGCGGGTGAAGGTGGCGTCCCGGCGGACTACTATCAACCGGCCGGCGCACCTATCTGCGAGTCACAGCCGCCCGCCAACACAAGTATCACGCCGCCTGTAGACCCTGAAAACCAGACCACTGCCGCCGACATGGGGCAATTTCTGGCAGAAATCTATACCTGTGCGCAGGACACCACCGGGCTGGCTGGCATTTTCCCCGGCGAAATTACGCAAAACGAATGCCAGATTATGCTTGAACTGTTCAGCGGCACTAACTTTGCGCATTTGATGGAACTTGGCGTGCCAGATGGCGTTGAAATTGCGCATAAGGTTGGTTATGCAGGGCAGGCAGTCGGGGATGTGGGAGTTGTCTATTCGCCGGGGGCGACTTATGTGCTGTCGATGTATATGTGGGATAGCCGCCTGGGGAACTTTGATAGTTTTGCGTTGGGGCGCTGGGGAGTTCTGGGCGAAGTGTCGCGCATTGTGTACAACTTCTTCAATCCCGACGCACCGTTGTTGCAACCCCAAACACCACTGAACCCCAATGGCGGCGCGGCATGTGTTTTGCCAGAAAGCCCGCAGTCTGTAAATATCAATGATGTTGATGCTGGACGCTTTGACGCCAACGGTAGACCGCTGCCTTCTGCCTGTTATGATTGGCCCGTCTGTCGGCCGTTTGATAATTGGGGGAACTAGCAATGCCATTAAAACGCCACCCTGTTTTACAGGATTTGTCTCGCGATCATCAGCTATTCTTGCTGGAAGCTCGGACAATGCGTTGGATTGCGGACGAAGACCCGCGTGCCCCAAAACTAAGCGCCTATATCGACACTTTTCTCATTTTCTGGAAGTATCACGGCGCACCCCACATTGCGGAAGAAGAAACGATACTGTTTCCGTTTTCCTTCTCAGACCCAAACGCGGTTGAGGTGATGCAGTTAAGAACTGACCACCGTTGGCTGCATGATCAGGCCAAACTGATTCAGCAAGAGCGCAGTAAAGTCACGCCAGCGATGCTACGCGAACTAGCAGAACATATCACAAAGCACGTACGGCACGAAGAGCGCGAAATATTTGAACATATTCAACAGCAACTCGACGACGCGCAGCTTGCCGAATTGGGACAGAAATTGCTGGCGTTTCGTAAAGAACACCGTCCCCCGGACACCATCGGCCCAAAGGGCGGTGGAAGCACAACATAATCCTAGTCAGTGCCACTTTCTTCAAGTAGCAGCATCGAGAGGTCTTTTGGTGCCTGATCACTGCGCTGGCCACGCTTCAGCACGAGAGCTTGCCGCAATTCGATCACCTGGTCACGGAGGGCGGCCGCCTTTTCGAATTCCAGTTCCTTAGCGGCCTGCTTCATCTCCGCTTCAAGATCACGAATAAGGCGATCCAGGTCTTCGACGGGGAGCTGTTCAGGGTGCAGGTCTTGCTGTTGATGTTCAGCTTGTTTAGCTGCTTCGGCCTCACCACGCATAATAGCGACGCGTTGCGTCAGGTCGCGTATTTCCTTAATGATGGCCCGTGGTTCAATGCCGTGTTCTTCGTTGTAGGCGAGTTGAATCTCACGGCGGCGGTCGGTTTCGTCAATGGCAGCACGCATGGCTGCGGTAATCTTTGCCGCATACATAATCACCATTCCGTCAGGGTGCCGCGCTGCACGCCCGATGTTTTGAATCAGCGCCGATGATGAGCGCAAAAAGCCTTCTTTGTCCGCATCCAGAATCGCAACGAGTGACACTTCAGGCAAGTCCAGGCCCTCGCGCAGCAGGTTCACGCCAACCACGGCATCATAAACGCCTGTCCGCAGGTCACGCAAAATTTCAATACGTTCGAGCGTGTCGATCTCGGCGTGTAGGTGGTGGGTTTTGACACCCATTTCGAGGAAATATTCAGATAGGTCTTCGGCCATGCGCTGCGTGAGTGTTACAACCAAAGCACGTTGCCCGTTATTGATGCGTGCCTGAACTTCGGCCAGCAAATCATCAATCTGGCCCTGTGGCGGACGCACATCAATCTGCGGGTCGACAATCCCCGTCGGGCGGATGATCTGCTGCACCACTTGTTCAGCGTGTTCGCGTTCATATTTGGCCGGGGTAGCGGACATATAAATCGTTTGCCCCATGCGTTCCTCGAACTCCTCAAACATCAGCGGGCGGTTGTCAGCCGCGCTTGGCAGGCGAAACCCATGTTCGATGAGGTTCAGCTTGCGGGCCCGGTCACCGTTGAACATCCCGCGTACTTGCGGCACGGTCATGTGGCTTTCGTCCAGTACGAGCAGGTAGTCTTCGGGCAGATAGTCCAGCAAGGTCCACGGCGCACTCCCGGCTGCGCGCTGGTCCAGGTGCCGCGAGTAGTTTTCAATGCCGCTGGTGTAGCCAACTTCGCGCATCATGTCGAGGTCAAAGCGGGTGCGTTGTTCAAGGCGTTGGGCTTCGAGCAGCTTGCCCTGCGTTTTCAGGTTCGAAAGTCGTACTTCTAGCTCAATCTCGATGTCGTGTAGCGCTTTTTCCATCTTTTCTTCATCGGTGACGAAGTGCTTGGCCGGGTAAATGCTCACCGTGTCGTGTTCTGCGATAATCTCGCCCGTCAGTGGGTCGAACTCACTGATTTCTTCGATCTCGTCACCAAACATCGCAATGCGGTAGGCGGTCTGGTCATAAGACGGCCAGATGTCGAGCGTGTCACCGCGTACCCGGAAGGTGCCGCGCTTGAGATCCATATCGTTGCGCGTGTAGTAGATGCTGATGAAGTGCCGCAGAATCAAGTCCCGGCGGATCATCTGCCCGGCCGAGAGGTCCATCGCGACTTTGTTCCACGCGATCGGGTTACCGATACCATAAATGCACGATACCGATGCCACGATCAACACGTCGCGACGGGTCGTCAATGCAACGGTTGCGGCTAGCCGTAAGCGGTCAATGTCTTCGTTGATGTCCGCCGTTTTTTCGATGTAGAGGTCATGCTTGGCGATATAGGCTTCCGGCTGGTAAAAGTCGTAATAGCTCACAAAATACTCGACCGCGTTTTTTGGAAAGAACCCCTTGAATTCTGAATATAACTGCGCGGCGAGGGTTTTATTGTGTGCGATGACGATGGTTGGCCGGTTGACCTGAGCGACGACGTTAGCCAGTGTGAACGTTTTGCCGGTACCAGTCGCTCCCAGCAAAATTTGATGCTTCTTGTTGCTATTGATGCCGTCAACCAGTTCCTCAATTGCGGTGGGTTGATCACCGGTCGGCTGATAGTCTGAAACGAGCTGAAATCCTGATGATGACAAGGGCTTTTTCCTTCCGTGGTGCCTGTTGAACGGACGTTCTATTCTACCACATCCTGCCGCAGAAAGCGTAAAAATAAACTGCGTTTTGTATGCTTTCAGCAAGTTCACATCCACGTTTTGCATCAGCGTGTATTGTATTCACTTGAATCATAAACAGACGAACAACCCCGGGCTGTGGTACAATGCCCTCGTTTGCTTGTCTGGCTGTTTGTGAAAAGGACTTTTGATGACACTAACCAGCATGACATTGCGTGAAGCACGGGACGGACTGCGCCGTGGTGACTTCAGCGCGGTTGAGCTAACTGAGGCCTATCTGGCGCGTATTCATGCCCTGGACGACACCGTAAAGGCTTACATCACGGTCACAGAAGATGAAGCGCTGCAAGCGGCCCAACGTGCTGACGAACGCCGCCAGTCTGGTGAGGACGGCCCGCTGTTGGGCTTGCCGATTGCAGTGAAAGATGTGCTGGTCACTGAAGACGTTGAAACGACGTGCGCCTCGAAGATTTTAAAAGGGTACATTCCACCCTACACCGCCACGGCTGTACAACGGCTACAAGATGCGGGTATGGTGATGCTTGGCAAAACCAATACCGACGAGTTCGCGATGGGCTCCTCAACCGAAAATTCGGGTTTTTTCACCACACGCAATCCCTGGAGTACGGACCATGTGCCGGGAGGTTCTAGCGGTGGGAGCGCCGCCGCTGTTGCCGCGCAGTTGGCCCCGGTAGCACTGGGCACTGACACTGGTGGTAGTGTACGGCTCCCGGCCAGTTATTGCGGCGTTGTCGCGCTCAAACCCACTTATGGTCGCGTGTCACGCTATGGGCTCGTAGCTTTTGCTTCTTCACTGGATAGCGTCGGCAGCTTCGGCCGCACAGTCCGTGATGCTGCTGACGTGTTACAGGCAATGGCCGGGCATGACCCGCAAGATAGCACCAGTCTTGGCGTACCTGTCCCCGACTATTCGCAGGCTTTTGCACAGGATATAGCAGGGCTAAAGGTCGGTGTGCCGCGTGAGTTTTTTGCAGAAGGCTTGCAGCCAGAAGTTGAGCAGGCCGTGCGGGCAGCACTTGAACAGTTTGAACAGCTCGGCGTCGAGATTCGCGACGTGACGCTACCAAACTCAGAATACGCGATTTCCACCTATTATCTGATCGCAACCGCCGAAGCATCGTCGAATCTGGCGCGATATGAAGGGGTGCGCTTCGGTGTGCGTGAGAGCAAATCAACGCTCTGGGATACTTACCGCGCAACACGCGGTGAAGGATTCGGCCCCGAAGTCAAACGCCGCATCATGCTCGGCACCTATGCATTGTCGAGTGGCTACTATGACGCCTATTATTTGAAGGCCCAGAAAGTACGGACCTTGCTGCGCAGTGACTTTGACCGTGCTTTTGCAGATGTTGACGTAATCATTGGGCCGACCGCGCCCTCAACTGCCTTCAAAATCGGTGAAAAGGTCAATGACCCGCTAGAGATGTATCTCAGCGATATTTTCACCGTCACAGCCAATATGGTCGGCATTTGTGCCATGTCGTTACCCTGTGGTTTTGACAATGCCGGGCTGCCTATTGGCCTGCAAGTTATTGCACCGTCATTGCAAGAAGAGATGATGCTGCGTGTTGGTCATGCCTATGAACAAGCAACGTCCTGGCACACGCAAACGCCATCACTTTAATCATCAACATCACTACAAAACGGAGGAATGTTTGTGAAAGTCGTGATTCCACTTGCAGGTTATGGAACCCGCCTGCGCCCCCATACCTACACCAAACCCAAGCCACTGATTAATGTTGCTGGCAAACCCGTTCTAGGTCATCTGCTCGATAAGCTCTCTACGCTGGATGTTAGCGAATATATCTTCATTGTCGGGTATTTAGGTGACCAGATTGCAACTTACATTGATGAACAATACGACTTGCCTTCTCAGTTTGTCGAGCAAAAAGAAATGTTGGGGCAGTCGCACGCCATTTATCTTGCCAGAGAGTACATCGACACGGACGAGCCAGTTTTTGTGGTATTCGGTGACCATATCTTTGAAACAGACTTCGCCCTGATCCGTAAGCCGGAGTCTGATGCTGTCATTTATGTTAAAGAGGTTGAAGACCCGCGCAAATACGGCGTTGTGATGATGAATGACGACGGGCAAATTATCCGCTTTGTTGAAAAAGCCGCCGAACCACCGTCTAACTTGGCGATTATTGGGTTGTACTGGATTAACAACGGTAAGAAGTTGGTTGCTGCATTAGATCGCCAGATCAATGTTGAGGACAAGAAGACGAAGAATGAGTACTACATCGCCGACGCATTACAGTATCTGTTGGATGACGGAATGACCTTCTTGCCCGAAACGGTGCCAAGCTGGTTAGACTGTGGGAATCCTGAAGCTGTGCTGACTGCGAACCGCTTCTTGTTGAGCGATGGTGGGCTGGATAATAGTAGCGACACCAGTGTACACGATAGCGTGATTATTCCGCCGGTACGGATTGATTCCAGTGCGATTATTGAGCATTCTGTGATTGGTCCTAACGTGACTGTTTCTGCCAATAGCCGCATCTCGCGCAGTATCATTCGGAACACGATTGTGGGCGAGAACGCGACCATCACAGACGTTCACCTTGAAGCCAGTCTTATTGGTCAATTTGCGTCGGTTGAAGGCAAATACAATGCCGTCAATGTCGGCGACTCATCGTCCGTGATTCTTTAGGCCCGTCACTACAGTATGTGGTTGTTGTAATGACGCCCGAGGCACAACGGAATGAACGTATTCGATCTTCTTAACGACATTGTCACCACCTCAAGCGAAGGCCCTACCCCCTACATTGTGTTGGGTGTGGTGGTCTTTTTCGTTTTTGTCGAGCAATGGATGTTGTTTTCGTTGCTGTCACCCGGCTCGTGGGGGGTCATCGTTGTAAGTTTCGTCGCGTTTTCAAGTACAATCTCTGTTCCGTTGATGCTGGTACTGTTGTTCGGTGGCGCATTCATTGGGTCGCATGCGCAATATCTGGTGGGTAAACACTACAGCGTTGCATTCTTGCGTTTGGTGAACCGCTTCCCGAAGCTGGTCGATCTAGAACGTATCCGTGAAACGCGGGTTACAACATGGCTGGTGCTGATTTCATACAGTCTGCCACAGATTCGTGGTATTATCCCGTTTTTGGCAGGCGCGTCGCATATGCCGCTATGGCGATGGTATGCCGTCAGTACGCTTGGGATTATGATATGGCTTGGTATTTTTATTGTGTTTGGGATGGTTGCGGCCAATAACTTCAACGGAGATGTGCGTGAGGCTGCTGAATGGGCCTGGGACGTCAATACCAACAGCGTCATGGGGGTCTTTTTATGGATCACCACAATTGCTATTGTTGTTTACTATCTGAACAAATGGCGTACACGAAAGCAGAATTAGCACCATGACAAAGCTCCTGATTGCCACACAAAATTCACACAAAATCAATGAATACCGCGAGATGCTCGCTGCTCTTGGCGATGACATCCAGTGGTTATCCCTTTCAGACGTGGGCTTGTCGTCAATGCAAGTAGCGGAAACTGGCACCACCTTCGAGGATAACGCGACGCTTAAGGCGCTTGCCTATGGCGAAAAAGCTGGATTCATCACTTTAGCAGATGACTCGGGGCTGGTGGTCAATGCATTGGGGGGCGCCCCCGGTGTCTATTCTGCCCGGTATGGAGCGCCAGAAATCACAACTGACCGGGGACGTTATGAATTTTTGCTAAGAAATTTAGACAGTGTAACTGACCGTAGCGCAGCATTTGTGTGTGTGATTGCGATTTATGCCCCCAGCGGCGACATTCACACAGTACGTGGTGAAGTTGCAGGGCGCATCACCGACAGCCCGCGCGGTGCGTATGGTTTCGGCTATGACCCGGTTTTTGAATTGCCAGATGGCCGCACCGCTGCTGAGCTTACACCACCAGACAAGCACCGCATTAGCCACCGTGGCCGAGCGCTGCAACAGGCATTGCCCCTTCTGCAAAACTTGCTGAAGTAAAGCGATAAACGGAGCATGCAGGCGGGGTGCAAGCGTACACTGCTCCCATTGCTTTTGCATACGCTTCATGGTATAGTCTACTCGAATTGCGCAACACTACGCGATTATTCGCGAACACATCAACCCAACGCAATTATTTTATTTCAGAATATGATACCTTTCAGCCAGACGCTTTTGTGGCGCGGCCGTCTGGAACTCACCGCGAAAGGAGCGCACGAGAATGGCGAAATCACGAACTGAGTTAATGGTTGACCGTTTGCGTGATCTGGCATCTGGGACGCCTGATATTGAGGCATCAGCCGTGGTTAGCGTGGATGGCCTGATTATGGCCTCAGCCTTGCCTGCGAACGTCGAAGAAGATCGTGTCTCGGCGATGTCGGCAGCGCTGTTATCACTGGGTGAACGTATTGCAAGCGAATTAGGGCGTGGCGAACTCGAACAAGTCTACATTAAGGGTGACAAAGGATATGTCATGCTGACTTCCGTTGGTGAAGACGCTGTGCTGACGATCCTGGTGCGGGCAAATGCACGGTTGGGGTTGATCTTCCTCGATATGCGCCGCGCTGCTGACGACCTGAAGACCCTCGTCTAAGAAATTAGCCGACTACTGGCCCATTTTATTTTTGGTCAATAATAGTTCAAAGTCTAAGGCGTGACTGTGATTCTACTGTCGCGCTATTCTCGTTTGTATGTGTGAATGCATAAGATCATGGTGTCGATACTGCTACACATTCTCCACCACTTATCCAGGTTTTGATGAGGACAGCCCATGACCAGCTACATTTTTTGCACAGGTGGTGTCGTTAGTTCTGTTGGCAAAGGGGTAACTGCCGCTGCCATTGGCCGTATTTTGAAGGCACGCGGGCTCACGGTCATGATTCAAAAACTGGACCCCTACCTCAACGTAGACCCCGGCACCATGAGCCCCTATCAACATGGTGAAGTGTTCGTCACGGTCGATGGTGCGGAAACAGACCTTGATCTTGGTCACTACGAACGCTTCATTGACGAAAATCTGGACCATCATTGCAATGTCACTACCGGGCAGATTTATCATAAGGTGATTTCTAAAGAACGGCGGGGCGACTACCTTGGCGGTACAATTCAAGTTGTTCCACACATCACCAATGAGATTAAACGCAACATTCGCGCCATCGAACACCAACACCCCGATGTGGATGTCATTATTGTAGAAGTTGGCGGCACGGTTGGTGACATTGAAGGGCAGCCCTTCTTCGAAGCCATTCGCCAGCTTCGGACAGATGTTGGCCGTGAAAATACGCTCTATATCCATGTGACGTTCTTGCCGTATATCGGTGCGACTGGTGAACTAAAAACCAAACCCACGCAGCACAGTGTCCGAGAATTGCGCGGGATCGGTATTCAGCCGCAGGTGATCATCGCGCGCTCTGACCACGCCGTTAGCGAAGAAATCTGCGATAAAATCGCGCTGTTTTGTGACGTTGACCGCGAAGCTGTGATTCCGCTGGTCACAACCAATAATATTTACGACGTCCCTATCGTGCTTGAAGATAGCGGGCTGGGAGACTATCTGGTAAAGCGGCTAGCCCTGACGCCAGCAACCCCACCAGCACTTAATGAATGGCGTAAAATGATGCGCCAGATGGATACCGCCACTGCGCCGCTACGGGTGGCACTGGTGGGGAAATACGTTGAACTGCATGATGCATATATGAGCGTGAAAGAGGCATTGCTCCATGCGGCAGCCGCCAAACAACGCAAGCTAGAGCTTGAATGGGTACATTCCAGCGACCTGGAGCGCGAAAAGGGGTTCGATATACTGGAAAGTGTAGATGGGATTGTGGTGCCGGGGGGCTTCGGTGACCGTGGCATTGAAGGGAAGATGATGGCGGCGCGTTATGCCCGTGAACGCAAAATCCCCTACCTCGGGCTGTGCCTGGGAATGCAAGTGATGTGCATTGAGTTTGCGCGGCATGTACTCAACCTGGAAGACGCGCACAGCACTGAGTTCGAACCCCACACAGAACATGCGATTATTCACCTGATGCCAGACCAGCGCGGCATTGATAACATGGGTGGTACGATGCGGCTGGGTGTATACCCCTGCAAGCTCCGCGAGGGGTCTGTGGCGCAGCAAGCGTATCAAGATGATTGTGTGGACGAACGACACCGACATCGTTTTGAGTTCAATAATGCCTATCGCAACCAGTTCGAAGACGCGGGTATGCACTTCAGCGGTGTTAGTCCAGACGACTATCTGGTCGAAATTTCTGAACTGCGTGACCATCCGTTTATGCTTGGTTCACAATTTCACCCCGAATTTCAGAGCCGCCCCAACCGCCCGCACCCGCTGTTCCTGGCATTTGTACACGCCGCTACTGAATATCGTGCTGCACGCCCCAGGCTGACGGATGTTTCTGGCAATGAATGAGCGTGGTCTTGAACAATTCTGGGGAGAAATCCTTAGCCGTGACAAAAAGCGCACCCGCGCTGCCTTTCGCACCCTGAAAGATGCACAGGAACGAGCGGAATTGGTTACACATCTACGCCGGATGGTAAGTGAAGAAGGCTGGGCCGAGCCACAACGGACTTCTGCCCGTCAGGCGCTCGATGCGCTCCAGCCCTTTATTCAAGATGAATAGCTCTCGTTGAGTGCTATTGGGGGTCGCCAGTTTCGGGCGGTGGTGGTGGGCTGGTGGGTGCTTCAGTGCTAGCAGAAGACGGTGCAGCGCCACTCCCTGTGGTACCATCCCAGGCAGGCGGGGCGGTGTATTGACGCTTTGACTGCTCCTCCTCGGAAACAACATTGATGACGGTTGCCTGCGCATTTTCATGCTTGGGCAAAGAAATCTTCAACACACCGTTCTTCAGTTCAGCACGGGCTTCGTCGGTTTTTACAGGCATCGGGATTTGTACCTTGCGCTGGAAGTCACCATAGCGTCGCTCACGCCGTAGGTAGGCACTTTCGGGGTATGTGTTGTCAGGAGCGGTCTTGCCCTGAATCAACAAGTATTCGCCACTGACAGAAATATCCAGGCTCTCGGGTACGATACCGAGCAAGGGTACGGTGAGTATAATCAACTGATCTTCAACTTCAACAATATCCACGGGCACATTCAATGCCGAGCCGCTGGCAAAGCTGAAAGCGTCTTCCATCACACGATTGATCGACTGCCGCATGTTGTTGAGATCAAAGTTACGGTTACTCATGGTGTCTGCCTTACCTTTCGTTATGGTTCAGGTCGTTTGTTATAAGCCTATACGCACAACGCTGAGGTTGGTTGCAACACTTTTTACCAGGCGCACACTATTGATCACGCCTGCTCATCGAGTCAGCGCCAGATTCATGCTTGCGAAAGTCCATGAAGCGATACCCAACGCCACGTTCCGTCAGGATATAGCGTGGTTTAGACGAGTCCGGCTCAATCTTCTCGCGCAGATAGTTCACATACAGACGCACATAATGTGCCTCATCGCGATATTCGTAGCCCCAGACCTTGGCGAGTAGCTGCTCATGTGGCACAGTCCAGCCAGCATTTTCAACCAGGTGATACAGAAGTAGATACTCGGTCGGGCGCAGTTTCACAGGTTCACCACCCACAATGACGAGGCGCTGGTTGAAGTCAATGCTCAGGTAGTCATCAATACGCAGGATTGCTTGCCGTGGGGCAGCTGGCATCACCGCACGGCGTAAGACTGCCCGAATACGGCTGGATAACTCACGGCGGTTGAACGGTTTGGTTACGTAGTCGTCTGCCCCGAGTTCAAGCCCATGCACCTTGTCGTCTTCTTCGCCCTTAGCCGTCAACATAATCACTGGAATAGTTGAAAACTCACGCAGCATCCGCAAAGTTTCAAAGCCATCAATTTGTGGCATCATTACATCAAGCACGACAACATCTGGCAGATTGGTGCGAATCGATTCAAGCGCTTCTAAGCCGTTCTGGGCTTCAAGGACCTGAAACCCTTCTAGTTCCAGGTTCATGCGAATAAATTCGATCATTCGTGACTCATCGTCCACCACGAGGATGCGTTTGGTATCCCGTGGTTTTGCACGCGGTAGCTGTGGTGTATTTGACATAGAGCGGCCTTTTTTGCTTATGAATCGCGGAACGGCATGAAGATATCTTCTTCTTCGTCAGAGGGCATCACTTCGATATAAGTAATGCGCCACATGGGCATCATAATCGTTGTGACTTCTTCCATCAGATACCGCAGGTCTTTGCCATCACGTTGGCGCGGGTTTTGGATGACGACATATGTCGCATTGGGTGGGGGATATTCTTCAATTTCCCCGACAAAGGGTTCACCATCATTAATATGTACATACAGCGAAATTGTCATTTTTACCTCTTTGCGCTCGTGCGCTCAATTCATTGATTAAGGCAACAACAACAGCGCTGCTTTGTTGTCGTCACCATCACACAGTGTTTCCTTATTTAAAGTAGATGCGCGTTGAAAGTTTGCCAAAACGGACCTCGTCGCCATCTTGTAAAACGCGCGGTTGGTTGGGTACCATCCGCTGCCCGTTGAGATAGGTGCCATTGGCAGAGTTCATGTCGATCAGTGTCAGGGTATTGTCAGTACGCTGGAACGTGGCATGAACACGAGAGACGCCCTGGTCCAACCCGCCAAAGGGTGATAAATCAATGTCCGGGTAGTTGCCCGACTGCGAATCGGAACGGCCGACAACGTATTTTTCTTTGGCGTCCAGCAGTAGCGGTTCATTGTTGGATTCGATGCGCAGAATGACGGTCGAGTCGCGGTTAAACTGGGCTGTGCCCCACAGGGGTTTTTTGGTGCCAGCACCGGCGGCTTGCATCGACTTCATTTCTTCGAAGCGACGGGTTTCAATGTGGATACTGTCCTCGAGCGGGTTTCCACACTCCACGCAAAAGAGTTCCCCTTCGCGGTTGCCAGTTTCACAAAAAGAACAAATTATCATCGCACCATTTCCCCTCGAAAAATACTAAGCATCTGAGGACGAGTCTTTCGGTGGTGCCAGTAAGAGACGTGTCCCAAATTTTAGCGCTTTGCGTCCTTCTTCAGACAACTGGCGCGTCTTGAGGATACGTGTAGCTTCACCGCGTGCTTTCCTCGCCAGCTCAGTTTGCCCCATTTCTAATAACCGGGTTGACAGGTTTTGCAGACGCCGGGTGGCCTCAACAATTTGTCCCTGGTCAACGGCTTCTTCAACACGTTGTTGCATACGGTATAGCGTTAGTTTACCAAGCGCATCTATCAGTATAGCAGGTGGGTCTTCATGCGGCGGGTTGTCAGCAACTTCAATCGATTGGTCACTAATCAACTTCAAGGATTCGCGCGCATGGTGATCCTGTAAAAGGATACTACCAGTTGTATCAAGGCGAACCAATGGCCGAAAGCCTACTTTCATGTTAGCGGGAAGCTGAAATTGCAACAATACCCGCAACGACCGCCGCCCTTCAAGTTGACCGAGTGATATGGGTTGCTCGTCCGCCTCTAGTGGTTGGGCACTTGGCGACAAACGGAATACTGATTCTAGAACAACATCGGACTCTGGTGCAATAATTAACCGCATATTTTCAGCATAAGACTGTCCCAGGCTGGTGATACGGTCTTTGAGGAACTCAACAACGGCAGCCGGAGAATTGATGTATGCGGATGAACCACCGGTACGCGACGCCAGACGATCCAGAAACAAGTCGTTCCACTCGTCACCGATACCCATCGCACTAATGCCAATGCCTTTTTTGTTGGCTTCGTCCGCTAGCTCCAAAGAAATATCTTCGTCGCCATAAGTGCGACCATCCGTCAACAAGATGATGTGGTTGATGATATTTTTGTTGTAATGCAAGCGAACTTGATCATAACAGGCCTGTAACCCCTGATAGATTTCAGTGCCACCCCCGGCGGAAATGGTATTGACCACGGCACGCATATCAGAAATGTCTGTGACACGCCGACTGGGGAGCAGAACATCGGCACGGTCGCTGTATGAAACAATACTGATGCGATCCTCTGCGGTTAACTGTTCAAAGATCTGGCGGGCCGCCACTTTGACACGATTAAGCCGCGCACCACGCATCGACGCGCTACGGTCCAGGGCCAGGGCAAGATTCATCGGATGGCGTTCGAGCGTATAGCCGGGTGGGAACTCTGGCGAGATTTCAAGCAACACATACACCACTTGCGGTTCTTCGAGACGCGGCACAATACGTTTGCTAACATGCAAGCGTGTCGAAAACCGAGGCATTGTTTCATCGGTTACCTGCTGCGGGTAGTCGAGCTCAGTGCCAGAGGTTAACGCTTCGTAGGCCCGGTTGATGTCACGGAAGTGCAGGTCTGCACCAGGATGCCTGTTATTATCAGGGTGAAAGCGACGTGCCGCAGCGTAGTAGGCTTTCTGGATTTGCTTCTGGTCAGCTTTTGTCGAAAGATTGAGTAATACATAAGGGTCAAATTCTAACCATGTAGACATGTTCGGTTATCCTTACTTATACCAGGCGGCTTATTCTGGAACCCGAACGAGCACAACTGTGATATTGTCTGACCCCCCACGATCATTTGCCATCTCTACCAGTGTACGACAGGCAGCTTGTGTGTCATCAGCAGCTTCAAGCACAACTTGCTGTATTTCGTCTTTCGTCACCAGATTCCACAACCCATCACTGCAAATCAACAAATAACCGCGCGGGGGTACCTGGCGGATAATTGCGTCAACATCGAGGCTATCACTCTGCCCAATTGCACGATACAGCACATTGCGTTGGGGATGTTCAATGGCATCCTCTGGAGAAAGTTGGTCGAGTTCAATCAAACGTTGTACAAGTGAGTGATCACGCGTAATTTGTTCGATCAAATCTTCGGTAATGAGATAAGCACGGCTGTCACCAACATGCGCGATGTAAGCAGCATGTCCCATCAATGCAGCGGCGGTTACAGTGGTTCCACCATCTGGTACTTGTTCCGCCACCATTGTGTTTGCTTCTTGCACAGCAGTGCGCAAAACCTCAATAATGGTGGGGCGTTCGGCATCACCACCTGTTTCACCATGCAACAGCGGTAGAAAGATGTCACTGGTGACGTATTTTGTGATGATTTTTGTGGCCACAGCAGATGCACGTTCGCCATGCTCATGCCCACCCATACCATCTGCTACAACAAAGAGCCCAAAGTTCGGTTCCAGGTCTGTCAGGGTAACTGCTGAGGTAAAACACAGCATTGAGTCCTGGTTGTTGTCACGGACCTGACCAACATCGCTCAGTTGTCCATAGGTAAACTGCATCCCGGCCCGCGCTTGCGGCACTGCTTCAAGTGGTGGAAGCTGGCGTGTGCGGCCATCGGTTTCTGCTGTATCCGCTATGTCATCAACGGCAATTCGCTCCTCTGTTGCCGCTTCCGTTGAGGCTGGCGATTGCGAGTCAGCCGCGCTGTTAGGTAGGGGACGCCGTGACGGCTGGGTGTCTGCCACAGCGGCACCAGCACTGGACGATGTTGTGGTTGATGGTGTCGTGTCTTGTTCTTTTGTTGGGGCTTCGTCTACAGGTTGTAGCCCCAAAAAACGTCGCAACCAATCCATAATATGCAACACCCCGTCGCACGCGCAAGTTGGCACGGTCGAGGGGGCGTTTTCCTCCTTCGACTGTTTAAGGCTAGGCTTTTACGGCGTAGATGATATTGTCAGTAGACCCGATATACATAGTGCCATCAACAATGTACGGCGCTCCGGTAATCGGCCCACCCGTTTCAAAGCGCCAGCGTTCTTTGCCGCGCTTGGGGTCCAGGCTATAAACGTTGCCATCTACACTACCTACATAGATCGCCTCATTTGCATATACAGGAGACCCAATGACCTGGTTGCCTGTCTGGAACTTCCACTTTTCTTTACCGCTAAAAGCATCTAGCGCGTATACATAACCATCAGCTGACCCAAAAACGACCAGTTGCTCATCTTCAACCATGACTGGTGAAGAAACAATGGGCTTCCCGGCACGGAAACGCCAAACGCTCCAACCGTTTTTAATGTCTACCGCGTATAGATGATAATCATTCGAGCCAAAATAGGCAATTCCATCATGAACGATGGGCGAGGACATCACGCTACGCTTGGTCGTAAAACGCCACTTCAATTGACCACTCAGGTCGAGGGCATAAACATCGCCGCTTTCGGTGCCAGTGATAATGATTTCATCGGTTACCAATGGCCGTGAACGTATTGGCACACCAGCGTCATAGCGCCAGGCAACGCGCCCTGTTGTGATGCGGACTGCATACAACACACCATCGTCGCTGCCAAAGAAAACGTGCCCATGAATGACGTTGGGTGATGAGCGGACCGGCCCCTTGGTTTCCAGTTTCCAATTCACGCGGCCCGAGCGAATGTCAATTGAATAAACGTGCCCATCATCAGAACCGATGACAACCGTTTGTTTTTCTGCATCAATGTCAGGTGTTGTAGCAATACCTTCTTTAGTGGCAAATTTCCAGCGGAAGTCACCAGAGCTAGCATTCAGAGCCCAGAGGTTGGTGTCGTATGATCCTACAAAGACGGTACTGTCATGCACAATCACTGAACTACGGATTTCTTCTTCTACCCTGAATTTCCAGCGGACTTCCTGCCCGGCAGTAGCCGCTTCACCCCAGTCATCTTCTGGTAGTGTTTGGGCGAATGCATCGTCGTCAATGGCGCGGGTTTGGCTACCTTCCTCACCGGGCGACCCCACAGACGGTGCGCGCCCATTGTCACGAGCCTTCATCAACTGTTCTTTCATCAGCAGAGCAGTTTCAAAACGCTGTTCAGGATCGTAAGCAAGCGCCTTCATCACAATGGCTTCTAACGTTGATGGAATACCGGGGTTGTATTCATGAATGGCGCGGTCGGCAAATGTAAATGGTACATGCAGGCGTGGGTCTTCTTCGGTTAGCAGGTGGTGAAGCGTCGCGCCTAGCCCATAAAGGTCACTTTGTGGGGTTGCTTCGCCTCGATATTGTTCTGGTGCAGAATACCCTTCAGTACCGATCATGGTCATTTTTTCGCCATGCTCAAACACACGTGCAATCCCAAAGTCGATCAACCGCAGACGGCTCTGGCTATCGATCATAATATTGGCAGGCTTCATGTCGCGGAAGATGATGGGCGGGGTGCGTGTATGCAGATAATGAAGCACATCACAGAGTTCAATTGCCCAGTCGAGTGTCATGTTTAACGGCAAGGGTTCCTCAACTTGCTGCAAGATCACTTCCAGGTTTTTGCCGTTGATGTATTCCATTACGATATACGCGCGATCTTGAATAGAGAAAAAGTCATAGATCGCGGGGAGTGCTGGATGTGCGAGCGAAGCCAGAATGTTCGCTTCTCGCTCAAAGTTTGCACGACTAATCTCACGCATTTCTTGCTGCTGAGATACGTTAAGCATTTCTTTGACAGCGACGAAACGCTCAACTTTATCAAACTGCATGTCACGGGCCTGGTATACAGAGCCCATCCCTCCGACACCAAGAACACCTGACACCCGATAACGTCGGGCCAGGATAGAGTTTAGTTGTAGAGTACCATCTACACCGAGCAACTCTTTATTGGGTTCGTTGGCAAATTGCCTCGTGTCAACCATGGTTGCGCCTCAATACCTAAATAACTGCATGATGATGGATGAAGTCTTCAGATCAAGCGATAAAGAATGAAGATAATTACTGAGAGACTCTATTTAAATTATAGTAAATTGATCTGATGACTGCAATGATACACACTAAGGTGCAAAAATGGGGGCGAGGAGTTGGCGGAGGTTGTTCAAGTCTTCAGCAACATAATGAGCCTGTAAATCACTATGTGTGTAGTCGGCGCGGGTGGAAACACCAGTTAGCACGAAGGCGGCTTGCATCCCGTGCAATATAGCCCCGCGAATGTCTGTTTCCAGGTTATCGCCAATAACCAATAGCTTAGACAATGGTATATCAAGTAGCGCTGCGGCCATATCAAAAATCGGACGCTGCGGTTTACCCATAATCTGTGGCGTTTTGCCTGAAGCGTCGATGATATCCTGAATGATACTGCCGGTGCCGGGGCGGGGGCCGTTTTCAGTCATAAGAACCGGGTCCATGTTGGTGCCGATGAACGTCGCGCCAGCATGCAACGCATCAATCGCAATTTGGCGGCGTTCAGCAGTCAGTTCACGGTCTAGCCCAACGACGACAATCTCTGGCTCGTCATTGGTCAGGGTAAAGCCAGCATCTTCAAGCGCCGTTAACAACCCAACTTCCCCAATGCAAAAGACGCGCTTTTCTCGTGAATAGGTTTTTGCCAGAAAATTCGCGGTGGTTAGCGAGGAGGTGAAAATGCGTTCTGGCGCAACACTGATGTCCATTACCCGCAGCTTTTCACTTACCTGTTGCGGGGTACGCGAGGAATTGTTGGTGACAAAAGCATAGGGCACCGGTAACCATCGCAGAAATTCACGGGCCCCGTCCAGGCGTTGGGTGCCGTGGTAAAGCACCCCGTCCATGTCAAGCAATACACCCGTGATCATTAGCGATTTGCGAAGCGGTAGCCGACACCGCGTGATGTCAGGATATAGATCGAATTTTGTGGGTCCGGTTCCAGCTTCTGGCGCAAATAATGCACGTAGAGCTTGAGGCTATCGGTAGTATCTGCATACTCTGGCCCCCATGCTTCTTTTACAAGTTCCTGGCGTGGAATCACGCGACCAGCGTTACGCACCAATACTGCCAGCAACTTGAACTCTTTGGGCGTCAGATGCACGAGCTTGCCATTAACCCACACTTCACGGTTCAGGAAATTGATGCGGAAGTCACCGCCATCGAAGACCAGTTCTTCCGACATGGAAGGTTTAGGGACGCGGCGCAGATGAGCGCGAATCCGGGCAATGAGTTCATCGTTGTCATAGGGTTTGACGACATAATCATCGGCACCCATTTCCAGGCCTTTGACCACATCGCGCACTTCTGTGCGGGCAGTCAAGAAAATAATCGGTACGTCTGACAGCTCGCGCAAACGACGGCAAACCTCCCAGCCATCCATATTTGGCATCATAATATCAAGCAACACCAGGTCTGGGTGGGTACGATACGCCTTTCGCAGACCATCTTCGGCACGATAGGCTTTGATGACCTCATAGCCACGTCGTTCGAGGGCAATACTGAGCAATTGTACGGTGGTATCTTCATCGTCAATCACGAGAATTTTTTCGGACATCATTTGGACCCCGATAGTTTAAATTTCAAACTTTAAAAAGACTGTACCATGACACAAACTTTCGAAGCAAGCGCAATCAACCCGCATCGGCAAAAGCCCCTTAAAAACGAGGGTTTTTGCTGTTCTATTATTTAATTTGAATTGTTATTTGGTTTGTTTCTGGTATATCGTTTGAATTTTACAACATTTAGTGATTGTGGTGTTCCATTTCTAACGGTTGTTGAGTTTCACTGGTGTGGGCAGATTCCAGTTCTTTGATAATGCGCGCTACTTCTTCAATGGCAACTTTTTGCTTCCGATAGAAGTCTGAGTGGCTCATGGTCAAGCGGCGTGCAGTGTCGCGCACCTTACGCCCCTGAATAAAACGAAGGTCAAGAATGTTATACAGAATCCAATCTGTACGGGTGAAATTCTGTTTGCCTTCAGGGCGAAGTCGTTGAATTGCCGTATCCAGAACCTGACGCAGCGCATTCACACGGTTGCCATCATGTTCACTGGCGGCTTCGTCTACAACTTTGAGTTGCAACAATTCGCTTTCGTTGAGCTTACTACCGCCCCAGTAGTACCGCAGGGCATCGCGTACTATGCTGGTGAATTCTTCGCTCGACACGCTCGAAACAATCGACGGACTTTCTGTGCGGGTAGTGGTTGCTTGCTCTGGCTGCACTGAAATAATCTGCCCCTCTGGGCTTACAACAATGGTCGGTTCGCGCCGCGTGGCATCTGGCAAAAGGCTTTCAATCGTACCGAGGATTTCTGCCTGTAAGCGGACGTCCGTCAGAATATCCGCAGCCCGCACCACCAGCGCGTCAAGCAACCGTGATTCGTCCTCAGTAAAATCTAGCGCATCGGAACGGGCCCAAATCCCCATCACGCCAAGTAATTGCCCCTCATTCGTATCAAACGCATAGCGCAACGGCACCAGCCAAAAATTCCGCCAACGGAAAAACCCTTCACCAACTCGCTCGATATTTTCTGGAACCACACCATTACTGAAGTCGGCACTGAACTCAACTTCAGCCGTTTGCAACTCATCATCAGAAAGCCCAACAAACTGTTCTAAACGTGGTCCAGACGGATAAAACAATGAGGCAACAAAAGCTGTTGGTACACGCAACTGGTCACAAACAGCCGCAAGCGTTGCTTCTAACAGTTGGTCGGTGTCGGCGCGGGTA
This sequence comes from Anaerolineae bacterium, assembly GCA_034437655.1. Classification (GTDB taxonomy): domain Bacteria; phylum Chloroflexota; class Anaerolineae; order Aggregatilineales; family J027; genus J027. The sequence continues at coordinate 24,949 of DAOTTU010000045.1, forward strand.
AGCAAACGTTGTCCAAATTCTTGAAAGATGCGTGCTTGCTGTTGATCCTGGGTATAGATCAAGCGGTTTTCAAAGATTGGCATTAACAGCGTAATGCTCCATTGCATGGCGAAAACCGCCCCTACCGCCGTAAAGGTCATAAAGGCTTGCGCATCGAGCCCCAATACTTGATATACTTGATCTACGCGAGAAAAGGTTTGCAGCACTGCCACCAGCACCATCCCTGTCAGCGGACCACGCAACATAAACTGAAGGAGTTCCAAACGTACCACGCGGTCCGGTCGCCGTTCCCCAAAAAACGAGAGTGGATAGGCCATGAATGCCAGCATACCAAGCACAGCAAGGTTGGCGACATTGAAGACAAGCCACAGCCCAATTTCTGGCACTGCTCCCAATCCACTCGGCAGGATGGAAAATAACAGCGAGTATGGGAAAATGCCCCAGGCGGGTGTCCAGAACGTCACCATTAAGTAAGTCATGCGCCGTCGGGTATAAGTGGTCAGGCAACGTCGCCACGCGCGCACGACATTAAGAATAGCTAAACCAGCAGCGGGGATGTAATACAACATAAAGACTGGAAACAACCACGCCGCTTCCATATGTGCGACCGGGTTCATGACAAGGTTACTCACCAACCAATCGGTGAACAGCGCCGCCAGCGCAAACAAGGTGCCGACAACGTACAGGAACCTGACTGCTTTCCGACGTCGGCCGCGTGACACCAGCCCGGTTGTTGCCAGTAGCGCGTCTGAAAGGTGATACATGGCGGCTGGCAGCACCCCAACCCCAAACCACTGCAAACGGAACCACGCCTCTTGCGTTTCGGAGCCAAGCTCTAACCCGACAAAAATGTCTACCAGATAGGCCCAGCTCACGGTAGCCAGTAGCACACCAGAAGCACGCGCAACACGGTCTTTAACATTGCGCGTCAGATTATAAAACAGCATCGACACCGCGATGATAACGATGGCGATGGACAAGATTTCGTTGGAAAATTCGAGAAAGCTGACCAGTGTTCCTTCACCTTCTCTAACACGGGTATTTCACTTTCGTTTGCTAATTAATATCACAAATCGCTCAGTTTTTTGAGGTACACTCAAAAGTTAAGCTATGATGGTAGACAAAAATGACCGTACACAAAACAGAATGGATACACTCACGTATGCTTGGAATTTTCGGAAAGCGTGCGGCTCAACGACAAAACAACGACGCACTACAAGATATTCGCCAACTCATGCATGACGGCGCACAGGCACAAGAACGTGGCCAGGCAGACATAGCGTTGCAGGCTTATGAACGTGGGCTGGCTCTATCACGTGAGCGTCAACAACGCCAGGCTGAACAGACCTTCTTGAACAGTATCGGTGCGGTTTACGTTGGGTTACAACGCCATGCTGATGCAGAGACGCAGTTTAATCAGGCATTAGACCTCGCCAGAGACCTGGATGAGCCTGTACTGGTTGCCCGCAGCTTGAATAATCTGGGTGAACTATTCGCGGCACAAGAACAATGGGCCAAAGCGCAGGAATATCATGAGCAAGCGCTGGATACTGCACGCCCTACCAGTGACGCCCCCACCATTATTCTGACGCTAGAAAACCTTGCCCGCGACTACATGCAGCAAGATAACCCCAACTATGCCACGCATCTGTTGAAAGAAGCTGTGACAATGGCACAAATCAAGCAAGATAGTTACCTCGGCATTGGGGTGCTTGGGCGTTTAGGTGAAGCCACCATCGAAACCGGGGACACGGTCGCCGGGCGTAAACTCATTGACCAGGCCATTCGCCTGAGTATGAACTCTGACAGTGGGCGGCCACGCCTGGTGATGCGTTGGCTCATCAAGCTCGGTGAATTGGACGTTGAAAACCGTCAATATCATGAGGCTTTGCGTCATTTTCAGCGAGCAGAAGAAGTTGCCGCACAGTTTGGGGTCAATTCTTCTGACTTTTTCCTGAAAGTGGCGTTGCTGAGTGCTGAATGCTACCTGAACCAGGGCAATTTTGGTGCAGCGCTGGACCAAGCCCAACGTGCGCAGATGCACGCTCAACAACTCGGCCAGGACGATGTGCTAGCACGGTTAAATGGTACACTCGGGCTTAGCTTACAGGGCGTTGGTGAACATGCACAGGCCCGTGAAAAGCTCACAGAAGCGCTACACCATTATGAACAGGGTCAACTCAAGGATCAGAACGAATACGCACGATTGTTGCTTGCTCTCGGCCGTAGTCAGCAACAAGTCAATGATGATGACGGTGCCTTGCAGACCTATCGGTGGGTGTTGGATATGCTCGACCCTGAAGACAATCCGTCACGCCGTGCCGAAGCGTTGAAACTGATTGCGGCGGTGCAAAATTCGCGCGGCGACCGCGAGGCAGCGATCCAACAATTGCTTGAGGCCGAGCGTCTGTTCCGAGCAGCAAGTGAGTTGCATAAGGTGGCGCGAGTACTTTGTGATCTGGGCAGTACCCGTAAAGCTAAAGGCGATGTGAAAGGTGCAATTACCGATATTGAAAATGCACTGATGTTGCTCAGCAGCATTGAAGATCGTATCACTCGTGGTTTGGTCCTCTCTAATGCTGCGATCCTCTACACTGAAACGGGTGATATTGATACGGCGCAATCGTTTTACAAAGAGTCAATCCAACTGGCGAAAGACCTGGGTGACAAATATGCTGAAAGTGTGCGAACCGGGAATTTCGGCTGGCTGCAACTCTCTATCGGGCGCTATAGTACCGCGATTGAAACCTTGAGCCAGGCTATTGACATGAGTCGCGAGCTGCAAGAACCGCTTCTGCTGGGGATACAGATGAATAATCTTGGCTGGGCCAACTTTTTAGATGGCAAAGTCGCAGAAGGGAAGCGTATCCTTGAACAGGCCCTCTCACACGTTGAAAGCGTAGGGTCACAACAATGGCGCGGCGTTGTGCGCAGCAATTTGGGGGCACTGTTATTGGAACAGGGTCAACTTGACGATGCCACGGAGATGTTGCAAGCTGCCCTCCAGGATAATGAAGACAGCAAAGATGATGCCACGCTAATTCGAACACGCATTCGCTGGGCACGGCTACGGTATCAACGCGGTGAACCTACTGAAGCGGAAACTAAGGCAGAGGAACTTGAAATCCAGGCACGGAAGCAATTTCTGCGCAAAGAACACGGCGACACACTGGCCTTGCTTGGAGATATTAACGCCAGCCAGCGTCAGGCCGAACGTGCTAAATATTTCTATAACGAAGCTGCACGTATCTATACAATGATCCGTGATCCACTAGCCGACAAAATGCGCCAGAAGGCTGAAAAATTCTAAGCGCCAGACGTGGTTGACAACAGAAGTCTGATATATAATAGCGCCCAACCGAATAAACAACAACGTCCGTTTGGGTGGCGCTTTATTCAGCTTGTCTGTCTGATGGTTATCATCCGTGGTGTTGGACGAGTCTGGGTTGCACTGGATAACTTAGAACGCTACCAGAGCCTCGCATACACGCCACCGATTGCCCTATACGTGGGCTATAATCTGATGTGGAGCCTCGCTTTCGCTGGGCTTTTACTGAGCATGTGGCACGGCAGGTTGATGCGTTGGTATCTATGGGGTGGCCTGATTGGATTGATGGTTGCTGACACTCTATGGGCGTTGGGTACCTTTCCAGAAAACTATGAGCGAACACGACTGCCGTTTGTCGGTTTGGTGTGGTTGCTTCTATTCAGTATTCTATATCTTATGATAAGACGTGAAGCCTTTGCGAGCTTCGCCACAAGGAGAAAATAACTGATGACTGATCATGTGAAGCCCGGTGTACATAGCATTGAGTACCTTACGGAACAACGGGCCAAAGGAATGCAGGGTGGCGGCGAACAGCGTGTGAAAAAACAGTACGATGCTGGTAAGCTCACAGCGCGTGAACGGCTTAACCTGCTGCTTGACCCGGATTCCTTCCGCGAACTGGATGCGTTCACCGTCCACCGTAGTCGCGAATTTGGCTTAGACGATCCCGGTAAACAGTTCCTCGGTGATAGCGTCATCACGGGATGGGGAACGATCAATGGGCACTTGGTGTATGTTTTCTCGCAGGACTTCACAGTCATCGGCGGTAGTCTGAGTGAGGTTCATGCTCAGAAAATCGTCAAGGTAATGGAACTCGCGCTTAAAAATGGGGCTCCGCTTATCGGCCTGAACGACTCGGGTGGGGCGCGTATTCAGGAAGGGGTTGTCAGTCTGGGTGGGTATGCTGACATCTTTCTGCGGAATGTGCTTTCCAGCGGGGTTGTGCCACAAATCAGCCTGATTATGGGGCCATGTGCAGGTGGCGCGGTCTACAGCCCGGCATTGACCGATTTCATCATCATGGTCGATGGCACGTCGTACATGTTTGTCACTGGCCCAGATGTGGTCAAAGCGGTGACGCAAGAAGACGTGACCAAAGAAGAACTTGGCGGCGCAAACGTCCATGCAGGCAAGTCGGGCGTGGCGCATCTGGTCGCTGAAAGTGAAGCCGATGCAATGTTTCTGGCGCAAGAGCTGGCGAGCTTCTTGCCACAGAATAACATGGAAGACCCTGCTTTTGTCCCGACCAAGGACGATGCGCTGCGCACCGAAGACAAGCTCGACAGCATTATCCCTGACAACCCCAATAAACCCTATGATATGAAAGAGATTATTCGCACTGTCGCCGACGATGGCTATTTCTTCGAGATTCACGAACACTACGCTATGAACATCGTCGTCGGCTTTGTTCGGCTAGGAGGGCACAGCGTCGGGGTGATTGCCAATCAGCCGCAAGTGCTGGCCGGGGTGCTAGACATCAAAGCCAGCGAAAAGGCGGCGCGTTTTGTCCGTACCTGTGATGCGTTCAACATTCCGCTGGTGACGTTTGTCGATGTACCGGGATTCTTACCCGGTACCGAACAGGAACACGGCGGCATTATCCGTTCTGGTGCAAAACTGCTCTATGCTTATTGTGAAGCGACGGTACCGAAAGTTACGGTGATCACGCGCAAGAATTATGGCGGGGCCTATTGCGTGATGTCTTCCAAACACATTCGCGGTGACCTGAACCTGGCATGGCCCACAGCAGAGATTGCGGTCATGGGGCCTGATGGTGCGGTGCAGATTATCTTCCGGCGTGAACTGGCACAGGCTTACGAAGCAGGCGGCGAAGAAGCCATGCTGGCGAAGAAAGCTGAACTGGTGGCGAATTATCGTGAACGCCTGGCGAATCCTTACGTTGCGGCGTCTTATGGGTTTATAGACGACATCATCATTCCGAGCGAAACCCGCCCACGTTTGATCAATGCGCTGGAAATGCTTTCCAACAAACGCGACGAAAACCCACCCCGCAAGCACGGCAACATCCCGCTGTAAGAATTTTGCGGCACACATAATCAATCCGTGGGAGGGCAAACACTGTCCTCCTACCTATGCATCACTTTTCGGTTGGTATGGCGCTGATTTGTCATTATCTGCCGTTGAGGACTGGCGGGTTTCTTCGAGCGTCATCTTGTCTGAACTATCTTCGGCAGCAGGTGTTGCATTGGTATCGGACACGTCTTCACTTTCCGCATTATCGTCATCTGCGTCTGGGTGAATGGGGACCATTATTTGCTCGTCAGTAACAGTCTTTTCTCGGCCACGTAACGCCCGCATGACTTCACTCAAACTGAGGTCAAGCGGTTCGTCTTCTGCAAAAATTTGACGCAGCGGAACTTCTTCAGTGCGGTGATGGGTGCTGGTGACCCGTAGCACCGTGCCATCATCGGAAGATGATGCTTCAATAGAGGTGTTGATATTGTCAAGTACGTTGTCCACATACAAATCACGGATCAACACGACGACCACCATAAACAGCGGCACCGCCAGCAACAGCCCCATAAAGCCAAACAACACACCGCAAATTACCTGAAATACCAGCAATGCCGCCGCTGGAATGTTCAAGCGTCGTTTCATGAACATTGGCGTGATGAAGTTGGCTTCGGCCTGTTGGACCACGATGTACGTGATGAGGACGGGGATAAAATAACTGGGCCGTTCTGATAACGTAAAGATAATGCCCGGCACGGCTGCAACAATGGGGCCGAAGTTGGGAATGATGGTGAGAATTGCTGAGACCATCCCCAATGCAATTGCGTTTGGAATGCCAAGCACAATTCCCAGTGAAAACCAGACCAAAAACCCGATCACAATCATAGAAAACAACTGCGTCACCAACCAGCCCACCAGCGCATGTCGTAAATTGATAAGCAATTTTAAGATAAAGGCCTGACGGTTCTGCGGAATCAGAGAGAGGAAGCTGTTGGCATAGGTTTCGGGGTCGGCCAGCAAATACATGGACACAATAATCACCAGCGCCATGTTGACCGCTACCGACAGTACAAAAGAGCCCACACTTGTCACCAACAAGGCTCCCCCGGTGAGCGTGTCGGCTGTGATAATGCTGGATGTGTCGCCTGTTTCGTTGAGCGCATCCAATTCAATCTGTGGCACCAGCCCGGTATCGTTCGCAAAGGTGTTCCAATCACCAGTTAATTCCTCAATGGCTCCCGGTAATTCATTGAACAGGTTTTCAGTTTGTTCGACCAGTGGTGTACCAATGATGAAGCCCAGGCCACCCAGCCCAAAAAACATCGAACTGGCGACCAGCGCAATCGCAACGCCACGGTTTATGCCACGCTGCTGAAGCGTACGCACCGGGATGTCCAGCGATACAGCAATCACAACAGCCAAAAAGGTCAGCAACAACACCAGTCGGAGCTGCCACAGCCCCAGTACGGCGATCACCAGCCCACCGAGTACCAGCGCACGCTTTACGAATTCGCCCAGCGGCATGTAGGATATGGTTGGGTTCATTTCCTGTCACTTTGCCTTCTCAAAACACCTATACAGATTTCACACAGCTAACGACAAGTGTATCATTATATGTTGCCAGCGTGCTATTGCGACCCCGGGGGGAGTGTGTTAAGGTCTTTCACATTGATTATTATCGTGAGAATGACAACCCGAAAAACGCCACGTGAAAACAATCATTGCTTTTCAGGGAGCACATGGTGCTTATTCAGATGAAGCGCTTCGTCAACACTTCACTGGCGCTCACACATTGCCCTGTGAGCATTTCTACAGTGTTTTTGAAGCGGTGCTTTCCGAACAGGCCCAGCATGGGTTGCTGCCCGTAGAAAATTCGATTGCCGGGACTGTTGCGCAGGTGTATGAATTGTTGCTGGACCATGATCTTCGCGTACAAGCCGAGATCATTTTCCGTATTGAGCATATGTTACTGGCTGCGCCGGGCACTCGTTTGCAAGACATCCGCCGAGTGAAATCACATCCACAGGCATTGTCACAGTGCGAAGGCTTTATTCAACGCCGAGGTCTGGAAGCAATTGCTGCCAATGATACGGCTGGCAGCGCCCAGGACCTTGCCCAACACCCCGACGCCCGCACCGCCGTTATTGCCAGTCGGCTTGCCGGGGAACTTTACGATCTAGAAGTCATAGAACGTGATGTCGCAGACGACACCTACAATTTCACACGTTTCTTCGTCGTAGGGCTCGACGACAGCCCGCATGATGACCGCTCGCAAAAGACCTCTGTTGTGTTTGCGACCCGCCATAAACCTGCGGCTTTGTATGATTGCCTGGGGGCTTTTGCTCGCAACCATGTCAACCTGACCAAGCTCGAATCGCGCTCACGGCGTTCACATCCGTGGCAATACTGGTTTTATCTCGACTTCGAAGGGCACGCCGAAGACCCCGCCTGTGAACGAGCCCTGACCGGGCTGCTACGCAGTGCATCATTTGTGAAACTGCTCGGCTCGTATCCAGCCGCCCCGCTCCCAGACCATCGCACGCCGTCAACCAATGCCTTGCATGATGTCCCCTTGCCGAACCCTAATCATGATCAGCAGAAAGAAGACCCGGTATCATGAGCAGCTTAACGTGGCTTCAATGCCTGAATTGCAGTACCACTTATGACCGCAACGCCCGTATTTATACCTGCTCTGCGTGCGGCGGCTTGCTGGATGTACAACATGACCTTGAGGTTCTGAAAACGTCTGGCATATCGCTCGACCTGTTTGACCAACGGCTGGCGGGCTTTGAACGTTGGGAACGGAGTGGTGTCTGGCGATTTCGGGAACTTGTCGCGCCAGAAGTGCCCCCACAAGAACTCGTCACCCGCGGAGAGGGCAATACGACCCTCTATGATGCCACCACCGAATTGCAAACCTATACCGGGCATACAGCGTTACAAATCAAGCACGAAGGCGAAAACCCCACCGGCAGCTTTAAAGATCGCGGCATGGCCAGCGGTGTGACGCAGGCAAAACAGCTTGGCGCACAGGCAGTGATTTGTGCCAGCACAGGCAACACCTCAGCAAGCATGGCGTCTTTTGCACGCCTTAATGGGTTGCTTGGCATTGTCGCTTTTCCAGCAGGCAAGGTTGCGCTCGGCAAAATTGCGCAGGCGGTTGCCTATGGCGCGACGTGTGTTGAAGTCCGCGGCGACTTTGACGATGCACAAAAGTTGGTGCTGGATGCAGCCCAGGAATTGCCCGTCTACATGCTGAACTCGGTCAATCCCTATCGGCTAGAAGGGCAAAAGACCATCATGTTTGAACTGTTGCAACAACGGCGCTGGCAAGTGCCTGATTGGGTGGTGGTGCCGGGCGGTAATCTTGGCAATTCGTCATCGTTTGGCAAGGCGTTTATTGAACTGCACACGCTTGGCTTGATTGATCGCATGCCACGGATTGCGGTTATACAGGCGGAAGGTGCCTCGCCATTGTTCCAGAGCTGGCAGAATAATTTCGCGGAACGCCGCCGCATGAAAGCCGAAACCCTTGCCACCGCGATTCGCATCGGTAACCCGACCAATTATGACAAAGCGGTGCGGGCTGTTCAACGGACGGGCGGTTTAGTGCTAACGGTCACCGATCAGGAGATCATGGACGCCAAAGCCAAAATTGACGGCTCAGGTATTGGTTGTGAACCGGCCTCGGCGGCCTCAGTGGCAGGCGTCAAAAAGCTGGTTGAGCGCGGTGACATTAAAACACATGAGCATGTCGTCGCGATGTTGACCGGGCATTTGCTTAAAGACCCGACGGCTGTTATTGAGTACCATCAGGGTACGCTAGCCAATATTCACCCGACGTTTGCCAATAAAATCTGGCAGATTGACAACGACCTGCGCGAATTGGCGGCGATTATTTCCGCGCCAGAACCGCAACCCACCTCTGAAACCTGAACCATAAAAGGAGCGTAAGGTGCCAAAACCCAGTATCATCGCCATTGATGGCCCCGCTGGTTCTGGCAAAAGCACCGTTTCATTCTATCTTTCCGAAAAACTCGGGTATTTGTTTCTGGATACCGGGGTTTTTTACCGCGCCATGACCTTGTTGGCACTCCGCCACGCCATTGCCTTTGATGACACCGCCGCGCTAGGGGAGATGACGCACAACGCCGAACTTCACATTCAGCCCGAACCAGATGACCCCAACCACCAATATTCTGTTTGGATTGATGGCGAAAATGTTACTGATGAACTGCGCAGTACGCCAGTCGAAAAAAATGTCTCTACGATTGCGGCTGTACCAGAAGTGCGCAGCGAGTTGCTCCATGTGCAACGCCGGGCTGCCGCACGCGGCAATATCATCATGGCCGGGCGTGACATCGGGACGGTTGTATTGCCAGATGCAGACCTGAAACTGTACATTGATGCATCGTTGCAGGAACGCGCCCAGCGCCGTTACAAACAAAAGCTGGACAGCGGCGAAAACGTTAATTTGCATGACATCGAAGCCGCGTTGCTCAAGCGCGATGAAGTGGATACGCACCGCACTGTCTCTCCCTTGCGTCGTGCTGACGATGCCATCTATATCCTGACGGATAACATGACCATTGAGGACGTTATAAAGCGGATTTTTGAGGAAATTGAGGATTGAGCTAGTCGGGGAAGCGTTCCGTCTGAATCTCTAGCGTTGTACCGTTCGTGCTGATGGTGATATGTCCATGTTCATCGGTGCGATACAGGTACGCGCCACCGAAATTCTGAATCACCTGTGTCACGACCTCTGACTGAAAATGACTGGGGTCGTTTTGCAGCACAGCGACCTGTGGCCCCACCGTAGCTGCCCAACGTTGGCTGTTGCTGCCCGGGCGGCCGTGGTCTGCGACCTGTAGAACCGTCGCTTGTATGCGGTAGGTGTCTTGCAGCAATTGTGTTTCTTGTGGCGTGTCGAGTTCATGGGTAAAGAGGAAAACGGCGTCCTTGTAACTTAAACGCACAACAAGCCCCCCTTCTACACCTTCCCACCGCTGCGGCGCAAGGATTTCCAGCAAAACCCCGTCACTGGTCTGAATGCGGTGTCCCTCGTCGGCGTTGAGGATGACGGTGCCTTCCGTTTCAAGGTCGCTGAGTAAGTCAACGTAGCGTTGTTCGCGACTATCACGGACGGCAGTAATCACTGTTTGGATGGTGTAGCGCTCGGCTAGCGTGTGAATTGCGCCGATGTCTTCATCATCATCGTGGGAGATGAATAGTGTGTCGATAGTGCGCTTGTGGGCCGGCACCCGGTCGCCAATGGCGTTCAATAGCCGCGAGGGGTAGGGGCCACCGTCAATCAGAAATAAGGCACCATCAGGAGATTCAATCAGCACACTATTGCTTAACCCGGCGTCGAGATAGGTCACGTGCAGCCGACCGTCGGGCTGGTTAACTTGCCGCTGCCAGAGTGTCGCCAGCAAAGACAACGCCACAATAAAAACAACCCCTGCTGCCAGCCATACCCCGCTTTGCCGCAAAAACGCCCGGTAACGATAGGGATCAGTCGCTGCCAAGAACGTCATGCCCAGCCCAACAATCACTCCCATTCCCAACACGGCGGAAGAAATGCGCAAATCGAGCAAAGCCCACGGTGCCTCGGCTAGTTCACGCACTATGAACGTCGTCCAACTGAGCGGTAACCACACTGCTGGAAAAACTACCCTGCCAGGTGGCTCCCACAGCACACCTATCATTGTTGCCATTCCTCCGATGACCAGCACAAACGCTTGTACGGGTACGATCAACAGATTCGCCAGCAGCGATAACACTGAGAGACGTCCAAAATAATGCAAAATCAGCGGCAAGACGAAAATCTGCGCTGCCAGACTGACTACGAATGCTTCTGAAAGTGTAACCCGCAACCAGCGTCCGACACGATAACCATAAGCAACCTGTGTTGTGCGCTGCAAAAAGTTCTCCATCGGCTCAACCAGTAGCATCATACCCAGCACCGCCGCAAAGCTAAGTTGAAATCCGACATCCCACAGCATCCACGGGTCAAGCATCCCCATCACCAACACGACAAAGGCCAGCGACGCCGGGACGAACGTGTTTTGGCGTATGGTTTGCCCCAGCACAAGGACGCTGCTCATCACCGCCGCCCGCAACACGGAAGGCTCTGCGCCGACGAAAACGGTATAGCCCAGAATCAACGTCACACTGAGCCAGAACACCAACCAGCGCCGCGTCAGTAGGTTGCCGAGCGTACTGCTAATCAAGCCAGCGATGAGCGCCATGTTGAAGCCTGAAATGGCGATAATGTGCGAGGTGCCAGTTGCAATGAAAGCATCTTCGACCTCTGGCGGCATATCGTTGTCGTCACCGAGCAAAATCCCCGTTAACAGGCTAGCTTGTGGTTCGGGGAGGTTGCGCTCAATGTTCAATTCGGCACGTTGTTTGATGCTGAGAAGTAGTCCGCGCCACTGAGAGCCTTCGCCGCTGCCAATAACGTTAACATCACGGGGCGACATTACACTATTGATGCCGCGCCGCGCCAGATAATCGCCATAGTTAAAGGTGTCCAGCACCGCCGCTGGCCGCAGGACCCCCGTCGCAACGATCCGGTCGCCAAAGTTGATCTCATCTTCTGCACCGACCAACATTTGCACAGCCCCAGACCGTTCGCGCCATGTGCCCAACCACAGCACACGATCCACCTCTACCCGTAACAGGGTCACCGTGTCGCGGGTATCTGGTTCGCGTACGACGACACCTTCAACACTTACAGTGCCTTGATTTTGTAAGGGCACCAGCGCATCGGTGGTATTGCCCTGCACTGCTGAAAAACGCCACGCCCCCAGACTGAACAGCAACACGCCCAACGCCAGCCACCGCCACCAGCGCACCTCCCGCATCCACACCAGCGCAAAAGCAAAAGCACTGACAACCACAACGACACCAAAGGGGAAGTCAACGTCGGTGGTGTGTTGAAAGCCGACGCCTGCCATCCAGACGAACATAGCGTAGATCAATTTCATGAGGTGAGCCTTATGACGACTTATCACGCTCCACAGGTTGTGGACGGGTCAAGATGCTGTTGCGCTCTTGATGCACTGTTACCTGGCCGGGTTGTCCACCTTTGAGCTTGCGTACGTGCCGCGCTTCGGCCACCATAACCTCAACTTTGTCTTCGTTGCGGTGTTTGCTGTAATAGGCAGCGTAGGCGGCCGCTTCTTCAAGCACGTCTGATGGCACCTCTTTGGCATTGGTTTTGATGAGTACATGCGCCCCCGCTACACGCCGAGCATGAAGCCACAGGTCGTAGGGATCACTCCGGTCTACCAGTTCATCATTCTGGCGCGAGTTGCGTCCCACAAAAATCACAAATCCGGCATTCGTCGTGACTTTATACGGCGCAGATTTCCCACCCTTTGGCGTAGAATAACGTTTGCCTTGCCAGTAACCGTTGCGTTGTAGCGCGTCTTGCACCTCGCCAATGTCGTTCCAATTGCCAGACATATCCAGATCGGATTCAAGCTGGTCAATGTAAGCGAGTTCATTTCGGGTTAGCGTAATGCGTTTGGGGATTTGTTCCAGAGCGCGTTTCTTCTTGTCGTAGCGCTCAAAGTAACGCTGGGCGTTCTCCAGCGGTGTGAGTTCTGTGTTGAGCTTGATTTGCAGCGGGTCGCCTTCGGGATCATATTGCGCTTCTAATGTCTCCTGCTCAGGCTCAATCGTGTATTGATAGGCCAGCAGTAACTCACCCGACATGCGTAGCTTCTCAATTTCGCTTTCGTCGGCCAGTTCACGTTCCAGTGAGCTGAGCTTACGCTGCACACGGTCGCGGGCATTATGAATCTGTTTGCGGATCGGTTCGCGGGCGGCGTTATAGGCGGCTTCACCTTCCATTTCACCGTGAACCCGGTTTAGTGCTGCACTCAGGCTGTCGGTGCGCTCATAGGCGAGGTGTGTGACTTCGAACGCAACGGCATCTTTGGGCAGTTGCAATTCATCCAGAATCACACCCGGTTGCCAATTATGTCGCAAGAGACGTGGTACAAAAGATTCAAATGCGGCGTGCAGATTATATGGGTTGGCATCCTGTGCTTTGACGCTGAGGTCTTGATAGGCGCGGTGGACGACTTCCCTGGCGATCAATGGGCTAAAACCCAGAATCCCCCCCACCAGCGCAGACCAGGCTTTGTCTTTGGGTTTTTGGCGCAAAAAGCGATCAATCGTCTCTGGTGTAACCTCGGCCGGCTCAGTTTTGCCTTCGATGGGCGGCGGCGCGACGTATTCATGTTTGGGCAAAATGATACGATACCGGTTATCCTTTGGGCCAATCCGTCGTGCGCAGTCAAGGATAGTGCTGCCTTCAACAAGGATGATATTGGCCCGGCGCGGAATCACTTCGACAACCAGTTCTAATTCGCTGTCGGCGTCAGAAAACTCGAAAATGATAATCCGTTCCCACGGCGGTTGACGAACAGCGTTTAAGCGTGTGCCTTCAATGCGGGTTCGCAACAACAATCCCAGTGTTGATGGCGTCTGCACACCCCGCCGCAGCTTGTCTGGTGCGATGAGGGCACGCGGTTCTTGTTTGTTGGCACTGACAAGCAGATAGTGGCGCTGGCGGTTGGCGTAAATTTCAAAGCCGAACGTCTCGCGGTCGAGTTCGACGCTATCCTGTACACGCCCACCAACGAGTTGTTGCGTAAACTCGTCAACGAGGGCGCTAATTCCAAAAGTATCCAGACTCATAGTTGCTCTCCTTCAGCGTTATCATAGGCGAAAACCGGCCGTAGTCAACAGAAGTCGGGAGAAGTTGGTGTTTTCAAGAACACGGTGCTACAATGCCCCTGATTGGAGCATAGGTCATGAAAATCGCAATTGGATCGCAGAACCCGGTAAAGCGTCAGGCGGTCGAACATGTTCTGTCTGAGCAGTTTGATGGGGCAATGTTTATTACTGTTGCTGTGTCTTCCGGGGTTTCTGACCAACCTTTTGGTGATGAAGAAACCCGCCGAGGTGCTGTAAACCGGGCGCGAGCAGCCTTACAGCAGGCGACAACGGCTGCTTTTGGCGTCGGCCTTGAAGGCGGCGTGCAAGAAACAGAGTTTGGGTTGCTCACCTGCGCATGGTGTGCGATTGTGGATGCGGATGGACGTACAGGTGTTGGTGGTAGTTCGTGCGTACAACTTCCGCCGACCGTCGCAGACATGATACGTGATGGCGCTGAGCTTGGGGCCGCGATGGATCATATCAGTGGTGCCAGCAATACCAAACACGGACTCGGTGCAATCGGCTTACTCACGGATGCCTTGCTCACACGCCAGACCGCGTATGAATACCTGATAAAGCTGGCACTTGCGCCGTTTATACGCAATGATTGGTATCAATAATGCATCACTCGTTTTTGGTTCAAAAGGGGAGTTAGACGCCACATGGTTTCTAAACTGAGGCTCTTTTTTGTGTTGATAGCCACGGCGCTCTTTGTTATTGCATGTGGCGAGACTGATGACGGTGGGGAAGATTTCACTGCCCCTGAACAACCACAATTCGTCTTGATTGCGGAAGATGAAACCGCTACCGGTACCCAGACCAACATCTGCTGGCCAGAAGGCTTCGGCAATATTCGGTGTGACATTGGCGCAAGCCCGGCCCAGCCTGATGCGTTACGAGCCGACGGTGGCGACGCGATTACGCTTTCCCAGACGGTTGGTGTTCCCCCGGCAGAAATTGTTGTTCGTGTGGTAGATGCAGAAGATAGTGTTGTACAAGAGACTGCATTTACTGCTGACGATGTGCAGCAATTCCAACTCGAAGACCTCGCGAATGGGGAATATCGAATTGAGTTAGACGCTTTCTACAATGATCTGGCGCAGACCGATGCTGTAGTGAATACGGTCTTTGCATTGGCAATCGGCCCGGTCGCTGTCGCGCAAGAGCCAACAACGACACCAGCTGAAGCACCACTCACAGAGCCGACCATCACGCCAACGGATGACACTGGTCCCACTGCTACCGAGATGGATACCACACCAACCACAACACCCACCGACGAGCGTGATGATAGTGCAGCAACCCCAACCCCAACAACGGGTGTCACTGAAACAGTCGTCCCTGGTCCAGGGGCAACGGACACTGAAGCGCCACCATCGCCCACATCAACATTGACTGCCGCTGCCACTGCAACCGATGATACGACTCCTACGGTTGGCCCAACCAGCACAGCACCATCAACTGCTACCGCAACCACCGACGACGATGACCTCAGCGCACCACAGGCGACCGACGATATCACAGAGCCAACTGCCGCTGCTACCGTTACTGCTACTGTAACCAGTACGATTACGGTGACTGCTACGGATACGCCGACCAACACCCCAACCAACACCGCGAGCCCGACACCAACCAACACGGCAACATTCACACCTTCTGCAACTGCTACCGCTACCGCTACCCCGAGCGCAACGTTAACGCCGACTGCCACGGCGACCCCAACCCGGGACCCAGACCTGCCTACCTTTACGGTGACACCCTTTGGGGCTGTAGCGACCGATACGCCCACCAGCACGGCAACCGCTACTGAGACAGCTACAGCAACCGCTAGCACAACTGCCTCGCCAACGACGAGCCCCGTGCCTGCTTCTGTGACGCCAACCGATATTCCTGCCACCTCAACTGCGACGCCAACACCAGTTGGTACAGATGCTGGGACCACTGACGAGGATGTTGTCACGCTTGAAGACGTGGGCGCACCCCCAATAGTGCTGCTGGTGGATGGCGAAGAATTTACGCCGCTTGGCGGTCAGTTCTGCACAGACGCGACCGATGAGGCAACCTGCGAGACGTTCACAACACCGCCCGAACTTGCTGAAGAAATGGAGCTGCCAGAGATTGCGTTGGGTACCCGCGTCAGCGTTCAAGTTGACTTCGACGAACGCCCGTTACTGCTTGATGTCGAACTACGCTCACGTCGTGGTCTTGAAACAGTCTTCGAAGAAACGCAAGCAAATCGCCGCTTGATCGTATTCGATGTCGATGTACCGGGTGGTTCCTATATTCTTGATGTAGAAGTGACATGGGAAGACATTCGGGCAATTTATATCTTCGAACTATCCGTGGACGAGTAGCCCCCGACACTATTCCACGCTCGATTGTTAACACAAAAACTGATCGCATCTTAACGCGGTGTGGTCAGTTTATTATTGTGAAAATTTGCGCTGATTTGACAGCACTTTTCGCAATCTCCTATAATCAAAGTAATATGTGATTGCAATTTTCATAAATTATTTTGTATTGTAATTTGCAGGTCTGTTCACCTTGTAGAGTAGCGATTGGGAGATAACTGCGATGTCTTCAGCAGAAGCACGTCGTCACGATATGCCGCCAGAGCCACCAACAGATGAAGGCTACTGGGCCGCATTACTGGCTGCCGCAGAAATGGCGATGGAAGAAGAAGTACCACCCGTACCATCAACCAGCACCGATATCGAAGACTATACGCTTCACACCAACGGTGTAGCCGCACCAGACACCACCGGGGTAGGGGCTTCTGCTGACTGGCAACAGGCGCAGCAGGTTTTCGAAACAGATACCACCGTCGAGTTGCGTGTGGTGGGCTTCAACCGGGGTGGCTTACTGGTAGAATGGGGGACATTGCAGGGCTTTGTTCCAGCGAGTCAGCTTGTTGAATTTCCAATTGAAGACTACAGTCTACCATCACGGCGAGATGCGTTGATGGGTTACGTTGGGCGTTTGCTGCGCCTGCGAATCATTGAGCTATCGCGTATTAATGGACGCCTGATCCTCTCTGAGCGTGCGGCGACTGTACCACCAGGCACCCGCGATGACCTCTTAACCACACTCAGCCCCGGCGACACGTGTGAAGGGTATGTGACCAATCTGGTTCAGTTTGGTGTTTTTGTTGACCTCGGCGGCGTTGAAGGCCTTATTCATATCAGTGAGCTAAGCTGGGGGCGTGTACGTCACCCGTCAGATGTGGTGCAGGCCGGTCAACATGTGCGTGTGTATGTGCTTGATGTCGATGCTGACGATGGCCGTGTTGCCTTGAGCCTCAAACGCTTGCAACCCGATCCCTGGCAGACTGTCGAAGAGAACTATGCCGTTGGGCAACTGATCGAAGGGACGGTGACCCATGTGGTTGATTTTGGGGCCTTTGTTTGCATTGAAAAAGGTCTGGAAGGCTTGGTGCATGTCTCTGAACTGGCAGAGGGGCACTTCTTGCACCCATACAACGTCGTCAAAGAAGGCGACAAGGTACAAGCCCGTATTTTGCACATTGATGGAAATGCACGGCGGTTGGGGTTGTCACTACGCCAGCAGTGAAACATCAGGCAATTCTATGCTGTGCCGCTACTCGACTGATTGATGACAGGTCTTCAGATTTTCGGCATTAGCAGCTACTCTCCTTTGATTTCTTCTATAGACCTGTCAAATCACAAAAAAATATATTTCCTCACCTCAAGTTACACCTAAGAATAACTTTTTTTCCGGTCATCATTTTGTATAATTTAAAGGTAATTGTCACGTCGTATTGACTTAAGTCAGGTGCAGGCAGTCTGTACATTGTTATAAACGACTGGCTGATCGCAATGTTTGATAGATTGACAATCCGTATCGAATCCGCAACAATCCCATCCAATGGGTTTTGGCCTCTACAATCGGAGTAATGGAAAATGAGCAATGATCCAAAGAGTATTCTCAGGGACGCTGAAACAAAAATGAAGCA
The DNA here is from genome assembly GCA_034437655.1 of Anaerolineae bacterium. Classification (GTDB taxonomy): domain Bacteria; phylum Chloroflexota; class Anaerolineae; order Aggregatilineales; family J027; genus J027. Next base: position 42,960 of record DAOTTU010000045.1, read on the forward strand.
AACCTTGCAGGTGCTAGAGTCTGACTTGCAGGGTATCCGTACCGGGCGTGCCTCGACGGCGTTGGTTGAAAAAGTCACTGTTGAATACTATGGCACAGCGACGCCGCTCATTCAACTGGCTGGCATTAGCATTCCAGAGCCACAAACGATCATGATTAACCCCTACGACCGCACAACGATTGGCGATATCGAAAAGGCGCTGCTGGCTTCTGACCTGGGCTTGACCCCGTCCAGCGACGGTAGTGTGATTCGTTTGAATATCCCCCCCCTGACGACCGACCGCCGCAAAGAGTTGATGAAGCGCGTCAATAAACGTCTGGAAGAATCAAGAGTGTCAGTTCGCAATATCCGCCGCACTGCAATGGAAGAAATTAAAGCAGCAGAAAAGGGTGGCGATATTTCGGAAGATGCTATGCACAATGCGCAAGAAGAAGCCCAGAAGTTGACTGACGACTATATCAAGAAAGTCGAAGAAACTGGCAAGCGCAAAGAAGATGAAATTATGGATGTCTAAAACGGTCTGTGGATGAAAGTTCGGAGACGTTTTTAGCCTCTCTTTACAAAAAAATCAGAAAGACAACCTGATGAGTATCAGTGAGCCTGTGCCAGCACATATCGGATTTATAATGGACGGTAACGGTCGCTGGGCACAGCAGCGTGGGCTTAAACGCAGCGAAGGACATCGCCAGGGCGTGGAAAACCTGCAACGCGTGCTTGAAGCGTGCGGCGAATTTGGGGTGCATTATGTCACGGTGTATGCGTTTTCTACTGAAAACTGGCACCGCCCCAGTGCCGAAGTAAACTTTTTGATGCAGATCATCGACTTCTACATTGACCGCGAACTGAAGCATCTGCACGAAAAAGGGGTTCAACTGCGCCATATTGGTGAGCTTGCGCCCCTGTCAAAGCGCCTGCAGAACAAAATTAAACAGGCAGTCGAACTTACGGCAGACAACACTCGGCTGACCTTGAACGTTGCGTTTAACTACGGTGGACGCGCTGAAATTACGCGGGCTGTGCGCCAGCTTATTGCTAAGGGCATTGCACCAGACGACATCACGGAAGAACTCATCAACGCGCATTTGTACACTGCTGGTCAACCCGACCCAGACTTGATTGTGCGCACCGGTGGTGAAATGCGCATGAGCAATTTCTTGACATGGCAGGCAACTTATGCCGAATATTACACTACCGAAACCTACTGGCCCGACTTTGACCGCGATGAACTCCGCAAGGCGATTGAAAGCTATGGAATGCGTGACCGACGGTTCGGCAAGGTAAATGAGGCGTAACAACTAATGGCAAAAATCGTCACGATTGAACGGCATATCCTCGAACAAGAAAAACGGTTTCCAGAGGCAACGGGCACGTTCACATCATTACTGTACGACATTGCGCTGTCTGCTAAGATTATTGCTCGTGAGACGACCCGCGCCGGGCTGGTGAATATCCTCGGTACGGCTGGCTCTGAGAATGTCCATGGCGAAGCTCAACAAAAACTGGATGTCTTTGCAGACCGCACCATCTTTCAAATGAACGACCACACCGGGCGCGTTTCTATGATGGCCAGCGAAGAACATGAAGACGTGCAGCCTGTGCCAGAACACCATCCCTCGGGCCCGTATGTGCTGGTCTATGATCCACTGGATGGCTCGTCAAATATTGACGTCAACGTGAGCATCGGCACAATTTTCACCATTTTCCGCAAAAAATCTGACCATCCACGCGGCACCAAAAGCGATGTCTTGCAAAAGGGGCGTAATATCGTTGCGGCGGGATACGTCATCTATGGCGCAAGTACCATGCTGGTCTATAGTACCGGGCTGGGGGTGCATGGCTTTACGCTGGACCCCAGTGTCGGTGAGTTCTTGCTCAGCCATGAAGACATCCGCGTCCCGAAAAAAGCCTCGTATTACAGCGTCAATCAAGGGTATGAAAAGTATTGGACACCGGGCGTCCGTCGCTACGTGAAGTGGATTCAAGGCATTTATGGCGAAGGGCACAAACCACTCTCGCAACGCTATATCGGCTCTCTGGTAGCAGACTTTCATCGTAATCTGCTCAAAGGTGGCGTATTTATGTACCCGGGAGACTTGCACTCAGAAGATGGCTTTGGTGGCAAGTTGCGACTGCTGTATGAATGTGCGCCGCTGGCTTTCCTTGCCGAACAGGCCGGGGGAGCAGCCTCAGATGGTGTTTCACCGATTCTTGATATTGAACCACATAGCCTGCATCAACGCTGCCCGTTGTTCATTGGCAACCGTGAACTGGTCGAAAAAGCTGAAGAATTCGTGCGTGAATATGACCGCGCCTGGGTAGAGCGCTATCTGGAAAAACGCGACGGCTCACAGCAGGTCATCACTGAAACAGCAGACGCTTGAATCAAGGGAAAACTGACCCTTGCCAGCACAATGACACTGGTCTAGAATGCTTTTCACGCAAAACGCCGAAGTGGCGGAATTGGCAGACGCGCTGTGTTCAGGGCGCAGTTCTCTTTTGAGAGTGTGGGTTCGACTCCCACCTTCGGCACACAAAAAAGGCATCCTGCAAGAGGGTGCCTTTTTGCATTTTATGCTAACCAGCTTATCAATTTCCTTCGACCTCGTAGCTTTGCCCGACATGTGCCGGAGGACGTGCTTGCCCCACGAAACCAGCCAGCACCACCACCGTCACCACATATGGCAACAGCGCCACCAATTGATGCGGCACCACGATCCCCAGAAATTGCAATTGACTCTGTAATGCCGTCAAGAAGCCGAAAAGCAACGCGCCACCTAGCGCCCCGACCGGGTGCCACTTGCCGAAAATCATCACCGCCAGCGCAATAAAGCCCTTACCCGCCGTCATGTTACGCTCAAAGATGCCCACATCGGCAATCGTCAGGTATACGCCAGCCAACCCGGCCAACACCCCGCTCAGGAACAGATTGGTGTATTGCAGGCGATAAACGTTTACACCGAGCGTATCAGCGGCGCGGGGATTTTCACCGATAGAGCGTGTCCGCAGGCCCCATACACTGCCAAACAACCAGAATGTCATGATCGCCACGAGGATAAAGGTCAGGTAGGTGATGATGTCTTTATCAAACAACACCACACCGATGTCGTGCAAAAAATGGTCATCGTCCCACGGGTTGCTAATGATGCTTGGCATTTTGCCGCTGGTTTCAGCGTTTGCGTTGTAGAAATAGCCCGTGACGCCCGCCGCCAGCAGGTTAATAACTGTACCGCTGATGATATGGTCAACTTTGTATTGAATACAGAGTACCGCGTGCAACAATCCCATCATGCCACCGGCTAGCAACCCGGCCGCAACGGATAAAAACAGACGCGAATTGTCCGAAATATCGCCAAACTGCTCAGCGTTACTCAAAAAGACATTTGTGGTGAAGCCAGTGAAGGCTGCCATTAACATCATGCCTTCAATACCGATGTTCACGATACCAGAGCGCTCGCTAGAGATGCCGCTCATTGCCCCTAAAATTAGCGGGATAGCCTGGCGAATCGTCGCGCTGAGTACGGCAAACACAACTACAAAATCAACGCCACTCATAGCATTGTACTCCTTATTGCGAACCCCAGCCGCTGCTGAGACGCTGCCCGGCATTGCCCGAAACGCGCACCCGGTATAGATACTGAATGATTTGTGGTGCAGCGATGAACATCAGAATCAATGCTTGAATCACCACAATAAGCTCTGGCGCAACACCCGTGCGTTGCATCCGCGTTGCACCCTGTTCCATCGTTCCGAACAACCCCGCCGAAAAGATGATACCGATGGGGTTATTGGCTGCCAGTAGTGAAACCGTGATGCTGTCAAAGCCAAGCCCGAGGCTCTGGTTGGCTTCATAGTGTCCGTTGACGCCCAGCGTTTGAATCACCCCGGCCATACCCGCCAAACCGCCTGCAATCGCCATCGCCATGATGGTCTGACGTTTGACATTGATGCCAGCATATCGCGCTGCGTTGGGGTTCAAGCCGACCATGCGCAGTTCAAAGCCGAATGTTGTACGGTTGATCAAAATCAAGATGATGATGGCGGTTGCAATGGCAATGAAAATCCCGATGTTGAGCGGGTCGTTGGGCGGTGGATAGTCGAAAGCAATCGGTAGCCGTGCCTCCTCTATCACCGGGCGTGAGCGTTGGACACCCAGTGCTTCAGGGTCTGCCATCGGCCCGGGGGGAATGGAGCCATCGCTGCTGCCGCCCGAAATCAGCCATTCAGCAATGCGGCTGGCAATGAAGTTGAACATGATGGTTGTAATCACTTCATGGGCCCCGGTGTAGGCTTTGAGCGCTCCCGGAATACCGCCCCAGATAGCCCCGGCCATGGCCCCCGCCGTAAACGCCAGTGTGATATGCAACCATGCCGGTACACCCAGATCAGTATAGCCAACCCACGCTGCCGCCACTGACCCCATGATCAGTTGCCCCTGTGCCCCAATGTTGAATAAGCCTCCCTTAAATGCGACTGCCACCGCCAAACCTGAAAGGATCAACGGTGCGGTTTTCAGTAAGGATTGGATCAAGCCACGGGGTTCAAGCAGTGCCCCTTCAACCAGCGCTTCGTAGGCGGCGATGGGGTCGCGCCCGGCCAGCAAGATCATGATGGCACCAACAATCAGTGCTGTGAAAATCGCGAGGAAGGGGATCAACAGCGTTTGAAACAGCACTTGAAGCTGATAGCCAAACTGCCGAAATGAAAAAGACCCACCAGGTGAATAGGATGGTGCGTCAG